>NZ_DAISJG010000013.1:0-91848 GCF_036821595.1 Phenylobacterium sp.
CGCCCCGCCCCGCCCTGGTAGCCGAAGCCGCGGATGTAGTCGGAGCGCTTCGTGGCCGCATCCCCGAGGTTGCGGAAGCGGGGCACGTAGATGCCGTTCGGCCGGCGGCCCGAATAATACATCTCCTCGAAGCCCTCGACCTCGGCGCTCGCGCCGACGCCCAGGTGGTGGTCCATGATGTTGCGGCCGACCTGGTCGGAGCCGTTGCCGAGGCCGTTGGGGAAGTGGCGGCTGGCGGAGTTGAGCAGGATCCAGGCGGTCGGGATGGCCGAGGCGCAGAGGAAGATGACCTTGGCGTGGAACTCCTCCTCCTGCCCCGTCTGGGCGTCGAGGATGCGCACGCCCGAGGCCTTCTTCGCCTGGGGGTCGAAGCCCACGGTGGTGACGATGGAGTTGGGCCGGATCTTCAGGTTGCCGGTCCGCTCGGCGGCGACCAGGGTCGCGGAGTTCGAGCTGAAGTAGGCGCCGAACGGGCAGCCGCGGATGCAGAGGTTGCGGAACTGGCACTTGCCGCGGCCCAGCGCGAGCTGCTCCTCGGTGGGCGCGGTCAGGTGGGCGGTGCGGCCGATGGTGACCCGCCGCTCGGGGAACCGGGCCTCGGTCTTCGCCTTCAGCACCTTCTCGACGCAGTTCAGCTCCATGGGCGGCTGGAACTGGCCGTCGGGGAGCTGGGGCAGGCCCTCGTTCTGGCCGGAAACGCCGATGAAGCGCTCCACGTGGTCGTACCAGGGGGCGAGGTCGGCGTAGCGGATCGGCCAGTCGACGGCGATCCCCTCGCGGGCGTTGGCCTCGAAGTCGAGGTCGGAGTGGCGGTAGGACTGCCGGCCCCAGATCAGCGAGCGGCCGCCCACGTGGTAGCCGCGGATCCAGTCGAAGCGCTTCTCTTCGCTGTAGGGATTCTCGTCGTCGCGGACGAAGAAGTGCTTGGTGTACTCCGTGAGCGCATAGCCGGTGCGCTGCTGCATCGGATAGTAGGCCTTCAGCTCCGCCGCCGGCAGCCGCCCGCGCGGGTACTTCGCCTCCCAGGGCGCCATCTGGGCGGTGGGATAGTCCTCGATGTGGCGGACCGGGCCGCCGCGTTCCAGCACGAGCGTCTTGAGGCCGCGCTCGGTGAGCTCCTTGGCCGCCCAGCCGCCGGAGATGCCGCTGCCGACCACGATGGCGTCGTAGGTGTTCTCGGCCCGGGCGCGGTTGTTCAGGTTGGCCATGGCGGTTCCCCTAAAGGCCCAAGAGGCGGCGGTTGGCCGCGGCGTCGGCGCCGGAGCCCGCGAAGTCGTCGAAGGCCCGCTCGGTGACGCGGATGATGTGGTCGCGGATGAAGGGCGCGCCCTCGGCCGCGCCGTCCTCGGGATGCTTCAGCGCGCACTCCCACTCCAGCACCGCCCAGCCGGGATAGTCGTAGGCGGCGAGCTTCGAGAAGATGGCGCCGAAGTCCACCTGGCCGTCGCCCAGCGATCGGAACCGGCCCGGCCGGTCCACCCAACCCTGGTACCCTCCGTAGACGCCCGAGCGGCCGTTCGGCCGGAACTCTGCGTCCTTCACGTGGAAGGCGCGGATCCGCTCATGGTAGCGGTCGATGTAGTCGAGGTAGTCGAGCTGCTGCAGCACGAAGTGGCTGGGGTCGAACAGCAGGCAGGCGCGCGGGTGGCCCTTCACCTCGTCCAGGAACCGCTCGTAGGTGGCCCCGTCGTGCAGGTCCTCGCCGGGGTGGATCTCGTAGCAGGCGTCGACGCCGCATTCGTCGAAGACGTCGAGGATCGGCGTCCAGCGGCGGCCGAGCTCGGCGAAGGCCTCCTCGATCAGACCGGCGGGGCGCTGCGGCCAGGGGTAAAGGTAGGGCCAGGCGAGCGCGCCGGAGAAGGTGGCGTGGGCGGTGAGCCCGAGCCGCTGGCTGGCCTTGGCGGCGGCCTTCACCTGGGCCACGGCCCATTTCTGGCGGGCCTTCGGCTTCCCGCGGAGCTCCGGCGGGGCGAAGCCGTCGAACAGTTCGTCATATGCCGGGTGGACGGCCACCAGCTGGCCCTGCAGGTGGGTGGAGAGCTCGGTGATGGCGAGGTCCTTGTCGGCCAGCATGCCCCGGACGTCGTCGCAGTAGGCCTGGCTCTCGGCCCCCTTCTCCACGTCGAACAGGCCGCCGACGCCGGTGGGGATCTGCAGGCCGACGTAGCCCAGGCCCGCGGCCCAGTCGGCGAGCGTCTCCAGCCGGTCGAACGGTGGCTCCGGCCCCATGAACTGGGCCAGGAAGATGCCGGGACCCTTGAGCGTCTTCATGCGGAGGCTCCCTTCAGGTCGGTCCACCCCTGGCCGCTGGCGGCGACGGCGGTCTCCACGAAGGCCATGCCGCGCACGCCCTCGCCGATCCCCGGCACGGGATCGGGATCCGCGCGGCCGGCGGCGATGGCGTCGGCGAAGTCCCGGTAGAGGTTGGCGAAGGCCTCCACGAAACCCTCGGGGTGGCCGGTGGGGATGCGGGTGGACGCCAGCGCCAGCGGGCCGAGGTAGCCGGCGGCGGCGTGCAGGGTCTGGGAAGGGCCGTCCAGCCAGTCGATGACGAGCTCGTTCGGGCGCTCGTGGCTCCAGGAGAGCCCGCCCTTCTCGCCATAGACCTGCAGGCGCAGGCCGTTGCGGGCGCCGGCGGAGATCTGCGAGGCGATCAGCACGCCCCGCGCGCCGTTGGCGAAGCGCAGCAGGACGTTGCAGTCGTCGTCGAGCCCCCGGCCTTCGACCACGGTGGAGACGTCGGCGCAAAGCCTGGCCACCCGCTCACCGGAGACGAACTCGGCGAGGTTGAAGGCGTGGACCCCGATGTCGCCGATGCAGCCGGCGCCGGCGAGCGCCGGGTCCACCCGCCAGGCGGCCTGCTTGCTGCCCTCGCGCTCCAGGGGCCTGGAGAGCCAGCCTTGCGGATATTCGGCGACCACCTTGCGGACGGCGCCAAGGTCGCCCCGGCGGACGATCTCGCGCGCCTCGCGGACCATGGGATAGCCCGTGTAGACGTAGGTCAGGGCGTAGACCCTGCCCGAAGAGGCCACGGTCCCGGCCAGGGCCTGGGCCTCGGCAAGGTTCAGGGTGGCGGGCTTGTCGCTCATTACGTGCAGGCCCGCCTCGAGCGCCGCGGCTGAGACGGCGTAGTGCAGGTGGTTGGGCGTAACCACGGCCACGGCGCGGGCCCCGTCTGCGCGGCCCGCCTCGGCGGCGATCATCTCGCGCCAGTCGGGATAGGACCTGGCGCCCCAGGCAGAGCCCGCCGCCGCGCTCCTGGCCGGATCGCTGCTGAAGGCGCCGGCGACCAGCTTCAGGCGGCCGTCCAGCTCGGCGGCCATCCTGTGGACGGGCCCGATGAAGGCGCCCGGCCCGCCGCCGACCATGGCGAGGGAGATGGGGCCGCCCGAGCTCATGCGTTCACGGCCGCCAGGAAGTCATGGCTGATCTTCGCCGCCTCGATGCGCGGCCGTTCGAACGGCGGCTCCTGCTCGACGTAGAAGTGGCGCACGCCCGCGGCGTGGGCGGCCGGCAGCAGGGTCCGCCAGTCGAGGCGGCCGGAGCCCACCTCGGTGGGGTCCATGCGCAGTTCGTAATTGGTCTGGGTCGCGGCCTTCACGTCCTTCACGTGCATCAGGCTGAAGCGGCCCTTGTGCCGGCTCAGGTAGGCGGCGGGATCGACGCCGGCGGCGCTGATCCAGCCCACGTCGGCCTCGAAGGTGACCAGCGACGGATCGGTGCGCGACAGGAGGATGTCGAGGCCGGTGGTCTCGCCCTGCGGCGCGAGCTCGAAGTTGTGGTTGTGGTAGCCGACCGCGATCCCGGCGCGCTTCAGGACGGCGGCCTTCTCGTTCAGGTAGTCTGCGTTGAACCGGTAGTCGTCGGCGGTGAGACTTCCCATGGCCTTGCGGTAGAAGTCGCCGCCCGTGAGACCTTTGGCGGCTTCGGTGACCCGGTCGGGCACGTAGGGGCTGGGCATGACCGCGTTCTTCACCCCGAGCGTCCCCAGCATGTCGGCGAGCTGGGACAGGTCGCCCTCGAACGAACCGGGGCCGCGCGCCTGGATGTGGGCGCTGGTGGCCACCAGGCCGGCGCGGTCCAACGCGGCCTTGAAGTCGGCCGGGGTGCGTCCGTAGAGGCCGGCCAGCTCGACCGTGCGGTAGCCGATCTTCGCCACCTGGCCCAGCACGCCCTCGAGGTCCTTCGCGACGTCGGGACCGAGCGTGTAGAGCTGGATGCCGATCGGCAGGCGGCGTCCGGCGAAGAACGGCGCGGCCGACGCGGGGCCGCTCACGGCGGCGGCGCCCAGGGCCGCGCCGGCCGCCATGAGGAGGCCGCGCCGGTTGAGGTCGGGGTTGGTGCGCAAGGCGGGTCTCCCTTGGTTGTCACGGGGCGACCGGATGGACCGGGCGCTTCTCGGGCGGGCGGAAGAACAGGGCCAGCAGCACGACGGCCACGAGCGCCATGCCGGTCGGGACCATGAACAGGGACTGGTAGTCGACCATCGGCGCGCCGTCGGGCCCGGCCGTGGTCATGCGGCCCATCAGGTTCGGGAACAGGAAACTCGCCGCCACTGCCCCGACCCCCAGGATCAGCAGGTTGAACAGGCCCTGGGCGCTGGAGCGGACGTCCTTGGGGAAGACCGCGTCCACGAAGATGTACACGGTGGCGAAGAAGAAGGCGTAGCAGACGCCGTGCAGCAGCTGGACGGCGATGATCACCGGCACGCTGTCGGCGAAGAAGGCGAAGACCGAGAACCGGGCCGCGTGGCCGAGGATCCCGATGATCATGGTGGCCTTCCAGCCGAGCCGGATCAGCACCCCGCCCAGCACGAACATGGTCACGATCTCGGCGAGCTGGCCGAGGCTCAGCACCAGCATGGAGAGGTTGCCCGCGATCCCCACCCGCTGGGTCAGGAAGGCGTCGGCCATGACGAAGTAGCCGTTGTGGATCACGCTATCGATGAAGGTGACCACGAAGAGCACCGCCACGAAGGGCACGCCGAGCAGCTTGATGGCTTCGCGCCAGGCCAGCGGGTCGGCGCCGGCGGCGTCCTTCTTCGGCGGGGTGTGCGGCAGGGTCAGGCTGTAGGCGGCGAGGACGAAGGAGACGATGGCGGCCACCAGGAAGATCCAGCGCACCTGCTCCGGCGTCGCCTGGGCGCCGAGCAGGAAGACGAAGGGCCAGCTCACCAGCATCCAGCCGATGGTGCCGCCCATCCGCACCGCGCCGAAGTCCTTGGCCGGGTCGTCGAGGTTGGCGAAGGCGATGGAGTTGGAGACCGAGAGCGTCGGGACGTAGAGCAGGCTGTAGACCAGGTAGCCCGCGAAGAACGGCCAGAAGCTGGTCGCGAAGGCGGTGAACACCAGCGCCAGGCCGCCCAGCAGGTGGCTCACCGCCAGGAACCGCTCGGCCGAGAAGTTGCGGTCGGCGAACTGGTTGGAGAAGAAGATCCCGAGCAGCGCCGCGACGCCCCAGGAGCTGCCGACCAGGGACTGCTGCCAGGGCTCGAAGCCCAGCATGCCCATGTACGGGAACAGCTTCGGAGCCCAGGCGCCCCAGACGGCGAGCTGGAGCACCATCATCAGGAACAAACGGACCTTGGCCGTCATCCTTGCGTCTCCCCCCGGCGAAGCTCCTTGAACGGCTCCGCTCGTGCGGTGTAATCGATTACACGAACAAGGTTCGAGCGCAACCATGGCCAAGATCCAGGACGTCGCGCGGGCGGCGGGCGTCTCCACCGCCACGGTCTCGCGGGTGCTGAGCGCGCCCGAGCGGGTGGCCGAGGCGACGCGCGCGCGGGTGATGGCGGCGGTGGAGCGGCTGGGCTACGCGCCTAATGTCGCGGCCAAGAGCCTGCGCACCTTCCGGACCGAGAAGATCCTGGTGACGGTGCCGGACATCTCCAATCCGTTCTTCTCGCAGGTGATCCGGGGCGTCGAGGAGGCGGCGAGCGCGGCCGGCTATTCCGTGCTGCTGGGCGACACCCGCCACGAGGAGGCGCGCGAGGCGCAGTACGCCGAGATGCTGCGAAGGCGCGAGGCGGACGGGCTGATCTTCCTGGGCCACCGGCTGCCGGACGTCCTGGCCGACATGGTCCGGGCGAACGGCCCGAAGACCCCGATCGTCAACGGTTGCGAGTTCAGCCCCGAACTCGGCGTGCCCAGCGCCCACATCGACAACGGGCGCGCCGCCGAAGAGGCGATGGAGCACCTCTATGCGCTCGGCCACCAGCGGATCGGGGTGGTGACCGGGCCGCTCGCCAGCCCGCTGAGCCGCGACCGCCTGGCCGGGGTGCAGGCCGCCGCCGCCCGGCGCGGCCGCTGGGCGCTCAGCATCGAACAGGGGG
This sequence comes from Phenylobacterium sp., assembly GCF_036821595.1. Classification (GTDB taxonomy): domain Bacteria; phylum Pseudomonadota; class Alphaproteobacteria; order Caulobacterales; family Caulobacteraceae; genus Phenylobacterium. Next base: position 6,332 of record NZ_DAISJG010000013.1, read on the forward strand.
ACTTCAGCATCGCCTCGGGCCTTGCGAGGACGCTGGCGCTGCTGGACGCCGGGCCCCGGCCCACGGCCGTGTTCTGTTTCAGCGACGAGATGGCCATGGGGGCGCTGGAGGCGTTCCGGCGCCGCGGCCTGATGTGCCCGGCCGACGTCTCCCTCGTGGGTTTCGACGACATCCGCTACGCGCCCTATCTCGACCCGCCACTGACCACGGTCAGCCAGCCCAAGGAGGCCATCGGCCACGAGGTGGTGCGGCTGCTGCTCGACGTTCTCTCCGACCGGGTGGAGACGATCCGGCACGTGACGCTCGCGCATCGGCTGGTGGTGCGCGAGAGCACCGCGCCGCCGCCGGCCTAGGCTAGCTGCGGGTGTTGAGGCCGGCGTCGAGGAGGGCGATCTCGTCCGCCGTCGGGCGCTGGCCGCGCTGGGCCTCCTGGACAGACTGGCTGTCGCCGCGGCGCGTGGGTCCTGCGGGGCGGCTGCGGCGCGGGCGGAAGATGCGGAAGGTCATGAGCGCCTCCTGAGGCTGACCGGCGCACTGTGGCGGGATCGGCGGGGGCCTACGTTGTCCGGGCGCAAACCCGGCTCATTCGGCGGCCTCGCGCCGGCCGCTACGCGTGAAGACCGTGCGGGGACGGGCGGCGCCGCGGCCGGCCCCCTCCCCCAGGCGCTGCATCCAGCGGCGCAGGCGGCCGCCGGCATCCTCGCGCGGTTCGGCCGGCGCCGTCTCCTCGACGCGCAGGACCTCGGGCACGTAGCGGCGCACCGTCTGCTCCACGGCGGACTTTAGGGTCATCTGGGAGGACGGGCAGCCGCCGCAGGCGCCGTGCATGCTGATCCACAGCACCCCGTCGACCGGATCGAAGGCCTCGAAGCGGATCTCGCCGCCGTCGCGGGCGACGCCGGGGGCGATGTAGGCGTCCAGCACCTGGCGGATCTCCGCCTCGACCTGGTCCCAGGCGTCGGGGGAGTCCGTGACGGCCGACGCAACGGCGGGCTCGCCGCTGTCCAGGTGCTCGGCGATGGCGGCCAAGGCCTCCGGCTTGAGCCCGGACCAGGAGCGGGCGGCGGGGCCGCGGGAAAGGGTGACGAAATCCGGCGCCACGAACACGCGCTCGACGCCGGCGATCTCGAACAGGCGGGCCGCGAGCGGCGACTGCGCCGGGTCGAAGCCCTCGCGGGAGAACTCGCGGCTCTCGCCCCGGGTCAGGGGCGTCGGCGCGCGGAACTTCAGCGCGTTGGGATTGGGGGTGGTCTCGGTGAGGATGATCATGGTCGTCCCATGCTTCCCCGGACAGGCGAAGGCGGCGGGAGGGACGCGCCCTCCCGCCGCCCGCTGGGCCCAGGCGGGGCCTACTCGGCCGCGATCGGCAGCGGAGCCTCTTCGACGTCCTCCACCTCGACGGGCTTGCGGCCGCCCAGGAGGAGCTTGGCGGCGAACACCGCCAGGGTGAAGGCGCCGGCGCCGAAGACGACGTCCCCGGGCACCCGCATCCAGACCAGGGTCTCCACCAGCGGCGAGTGGATCACCGCCGGGGAGCGGGCGTACCACAGGCCGGTGTCGATGCTGGCGAACGCCTGGACGACGCCCACGGGCAGCAGCGACATGAAGACCATCATGATCAGGCCGGCGTTGAGCAGCCAGAAGGTCCAGGCCAGCAGCCGGTCGTCCCAGGCCGCGCGATTGGCGAGGCCGCGGAAGCAGAACAGCAGCAGGCCGATGCCCAGCATCCCGTACACCCCGAACAGGGCGCTGTGGGCGTGGGTGGCCGTCGTGTTCAGGCCCTGGATGTAATAGAGGCTGATCGGCGGGTTGATCATGAACCCGAAGACGCCGGCCCCCAGCAGGTTCCAGAAGGCCACGGCCACGAAGAACATGATCGGCCACTTGTAGCGGGCCACCCAGGGGGCCGCCTTGGTGTGCCGGTAGTTCTCGTAGGCTTCCGCGCCGATCAGGGCGAGCGGCACGACCTCGAGGGCCGAGAACACCGCGCCGATGGCGATCACCGACACGGGCGTGCCGGAGAAGTACCAGTGGTGGGCGGTGCCCAGCACGCCGCCGAACAGGAACACGATGGTGCCGAAGAGCACCGCGCCGTTCGCCGTCCGGGCGCGGACCAGGCCCAGCTTCACCAGCAGCAGGCTGATGACGGCGGTCGCGAAGACCTCGAAGAAGCCTTCGACCCACAGGTGGACCACCCACCAGCGCCAGTACTCGACCATGCTGATGTGGGTGTGCTTACCCCACATGAAGCCGGCGGCGTAGAACAGGCCGATGGCCACCGTCGACATGAACAGGATGAGCAGGACGGGCTTGCTGTCGGAGGGGCTGCGGAGCGCGGGCCACAGGGCCCGGCCGACGAGGAGCAGCCAGAGCATCAGGCCGACGAACAGCAGGATCTGCCAGAAGCGGCCGAGGTCGACGTATTCCCAGCCCTGATGGCCGAACCACCAGTTGGTGTTGACGTCGAACACCTGCTGGACGCCCAGCCACTCGCCGGCCATCGAGCCCAGCACCACGAAGACCAGGGCGCCCCAGAGCAGGTTCACCCCGAGCTTCTGGAACTTCGGTTCATGGCCCGAGATCATCGGGGCGACGTAGAGGCCGGTGGCCAGCCAGGCGGTGGCGATCCAGAAGACGGCCAGCTGGGTGTGCCAGGTGCGGGTCACCGCATAGGGAATCCATTCGGAGATCGGGATCCCGTAGAAGTCGTGGCCTTCCACCGCATAGTGGGCGGTCACCGCGCCCAGGCCCACCTGCAGCAGGAAGAGCCCGATCACGGTCAGGAAGTACTTGCCGGTCGCCTTCATCGAGGGCGTCGGCTGGAGGGTGAACAGCGGGTCCTTGGCCGGCGGGGCGAGGTGCTCCTCCTGCTTGGTCTTGCTGTGCCAGAACACCAGGCCGCCGACCGCGAAGATCAGCAGCAGGATGGAGGCCACCGACCAGACGATGTTGGCCGACGACGGCTTGTTGTCGATCAGCGGCTCGTGCGGCCAGTTGGAGGTGTAGGTCACGGTGTCGTCGGGCCGGTTCGTCCCGGCGGCCCAGGCGGACCACCAGTAGAAGCTGGCGATGTCGTCCCGGCGCTGGGCGTCGGGCACCGCGCCGTTGGCGATGGCGTACTCCTCGCGCAGGCTCTCCAGCGCGGGATCGTCGCTCAGCAGGGCGTAGTAGTGGGCCCGCACCTGCTTCATCGCGGCCGCGCGGTCGGCGCTGACCGTGATGACGCCGGTGGTGGCGTCGTAGGTGTTGGTGCGCATTTCCTGCTTCAGGCGCGCCTTGAGCGCGGCCTGCTGCTCGGCGCCGAGAGCGTCGAAGACGCGGCCGTGGTCGCGCTTCGCCCAGGTGTCCAGCAGGATGACGGCTTCGCGGTGCAGCTGGTCGGCGGACCAGTCCGGCGCCACATAGCCGCCGTGGCCCCAGACCGAGCCGACCTGCTGGCCGCCCATGGACTGCCAGGCGAGCTGGCCGTTCTGGATGTCCTTGCCGGTCAGCAGGGTCACGCCGGTGGAATCGACAACGGCCGTCGGTATCGGCGGCGCCTGCCGGTGGATCTCTCGCCCCATCAGCCCCAGGACGGTGAACGACACCGCCATGAGGATGGCGAGGACGAACCATAATCTTCGGATGTTCATCTCGCTTATCCCCTAAGGCCGCTGGGTCCCCCCCAGGGCGGCCGGATGATGCTTGGTGACGCGAAGGGACGCGGGCGTCGTTGCGCCAGCACAACCTCGCGGGTGGTCGGGTTCTTCAGACCGCCTTGGCGTGGCGGCCCTGGGTGGCGGGCAGCCGCTCGTCGAAACAGGCGGCGGCGACGCGCATCAGGCGACGGCCCTCTTCCGGGACCGTCAGCACACGGCCCTCCACCGTGCAGATGCCGTCGTCTTCCAGCTCGCGGGCCTGGGCGACGCAATCGTCGAGGGCGTCGGGCGCGAAGCCCTGGGCCTCGCAGACGGCTGCGACATCGACGCGCAGGTCGCACATCAGCCGCTCGATGACCGCGGCGCGCAGGCGGTCCTGCGGACCCACCGGCAGCTTGCGGGCCAGCGGCAGCTCGCCCGCGTGGACGGCCGCGCCCCAGGCGTCGGTGGCGATGGCGTTCTGGACGAAGCCCTCGCGGAAGTGGCCGATCGACGAGGGGCCGATCGGCACCAGCACGGGCGCCGGGTCGTCGGTGTAGCCCTGGAAGTTGCGGCGCAGGGTCCCGGCCGCGGCGGCCTTCGCCAGCGGATCCTCGGGGCGGGCGTAGTGGTCGAGGCCGATGCGGACGTAGCCACCCTCGACCAGGGCCGCGTCGGCCGCGTCGGCCTGGGCCCAGCGGCCCTCCACGTCGGCGAGGTCGGCGTCCTTGATCATCACCTGGTGCTTCTTCATCCAGGGGACGTGGGCGTAGCCGAACACGGCCACGCGGTCGGGCTTCAGGTCCAGCGCCAGGCGCACGGATTCGGCGACGTTCTCCGGCGTCTGGGCCGGCAGGCCGTACATCAGGTCGAAGTTGAGCTTGCCGATGCCGTTGCGGCGCAGGCGGCTGACGGCGGCCTCCACCATCTCCACCGGCTGGATGCGGTTGACCTTCTCCTGGACGACGGGATCGAAGGTCTGAACGCCGAGGCTGGCGCGGGTGACGCCGGCCTCGCCGAGCGCGTCCACGAAGTCCTCCGACAGCATGCCGGGATCGAGCTCCACCGCCACCTCGGCGTCCGCGCGCAGCTGGAAGCGGTCGGCGAGCTTGCGGGTGAGCGACAGGAAGTGCTCGGGCGACAGCGCGTTGGGACTGCCGCCGCCGAAATGCAGGTGGGCGGCCCCGGCGTGGGGGCCGAGCGCGTCGGCGACGATGTCCACCTCGCGCTCGAGCGTCTCATAGAAGGCGCCGATCCGGTCGTACTCGTGGGCCACCGTCGTGTGGCAGCCGCAGTACCAGCAGAGCCGGCGGCAGAAGGGCACGTGCACGTAGGCCGAGATCACGTCCTCGGGCCGGGTGCCGGACAGCCACCCACGCGGCGCCTCCGCCCCCTCGCCCGGCGTGAACGCGAGCGCGGTGGGGTAGCTGGTGTAGCGGGGCAGGTTCCGGCCGGCGTGGCGGAGTTGCGCGGTCGTGGCCAACGAACTGTATCCTCTGGCGAAATTCAGTGACTGGGGGTCTACAGAAGCACCGCGCACGGCCCAATTCCGGGTCTCGCCCTAAGGGTTTTCCCTTAGTCGACAGGGCGGGCGCCCCAGGGTTACTGCGGCGGCATGTCTCTCATGATCGATCCGTCCTGCCTGGCAGGCGCGGACATGTTCGATTGCCTCGGCGAGGACGGCAGGCGGGCGGTGCTCGAAGCCGGCACGTTGCGGAAGCTCCCTCAGGGCCGCACGGTCTTCGCCCAGGGCGACCCGGGCGCGACCTGCCACACCCTGCTCGAGGGCCGGGTGAAGATCGTCCAGACCCGCCCTGACGGGGGCCAGTCGGTGATCCGCTTCATCGGGCCGGGCGAGATGTACGGCACCGTGGCGGCGCTGATGGACAAGCCCTTCCCCGCCGACGCCGTGGCCGTGGTCGAGAGCCTCGAGATCTACTGGACCGTGGGCGTGATGCGGCAGCTGATGGCGCAATACCCGGAAGTCGCGGTCCGCTCGACGGCGTCGGCCGGCGCGCGCCTGTTCGAGCTGCAAAACCGGGTGGGCGAGCTCACCGCCGAAAAGGTGGACGTGCGCATCGCTCGCGCCCTGGTCCGGTTGGTGCGCCAGGCCGGTCGGCGGACCCCGGAGGGCATCGAGATCGACTTTCCGATCACCCGCCAGGAACTGGCGGAACTGGCCGGCTCGACCCTGCATACGGTCAGCCGCACCCTGTCGGCCTGGGACGACCGGGAGATCACCGCCAGCTCCCGCCGCCATATCGTGGTGCGGAAGCTGCATGTCCTCCTGGACCTCATCGAACAGAGCGAAGGCTGACGCACGGCCCTTCCGGGTCCGTGCGCCAGCCTCCGGTCGGCGCGGCGTCGCCGCCGCGCCCGCTAGATTTCCCCTACTTCACCTGCGCCAGGGCGGCGGTGAGCCGCTTCTTGGCCATCGGCGGGGCCTTGGCGTAGGCGGTCTCGGCGGTGGCCAGGTTCGGGCCGCCGTCGCCCACCTTGGCGACGAAGGTCATGCCGAAGCCGTAGTGCGGCGCGCACTTGAAGCCGTAGACGCCCGCCTTGGCGAACTTCACCACCAGCTCCTTGTTCATCGGCCCCTTCACCACTTCGGCGCCGGGGGGCAGCATGCCCAGGATGGTCTCGGCGTTATGGCCCGGGTGGGTGGGCACGAAGCGCACCGTGTCGCCCGGCTTCAGCTTGGCGCTCGCAGGCTCGAAAACCATCATTCCCGCGGGGCCCTTGTCGAGCATCTTCACCTGAACCTCGGCGGCGGCGGCCTGGCCGGCGACCGCGAGAAGGCCGGCGACAGCGCCGGCGGCGAGGACAGTCTTAAGCATCGTCTTGTTCCTTCAACGTCTCTGGCTTGCTTCAGTCTTACTGTGATCTTTGTAGCCCTTGAGACGTTTCTCCACCTTGTTCCAGATCAACCTTCTGATCTTTTTCTTCATTTTCAGAGGAATCTCGGAAAGAGGATCCGCTCCTCGAGCTGGACGTGTTCGCGGAATTCCTCGTCATACTTACGGCACAGCTCGTAGAGCTTGCGCCAGCTCGCGCAGGCCTCGGCCGGCGGCGTGTAGTCGCGGGTCAGCCGGACCAGGCGCTCGAGCCCGTCCTGCAGGTCGTCGTGCTCGGTCCCCAGGGCGGCGATCGGCTGACGGAGCATGGCCCCCTCGCCGGACAGGATGATGGGAAAGAGCACCGCTTCCTCGCGGTGCTGGTGGGAGCCCACCGACTCGGCCATCCGGGCCAGGAGGTCGGCGAGCCCCGCCGGAAAATGCGGCGAGCCGGCGTGGCGGTCCTCGACGCGGCGCGCGAGGGTGGCGGCGGCCTCGAGGTCGCGGACGTGGGCCTCGTGATAGCCCCGGATCAGGCCGATCAGCTCGGAGTCGCTCAGGTGCGAGAACCGGCGGGCGGCGGATGATGACATGGCCTCTGACATTTTCGGAAACCCTTGGCTTGGTCCCCAACCTGCCCTTCCCGCGGGGAGCCGACGTTGTCGGCGCACAAACCGAAGGCCGCAGGCGCAAAAAAAAGAGCGGGGCGCGGCTCCGTCTGGAACCGCGCCCCGCCCCTGTCGCCCCCTTGGTAGGGTCGCCCCCCTTAGTGGCTCATGTCCTTGTTGGGGTTGGGCTTGGCGTTGAAGATCTCCGGGTTTTCCGCCCCGGTGACCGTCAGGATCGCGGCGCCGCCCCGCTCCACGCGGCTCAGCGCGTGGTCGACCAGGATGTAGTTGCCCGGCACTTCGAGCTTGAAGTCCACCACGGTGGCTCCGCCCGGCGCGACGGTGACCGTCTGCACGTCCTTCACCGGCGGGCTGGTCAGCGACGCCATCTGGTAGACGTTGTCAAAGATCTCGCCGATCACGTGGAAGCTCGACGTCTTGTTCGGGCCGCCGACGCCGAAGTAGATCCGGACCGTCTCGCCGACCTTGGCCTTCAGAGCCCGGTCGCCGGTCAGCGCCTTGTAGGCCCCGTTCATCACATAGTACTCGGGCTGTTCGTCGAGCAGCTTCTGGATGCTCTCGGTGGCCTCGCCCTGCGTGCCCATGGGCTCCTCGGTGTAGATCTCGCCCTGCACCACGTAGAACTCGCGGTCGACCTTCGGCAGGCCTTCCTCCGGCTCGACCAGGATCGCGCCGTACATGCCGTTGGCGATGTGCTGAGCCACGATCGGGGCGGCGCAGTGGTAGATGTAGAGACCTGGCTGCAGCGCCTTGAAGGTGAAGGTCCTGGTCTCGCCCGGGCCCGCCAGGGTGGCGGCCGCGCCGCCGCCGGGGCCGGTCACGGCGTGGAAGTCGACGTTGTGCTGTGCCGTGGAGTCGGCGGGGTTGTGTAGGGTCACCTCGACGGTGTCGCCGACCCGCACGCGGACCATCGGACCGGGCAGCTTGCTGTTGTAGGTCCAGTACTTGAAGGTCGTGCCGTCGCCGAGCTGGCCCAGGATCTCCTTGGTCTCCAGGTTCACCTTCACCAGGGCCGGCGTGCGGCGGGTGATCGGCGGCGGCAGGTCGGTGGCGAGCCGCACGATGTCGGCGGCGGCGGAAGCGGCAGGCGCGGCGGCGGCCGGCGCGGCGTCCGTAGCGGCCGAGGCCGTCCCGGCGGCGAGCGCCAGGGCGGCGGCGGTGGCGAAGAGTGCGAAGGCTTTCATCTTACTATCCCCAGGGGCGCGACCTGCGCCCGATGGGGAGCTGTTTAGGGGGTGTCCGGACGACGTTCGTTGCGCTCGGACAAATTCAGCACTTAATGAAATTCAAATTCGCTGCGACGGGCCCTGCCCCGGATCAAGCCGCAGCTTGACCGTACGCAATCGGCTGCGCGCCTCGCCCCCCTAGGGTCGCGGCCGCAGTGAGGATCCCATGCGCGTACGACGACCCCGGCCCCGCCCCATCCCGTCCGGAGACCTGCGGCGCTCGGCCGCAGAGCGCGCCATGGTGGCGTTCAGCCCGCCGGTGAGCCTCCTGCTGGGGGCCGCGCTGCGCCGGATCGCACGCCGCAGGCCGGAGGTGTTCGAGCGGCTGGGCCGCTTCCGGAGGGCGGCCTTCGTGATCGCCCCCGCCGAGCTGCCCGTGGCCTTCCGGCTGGAGCCGGATCCCGCCCGCGGCCGGGTTCGGGTGGTGCGGCGGACCGACCCCGCGCCAGCCGCGGCCCGGATCAGCGGCCCGCTGGGCGAGCTGCTCGGCCTGTTCGACGGCTCGCTGGACGCCGACGCGGCCTTCTTCTCCCGCACCATCGACGTGGAGGGGGACACCGAGGCGGTGGTCGCCCTGCACAACACCCTGGAGGCCGCCGAGCTGACCCTGGCCGACCTGCTCGGGCTGCCGGCCCTGGCGCGGGGGCCGCTGGACTTCGGCCTGGCCGTCATCCGGCGCGCGGCGCGGGCCTGAGCCGTGGGATCCCTGGAACTGGTCTGCCCGGCCGGCTCGCCCGCCATGCTGCGGGCGGCGATCGAGGCGGGCGCCGACAGCGTCTACTGCGGCCTGCGCGACGAGACCAACGCCCGGAACTTCCCGGGGCTGAACTTCTCCCCTGCCGAACTGACCGACGCCTGCGCCTGGGCGCACGGCCGCGGCGCCAAGGTGCTGGTGGCGATCAACACCTTCGCCCGCGCGGGGGCGGTGGACACCTGGCGCGCCTCCGTGGACGCCGCGGCCGGCGCGGGCGCCGACGCGATCATCGCCGCCGACCTCGGGGTCCTGGCCTACGCCCACGAGTCGCGGCCGGACCTGCGGCTGCACCTCTCCGTCCAGGCCGCCGCCAACTCGCCCGAGGCGATCCGCTTCTACGCCGGCACCTACGGCGTGAAGCGGGTGGTCCTGCCCCGCGTGCTCTCCGCCCCGGAGATCGCCGCCCTCGTGCCGAAGGCGCCGGTGGAGATCGAGGCCTTCGTGTTCGGCGGGCTGTGCGTCATGGCCGAGGGCCGCTGCGCGCTGTCCTCCTACGCCACGGGCCGGTCGCCGAACCTCTCCGGCGTCTGCTCCCCGCCGGAGGCCGTGGCCTTCGACCGGTCGGCGGACGCGCTGATCCCCCGCCTGGGCGGCCTGGCCATCGACGCCTACGCGCCCGACGAGCCCGCGGGCTATCCGACCCTCTGCAAGGGGCGCTTCGAGGCGCAGGGCGAGGCGGCCTACCTCTTCGAGGAGCCGGTCAGCCTGAACGCGATGAGCCTGCTGCAGGCGCTGCGAAAGGCCGGCGTGACGGCGGTGAAAATCGAGGGTCGGCAGCGCGGCAAGGCCTATGTGGCCCGGGTGGCCGCCGCCTTCCGCGCCGCCATCGACGCCCTCGACCGCGGCGAGGACACGGACGCCTACGAGCGCCTGCTCTCGGACCTCGCGGAGGGCGGCCGCGAGACCGCCGGCGCCTACAGGAAGAGGTGGCGATGAGCCCTCCCCGCATCGAGTTGACGCTCGGCCCCCTGCTGTTCAACTGGCCGGCCGACCAGGTGCGCGAGTTCTACGCCCGCATGGCCGACGAGGCGGCGGTGGAGCGGGTCTACCTGGGCGAGGTGGTCTGCGGGAAGCGCGCGCCGCTGCTCGCCGAGGCGCTGCTCGATTCGGCCGAGCGGCTGGAGGCGGCCGGCAAGGCCGTGGTCTGGTCGACCCTGGCCCTGCCCGCCACGCCGCGCGAGCTGCGGGGGATGGCTGAGCTGGTGACGTCCGGCGGTCTGGTGGAGCTGAACGACATCGCCGGGCTGTCTCAGGCGCAGCCGGGACAGGCCTTCGTCGCCGGCCCCTTTCTCAACGTTTACAACGAGGCGGCTGCGCAGGAGCTGATGCGGCGCGGCTGCGTGCGACTGTGCGCCAACGTCGAGGCGCCGCTGGCCTCGGTCTCGGCGATCGCGGCGGCCTGCCCGGGGCTGGAAGTCGAGATCTTCGCCTACGGCCGCCTGCCGCTGGCGCTGTCCGGCCGCTGCTACCACGCCCGCGCTCACGGCCTGCACAAGGACGCCTGCCAGTTCGTCTGCGACCGCGACCCCGACGGCATGGCGGTTCGCACGGTGGAGGGCGAGCCGTTCCTGGCGATCAACGGCATCCAGACCCTGTCGCACGGGGTGCAGCTGGCCGACACCGCTCCGGACGTCCTGCGCGCCGCCGGCGTGGGCGCCCTGCGGCTCTCCCCGCACAGCGGCGACATGGGGACGGTGGCCCGTGCGTTCCGGAGCTTCCTCGATGGCGCCCTGGACGCGCGCGGGCTGCGCCTGGCGGCGGAGGCCGCCGGGCCGCCGGGGCCGCTGGTCAACGGCTACCTCGCCGGCGCGGCCGGCCGGCGCCCGGTCGCCGAGACTTAGGCCGGCCTCCGCCCGGCGGCAGCAAAAAAAAGGCCCCGCGGGGGAACCGGGGGCCCTTAAAGGGGAGAACAAATGTCATGGGACCGTGCGGCCGCACCTCCTTTTCCGAACGGTTGGCCCATCGGGGCCGGGGAGAAGCCGGCGCTGCCGTTCAGCAGCCGGCTCTTTTGGCGTGAATGGCCCGGGCGTCCGTCGGAACCCGCCGGGGCCGCGCCAATCGGGTTAGCGCGCCGAGAGCACGATGACCGGCGCCTCGGCGGTCAGCACGCCGCGAGCGACCATGCCGTCATAGCGGCGCATGGCGCGGACGCGGGACTTCTGGCTGCACCAGTTCAGGTCGGTGAACTCCAGGTCGCGGTTGGTGATCGCATTGCGGCAGACGACGCCAGCGGCGAGGCGCACCTCGTGGCGCACGGCCTTGCGGTCCTTGCCGGCCAGCGGAACGGTGACCTGCGTCGGCAGGTGGCCGCTGACGGAAACTTCCGAGACGTCCCGATCCTGGGCGGCGTGGGCCGCCCCACCGAGGGCGACGGCCGCGCCGAGAGCGGCGACCAGGGCTGCGATGCGTGTTGCCGATGTCATGGCCGGCTCCTCCTTATGATGTTCGAAGCCTAGGCCCGGCGCCGCCGATCGCGTTTGCCGTTGGTCAAGCCTGACCTTGATAGTCGGCGGCGGGGGTGCGCACCCCGGTCAGGTGGCGCATTGCCTTGGCCTCCCGCCCCGGGCGGCGGAGACTGGCGCGCCCGGGCCGGCGTCCTTGACGCGGGTCAAGCGCCGCCGCCGCCGGGCGTCGCATGATCGCCCACTCGGAGGTCCCATGCCCAAGCTGCTCGCCGATCTGGAACGCATCCTCGGCCCTGACGGGCTCCTGACGGGCGAGGCCGCCGCCGAGCGCGCCTTCAGCCTGTGGACCCGCCTGGGAACGCCGCTGGCCATCGCGAGGCCCCGCTCCACGGAGGAGGTGGCCGGGGTGCTGCGCGCGGCCCGCGCCGCCGGGGTCGGGATCTCCCCCTGGGGCGGCTTGACGGGCTTGGTGGACGGGGCCTTCGCCGACGCGACCGTGGCGCTCAGCCTGGAGCGCATGACCGCGGTGGAGGAGGTCGACCGCGACGGCTCCACCATGACGGTCCAGGCCGGCTGCACCGTGGCCGCGGCCGCCGAGGCCGCCGAGGCGGCGGGCCTGTTCCTGCCGCTGGACCTCGGCTCGCGCGGCTCGGCGACCATCGGCGGGACCATCTCCACCAACGCCGGCGGCAACCGCGTCCTGCGCTTCGGCATGATGCGCGACATGGTCCTGGGCCTGGAGGTCGTGCTGGCCGACGGCACGGTGGTGGAGGGACTGAACCACCTCATCAAGAACAACACCGGCTACGACCTGAAGCAGCTGTTCATCGGCTCGGAGGGGACGCTGGGCGTGGTCACCCGCGCGGTGCTGCGGCTGCGCCAGAAGCCCGCCTCCCAGAACACCGGCTACGTGGCGGTGGCCGACTTCGACGCCCTGCCCCGGCTGCTCAGGCGGCTGGAGGCGGAGCTGGCGGGCCAGATCTCGGCCTTCGAGGTCATGTGGCCCGAGTTCTACGACCTGGTCACCACGCCGCCGGCCGTGGGCCGGCCAATGCTGGAGCCCGGCTACGCCTTCTATGTGCTGGTCGAGACCCTGGGCGCCGACCCGCAGGGCGACCAAGCGCGGTTCGAGGCGGTGCTCGGCCGGGCGCTGGAGGACGGGCTGATCGTCGACGCGGCGCTGGCCAAGTCGCAGGCCGAGCGGGACCGCATGTGGGCGCTGCGCGACGACGTCGGCCAGACGGCCCGCCACGGCCCGATCCTGGCCTTCGACGTGAGCCTGCCGCTGCGCGAGATGGAATCCTACGTGGCCGAGGTTCGCCGGGCGATCGCGGGGCGCTGGCCGCAAGGCCGGCTCACCGTGTTCGGCCACCTGGGCGACGGCAACCTGCACCTCATCGCCAGCGTCGGCGACCGCAGCGCCAAGCCGGAGGTCGAGCAGGCGGTCTACGACCCGCTGCGCCGGCGCGGCGGCTCGGTCTCCGCCGAGCACGGGGTGGGCCTGCAGAAGCGGGCCTGGCTCGCCCATTCCCGTTCGCCGGCCGAGATCGCCCTGATGCGGACGCTGAAGCAGGCGCTCGATCCGCAGAACCTGCTGAACCCGGGAAAGGTGCTCGCCCCGGCCGAAGAACGGGCGCCGGCTTGATCTGCTTCAAATTCGCGGCGGCCGCTTCGGGATAGAGCCATGCGGAAGTTCCGGAGCCGCCCGCATGAACCTGTCGCACGCCGTCTCGCCGCCGCCCCTCGCAGAGCCTGAGCCGGCCTTCGCCGAGGTTCTGTTCTTCGGACGGGTCAGCGACACCTTCGGCCGCTCGGCCCAGCTGTCGATCCCGGCCGAGGGCTGCCGGCTGTCCGACGTCGTGGCCAGCCTCTGCGAGCTGTACGACGCCGGCGCGGCCGCCCTGACCGAGCGCGGCCTGCGCACGGCTGTGGGGCGCGAGATCGCGGTCGGCGACGTCTGGGTCCGGCCGGGCCAGGAGATCGCCTTCTTCTCCGCCTTCTCCGGGGGCTGAGCCATGAACGCCGTCACGCCAGCGCCCAAGGGCAAGGCCCGGATCGACGAGAGCCTGCCCTTCTATCCGCTGAACATCGCCGTGCTCACCGTCTCGGACACCCGCGACGAGCGGACCGACACGTCCGGCGCCCTGCTCGCCGACCGGCTTGTCGCCGCGGGCCATGCGCTCGCCGGCCGCGCCATCGTCCGCGACGAGGTCGACGCCATCCAGGCCCAGGTGCGCGCCTGGGCCGACAGTGGCGAGGTGGACGTGATCCTGACCACCGGCGGCACCGGATTCTCGCCGCGCGACGTGACGCCCGAGGCCGTGCGGCCGCTGCTGCGGCGGGAGATGGACGGGTTCGCCGTGGTCTTCCACCAGGCGAGCTACGGGACCGTGGGGGTCTCGACCCTGCAGTCGCGGGCCCTGGCCGGACAGATCGGCGAGGCCTTCGTCTTCTGCGTGCCCGGCTCCACGGGCGCCTGCCGCGACGCCTGGGACCTGGTGCTGGCCGAGGAGCTGGACAGCCGCTTCAAGCCCTGCTCGCTGGTCGGCCAGATCCCCCGCTACCGCGGGGTCTGCAACTAGGCCCTAGCCCAGGAAAGGCGCGAACAGGACCTCATTCTCGAGCCGCATGTGCTCGACGAGGTCGTCGTGGATCTTGCGACAGGCGTCGTTGAGCGCCCGCCAGGTGCGGCAGGCGTCGGCCGGCGGGGTGAAGTCGCGGGTCAGCTCGCGCAGCACGGCGAGCTGCGCCTCCACGTCCTCGTGCTCGGCCATCATCCGGCGGATCGGGAAGCCGGCCGTCGGGCCGAAGCCGCCGAGGATCATCGGGAATAGCACCCGCTCCTCCTTCTGCTGGTGGCCCTCGAGGTCGTCGGACATCAGCGCCAGGTGGTCGGCGAGGCCGGCGGGGCAATCCGCGTCGCCAGCGTGCACGGCCTCGACCTTCCGGGCGAGGCGGACCGCCTCCGGGAACTCCCGCCGGTGGGTCTCATGGTAGCGCTCGAGGATGTGGGGGATCAGGCGCTCCGGGTCGGCGGGCGCCTCGACGGCGAGTTCGATTGCGCCCGGCAGGGCGGCGTCGTCCAGGGGCATGGCGTGGGACTCCTTCGCCCTCACCCTAGAGGCCGCCGGGCGCTGCGACATTGAGGCCGCCACACGGCCCGCTTGATCTTCGGCAAGGCGCCGGCTGCCGGATTCCGCAGGGTGCGGCGTCGCGCGCTCAATGCGGGCGCCGCAGGGAATCACACAGGCTTGCCTGCCCTAATCCGGAGAGACGGCGATGGCATTCGACAACCCGCTGGCGGGCGAGATCTGGTCCAGCAAGTACCGCTTCAACCCCAGCGACCAGAAGGGCGACGCCACGGTCGAGGAGACCTGGGCCCGCGTCGCCGCCGCCCTGGCCGAGGCCGAGGCGCCGGAGCTGCGCGAGACCATGCGCGCGAAGTTCCTCGACGCCCTGCGCGACTACCGCTTCCTGCCGGCCGGCCGGATCCTGGCGGGGGCCGGGACCGCGCGGACGGTGACCCTGTTCAACTGCTTCGTCATGGGCGCCATCCCCGACGACCTGGCCGGCATCTTCGCCCATGTGCGCGAGGCGGCGGTGACCATGCAGCAGGGCGGCGGCGTGGGCATGGACTTCTCCTCCATCCGCCCCTCCGGCGCGGCGGTGAAGGGGGTCGGCGCGGACGCCTCCGGCCCGCTCAGCTTCATGGACGTCTGGGACTCCATGTGCCGGACCATCATGTCGGCCGGCCAGCGGCGCGGGGCGATGATGGGCTGCCTGCGCATCGACCATCCGGACATCGAGGCCTTCATCGAGGCCAAGCGCGAGCCCGGCCGGCTGCGCAACTTCAACCTCTCGGTCCTGGTGACCGACGCCTTCATGGCCGCCCTGGAGAAGGACGAGGACTGGCCGCTGGTGTTCGGGGGCGAGGTGATGCGCACCGTGCGCGCCGCCGACCTCTGGGCCAAGCTGATGCAGGCCACCTACGACGCCGCGGAGCCCGGGGTGATCTTCATCGACCGGGTCAACGAGAAGAACAACCTCGCCTACTGCGAGACGATCCTGGCCTCGAACCCGTGCGGCGAGCAGATGCTGCCGGCCTACGGGGCCTGCCTGCTGGGCTCGATCAACCTGGCCCGGCTGGTGGACAAGCCGTTCCGCAAGGGGGCGCGGATGGACGAGGCGGCGCTGGCCGATCTCACTCGCACGGCGGTCCGCATGTTGGACAACGTCATCGACATCTCCCGCTACCCGCTGGAGGCGCAGGCGGCGGAGGCCAAGGCCAAGCGGCGCATCGGCCTGGGGGTCACGGGGCTCGCCGACGCCCTCGTGTTCTGCGGCGTCCCCTACGGCTCCGACAAGGCCGTGGAGCTCACCGAGCGCTGGCTGGGCGTGATCAAGCGCGAGGCCTATCGCGCGTCGGCCGAGCTGGCCCAGGAGAAGGGCCCCTTCCCGCTCTACGACGCCGCCATCCTCGACCGGCCGAACCTGGTCACCCTGGACGAGGAGACCCGGGCCCTGATCGCCCGCCACGGCCTGCGCAACGGCTGCCTGACCTCGGTCGCCCCCACCGGCACCACCTCGCTGCTGGCGGGCAACGTGTCGTCGGGGATCGAGCCGGTGTTCGCCTACGCCTACACCCGCAAGGTCCGCCAGCCGGACGGCTCGACCCGCGAGGAGGCGGTGGAGGACTATGCGCTCGCCCAGTGGAAGCGGCTGCACGACGACACGCCCCCGCCGCAGGACGTCTTCGTCAGCGCCCAGACCCTGACGCCCGCCGACCATGTGCGCATGCAGGCCGCGGCCCAGAAGCACGTGGACAGCTCGATCTCCAAGACCGTGAACTGCCCGGAGAGCATCAGCTTCGAGGACTTCGGCGACGTCTACCTCGAGGGCTACCGCACCGGCTGCAAGGGCCTGACCACCTACCGGCCCAATCCGGTGACCGGCTCGGTGCTGTCGGTGGAGCCGGAGCCTGCGCCGGCCGCGGCCGCGGAGCCGAAGCTCGCGCCGCGACCGGAATCGCTCGACGGCGCCACCTACAAGATCTCGTGGCCCGAGAGCGCGCACGCCGTCTACATCACCATCAACGACACCCTGGAGGGCGGGACCCGGCGGCCGTTCGAGATCTTCATCAACTCCAAGAACATGGAGCACTACGCCTGGACCCTGGGCCTCACCCGCATGGTCTCGGCGGTGTTCCGGCGCGGCGGCGACGTCTCCTTCGTGGCCGAGGAGCTGAAGGCGGTGTTCGATCCGCGGGGCGGCGCCTGGCTGGGCGGACGCTACGTGCCGTCCCTCCTGGCCGCCATCGGCGGGGTGATCGAGCGCCACCTGGAACGCGGCGCGCACGCGTCCCTGCCCCCCGCGCCCGAGCCCGAGACTCCGCTGCCCGTGCGGCCGTTCGCCGGGGTCTCCTGCCCCCGCTGCGGCGGCTTCGACATGGTGCGCAAGGAAGGGTGCGACACATGCTTCTCCTGCGGCTATTCCAAATGCGGATGAGACGCAGTTGACGGTCATCAAGGCGTAGCGGCCGGCCTGGGCGCATAGTCCGTCCATGTCGACCGCCGCCCTCCGGCGGGCCTACACAGGCCCCGCCCTCTTCAGCTTCGGATTCCGTCCGTTCTTCCTGTTCGGGTCCGCCTGGGCCGCAATCGCGGTCCCCGTCTGGGTGTGGAGCTTCCTCGGGGGCTCCGCCGCCATCGCTCACCGCGACTGGCACGTCCACGAGATGCTGTTCGGCTTTCTGGCCGCGGTGGTGGCGGGCTTCCTGACCACCGCCGTGCCGAACTGGACCGGCCGCATGCCGGTGATCGGCGCGCCGCTCGCCGGCCTCGTCGCCCTGTGGTTAGCGGGTCGGGTGGCCATGCTCACCCAGTACTGGATCGGGCCGCTGGCTGCGGTGATCGATTCCGCCTTCCTCCTGGCCTTCGCCGGCGTGATCTGGCGCGAGATCCTGGCGGGGAAGAACTGGCGCAACCTGCCGGTCTGCGGCCTCGTCAGCCTGCTGGCCGTGGGCAACATCCTCTTCCACCTGGACACCGCGCTCCGGGGCACGGGCGTCGGCGAGCGGGTGGCGCTCGCCGCCATCACCGTGCTGATCACCCTGATCGGCGGCCGGATTACGCCCAGCTTCACCCGCAACTGGATGAAGCAGCGCCGCATCGCGCCGGAGCCGGGCGCGCACGGACTGGCGGACAAGGCGGCCCTGGCCCTCACCGGCGTCGGCGCGCTGGCCTGGATCTTCGCGCCCGAACACGTGGCCACCGGCGCGGCGCTGGCCGCGGCCGGCGCTGCCAACCTCGTGCGGCTGGCCCGCTGGCGCGGCTGGGCCACGGCCCGCGAGCCGCTGCTGTGGATCCTGCACGTGGGCTACGCCTGGCTGGGCGTGGGCCTGCTGCTCCTGGGCCTCTCGCGGCTCGACCCGACGCTGGTCGCCCGCACCGCCGGCGTCCACGCGCTCACCGCCGGGGCGGTGGGGGTGATGACGCTGGCCGTGATGAGCCGGGCGACCCGCGGCCACACCGCCCGGCCGCTGACCGCCGACAACGCCACCGTGGCCGTCTACCTGGCGATCAACGCCGCGGCCCTGCTGCGCGTCGCCGCGCCCTTCCTGCCCGAGCAGCAGGCGCCGTTACTGGTGGCCTCGGCGGCCCTGTGGACCGCGGCCTTCGCCGGCTTCGCGGTCAGCTACGCCCCGATGCTGGCGTTCCGACGCCCGCTCACCGCTTGACCGCCGTCAAGGCGCGACTCTGCGGGAGCGCTTAGGGTCTCTCCCATCTGCTCCGAGCGCCCCTGCCTAAAGCGACACCGCCACGGCCGGGCCGCCGCGCCGGCTTCCGGCAAGGGTGACGGGGGAAACGCCGTCGCCTCCCGCGCTTGGAAAGGAGCCCGCGCTTGGCACGTCTGATCGACGGCTTCGGCCGCCGCTTCCACTACCTGCGGCTCTCGATCACCGAGGTCTGCAACTTCCGCTGCACCTACTGCCTGCCCGACGGATACAGGAAGGAGGGGCCCCTCTCCTTCCTCGACCCGCAAGCCTGCGAACGCGTGGTGCGGGCCTTCGCCGACCTCGGCGTCTCCAAGGTACGGCTGACCGGCGGCGAACCCAGCGTGCGCCGCGACCTGTCCGAGATCATCGCGCGGACGGCCGCCGTCCCCGGCGTGGACAAGGTCTGCGTCACCACCAACGGCTGGAACCTCGATCGGCAGGTGACGGCCTGGCGCGACGCCGGCCTCACCAACCTCAACGTCTCGATCGATTCCCTGGATCGCGAGGCCTTCCGCCGCATCACCGGCCACGACCGGCTGGCCGCGGTGGTTGGTGGCCTGGACCGGGCGCTGGCGCGCGGCGTGCCCAGCGTGAAGGTCAACGGCGTCCTGCTGCGCGACACCACCGAGACCGGCTTCGACGCCTTCGCCGACTTCGTGCGCGAGCGGCCGGTGGCGGTGCGCTTCATCGAGTTGATGCGCACCGGCGACAATGCCGACTATTTCGCCGACCAGCACGTGCCGGGCTCGACGCTGACGGCGTGGCTGGAGGCGCGCGGCTGGTCCCGCCGCGAACGGGCCTTCGACGACGGCCCGGCGGTGGAGTTCGCCCACCCGGACCACGCTGGCCGGATCGGCCTGATCGCGCCCTATGCGCCAGGCTTCTGCGACAGCTGCAACCGGCTGCGCGTCACGGCGCGCGGCCAGCTCAGGCTCTGCCTGTTCGGCGAGCTGGGCGTGGACCTGAGGGACCTGCTGGAGAAGGACGAGCCGGAGGCGCTGCGCGCGCGGATCGTGAGCGCGCTGGCCGGCAAGCCGGCCGGGCACCGCCTGCACGAGGCCAACAGCGGCGACACGCGGCAGCTGGCCCAGTACGGCGGCTAGGAGGCTGTCAGGCCGCGCGGGTGCTGTCGTCGCCGATAGGCCAGCGCTCGCGCTGGGCCTTGCCGGTCGGGGCGCCCGTCACCGGCTGGTGGTTGTCGATCAGCGGATTCGGCTTGGCCAGACGCTCCAGCACCACCGACCGGGTGATCGTCACCTGCGGGCCGTTCACCTCGACCCCGTAGTCGGCCAGGGTGGCGAAGGCGCGCGACAGGTTCTCCGGCGTCATGCCGAGCAGGGAGGCCAGCACGCGCTTCTCGTGCGGCAGGGTGAAGGTGGGCTCCCCGCCCTGGCGCAGCCGCTGGGTGATCAGGTAGTTGGCCAGCCGCTCCAGGCCGCCGCGCAGCTTCTGGTTCTTCAGCGCGCGCACCAGGCCGCGGTAACAGCCGGAGAGCTCCTGGGCGACGGCGAAGCCGAACTGGGCGTCCTCCTTCATGGCGCGGCGCAGCGCCTCGCCCGACAGCATGAGGATGTCCGAGCGCTCGATCGTCCGCGCGCTCATCAGGGCGTCGGCGTCGAGCACCACGGCGGCGAGGATGAAGGTGGAGACCGGCCGCAGAACCGCGAGCGTGGTCTCCTTGTCGTTCCAGGTGCCCTCCAGCTCGACGATGCCGTCGAGCAGGACATAGAGGAAATCCACCTGGTCGCCCTCGAGGAGCAGGGTGGTGCCCGCGGGGAAGCGCTGCAGGAAGGCGCCGCCGGTGACCGTCCGGAACGTCTCGGCCGAGCAACCGGCGAACAGCGGCAGGGCCTTCACCCGCTCCAGGTCAACGTCTCTCATCGGCATGCGCGCAGATCCCACTGGGTCGTGCTGCCCAGGTGCCCGCACCGGGAGACTCGCGCCTTGACCTGCGTCAATTCAGGGCCGGCCCGCCGCTTGATCGGCTTGATGTTCATCAAGCGATGAAAAAACCTAAGTCTATCGCCAAGTAGAAGTGCGGCATGTGGGCCGATTTCCCGCACTTTTCCTGCGACAATTCTGCTCTCGACGGCCGCTAGATTGACGATCGTCAAACCGCCGTTCGCCGGGCTGCCGCACAACCCTCGACGAAGCGGGGCCTAGTCCCCGCGGGACCAAGTTCGAGGGCCGCCGTGACCCAACAGACCCGCTCCCTTCAGCCCGGCGCAGGCGCCGCGCTCGGCATGAGCACCTTCGCCTTCACCGCCTGCTTCGCCGTGTGGACGATCTTCTCGATCATCGGCGTCCAGATCAAACAGGAGCTGGGGCTCTCCGAGTCGCAGTTCGGCCTGCTGGTCGGCACCCCGATCCTCACCGGCTCGCTGATCCGGGTCGTGCTGGGCGTGTGGACCGACCAGTACGGCGGGCGCCTGGTCAACCTGCTGGTCATGCTGGCCGGCGCGGCGGCGACCTTCGCCCTCTCCTACGCCGAGACCTACCCGCAGTTCCTGCTGGCGGCGCTGGGCGTGGGCATCGCCGGCGGCTCGTTCGCGGTGGGCGTGGCCTACGTCTCCAAGTTCTACCCGAAGGAGAAGCAGGGCACCGCGCTCGGCATCTTCGGGGCCGGCAACGTCGGCTCGGCTGTGACCAAGTTCGGCGCCCCCTTCGTCATGCTGGCCTTCGGCTGGGAGACGGTGGCGCAGGTCTGGGCGGTGGCGCTCGCCCTGATCGCTCTCCTCTTCTACGTGACCACCAAGGACGATCCCGAACTGGTCCGCCGCCGCCAGACTGGCGAGAAGCCGCAGGCCACCTGGCTGCAGCTCTCGCCGCTGAAGAAGCTGCAGGTCTGGCGCTTCTCGCTCTATTACTTCTTCGTCTTCGGCGCCTTCGTGGCGCTGGCGCTGTGGCTGCCGCGCTACCTGGTCGGCGTCTACGGCCTGGACATCAAGACGGCCGGCATGATCGCCGCGGCCTACTCCATCCCGGGCTCGCTCTTCCGCATCTTCGGCGGCTGGCTGTCGGACCGGATCGGCGCGCGCAAGGTGATGTACATCACCTTCGGCGTCAGCCTGGTCTGCACCTTCCTGCTGTCCTACCCGGCCACGAGCTATGTGGTGGACGGCATCCGCGGCCCGATCGAGTTCCGCATCGCCACGGACCTCCTCACCTTCACCGTCATCGCCTTCGTGCTCGGCTTCGCCATGAGCCTCGGCAAGGCGGCTGTCTTCAAGCACATCCCGGTCTACTACCCCGAGCACATCGGCTCGGTGGGCGGCCTGGTGGGCATGATCGGCGGCCTGGGCGGCTTCGTCCTGCCGATCGCCTTCGGCGTGCTCAATGACCTCACCGGCGTGTGGACCAGCTGCTTCATGCTGCTCTTCCTGCTCGTCGGCACGGCGCTCGCCTGGATGCACTTCGCCATCCGCCGGATGGAGCAGAAGGCCGCGCCGCAGCTCGGCGGCCTGCCCGAGCTGCCCGAGATGGCCGGCATGCAGCCCGCCGCCGGCGCCGCCAAGACCCGTCCGCCGACCAAGCCGCGCCTGCGGGCCGCGGAATAGAGAAGGAACGACAGAGCCATGTCTTCCCTGAAGTCCGGCCGCCACGTCCTCGACGACTGGCGCCCCGAGGATCCCCAGTTCTGGCAGGCGAGCGGCAAGCCGCTGGCGGCCAAGAACCTCTGGATCTCCGTCCCCAACCTGCTCCTGGCTTTCTCGGTCTGGATGGTCTGGTCGATGGTCGTGGCCAAGCTGAAGCTGATCGGCTTCCAGTTCACCACCGACCAGCTGTTCTGGCTCACCGCCCTGCCGGCGCTGTCCGGCGCGACGCTCAGGATCTTCTACAGCTTCCTGGTCCCGATCCTGGGCGGGCGGCTGTGGACCACGGTCTCCACCCTGTCCCTGCTGATCCCGGCGATCGGCATCGGGGTGGCGGTGCAGAATCCCGACACTCCCTACTGGGTGTTCGTGGCGCTCTCGCTGGCCTGCGGCCTGGGCGGCGGCAACTTCGCCTCGTCGATGTCGAACATCTCGTTCTTCTACCCCAAGGCCGAGAAGGGCAACGCGCTCGCCATCAACGCCGGCTTCGGCAACCTCGGCGTCAGCGTCATGCAGTTCTTGGTGCCGGTGGTGGTCGCG
Source organism: Phenylobacterium sp. (assembly GCF_036821595.1). Classification (GTDB taxonomy): domain Bacteria; phylum Pseudomonadota; class Alphaproteobacteria; order Caulobacterales; family Caulobacteraceae; genus Phenylobacterium. Next base: position 28,705 of record NZ_DAISJG010000013.1, read on the forward strand.
CTGGGCGCCTTCGCCCCCGTTGTGGGCGCGCCGCAGATCGCGGTGGAGAAGGGCGTCGAGAGCCAGGTCTGGCTGCAGAACGCCGGCTTCGTCTGGGTCCCGTTCATCGTCGCCGCGGCCGTCGCCGCCTGGGTCGGCATGAACGACATCGCCTCCGCCAAGGCCTCCTTCGCCACCCAGGCCGTGGTCTTCAAGCGCATGCACAACTGGGTGATGTGCTACCTCTACCTCGGGACCTTCGGCTCCTTCATCGGCTTCTCGGCCGCCTTCCCGCTGCTCACCAAGACCCTGTTCCCGGACGTGAACGCCCTGCAGTTCGCGTTCCTGGGGCCGCTGGTGGGCGCGGCCTCGCGGGCCCTGACCGGCTGGGTGTCGGACAAGTGGGGCGGCGAGCACGTCACCAACTACGTCTTCCTGGCGCTGGCCACCGGGGTCGGCGCGGTGCTCTACAGCGTCGGGGCAACGGGCGCAGAGCCGTCCTTCATCCTCTTCTTCGCCAGCTTCATGTGGCTGTTCTTCTGGACCGGGGTCGGCAACGCCTCCACCTTCCAGATGATCCCGGCGATCATGCGCTCGGACATGCCGCGACTGATGCCCAAGGCCGAGCCCGCCGACCGCCTGAAGGCCGCCGAGATGGAATCGGCCGCCATCGTGGGCTTCACCTCGGCGATCGGCGCCTACGGCGGCTTCTTCATCCCCAAGGCCTTCGGCGACTCGCTGAAGGCGACCGGCGGCCCTGAGACCGCCCTCCTGATCTTCCTCGGCTTCTACCTGAGCTGCGTCGTCGTGAACTGGGCCTTCTACGCCCGGAAGAGCTCGCTCCTGCACGCCCCGCAATCGCTCGCCTTCAAGGTGCCCGCAGCATGAGCCATACCCTCGACCGCCTGGCGTTCTTCACGCGCAAGACCGAGCTGTTCTCGAACGGCCACGGGGTGACGAACGACGACGACCGCGCCTGGGAGGAGGCCTACCGGTCCCGCTGGCGCCACGACAAGATCGTGCGCTCCACCCACGGCGTGAACTGCACCGGCTCGTGCTCCTGGAAGATCTACGTCAAGGGCGGGATCGTCACCTGGGAGACCCAGCAGACCGACTATCCGCGCACGCGTCCGGAGCTGCCGAACCACGAGCCGCGCGGCTGCGCCCGGGGCGCCAGCTACAGCTGGTACCTCTACTCGGCCAACCGGGTGAAGTATCCGCTTGTGCGCTCGCGGCTGCTGAAGCTGTGGCGCGAGGCGCGCGCCACCCGGACGCCGGTGGCGGCCTGGGCCTCGATCCAGAAGGACCCGGCCAAGCGCAAGGCCTACACCACCATGCGCGGCTCGGGCGGCTTCGTGCGCGCCAGCTGGGACGAGGTCACCGAGATCGTGGCCGCGGCCAACGCCTACACGGTCAAGGAATGGGGCCCGGACCGGGTGTTCGGCTTCTCGCCGATCCCGGCCATGTCGATGGTCAGCTACGCCGCCGGCGCCCGCTACCTGCAGCTGCTCGGCGGGGTCTGCGGCTCCTTCTACGACTGGTACTGCGACCTGCCGCCGGCCTCCCCCCAGACCTGGGGCGAGCAGACCGACGTGGCCGAGAGCGCCGATTGGTACAACTCCGGCTTCCTGATGCTGTGGGGCTCCAACGTGCCCCAGACCCGGACACCCGACGCCCACTTCTACACAGAGGCCCGCTACCGTGGCGCCAAGTCGGTGGTGATCTGCCCCGACTACTCCGAGGCCTCGAAGTTCTCCGACCTCTGGCTGCCGGTGAAACAGGGCACGGACGCGGCGCTGGCTATGGCCTTCGGCCACGTGATCCTCAAGGAATTCCACGTCGACCGGCAGGTCCCCTATTTCCGCGACTACGTCCGCCAGTACTCCGACCTGCCCATGCTGGTCCGGCTGGTGAAGCAGGGCGACGGCTACGTCTCCGAGCGGCTGCTGCGCGCCGCCGACTTCGCCGACAACCTCGACCAGGCCAATAATCCCGAGTGGAAGACGGTCTCGGTCGACGAGGCCAGCGGCGAGATCGTCGTGCCCAACGGCTCCATCGGCTTCCGCTGGGGCGAGGACGGCAAATGGAACCTCGAGGAGCGTGACGCCGCCGGCCGCGAGACCGTGCTGCGCCTGGGCCTGAAGGGCGTCCACGACGAGGTGGCGGGCGTCCGCTTCCCCTACTTCGCCAACACCGCCTCCAACGGCTTCACCTCAACCGACCATCCGGACGTCCTGGTCCGCAACGTGCCGGTGAAGCGCCTGCAGCTGAAGGACGGCGAGACCCTGGTGGCCTCGGTCTACGACCTGTTCCTGGCCAACTACGGCGTCGACCAGGGCTTCGGCGGCGAGCACATGCCGGCGAGCTTCGACGATCCGCAGCCGTACTCCCCGGCCTGGGCCGAGCAGATCACCACGGTGCCGCGCGACCAGATCGTCGCCGTGGCCCGCGGCTTCGCCACCAACGCCGAGAAGACCGGCGGCAAGTCGATGGTGATCATCGGCGCGGCGATGAACCACTGGTTCCACATGGACATGAACTACCGCGGCGTCATCAACATGCTGGTGATGTGCGGGTGCGTGGGCCAGTCGGGCGGCGGCTGGAGCCACTACGTGGGCCAGGAGAAGCTGCGTCCGCAGACGGGCTGGGCGCCGCTGGCGTTCGCCCTGGATTGGGCCCGTCCGCCCCGCCAGCAGAACTCCACGTCGTTCTTCTACGCCCACACGGACCAGTGGCGGTACGAAACCGTCTCGGCCTCCGAGATCCTCTCCCCCACCGCCCCGGACGGGCCGTGGGAGGCCAGCCTGATCGACTTCAATGCGCGCGCCGAGCGCATGGGCTGGCTGCCGTCGGCCCCGGCGCTGAAGACCAATCCGCTGGAGGTGGCCCGCGCCGCCGCCGCGGAGGGGATCGACCCGAAGGTCTACGCCGTGCGCGAGCTCAAGGCGAAGAGCCTCGAGATGTCCTGCATGGACCCGGACGACCCGGCGAACTGGCCGCGCAACATGTTCGTCTGGCGCTCCAACCTGCTGGGCTCCTCGGGCAAGGGCCACGAGTACTTCCTGAAGCACCTGCTGGGCGCCGCCCACGGGGTGCAGGGTAAGGACCTGGGCGAGGACGGCCGGCAGAAGCCCGTCGACGTCGCCTGGCATGACGAGGCCCCGGAAGGGAAGCTCGACCTGCTGGTGACTCTCGACTTCCGGATGTCCACCACGGCCGTCTACTCCGACATCGTGCTTCCGACGGCCACCTGGTACGAGAAGAACGACCTCAACACCTCCGACATGCATCCCTTCATCCACCCGCTCTCGGCGGCCGTGGACCCGGCGTGGGAGTCCAAGTCGGACTGGGAGATCTTCAAGGCGATCGCGAAGAAGTTCTCCGACGTCGCCCCTGAAGTCCTGGGCGTGGAGAAGGACGTCGTCCTCACCCCGATCCAGCACGACAGCGCCGCCGAACTCGCCCAGCCCTTCGACGTGAAGGACTGGTACGCGGGCGAATGCGAGCCGATCCCGGGCAAGACCATGCCCCAGATCACGGTCGTCGAGCGGGACTACCCCAACCTCTACAAGCGCTTCACCGCGCTCGGCCCGCTGATGAGCAAGGTCGGCAACGGCGGCAAGGGCCTGGCCTGGAACACCGAGCACGAGGTCGAGCTGCTCGGCGAGCTCAACGGCCATGTGCTGGAGGAAGGCGCCACCGAGGGCCTGCCGCGCATCGACACCGACATCGACGCCTGCGAGGCGATCCTGATGCTGGCGCCGGAGACCAACGGCGAGGTCGCGGTCAAGGCCTGGGAGGCCCTGGAGAAGCAGACCGGCCGCGAGCACGCGCACCTGGCGCTGCCCAAGGAGGATGAGAAGATCCGCTTCCGCGACCTGGTCGCCCAGCCGCGGAAGATCATCTCCTCGCCGATCTGGTCGGGCCTGGAGAGCGAGAAGGTCTGTTACAACGCCGGCTACACCAATGTGCATGAGCTGATCCCCTGGCGGACGCTCACGGGCCGCCAGCAGCTCTACCAGGACCACCTGTGGATGCGGGCGTTCGGCGAGGCGCTCTGCGTCTACAAGCCGCCGGTGGACCTCAAGACCACCCACGTCCAGGGCCAGAAGCCGAACGGCGAGGCCGAGATCGTCCTCAACTTCATCACCCCGCACCAGAAGTGGGGCATCCACTCCACCTACTCCGACAACCTGCTCATGCTGACGCTGAACCGCGGCGGGCCGGTGGTCTGGATCTCGGAGACAGACGCGAAGAAGGCGGGGATCGTCGACAACGACTGGATCGAGGTCTTCAACGCCAACGGGGCGCTGACGGCGCGCGCGGTGGTCTCCCAGCGCATCCGTGAAGGCACGACCTTCATGTACCACGCGCAGGAGAAGATCGTGAACACGCCGGGGTCGGAGATCACCGGCCAGCGCGGCGGGATCCACAACTCCGTCACCCGCGCGGTGCTCAAGCCCACCCACATGATCGGCGGCTACGCCCAGCTCGCCTACGGCTTCAACTACTACGGGACCGTGGGCTCGAACCGGGACGAATTCGTCGTCGTCCGCAAGATGAAGAAGGTCGACTGGCTGGATCAGCCGGCGGCCTCCAGGGAGCCTGCGTAATGAAAGTCCGCGCCCAGATCGGGATGGTGCTGAACCTCGACAAGTGCATCGGGTGTCACACCTGTTCGGTGACCTGCAAGAACGTTTGGACCAACCGCCAGGGCGTCGAATACGCCTGGTTCAACAACGTCGAGACCAAGCCCGGCGTCGGCTATCCCAAGGACTGGGAGAACCAGAAGAAGTGGAACGGCGGCTGGGTCCGCAAGGCCAACGGCAAGATCGAGCCGAAGATGGGGGCCAAGTGGCGGATCCTGGCGAAGATCTTCGCCAACCCCGACCTGCCCGAGATCGACGACTACTACGAACCCTTCGACTTCGACTACGGCCACCTGCAGACCGCGCCGGAGATGAAGGCCTTCCCCACCGCCCGGCCGCGCTCGCAGATCACCGGCGAGCGGATGGAGAAGATCGAGTGGGGGCCGAACTGGGAGGAGATCCTGGGCGGCGAGTTCGCGAAGCGCCGCGCCGACTACAACTTCGAAGGGGTCGAGGCCGAGATCTACGGCCAGTTCGAGAACACCTTCATGATGTACCTGCCGAGGCTGTGCGAGCACTGCCTCAACCCCGCATGCGTGGCCGCCTGCCCGTCGGGCGCGATCTACAAGCGCGAGGAGGACGGCATCGTCCTGATCGACCAGGACAAGTGCCGCGGCTGGCGGATGTGCGTCTCCGCCTGCCCCTACAAGAAGATCTACTACAACTGGGAAAGCGGTAAGTCGGAGAAGTGCACCTTCTGCTTCCCGCGGATCGAGGTGGGCCAGCCGACGGTCTGCTCCGAGACCTGCGTCGGCCGCATCCGCTACCTGGGCGTCCTGCTCTATGACGCCGACCAGATCGAGGCCGCGGCCTCCGAGCCGGACGAGCGGGACCTCTACCACGCCCAGCTGAACGTCTTCCTCGATCCCGAGGACCCGAAGGTTATCGCCCAGGCCCGCGCCGACGGCGTGCCCGAGGCCTGGCTGGAGGCGGCCCGCCGCAGCCCGGTCTACAAGATGGCCATCGACTGGCGGGTCGCCTTCCCGCTGCACCCGGAATACCGGACCCTGCCGATGGTCTGGTACGTGCCGCCGCTGTCGCCGATCCAGTCGGCGGCCTCGGCCGGCGCGCTGGAGATGGACGGCGAGATGCCGGACGTGAAGTCCCTGCGCATCCCGGTGAGGTACCTGGCCAACCTGCTCACCGCCGGCGACGAGATTCCCGTCGTGCAGGCGCTGGAGCGGATGCTGGCCATGCGCAGCTACATGCGGGCCAGGACCGTTGACGGCCGCATCGACCACCGCATCTGCGAGAAGGTCGGCCTGTCCGCCGCCCAGGTGGACGAGATGTACCGCTACATGGCCATCGCCAACTACGAGGACCGCTTCGTCATCCCGACGACGCACCGCGAGGTGGTGGAGGACGCCTACGACCTCAAGGGCTCCTGCGGCTTCACCTTCGGCAACGGCTGCTCCGGCGGCACGACCGAGCTTGGCCTGTTCGGCCCCAAGAAGCGCTCGCGCGCCCCCGACCCGATGGAGGCCTGATCCATGTCGCTCACCTACCGGGCGCTCGCCCTCCTGCTCAGCTATCCCACCGACGCCGGCCGCGACCTGCTGCCGGCCGCCGAGGCGGTGCTGGCCGTCGACGACCGCATCCCGCTGGCGATCCGCCGGGCGCTCACCCGCCTCGCCCAGGAGCTCGCCGAGTGCGACCTCTACGAGGCTCAGGAACGCTACGTCTGGCTGTTCGACCGGACCCGCTCGCTCTCGCTCAACCTCTATGAGCACGTCCACGGCGAAAGCCGCGACCGAGGCCAGGCCATGGTGGCGCTGCTTGAGCTCTACCGGTCGAAGGGGCTGGAGCTTTCGGCCAACGAGCTGCCGGACCACCTGCCGGTGTTCCTGGAGTTCCTGTCGACCCTGCCGGACGGCGAGGCCGCCTCCCTGCTGGGCGAGGCCGCCCACGTGCTGCAGGCGATGGGCGAGCGGCTGCACAAGCGCGGCAGCCCGTACCGCGCGGTCTTCGGGGCCCTGGCCGCGCTCGCCGCGGACACGGCCGACGCCGCGGCCCTCGCCGCCCTGCTGGCCGAGCCGGACGACAACCCCGACGACCTGGAAGCCATGGACCGGCTCTGGGCCGAGACCGCCGTCACCTTCGGTCCTTCCGACGTGGGCTGTCCAAAGGCCGACATGCTCGTGAAGGCCATGAACACCACCCCGCCGCCGGCCCCGCGGGCCGGCGCGGCGGCCTGAGGAACACGCACATGGACCTCAACCAGATCCTCTTCGGCGTCTATCCCTACATCGCGCTGGCCGTCCTCGTGCTGGGCTCGGTGATCCGCTTCGACCGCGAGCCCTACACCTGGCGCACCGGGTCCTCGCAGCTCCTGCGGCGGAAGCAGCTCGTCGCCGGCTCGGTGATGTTCCACCTGGGCGTGCTGATGATCTTCGCCGGCCACTTCGTGGGTCTGCTGACGCCGATCTGGGTGTTCGACACCCTGGGCGTCTCGCACGGCGCCAAGCAGATGCTGGCCATTGTCGCGGGCGGGATCGCGGGCCTCGTGGCGCTCGCCGGCGGGGCGCTCCTGCTGCACCGCCGCCTGTTCGATGCGCGGATCCGCAAGACCTCCAGCTTCGGCGACACGGCCATTCTGACGATCCTGGTCGTCCAGCTCATCCTGGGCCTGGCGACGATCCCGCTGTCGCTTCAGCACCGCGACGGCGGCGAGATGATCAAGTTCATGAACTGGGCGCAGGGCGTCTTCGCCTTCCGCGGCGACGCCGCCGGCTTCGTCGCCGACGTGCCGTGGGTGTTCAAAGCCCACCTGGCGCTGGGCATGACCATCCTGCTGGTCTTCCCGTTCACCCGCCTGGTCCACATGCTCTCGGCGCCGGTCTGGTACCTGAACCGCCGCGGCTGGCAGCTGGTCCGCACCAAGCGCGTCCTGCCCCGCCGCGCCGAGCCGGTGGCTCCCACCTATCCCCTGCACGGCGCCGGCCGCGCCGTCCGCCCGGACCGGCTGGAGGCCGCCGAATGAGCCTGCGCGCTGTCGTCTTCGACGGGGTCGAAATCCCCGAGGCCCTCCTCGCCCAGGAGCTGCAGAACCATCCCGGCGGCTCGGCCGCCGAGGCCCGCGCCGCCGCCGGCCACGCGCTCGCCATCCGCGCCCTGCTGCTGCAGCGGGCGCGCCACCTGGGGCTGACCCCCGAGCCCGAGCTCGACGAGCAGGGCCGCGAGGAGACGCCGGAGGAGGCCCTGGTCCGCGCCGTGCTCGACGCGGAGGTCGCCGTCGCGGTCCCTACGGACCCGGAGTGCCGCCGGGTCTACGACGCCGATCCGGAGCGCTTCCGCACGCCCGCCCTCTACGAGGCCTCGCACATCCTGGTGGAGCCCCGCGGCGGGGACGAGGCGGCCCTGGCCGGCGCCCACGCCAACGCCGCGCGCCTGATCGGCATCCTCGACGCCGGGACCTGCACCTTCGGCGAGCTGGCGCGCGACGCCTCCGACTGTCCTTCGGGCGCGGTCGGCGGCTCGCTCGGCCAGCTGCGGCCCGGCGACCTGGTCCCGGAGGTCGAGGACGTGCTGCTGGCGCTCCTGCCCGGCGAGACCGCCTCGGCACCGGTGCTTTCCCGCTTCGGCTGGCACGTCCTGCGCCTGGACCGGCGCATCGAAGGCCGGGTCCTGCCCTTCGAACTCGCCGGGGAGCGCATCCGTCTGCACCTGGAGAGCCGCGCCTGGGCCGCGGCCGCCACCCGCTATGTCGCCGAGCTGGCCGCGGCCGCACGGGCAAGGGGCGTGGCCCTGACCCTCACCCCGGATGGCGCGGTGCGCGACGGCTCCGCCACCCTGGGCGACCTGCTCTCCGACCGCGGCGCGGCCGAGCGCCTCGAGGCCTGGCTTGACGCTGTCGATCCGGATCTGGCCGGCCGCGTCCGCCAGGCCGCCGCCGCGTCCGCCGCGACGGTGGCCGACTTCGTCCAGGCCGCCATGGCCGAGTTCGTGGCCGATGCCTCCGACGAGCGCTGGACCAAGCTGATCTCGACCGCCCGCGACGCCGAGGACCCGGCGCTCGCCTGCCTCGCGCAGGTGCTGCGCTCGAAGCTCACGCCCGCCAAACCCGTCTTCACCCTCATCCGCAGAGTCCCCGCGTGACCGATCTTCGCCTGGCCACGGCCGCCCTCCTCGCCGCCGTCGCCGCGCCCGCCCTGGCGCTCGCCCAGTCGCCGCCCGGCGACATCATCCTCGACGTGCGCCTGCGCGCGGAGAGCGTCAGCCAGGACGGCCTGCCTGAGGACGCCCAGGCGCTGACGCTGCGCACCCGCTTCGGCTACGAGACGCCGGCCTGGCGCGGCTTCAAGGCCCTGGTCGAGGGGGAGAACGTCACGGCGCTGGTGGACGACTACAACAGCACCACCAACGGCAAGGTCCGCTATCCGGTGGTAGCCGATCCCGAGGACACCGAGCTCAACCGCGCCCAGGTCTCCTGGACCGGGGCGACGGGCGACGCCGTGATCGGCCGCCAGCGGCTGATCCTCGGGAACGCCCGCTTCGTGGGCAACGTCGGCTTCCGGCAGAACGAGCAGACCTTCGACGCGGTGAAGACGGCCTTCCGGCCGAGCAGGGACCTCGCCCTCACCTACGCCTACGTCGACCGCGTCCACCGGGTGTTCGGCGACGACAGCCCGCAGGGCGAGTGGGACAGCGACAGCCACCTGGTGCAGGCCGACCTGAAGACGGCGGCGGGCCAGATCACCGGCTACGGCTACCTGATGGCCTTCGAGAACGCGCCCGCCCAGTCGAACGCCACCTGGGGCGTGAGGCTGGCCGGGGCGAAACCGCTGCGACCGGGCCTGTCGGTCACCTACGAGGCCGAGTACGCGCGCCAGACCGAGCACCGCAACAATCCGGCCGACTTCGAGCTGGACTATCTGGCCCTGTCCGCCGGACTGAAGGGCGCCGCGCCCTGGGCCAGCGTCGGCTACGAGCGCCTGGAGGGCGACGGAGCGCGCGGGTTCGCGACGCCGCTGGCCACCCTGCACGCCTTCCAGGGCTGGGCGGATGTCTTCCTGACGACGCCGCCGGCTGGCGTCCGCGACCTCAACCTCCGCGCTGGCACGACGCTGAAGCTGGGGTCCAAGGCCCTGCCCGTGCGCCTGCAGGCGGCGGTCCACGACTTCGCCGAGGACGACGGCTCCGACCGCTACGGCCGCGAGCTGGACCTCCTGGCCGCCGCCCCGGTCACCAGGGCGCTCACGGCCGAGCTCAAGACCGCCTTCTTCGACGGCGACCGCCCCGGCTTCGCTGACCGCAGCAAGGTCTGGGTCACCCTGGAGTTCAAGTACTAGCCCGCGGCCCGAAGGAGGCCCGCCCCATGAGCACCACCGACACCGCCGACCCCGCCGTCCTGGAGGACATCCCCCCGGCGCTCATGGGCGAGCCTCTGGAGTGGTTCTTCGCCGAGCACTACCGCCACCGGCAGTTCTGCCGCTTCGTGCAGGAGACGGCCGCCGCCCACGTCTTCGACGGCGGCCGGCTGACGCGGCTGCTGGAGTTCCTCCGGAACGAGCTGGCGCTGCACATCATCGACGAGGAGGAGGACCTGTTCCCCCTGCTCCGCCGGCGCGCCCAGCCGGAGGACGACATCGAGCAGGTGCTGGGCCTGCTCTCGGCCGAGCATCGCACCGACGCGGCCCTCGCCGAAGTGGTCCGCGGCCATGTGGAGGCGTGCCTCGCGGCCCGCACCGCGCCCGGCATGAACCCCGCCGCGCGCAAGGCCATGCAGGACTTCGCCGACCAGGAGCTGCGCCACCTGGCGCTGGAGAACGCCGTGGTCCTGCCGATGGCGCGGATGCGGCTCACCCCCGCCGACCTGAAGTCCATGAGCCGGCGCATCGCCGCCCGGCGTGGCGTGATCCTGGAGCCGGCCGGGGCGTGATCGAGGACCTGTTCGACAACAACATCCGCTGGGCCGCCGCCCGGGCGCGGGTGGATCCGGAATACTTCCGGAGACTCGCCGCCCAGCAGTCGCCGGAGTACCTCTGGGTCGGCTGTTCCGACAGCCGGGTGCCGGCCAACGAGATCGTGGGCCTCGATCCGGGCGAGTTGTTCGTCCACCGCAACGTCGCCAACCTCGCCCCGCCGCAGGACGCCAACTTCCTGTCGGTCCTGCAGTTCGCCCTGGAGGTGCTGAAGGTCCGCCACGTGATCGTCTGCGGCCACTACGGCTGCGGCGGCGTGCGCGCGGCGCTCACCGGCGAGCGGCACGGCCTGATCGACCACTGGCTGCAGCCCGTCCGCGCGCTCTGCTGCCGCCACGCCGAACACCTGGACGCCATCGTCGACTTCGAGGCCCGGGTGAACGACGTCTGCGAGCGGAACGTCCTGGTCCAGGTGGCGAGCGTGGCGGGCAACCCCTTCGTGCAGGACGCCTGGCGGCGCGGCCAGCCGCTGGCCATCCATGGCTGGATATACTCGATCCAGGATGGTCTGCTGCGCGACCTGGAGACCACCGTGGATAGTCCCGAGACCGCCTTCCCCCTGCTCTACGGGCCCACCGAGCCGGGAGCCTTCCGGCCCCCGCGGCCCGAGCGCCGGCGCCCAGGGAGCCGCACGTGACCGCGGACGCCGTCGCCGTGGTGCTGGCCGGGGGCGAGGGCCGGCGGATGGGCGGCTCCAAGCCGCTGCGCCGGCTGGGCCAGACCACGCTGGTGGAGCACGCCGTGGGCCTCGCGCGGAGCTGGTGCGACACGGTCGCCGTAGCGGTCCGCCACGCCGACCAGGTGGGCGCGGTGGACGCCGCCCTGCTGCTGGACGACCGGGCGATCCCTGGGCCGGCCGCGGGCCTCGCCACCGCCCTGGAGTTCGGCGAGCGAGAGGGCGCCCGGCGGGTGCTGACCCTGCCGTGCGACATGCCCCGGCTCCCGAAGGACCTGCTGCCCCGTCTCGAGGCCGGGCTCGCCGGCGGAGCCGCGGTGGCCGTGGCCGCCAGCGGCGGGCGGCTGCATCCAGTCTGCGCCCTGTGGGACGTCCGCGCGCGGCCGAGGCTCTCGCCCTACATCGCCGCCGGCCGCAGCTCGCTGAAAGGGTTCGCGGAGGCCTGCGGCATGGCCGTGGTCGACTGGCCGTTGGGGGAGCACGACCCGTTCGCCAACGCCAACACGCCGGAGGACCTGGCGGCCCTGCAGCCGGAATTCGGATTCTAGGCCGCTGTCGGATTGACCGGGGTCACAGCGTCTTAAGGGCGATGTGCGCAGGATCGCACGGTTCATGCCCCAGAGACGACCGATGTCCGCCCTAGACTCCGCCCCGTCCGGTTCCGCCCTCGCCCGCGCCGCCTACCACGCGCTGGGCGTGAGCATGGTCGGGCTCGCGGTGGCGGGCTTGGTCCTGCCGATCCTGCCGGCGACCCCGTTCCTGGTGGTGGCGCTGTGGGCTTTCACCCGCAGCTCGCCCGCGCTGGCCGAGCGCCTGCGCCGCCATCCGCGGCTTGGGCCCGTGCTGGTCGCCTGGGAGACCCGGCGGGCGATACCGCGGCCCGCCAAGGCCGCGGCCAGCCTCGGCCTCGCCGGCGGCGGCGTGAGCGTCGCCCTGACCACCCAGAGCCTGCTGCTCACCGGCCTGGCCGGGGTCGTCCTCGTGGCGGTGGCGGGCTACATCCTCACCCGCCCCTCCGCCTGAGGTCCTTCAGGACGCGACCGGCTCGCCTTCGCGCCAGGCGCGCATGCGCTCGCCGTGGCGGCCGAACTCCAGCCGCGCGATCGCCCGCAGATGCACCTCGTCCGGACCGTCGGCGAGGCGCAGGGTGCGCATGCCAGCGTAGGCCCGGGCCAGACCGAAGTCCTCCGAGACCCCGCCGCCGCCGTGCGCCTGGATGGCGTCGTCGATCACCTTCAGGGCGGTGCGCGGCGCCGCCACCTTGATCATAGCGATCTCCAGCTGGGCGGCCTTGTTCCCGGCCCGATCCATCATGTCGGCGGCCTTGAGGCAGAGCAGCCGCGTCATCTCGATGTCCATGCGGGCCTCGCCGATCCGCTGCTCCCACACCGACTGGTCGGCCAGACGCTTGCCGAAGGCCACGCGGGACAGCAGCCGATCGGTCATCTTCTCCAGCGCCACCTCGGCGGTCCCGATGGTGCGCATGCAGTGGTGGATGCGGCCGGGGCCTAGCCGGCCCTGGGCGATCTCGAAGCCGCGACCCTCGCCGAGGATCAGGTTCTCCACCGGCACGCGCACGTCGCGCAGCACCACCTCGGCGTGGCCGTGCGGGGCGTCGTCGTAGCCGAACACCGGCAGCATCCGGACCACCTCGATCCCCGGCGTGTCGAGCGGCACCAGGATCTGCGACTGCTGGGCGTGGCGTGGCCCGTCAGGGTCGGTCTTGCCCATGACGATGGCCACCTTGCAGCGCGGGTCGCCCACGCCGGAGGACCACCACTTGCGGCCGTTGATGACGTAGTGGTCGCCGTCGCGGCGGATCACCGTCTGTATGTTGGTGGCGTCGGAGGAGGCCACGTCGGGCTCGGTCATCAGGAAGGCCGAGCGGATCTCGCCCTCCATCAGCGGCCGCAGCCAGCGGGCCTTCTGGTCGGCCGAGCCGTAGCGGTGCAGCACCTCCATGTTGCCGGTGTCGGGCGCGGAGCAGTTGAACACCTCGGAGGCGAAACCCACGCGGCCCATTTCCTCGGCGCACAGCGCATATTCCAGGTTGGAGAGGCCGGCGCCGCGATACTCCTCCTCGTCGTGCTCCGACGGCGGCAGGAACAGGTTCCAGAGCCCCTCGGCGTAGGCGCGGGCCTTCAGCTCCTCGACCACCGGGATGACCTTCCAGCGGCCCCCCTCCGCCTGCTGCGCCTGATAGGTCGGCACGGCCGGATAGACGTGGGCCGCCATGAAAGCGCGCACGCGGTCGCGCCAGACGGCCTGGCGGTCGGTTAGGGTGAAGTCCATCGGCGATCTCCTCGGGTGTCGCAGCCAGCGTCGGCCCAGGCCGACGCCATGGGAATGACTCCCCCCGTCCGGCGCCTTGATCCCGCTCAACCGGCGGCCGGATTGACCTTCGTCATTCCCCGCCGGGCCGAACCGCGGGAACCCTCGCGCCATGATCGATCCCGCCGCGCCGAAGCCGTACTTCCTGGGGCCCCGGTCCGAGAACCGGGACTGGCTGCGCGAGCGGCTGGGCGCGGCGCTCGACGACTGGCTGGCCTGGCGCCGCGACCTCTTCGCCGACGATCCGGCCGCGGTGACGCCCGGGGACGCCGCCGCGCCCGCCTTCCTGCGACGGCGCGACGCGCTCGAGGCCGCGCTCGGGGAACTCGGCGCCAAGCTGCGCGGAGAGCTTCCCACCTACTCCCCGCGGTACATCGGCCACATGGTCTCGGAGACCGCGCTGCCGGCCCTGCTCGGCCACTTCGCCGCGCTGCTGCACAATCCCAACAACACCTCCAGGGAGGCCTCCCGCGTCGGCACCGCCCTGGAGGCGGAGGCCATCGCCATGCTGGCGGAGATGGTGAGCTACGATCCGGCGGCCGCGCAGGGCCACTTCACCTCCGGCGGCACGGTGGCCAATCTGGAGGCAGTGTGGCGCGCGCGGTTCCGGCTGGACCACCGGCTGGCCCTGGCGCTGACCCTGGCCGAGACCGAGGGCCGCCCCCTCGATCCCTTCGCCGACGCCCACCTGACGCCCGAGGCGGCCGCCGCGCTCGCCGCCCGCCACGGCGTGGACGACGCGGCCATGCGGGCCCGCAGCAGCGTGCTCGGCAATCCCTTCCAGATCGCCGAGCGGCTCTCCGAGGCCAGCGGCCGGCCGTGGCGCGGTCCGGTGATCCTGGCGCCGGGCCACAAGCACTATTCCTGGATCAAGGCCGCCAATGTCTTCGGCCTTGGCGAGGAGGCCTTCTGGAGCGTGCCGCTCGATGCGGAGGGCCGGCTGTCGGTCCCGGGCCTCGCGGCGCGCATCGCGGCCGCCCGCGAGCAGGGCCGCCCGGTGCTGGCCGTGGTCAGCGTCGCCGGCACCACCGAGCTCGGCGAGATCGATCCGGTGGACGCGGTGGCCGACCATCTGGACGGCCTGCGGGCCGACGGCGTCGACATCTGGCACCATGTGGACGCGGCCTACGGCGGCTTCTTCTGCGCCCTCGACCCCGACGAGCCCCTGCTGGCGCCGGCCAGGCGCCGGGCGCTGCGCGCCATCGGCCGGGCCGAGTCAGTGACCATCGATCCGCACAAGCTGGGCTACGCCCCCTACGCCTGCGGGGCCCTGCTGACCCGCGACGCCGCCTGCGACACCGTCTCGGCCTTCGTCGCCCCCTATGTCGAGCGGGCAGAGCTCGGCGAGGCTCCCTGGACCCGCACCCTGGAGGGCTCCCGCGCCGCCACCGGGGCGGCGGCCACCTGGCTCACCGGCCGGGCCCTCGGCTTCGGACCCGACGGCATGGGCGCGGTGCTCAGCGCCACCCTCGACTCCTGCCGGGCGATCCGGACGGCGGTGACGGGGGCGATCCCCGAGATCCGGCCGCTGGACCCCACCGACACCAACATCTTCTGCTTCTCCGTGGCCCGCCGCGGCGAGGCGCTGAGCGTCGCCAACGCCCGCACAGCCGCGGTCCACGCCCGGGTCGCGGCCTCGCCGGGCTTCTCCATGTCGCGCACGGTCCTGGGCCGCGAGGCCTGCGGCGAGCTGATCGACCGCCATGTGGCCAGCTACGGCGGCCGGCGCGACGCCGACCGGTTGGTGCTCGTCCGCTGCGTGGTGATGAACCCGTTCTGGTCCGAGCCCGCGGTCCGCGCCCGGCTGCTGCCGGAGCTCACGGCCGAGCTCGCCGCGATTGTGACGGCCACGGAGGATCAGGCGGCGGCCTGACTCCACGAAAAATCGCCAGCCCTGTCGGGGCGCGGCATACTCGTTCGTCTTCCAGCCGAACGAGGAGCCATCCCCATGCTCTACGCCATCCTCTGCTACGACGACGAAGCCGCCGTCGGCGCCTGGACCAAGGAGGAGGACGACGCCTGCATGGCCCGCCTGGCGGTGGTCCAGCAGAACCTCGCCCGCCAGGGCAAGCTGGGGCCGGTCGCGCGCCTGCTGCCGACCACGGCGGCCACCACGCTGCGCAAGTCGAAGGACGACCTGGTCATCGACGGCCCCTTCGCCGAGACAAAAGAACAGCTGCTGGGCTTCTACATCGTCGACGTGGCCTCCCTCGACGAGGCCCTGGCGATCGCCCGCGACCTCGCCAAGGCGAACCCCTCGAACGGCTCCTACGAGATCCGTCCGGTGGGCGTGTTCAACCCGGTCACCGCCGAGACCGTGGAGCCCGCATGACCGACCTGGCCTGGATCGACGCCGCCATCACGGCCGCCCGACCCCAGGCCGTGGGCGCCCTGCTGCGCTACTTCCGCGACCTCGACACCGCCGAGGAGGCGTTCCAGGACGCCTGCCTGCGGGCGCTGAACAACTGGCCGAAGAACGGCCCGCCGCGCGACCCCGCCGCTTGGCTGATCATGGTCGGCCGCAACGCCGCGCTCGACGGGGTGCGCAAGCGCTCGCGGCAGGAGGCCCTGCCCGACGAGGAACGGCTCTCCGACCTCGACGACGTCGAGACGCCGATGGCCGAGCGGCTGGACGGCGCCGACTACCGCGACGACGTGCTGCGCCTGCTGTTCATCTGCTGCCACCCGGACCTGCCGCAGACCCAACAGATCGCGGTGGCCCTGCGGATCGTCTCGGGCCTGAGCGTGAAGCAGATCGCCCGCGCCTTCCTGGTCACCGAAGCGGCTATGGAGCAGCGGATCACGCGGGCCAAGCGCCAGATCGGGGCTGGCGACGTCGCCTTCGAGACCCCCGGCCCGGTAGAGCGTTCCGAGCGGCTCGCGGCCGTGGCGGCGATGATCTACCTGGTCTTCAACGAGGGCTATTCGGCCGGCGACAACGCCGCCCGCGCGCAGCTCTGCGACGAGGCGATCCGGCTGGGCCGGCTGCTGCTCAGGCTCTTTCAGACCGAGCCGGAGATCATGGGCCTGACCGCGCTTATGCTCCTGCAGCACGCGCGCACGCCGTCGCGGTTCGACGCCGCCGGCGAGATCATCCTCCTGGAGGACCAGGACCGCAGCCTGTGGAACGACAAGCTGATCGCCGAGGGCCTGGCGCTGATGGACAAGGCCATGCGCCACGGCCGGCCCGGCCCCTACCAGGCCCAGGCCGCCATCGCCGCCCTGCACGCCCGCGCCGCCCGGCCGGAGGACACGGACTGGGCGCAGATCGACCTGCTCTACGCCGCGCTGGAGCGCATGCAGCCTTCGCCGGTGGTGACCCTCAACCGGGCGGTGGCCGTGATGAAGGTCCGCGGGCCGCAGGCCGCGCTGGAGATGATCGAGCCCCTGGCCGGCCGACTCTCCGGCTACTTCCACTTCTTCGGGGTGAAGGGCGCGCTCCTGCTGCAGCTCGGGCGCGACCAGGAGGCCAAGGCCGCCTTCGACCAGGCCATCGCGCTCGCCAACACCGCGGCCGAAGCCGCCCACATCCGCAAGCACCTCGACCGGCTGATCCAGGACAGCGCCCAGGGCGCGACCCGGACGGCCGGCTGACAGACCCGAAAACGGAGGTTCGCATGAGACCGATCCTGACCGCCTGCGCGTTCGCGGCGCTCGCCGCCTGCTCGCAACCCGCCCCGGCGGAGAAGACCGCCCAGGCCGCGGCGCCCGCGCCTGAGCCGGTCACCGCGCCGGCCGGCCTCTACACCCTCGACAAGGCCCATTCGACGGTGACCTTCAAGGTGAGCCACATCGGATTCTCCAAGTACGTCGCCGGTTTCGACGACCTCGACGGGCGCCTGCAGTTCGATCCCGCCAGTCCCGCGGCCATGAGCGTCGAGGCGACCATCGACGTGCGCTCCCTGGACCTGCCCGCCCCGCCCCCGGGCTTCCGGGAGGAGATGCTGGGCGCCAACTGGTTCGACGCGGCCCGCCACCCGACCATCACCTTCCGCTCGACGCGGGTCGAGCCGACCGGGGCGCGCGCCGCGCGGGTGACCGGCGACCTCACCCTGCACGGGGTGACCAGGCCCGTCGTCCTGGAGGCTGAGTTCAATGGCGGCTATCCGCCGAACGAGCTGGACCCCGGCGGCGCCCGCGTCGGCTTCTCCGCGCACGGCAGCTTCAAGCGCTCCGACTTCGGCATGGGCTACGGCGTGCCCGCGCCGGGCTCCACCATGGGCGTCGGCGACACCGTCGAGGTGAGCATCGAGACGGAATTCTCCCGCCAGGTTCCCTGACCGTGTCGGACGGGCGTGCCGCCGTCCGTCCTTGGATCGGGTCCGACGCCGGACCGCATCGAAGAGAGGGAGACCCCCCATGAGCGAGACCCTTGAGGCCCAGGCGGCCGCCATGCCGCAGGCGGAGACGAAGGGCGGCCTCGTCACCTACCTGAACGTCGACGGCGCCATCGCCGCGGCCGAATTCTACGTCAAGGCGTTCGGGGCGGAGATCGCCGCCGTCATGCCGCCGGACGACCAGGGGCGCACCATGCACGCCCACGTCTACGTGGCCGGCTCCTCGCTCATGCTCAGCGACTTCTACCCCGAGCACGGCCACGCCAAGGTGGCGCCGCAGGGCTTCAGCCTGGTGATCATGACCACCGACATCGACCGCCAGTACGCCCATGCCGTCGAGGCCGGCTGCACCGCGGTGACGCCGCCCGCCGACATGTTCTGGGGCGACCGCTACGGGGAGCTGAAGGACCCCTGGGGCGTCTCCTGGGCCATGAACCAGCCGATCGGCTGATCCGCTCCGGACCGGGAGACGCATCGTGCGCAAGATCCTCACCGCCATCGGCGTCATGGTCGTGGCGGCGATCGCGGGGCTGTTCGTCATCGCCGCCAGCCGGCCCGACACCTTCCGCGTGGCCCGCTCGGCCACCATCCAGGCGCCGCCGGAGGCCATCGCCGCCCACGTCAACGACTTCCACGCCTGGCGGGCCTGGTCGCCGTACGAGACCCTCGACCCGGCGCTCAGGCGCACCTATGCGGGCCCGGCCGCGGGCGTGGGCGCCGTCTACGCCTACGAGGGCAACGACAAGGTGGGCGCGGGCCGGATGGAGATCCTCGAGACCTCGCCCGCCCGGACCGTCGTCGCGCTGAACTTCATCCGGCCGATGGCGGCCCGCAACGTGGCGGAATTCACCTACGAGCCCCAGCCCGGCGGCGCCACGAGGGTCACCTGGGCCATGAACGGCGCCATGCCGCTGATGGGCAGGGTGATGGGGCTGGTCTTCGACATGGACGCCATGGTGGGCAAGGACTTCGAAACGGGCCTCGCCAATCTGAAGAAGGTGTCGGAAACCTAGGCCCGGGGCGTCTCGCAGGACTGTCAAACAGCCCTGCTAGGCGTCAGCGGGGGGCCAAGAGGCCTCCGAAGAGGGGGCTGACGATGAAGACCTTTATCCTGGCCGCCGCCGCGCTCGTGGCGGCGGTCTTCTCCGGGGCGCCCGCTCAGGCGGCCGACGACCGCCGGCTGGTGCTGGTCACCCTGGACGGGCTCGACTGGACCGAGGTGTTCCACGGCGCCGACCCCGAGCGGGCCGCCGACAAGGCCTTCGTCAAGGAGACCGCCGCCATCAAGGCCGACTTCCTCGACAGGCCCGACCGCGCCCGGGCCCTGATGCCCTTCCTCCACGAGGTGGTGGCGAAGCAGGGGGTGCTGATCGGCGATCGCGACCACGGCTCCTGCGCCGCGGTCGCGAACGGGATGTGGTTCTCCTATCCGGGGTACAACGAGATCCTCACCGGCAAGCCGGACCCGAAGATCCGCTCCAACGAGCACGGGCCGAACGCCAACGTCACCGTGCTGGAGTGGCTGAACCGCCAGCCCGGCTTCCGCGGCAAGGTGCAGGCGCTCGGCTCCTGGTCGGTCTTCCGCGACATCGTCAACGGGCCGCGCAGCGGCGTGCCGGTGAACGCCGGCTGGAACGGCGCGCCGCCGCGCTCGGGGGCCGAGACGGCGATCGCCCGCTTGGAGGCCGGCGCGCCGCGTCTGTGGCCCACGGTGCGGCTCGACACCTTCACCCACGCCTACGCGCTCGAGGCCCTGCGGCGGGACAGGCCGCGCGTGCTCTACATCGCCTACGGCGAGACCGACGACTTCGCCCATGAGGGCCACTACGACCAGATGCTGTGGGCGGCCCGCCGGACGGACGCCTTCCTGGCCGAGCTGTGGACCACTCTGCAGTCCGACCGCGCCTACGCCGGCCGGACGACCCTGATCGTCACCACCGACCATGGCCGCGGCTCCGGCCCGTCCGCCGAGGCCTGGAAGCACCACGGCAAGCCGGTCTTCCCGGACTCCGACGCCGTCTGGATCGCCGCCATCGGACCCGACGTGGTCCCCGGCCGGCTGCCGCAGGGCTGCGCCTCGTCCAGCCAGATCGCCGCCACGGGGCTGAGCGCGCTCGGGCTCGACTGGCGGGCCTACGATCCGGCGATCGGCGCGCCGCTGGACATCCTGGGGCCGCCGGGACGCTGAACGCGCCCGGCGGCCCCAGGTTCGCTAGTTCGCGGGAGCCGCCATCGGCGTCAGCGCCTGGGCGGTCGCCTTGATCGTCGCGTGCTCGGCCTCCGGCAGGGCGATCAGACCGCGCTGCTGCAGGTAGCCGCCGCGGCCGGCGGCGGCGTCGGAGACGAAGGCGGTGACGTATTCGCGCAGGCCCGGGGTCACGCCGACATTGGCCTTCTTCACGTAGATGTAGAGCGAGCGCGACAGCGGATAGGACCCGTTCGAGATGGTCTCGAACGACGGGGCGACACCCTCCACCGTGGCGGCCTTCACCTTGTCCATGTTGTTCTCGAGGAAGGAGTAGCCGAACACGCCGATGGCGTTGGGCGTCTTCTCGAGCGTCTGGACGATGGCGTTGTCGTTCTCGCCGGCGTCCACCCACGCGCCGTCACGGCGAAGGGTGTGCGCCTTCTCCTTGAACTGGGCCTCGTTGGAGCTCTTCAGGGCGGCCATGGCGGCAACCTTCTCGGCCCCCTTCTCCATGCCCAGCTCGATGAAGGCGTCGCGGGTGCCGGAGGTCGGCGGCGGGCCGTAGGCCAGGATGCGCTGGTTCGGTAGCCCCGGGGCCACGGCGCTCCAGGTGGCGGCGGTGTTGGGGGCGAAGCCGGAGCCCTGCGGCAGCTCGGCGGCGAGCGCGCGGTAGATCTGCTCGCGGGTGATGGCGAAGGTCGGCGAGGCCTTAGCGTTGGCGAGCACGATGCCGTCGAAGCCGATCTTCAGTTCCACGATGTCGGTGACGCCGGCCGCCTGGCAGGCGTCCCATTCCGACTTCTTCATGGCCCGCGAGGCCGTGGCGACGTCCGGATAGCTGGCCCCCGTGCCCGAGCAGAACAGCTTGATGCCGCCGCCGGTGCCCAGGCTCTCCACCTTGGCGGCCGTGCCGCCGGTGGTGCGGGCCACCGTCTCGGCCACGCGAGTGGCGAACGGGAAGACGGTGGAGGAGCCGGCCGCCCAAACCTGGTTGCGCGCGCCGCCGCCGCCGCTCACCTGGCCGTCGGCCTTGCCGGACGTTTGCTGCCCGCAGGCGGTGAGCGCGACCGCCGAGGCGGCGAGAAGGAGGGTGGTGAATCGCATGGAAGGCTCCGGAAGCGAGGTCTGTCCGGCGGCTATCATCGCCGTGTGACAGTTCGATGAAGTCCCTTCAGGCCTCGTCGTTGGGAATGTTGAGAAGCACGCCACACGCCTTGCAGTGCACCGCGTCCGCATCGTGCCGCATGAGCCCGCACGAGGGACAGGTGAAGCGCACCTTATAAGGCCGGATCAGCGTCTGGCCCAGCCGCACGAACAGGGTGATGCCCACGAGCATGATGATGATCGCCAGGAGCTTGCCCCAGGTCCCCGGCAGGGTGATGTCGCCGAAGCCGGTCGTGGTGAGCGTCGCCACCGTGAAGTAGAGCGCGTCCACGTAGCCGGTGATGCCCGGGTGCTCGAGGGCGAAGCTGGCGTAGACGAAGCCGGTGGCCACGAAGACGAAGGTGACGAGACTGGCCAGGGCCTTGCCCACGTCCTCCCAGCGCGTGTCGTCGTAGCGGCGGCCCACCGTCTCCCAGAAGAAGTCCGAGTGGACCAGCGACCACAGCCGCAGCACCCGCAGGAAGGCCAGGTTGAACAGCCACAGGGGGAACAGCAGGGTGATCAGGACGAAGACGTCGACCCAGAGGATCGGCCGCATCGCCCAGGTCCGCAGGTTGGAGGTCGCCAGCGAACGCGCGACGATGTCCACGAGCAGGATCAGGGCCACCGCGTAGTCGGCGACCAGAAAGACCGGGTACTCGCGCAGGAACGGCGCGGCGATGAAGAAGGCGATCAGCACGAGGTCGATCAGCAGCACCCGGTAGCGGAACCGGACCGCCCGGGGGCTGTCGCCGTGATAGAGCTCGCGCAGCTTCACCCGCAGGCGCGGGATCCGGCGGCGCAGGTCGCTGGTCTCTCCGGCGGGATGGGTCAACGGATGGCTCTCCTGGCGCTCCGGCCGGTCATGAACCTACGCCGGCCTGGATCGTTTCCCGGCCGCAAAGTCCGCGCACTCATGGCGCGGCCCAGGCTCGAGGACAACCCATGCCCGCAAAGTCAGCCGCCCAGCAGAAAGCCGCTGGGGCCGCCCTCTCCGCCAAGCGCGGGGACACCCCGAAGTCGAAGCTCAAGGGCCCCTCCAAGCAGATGGCCTCGTCCATGAGCGAGAAGGAGCTCGAGAAGATGGCTTCCACCAAGCGCAAGGGCAAGCCGGAGCACGCCTCCAGGAGCTAACCCCGCGGGCCGATGACGCCGCCCCTTGCCCGGGGCGCCGCATCTGCCAAGGTGATCGCCGGTCATAAGCGTTCCCGGGGGGAAACGAGATGGACGGGATCACCCGCCGCGGCCTTGCGGCCGCTCCGCTTGCGCTGTCCGCGGGTCAGGCCCTGGCGAAGCCGCCGGCCAGGGACGCGGCGTGGCCGGACGCCACCGAGACAGCCCGCCTGATCCGCCGGGGCGAGATTACGGCCGTGGAGGCCGTGGAGGCGGCGATCCGCCGGGCCGAGGCGCTGCAGCCGACGCTGAACTTCATCGTCAACTCCGACTTCGACCGGGCGCTGGACAGGGCCCGCGCCGGTGGGCTTGGCGGGCCGTTCGCCGGCGTGCCCTTCCTGGTGAAGGACCTGGACGACTATGCAGGCCTGCCCACCCGGAACGGCTCGCAGTCCGGCCGCTTCGCCCCGCCGGCCGCGGCCAGCACCGAGTACGTGGCGACCTTCGACCGCGCCGGCCTGGTCACCATCGGCAAGTCGGCCACGCCGGAGTACGGCTTCCTGCCGACCACCGAGCCGGTGGCCACGGGCCCCACCCGCAATCCTTGGAACCCCGCCCATTCCGCCGGCGGCTCGTCCGGCGGGGCCGCCGCGGCCGTGGCGTCGGGAGTCGTGCCGATGGCCCACGCCAGCGACGGCGGCGGCTCGATCCGCATCCCGGCCGCCTCCTGCGGCCTGTTCGGGCTCAAGCCGTCGCGCGCCCGGATGACCGGCGCGCGCGGGCAGACCGCGATCTCCGACATCAGCGTCGACCATTGCGTCAGCCGCAGCGTGCGCGACAGCGCGGCCCTGTTCGCCGCCACAGAGGATCGCGGTCCGGGCGCCCGCTACGCGCCGGTGGGGCTGGTCACCCGGCCCGGGCGCCGGCGCCTGCGCGTCGGCCTGCTGATGGACGGCACGTCCGGCCCGCCTGAGCCCGAGGTCGCCGCCGCCGTGCAGGACGCCGCGAAGCTGCTGGGCGATCTGGGGCACCGGGTGGAGCCCACCCGCCTGCCCTTCGACGGGCCGCAGTTCATCCAGGACTTCCTGCTGCTCTGGGCCTCGGGCGCGGCGCAGCTCGCCCAGGCCATCTCCGCCGCGGCGGGACGTCCGGCCGACTCCACCCTGCTGGAGCCCTTCAGCCTCGGCATGGCGGAGATGGCCGCCAAGGCCGCGCCGGGCGCCCTGCCCGCCGCCATCGCCCGGCTGGAGGCCAACGCCGTGGCCTACGACGCCTGGCTCGCGTCGAACCAGTTCGACCAGATACTGTCGCCGGTGCTCAGCACGCCGCCGCCGTCGCTCGGCGAATATGCCGGCACGGTTCCCTACGACACCCTCGTGGCGCGGCTGATCCGCTATGTCGGCTTCACCCCGCTGCACAATGTGGCCGGCGCGCCGGCCATGAGCGTGCCGCTGGCCTGGAGCGCCGAGGGCCTGCCGATCGGCGTGCAGTTCGCCGCACGCGCCGGCCAGGAGCGCTCCCTGTTCGAACTGGCCTACCAGCTGGAGGCGGCCAGGCCCTGGGCCCGCCGCATCCCGCCGGTCCACGCCTAGGCCGGGATGAGCCCCTGCGCCCGGGCGGCGGCCTCGCGGACCCGCTCGGGCCCGCCGAGCAGCTGGCGGTCAAGGCCGATCCGCTTGAACCAGTAGTGGAGGCCCAGCAGGTCGGTCATGCCGATGCCGCCGTGCACCTCCGTGGAGGTGCGGGCGATGAAGCGGCCGATCTCCGACAGGTGGGCCTTGGCGTGGGCCGCCATCAGGCCCGCCTCCTCGGGCGCATTGTCGAAGGCATAGGCGGCGTACCAGACGAGCGCCCGGGCCGGCTCCAGCTCGGCGGCCATCTCGGCGCAGAGGTGCTTCACCGCCTGGAAGGAGCCGATCACCCGGCCGAACTGCCGGCGCTCCTTGGCGTAGCCCACCGCCCGGTCGAGCATGGTCTGGGCCGCGCCCAGGGTGTCGGCGGCCAGCATTACCCAGGCGGCGTCGCGCAGCCGCTCCAGACCGGCGTTGCCGCCGAGCGGCTCGGCCGGCGTGTCCCGGAAGGTCACCTCGGACAGCCGACGTGTGGCGTCGATGCTGTTCATCGGCTCCGGCGCCGGCGGCGCGTCCACCAGGTGCAGCGCGCCCGTGCGGTCGGCGACGACGAGCAGGTCCGCGCCCTCCGCGTCGATGACGAACAGGGCCTTGCCGGTGAGCCGGCCGTCGCGGGCGTCGACGCCCGCCCCGTCTCGCGCGCCGGCCACCCGCTCGCTGATCGCCACCCCGGCCGTGGCGGCGCCGGCGGCCAGCCTCGGCAACCATCTCGCCTGCTGTTCGGCCGAGCCGCCCCTGAGCGCCAGCGACGCCAGGACGGCGGAGCCCAGGAACGGCGCCGGCGCGGCCGCCGCGCCCAGGGCCTCGGCGGCCAGCGCCGCCTCCACGAGTCCCAGCCCCAATCCGCCGTGCTCCTCGGGGATCAGGAGCCCCGGCAGGCCCATGTCGGCCAGACCCCGCCAGATGTCGGCGGCGTCCCCGCCCTCGGCGTAGGCGCGCACCCGCTCCAGCGGCGAGAGCTCGGCCAGGGCCTTGCCCACGCTGGCCTGCAGCATCCGCTGGTCGTCGGAAAGGGCGAAGCGCATCAGGCGGCCGCCTTCGGTTCGCGCGGCATGCCAAGGCCCCGCTCGCTGATGATGTTCTTCTGGATCTGGGCGGTGCCGCCGCCGATGATCAGGCCGAGGTCGAACATGTAGTTCCGCTGCCAGCCGCCCTTGGCCCGCAGGTGCGGCCCGTCGTGGTAGAGGACGCCCAGCTCGCCCAGGGCGTCGATGGCCAGCGCCGCCACCTGGTGGTTCAGCTCGCACCCCTGCAGCTTGACCACCAGCCGGGCAAGTCCCGCCGTCTCATCGGTGAGGATCCTCAAGCCGTTGAACTTCATGGCGAAGACGCGCGCCTGCAGCTGCATCAACCGGTCGCGGAAGACCGGGTTGTCGATGATCCGCTGGCCGTCGACCGTCTCCTCGGCCATCAGCTGGATAAGGGCGTTCAGCCGGGCCTCGGTGGCGTTGGGATCGCCCAGCATTCCGCGCTCGTGCTTGAGCGTGGTGTTGGCCACGAACCAGCCCCGCCCCCGCCCGCCGACGACGTTCGACTGCGGGACCCGGACGTCGGTGAAGAACACCTCGTTGAACTCGGCGTGCCCGGTCATGGTGATCAGCGGCCGGACCTCGATGCCCGGCGTGTCCATGGGGATCAGGACGTAGCTGATGCCCTCGTGCTTGGCGGCGTCCGGCTCGGTGCGCACGAGGCAGAACATCATCTGGGCCTGCTGGGCCGTGCTGGTCCAGATCTTCGAGCCCGAGATGACGAAGTCGTCGCCGTCCTCCACCGCCTTGGTCTGCAGGCTGGCCAGGTCGGAGCCGGCGCCCGGCTCGGAATAGCCCTGGCACCAGACCACCTCGCCGCGCAGGGTGGGGCCGATCCAGCGCCGTTTCTGCTCCTCGGAGCCCACCTCCAGGAGGGTCGGGACCAGCATGGAGACGCCCTGGTTGGCGATGCCGCGCGGCGCGCCGGCGCGGATGAACTCCTCGGCGATGATCCGGCCCTTCAGGATGTCCGGCTCGGCGCCGTACCCGCCGTACTCCCGTGGGATCGTGCGCGCGGCGTAGCCGTGCTCGATCAGCAGCCGCTGCCAGGTCAGCGGGTCGCGCGCCTGGCCGGCCTCGTAGTCGCCCCGGCGGGCCTCCAGGAAGGCGCGCACCTCGTCCCGGAACGCGGCGAGTTCGGGCGTCAGCGTCAGGTCCATCTCATCCTCCTGCAGCCAGCTTGAGCCGGTTCCGCGGGAACCTGCAACGGCGCCCCCACGTCACACACGCAACCGAAGCCGTTCGGCTATGTTGGACGTCCGACGGAGGTGTCCCGATGCGAAGTCTCCCCCTGGCCGCCCTGGCGGCGGCCGCTTCCCTGACCGCGTGCTCCAGCGGCTCGTCCGACCCGTTCGTGGGCTTCGGGCCGAACCCGCCCCTGCCGGCGCCGCAGAAGAGCCTGATCCCGGTCGTCGGCACGCCGAAGGCGGTCGGCTGGCCGGCGGGCGCGGCCCCCAAGGCGCCGCCGGGCTTCGTGGTCACCCGCTACGGCGAGGGCATCGACCATCCGCGCTGGCTGCACGTCCTGCCGAACGGCGACGTGCTGGTCGCCCAGTCCTCCTCCGAGCCGCACCCGGCGAAGGGGATCCGCGACTGGATCCAGCAGGAGCTCATGAAGCGCGTGGGCTCGGTCCAGAAGAGCCCCAACCGCATCACCCTGCTGCGCGACGCCGACGGCGACGGGGTGGCGGAGGTGAAGACCGTCTTCGCCCAGGGCCTGAAGCGGCCCTTCGGCATGGCCCTGGCCGGCGGCCACCTCTACGTCGCCAACGACGACGGGGTGGTGCGCTTCCCCTACGCGGACGGCCAGACCCAGGTGTCAGGGACCGGCGAGAGGGTCTTCGACCTGCCCGGGGAGCCGCTCAACCACCACTGGACGAAAAGCCTGATCGCCAGTCCCGACGGGACGAGGCTCTACGCCACCGTCGGCTCCAACTCGAACGTCGGCGAGAACGGCATGGAGGTGGAGGAAGGCCGCGCCGCCATCTGGGAGTACAACCTCGCTGGCCGTGGCCTACGCCTCTACGCCACCGGCCTGCGGAACCCCAACGGCATGGGCTTCGAACCGGTGACCGGCCGCCTCTGGACCGCGGTCAACGAGCGCGACGAGATCGGCAACGACCTCGTGCCCGATTACATGACCTCGGTGCTGGAGGGCGGCTTCTACGGCTGGCCCTACAGCTACTTCGGCCAGAACGTCGACGTGCGGGTGAAGCCGGCGCGGCCCGACCTGGTGGCCCAGGCCATCCCCCCGGACTACGGCCTCGGGCCGCACACCGCCTCGCTCGGCCTCGCCTTCTACACAGCCCAGGCCTTCCCGCCCGCCTACCGGGGC
Organism: Phenylobacterium sp.; assembly: GCF_036821595.1. Lineage (GTDB taxonomy): Bacteria > Pseudomonadota > Alphaproteobacteria > Caulobacterales > Caulobacteraceae > Phenylobacterium. Next base: position 56,036 of record NZ_DAISJG010000013.1, read on the forward strand.
GGCGCCTTCGTGGGCCAGCACGGTTCGTGGAACCGGCGGCCGCTGAACGGCTATCGGGTGGTGTTCGTCCCCTTCGCGGGCGGCCGGCCGCAGGGGCCGCCGCAGCTCTTCCTGACCGGCTTCCTCAACGAGAGGAAACAGATCCTTGGCCGTCCGGTCGGCGTGGCGGTGGACAGCCGCGGCGCCCTGCTGGTGGCGGACGACGTGGGCGACATCGTCTGGCGCGTCGCGCCGGGGTGAGGTCGGGACCCGCCTTGACCGCAGGGCGGGACGCAGGCGATGACCTTGCCTAGAGCGCGCCCCTTCCTGGGCTCCGCGCACGAGGTCGGCCTGCGTGATCCGTCGCCTGAGCGAGATTGACCTTCCCCGACGCCTGGAGACCTGGGCGCCGCGGCTTGCGACCGAACTCGCCGTGGCCGCCCTGACCACCGGCGCAGCCCTCAGTATCCGGGCGATGATCGAGAGCTGGACCCCGGGCGTCGTGCCGTTCGCCCTCTCCTATCCGGCCGTGCTGATCACCACGCTGCTGGCGGGCTGGCGGGCCGGGACCGCCGCCCTTGTCATCGGCGGGACGCTCACCTGGTACCTGTTCATGGACCCGGTGTTCAGCTTCGCCCTGACCCCCGTCAGGGTGGTGAACCTGGCGCTCTACGCGCTCGCCGCCGCGCTCATCATCGTGTTCGCCGACGCCTATCGGGGCTCGGCCCTGAGATACGCCGAGGAGAGCGAGCAGCAGTTGCGGGAACGCGAGGCGCTACTGGCGGCGCTGCGGGAGTCGCAGGCGCGCCTGGACCTCGCCACCTCGGCCGGCGGCGTGGGCGTCTGGGACTGGCGGCTGCCGAGCAACGACATGATCTATTCCGCGGAGGCCAAGGCGATCTGCGGCCTGCCGCCCGACCAGCCGGTCACTCTGGAGCTGGCCCGCGGCCTGATCCATCCGGACGACGCGTCGCGCACCGCCGCCCAGCGGGAGCGGGCTCTGGACCCCGACATCCGCGACGAGACGGCCTACGAATATCGCATAACCACGCCGGCGGGCGAGGAACGCTGGGTGCTGGCGCGCGGCCGGGCCGTGTTCCACGAGCGGGACGGCCGCATGGTCCCGACCCGCTACGTCGGCACCCTGCAGGACATCACTGCGCGCAAGCGAGCGGAGGAGGGCCTGGCCGCCTCGGAGGCCCGCCTGCGGCTGGCGGTGGAAGCGGGCCGGATGGCCGTCTGGCAGATCGACGTCGCCGCCGAGACCATCCTCCACAGCCCGGAGCTGAACCGGATGCTGGGCCTGCCGGACGACGCCCGGCCGACCTTCGAGGAGGTCAACGCCAGCTACCTGCCCGGAGAACTCGAGCGGGTGCGCACCGCGGCCCAGGCGGCGCTCGCCCGCGGCGAGCGGTTCTTCGAGGCCGAATACCAGTACCGCTGGCCGAGCGGCGAGGTGCGCTGGCTGCTGATCCGCGCCGAGTTCCTGCTGGCGACCAACGGCCAGCCCCGCGGCGCCATCGGCGTGCTCATGGACGTCACCGGCCGCAAGCAGGCGGAGGAGCGGCTGAAGCTGCTGGCCCGCGAAGTCGACCATCGGGCCAACAACCTGCTGGCCGTCGTCCAGGGCACGGTGACGCTCAGCAAGGCTGAGGACGTGGCCGCCCTGAAGGAGGTGATCGTGGGCCGCGTCAACGCGCTCGCCCGCGCCCACCAGCTGCTGGCCGAGGCGCGGTGGGAAGGCGCCGACCTGCGCCGCCTCGTGGAGGAGGAACTGCTGGCCTTCAGCCTCGGCGAGGCGGCCCGCGTCGTGATCGAGGGCGAGGACATCGCCCTGCCGCCCGCAGCCGCCCAGTCCATCGCCATGGCCCTGCACGAACTGGCCACCAACGCCGCCAAGTACGGCGCGCTCTCCACTTCTCTCGGCCGGGTGCGGGTCGCCTGGACCCGGTCCCCGGACGGCCGCCTGCTGATCCGCTGGACCGAGACCGGCGGGCCGCCGGTGCGCAAGCCGACCCGCCGCGGCCTCGGCACCAGCATGCTGGCCCGGGCCCTGGAGGGGCCCCTGCAGGGCGAGACACGCCTGGACTGGCGGCCCGAGGGCCTGGTCTGCGAGCTGGAGCTGCCGCTCTCGCCCGAGACCGTCCTCGAGCCGGCCGAGCCTAGCCCATCTTGAAGACGCAGACCTTGTTGCCGTCCGGGTCGCGGAAGTAGGCGCCGTAGAAGTTGTCGGTGCGCGCGCCGGGCTCCCCTTCGCAGGTCCCGCCGTTGGCCAGCGCGGCGGCGTGGGCCTCGGCCACCGCCTCGCGCGACGGCGCCGGCAGGCCGAACATGCTGCCGTTGCCGGCGGTGGCGGCGCCCTCGTCGTAGGGCTTGCAGATCGCCAGCATCCCGGGGCCCGCGCCGCCGTAGAACTGCATGCGGTCGCCCATGGCGAAGGTCCGGCGGCCGCCGAGCGGAGCGAGCACCTTGTCGTAGAAGCCCTTGGCGCGTTCGAGGTCGTTGGCGCCGATGGTCGCGTAGCCGATCATGGAAGTCCCCTCCTGGTTTGCGTGACCCTAGGCCGGTTGACGTGCGGGGCGCCAAGCGCCGCTTGCGCCGTAGCGTCCCGGGGCCTCAACTGTCCGGACGGGGACGTTTCGGGGGAGACCGAGGATGCTGGGCAGGACCGTGGGCATGGCCGCCCTCCTCGCGAGCCTGCTGGCCGCGCCGATGCAGGCGCAGGAAAGCACCGCCGTTCGCCGCGAGTCCGCCGCCGTGGCGGGACTGCGCGAGCCGGCCGAGATCCTGGTCGACCGCTGGGGCGTGCCGCACATCTATGCGAAGAGCGCTCGCGACGCCTTCTTCCTGCAGGGCTGGAACGCCGCGCGCGACCGACTCTGGCAGATCGACCTGTGGCGCAAGCGGGGGCTCGGCCGCCTCGCCGCCAGCTTCGGCCCGGCCTATGTCGAGCAGGACCGCGCCGCCCGCCTCTTCCTCTATCGGGGCGACATGGACGCGGAATGGGCGGCCTACGACCCCGCCGGTCGCGAGGCCGTGGAGGCGTTCGCCGCGGGCGTGAACGCCTACGTGGCGGAGGTGCAGGCCGGCGCCCGGCCGCTGCCCGTGGAGTTCCGCCTCACCGACAGCCGGCCCGAGCCCTGGGCGCCTGAGGACGTGCTGCGCATCCGCAGCCACGCCCTGGTCTCCAACGCGGCGTCCGAGGTCGCCCGGGCGCGGGCGGTCTGCGCGGGCGGGCTGGCCGCCGACGCCATCCGCCGCCGGCTGGAACCGGCGCACACGCCGGTCATCCCCAGGGGCCTCGATCCCTGCGACGTGCCCGCCGACGTGATGAGGGACTACACGCTCGGCACGGCGCCTGTGAGCTTCGAGGCCCTGGCCGGCGCGACGACCGCCCGGGCCGGCGCCGACCTGGAGCTGGCGCAGTTCCTGTCGGCGGCCGAGGCCGAAGGCTCCAACAACTGGGTGCTCGCGCCCTCCCGCACCGCCACGGGCAGGCCGATCCTGGCGAACGACCCGCACCGGGCGGTAGGCGCGCCGTCGCTGCGCTACATCGCGCACCTGGACGCGCCGGGGCTGTCCATCATCGGGGCGGGGGAGCCGGCCCTGCCCGGTGTCTCCTTCGGCCACAACGGCCGCACCGCCTTCGGCCTGACCATCTTCTACATCGACCAGGAGGACCTCTACGCCTACGAGACCCGCGGCGAGGCCTACCGCTACAGGGGCGGCTGGGAGCCGATGCGCGCGGTGCGCGAGACCATCGAGGTGAAGGGCGAGCCCCCGCGCGAGGTGACGCTGCGGTTCACCCGCCACGGTCCGGTGCTCTGGCATGATCCCACGAAGGGCCGCGCTTTCGCGCTGCGCACCGTCTGGAACGAACCGGGGCTGGCCGGCTACTTCGGCTCCTCGCGGATGTGGCGCGCGCAGTCCTGGGATGACTTCCAGGCCGCCCGCGACCGCTGGGGGGCGCCGCCGCTGAACCTGGTCTACGCCGACACCTCGGGCGAGATCGGCTGGTCCGCCGCCGGCCGCGCGCCGGTCCGGCCCAACTGGGACGGCCTGATGCCGGTCCCCGGCGACGGGCGGTACGAATGGGCGGGGTTCCTGGCCGACGGCGGGCTGCCGGCCGTGCGCAATCCGAAGGACGGTGTCTTCGCCACCGCCAACGAGATGAACGTCCCGGCCGAGCCCGCCTACCCGCGATCGAAGCGGAAGCTCGGCTTCGAATGGGCGGACCGGACGCGCTCGGCGCGGATCAAGGAGGTCCTGGCCGCCACGCCGAAGGCCACGCTGGCGGACTCCATGGCCCTGCAGACCGACAACGTCAGCGCCCAGGCCCGGCGGGGGATCGCCCTCGTCGCACCTCTGGCCTCGCCGGACCCGGAACTCGCCCGGGCGCTCGCCCTCCTGAAGGCCTGGAACGCCGACGAGGCGCTGGATAGCCCCGCCGCGGCGATCTACGAGGCCTGGACCGGCAAGCACCTGGGACCCGCCGTCACCGCCGCCGCCACTCCCGAAGCGCAGGCGCTGATCGGGACCGGGACGCCCGACCCGCTGCTCCTGTGGCTGGAGGGCCAGCCGGCGCGGGTGCGCGATCCGATCCTGCTGGCCAGCCTGCGGGCTACGCTCGACGAGTTGCAGGGCCGGCTCGGACCCGACATGGCCACATGGAACTGGGGACGGCTGCACCACGCCCGGTTCGAGCCGGCCGTGGCGGTGCTGGCCGACCGCCAGCTCGCCGAGCAGATGAGCGTCGGCCCGCTGCAGGTCCCAGGCTCGGCGTCGACGCCGCGGGCCGCCACCTGGCGGGCCTCCGACTTCCGCCAGACCGCCGGCGCCTCGGTGCGGCTGGTGCTCGACGTGGGCGCCTGGGACAACTCCGTGGCGGTGAACACACCCGGCCAGTCGGGCGACCCGTTCAGCCCGCACTACCGCGACCTCTTCCCACTCTGGGCGGCCGGAGGCTACTTCCCGCTGAGGTTCACGCGGCCCGCCGTGGAGCGCGACACCGAGGCGGTGCTGGCGCTGACGCCTGCGCCCTAGCCGAACACCTTGCGGACCCGGAGATAGAGGCTGCCGCCCCACTCCAGGTCGCGGATGTCGATGAAGTTCAGCCGGCTCGGGTCGCGCACCCCGCGATAGACCTCGCGGATGCGCTTCACGTTGCGCATCGACGCGCCCTGGGCCTCCAGCCGGATGATCCAATCGGGCCTGGGCTTGTACTCGCCGTAGACCACGACCCAGGTGGACTGCTTCTTGGTCTCCACCTCGGAGAGGCGATAGGCCCGCTCGCGGAAGCCGCCCGAGGCGTCGATCCCCCAGGTGGACTTCCAGGCCGGCAGGTCCTGGCTGAAGTGCGCCTCCCAGTCGACCGGGTGGACGAGGCTGATCTCCCGCGCCTCGCCGGTGACCGGGTCGGTGACCTCGGTCCGCCGCCAGGTGGCCTGGGCCTTGAACTGGGCGGCGCGGATGAAGACGCGGTCCAGCGGCAGGGTGAGGCTCGCCTGCAGCTCGTCCTTGGTCCCCTTGCCGATGTTCTCAGGCCGGTCGGCCACCGGCAGGCCGCTGACCGGATCGAGGATGATCTCGCCCCGCCGCGGGCCCTCGTCGAAGCGGGCCGGGCCGCGGTCGACGGTGTCGCGGATCTCGTAGTGGCGGGCGGTCAGCACGATCGCGGCGCTGCCCAGGAAACGGCGCTCCCAGGCGGCCTCCGCGACCCAGGCCTGCTGCGGCTTGAGGTTCGGGTTGCCGGCCACGATCACGCCCAGCGAGCCCACGCTCTGGGAGGCCACGAAGTCGTCGAAGTTGAGCTGGCCCACCTCCCGCTCGATGCGGGCGCGGAACTGGCTCGAGGCATCCGGCGCCCAGGTCAGCGCGAGGCGCGGCTTGGTGTAGGCAAGCGTCTTCTCGAGGCTGAGATCGCCCTCGGTGGTGACGCGCGAGCCCTCCTGGCGCACGCCCGCTTCAAGCGTGAGGCGCGGGTTCGGCCGCCAGGTCCCCCGGGCGAACACCTCGCCGCGGGTCTCCTCCACCTGGACGTTGGCCGCCGGGATGAACACGGCGCGGCCGTTCACCGCCAGGTCGGTCTCGCTGTCCAGCCGGTTGAGCGCCCCCTCCAGCCCCGCCTCGACGGAAAGCTCCGGGCTGTGACGCAGGCGGATGTTCAGGCGCCCCACCGTCTCGGTGGTCTCCTTCTCTAGCCGGAAGTCGCGGACGAGGCCGGGGGCCTCGAAATGGACCGTGGTGCGGTTGTTGTTCCACTGCTGGAAGGCCACCGCCTCCACCGACAGGGCGGCGGTGATCGTGCGGCTGTAGCGTCCCCCGAGCTCGGCCTGCAGGCGCTTGATGTTGTCGTACTCGTACTCCAGCCCGCCGCCCTGGATACGGTCGTAGATCTCCACGCTGGCCGGCGTCAGCATGAAGGCGCCGTTGAGACGGGCGCGGCCCCCGGCGAAGGGGGTCTCGTAGGCGCCCGTGGTCCACTGCCGCAGGCCCTGGCCGTCGGCGTCCACGTCGGAGCGCAGGATCACCCGCCCGTCCGGCCCGTAGCGCGTGCGCACGCCGTCGCCGAGGTCGTCGCTGGGTCCCCGGCCGTAGACCTGGGCGAGCTCGGCCGACCGGCCCCCGGGCATCCGCCACTGGGCCTCCGCGCGGATGCCGGTGAGCGTGCGGCCGTCGTAGACGAAGTAGGACCCCGGCATGACCGCGCCGCGGAAGCCGCCCGTCTGCTTGCGCACGACGTTGGCCATCACGGTGCGGCCTTCCATGTCGATGCCGGGCGCGCCGCCCCGGATCACCTCCACCCGCTCCACGGCCCCGGCCGGGATGCGCTTGAGGATCTCGTCCAGCGGATCGTTCTTGGAGACCGGCGGCGCGCCATCGATCAGCACATTGCCGCCCGAGCCCGCGAGCCCGCGGACCGCCTGGCCCTTGTCGAAGGTGAAGCCCGGCACGCGCACGACCATGTCGTAGGCGTTGACCGGCGCGGCCTCCGCGAAGAAGGCCGGCGGATAGGCGATGACCCCGCGTTCCGGCGCCGCCGGCGGCTGGACCGCCACGGCCTCCTGCGCCGCCGCCGGCTGCGCGGCCGCGGCGATCATGATCCAGGAGCTCATGGACGGCCCCCTCCCCGCCTTCCGATATGGCGGGGTTCGCGGGCCTCAGGAAGCGCCGTTCGGCCGATCGCGGGATTTCGAAGAAACGGTGCGGCTTTCGCGTAACACGCTCCGCCGGCAGGTCACACCCGGCCGGTCACCGGCACCAGCGCGCCGGTCACGGCGCGGGCCTCCTCGCCCGCCAGGAAGAGGATCACGGCGGCAAGGTCGTCGGGCGCCACCCAGGCGGCGAAGTCGGCCTTGGGCATGTCGGCGCGATTGGCGGGCGTGTCGATGATCGAGGGCAGGACGGCGTTGACGGTGACGCCTGCGTCCTTCAGCTCCTCGGCCAGCGCCTGGGTCAGGCTGTGGACGCCGGCCTTGGCGGCCGCGTAGGCGCCCATGCCGAGGCCGGCCTTCAGCGCGGCGTTCGAGCCCACGTTGACGATCCGCCCCGCCGCGCTGCACTTCAGGTGGGGGATCGCCGCACGCGAGGCGTTGGCGGCGGTCAGCACGTTCAGCCGGTAGAGCGACTGCCAGCTCTCCGCTGAGCCGTCGGCCACCGTCTCCCACCTGAAGCCGCCGGCGATGTTCAGGAGGGCGTCGAGCCCGCCGAACCGGTCGGCCACGGCGGCGACCGCCGCGCCCGCGGCGCCCGCGTCCGTGAGGTCCACTCCCGCCTGCACGAAGACGTCGCCCGACGGCAGTCCCTCGGGCGTCGCCTTCGCATAGTCGATCAGCGCGAGGCGATGACCCTGCGCCGCGGCGGCCCGGGCGAGCGCCGAGCCGAGGACGCCGAACGCGCCCGTGATCGCGAAAACCCGTCCAGTCACCGGCCACCTCCACAAACGATCATGGCCGGGCTTGCGCCCGGCCATGCGTGGATTGCCGATCCCTCGCCGGCCCGCAAGGGGCCTCGCGGCTACAGCCGCTCGACGATGGTGACGTTGGCCAGGCCGCCGCCTTCGCACATGGTCTGGAGGCCGTACTTCTTGTTCCGGTTCTTCAGCGCGTACAGCAGGGTGGTCATCAGCTTGGTGCCCGAGGCGCCGAGCGGGTGGCCGAGCGCGATGGCGCCGCCGTTGACGTTCAGGCGGTCCGGGTCGGCGCCCAGCTTCTGCAGGAAGGCCACCGGCACCGAGGCGAAAGCCTCGTTGACCTCGAACAGGTCGATGTCGTCCACCGACATGCCCGCCCGCTTCAGCGCCCGCTCGGTGGCGGGCAGAGGGGCTTCCAGCATGATCACCGGGTCATGGCCGAGCACCGACAGGTGGTGGATGCGCGCCATGGGGGTGAGGTTGTGCTCCTTCAGCGCCTTCTCCGAGACGACCATCACGCCGGAGGCGCCGTCGCAGATCTGGCTGGAGGTCGCCGCGGTGATCCGGCCGCCCTCCTTGAGCAGCTTCACGCCGCGCATGCCCTCGAGGCTGGCGTCGTAGCGGATGCCCTCGTCGCTGTCGTGACGGAGTGAATTGCCCTCGGCGTCCTTGCCGTCGATGGCGACGATCTCTTCCTTGAAGGCGCCGCCCTGGGTCGCGGCGATGGCGCGCTGGTGGGAGAGGTAGCCGTACTCGTCGAGCTGGTCCTTGGTCAGGCCGTACTTCTCGGCGACCATCTCGGCGCCCATGAACTGGCTGAACTGGATGTTGGGGTAGCGCTCCTCCATCCGCGGGCTCTTCGGAACGCCGAAGCCTTCCTTCGCCGGCAGGGCGACCGACAGGCCCATGGGCACGCGGGTCATGCTCTCGACGCCCGAGGCGATCACCACGTCCATGGTGCCGCTCATCACCGCCTGGGCGGCGAACTGCAGGGCCTGCTGGGACGAGCCGCACTGGCGGTCGACCGAGGTGGCCGGCACGCTTTCCGGCAGCCTGGAGGCCAGCACGGCGTTGCGGGCGATGTTGGTGGACTGCTCGCCCACCTGCATGACGCAGCCCATGACCACGTCCTCGACGGCCGCGGGGTCGACGCCCGTGCGGTCGATCAGCTCGTTCAGGACCACGGCGCCGAGGTCGGCAGGGTGCCATTCCCGGAGGCGTCCGCCCTTGCGCCCGCCGGCGGTGCGCGTCGCAGCAACGATATAGGCCTCGGCCATGTCTCTAGCTCCTCGAATTCGTGCGCGTTCCGCGCGTCGAAACAACTGTATGAGGGCGCCGCTGCGTAAGAAAAGGGGGGCGGGTGACGGACACGTCAACCGCCCTGGGGCTCAGGCCTCGGCGAAGGTCCTCAGCAGGATGCGCTCCAGCCATTCGGCGTCAACCGCGTCGAAGGCGGCGGGCCGCTCGGAGTCCACGTCGAACACCGCGATCAGCCTTCCCTGCGCGTCCACGACCGGCACGACGATCTCGCTGGCCGAGCGGCTGTCGCAGGCGATGTGGCCCGGAAAGGCGTGGACGTCCTCCACGACCTGGGTCTGGCGGGTTCGCGCCGCCGTTCCGCAGACGCCGCGGCCGAAGGCGATCCGCAGGCAGCCCAGGGTGCCCTGATAGGGTCCCACCACGAGCTCATCCGGCTTGTCCGGATCGACCACATAGAAGCCCGTCCAGAAATAGTCGTCGAAGCTGCTGGCCAGCATGGAGGCCACGGTGGCCATGCGCGCGGTCAGGTTGGGCTCTCCGTCCAGCACGGCCGCGATCTCTTCGGCGACGGCGGCGTAGCGCTCGGTCTTGGCGTCGGGGAGGGTCTTGTCGTTGAAGGCTTCGGCCATGGCGGGCCTCTTAGCCGCCGCGGCCGGCGGGGTCACGCGGCCTTCTTGGCCCGGGCGATCTTCTGTTTCACGACCGCGTTCAGGTGGCTGACCAGCTTGGCAGCCTCCTTGGAGTCCTCCGGTGGGGTCTCCAGGATGGTGCCGATCGCCTTGAAGTGGATGTCGAGCACCTTCGGGTCGCACTGGGCGGGCCCGCCGAGCGCGTCCACGTATTCGATCAGCAGGTTCGACGCGCGCTCCACCATGGCGTCGCGCACCTGGCGGGCGCGGAAGCTGGTGTGCTGCATCACCCGGTAGGTCATCTTCAAGGTCTCGCGGTCGACCCCGCCGCGCACCTTGATCAGGCGGCGCAGGGCCTCAAGTTCGACGCTGATGGTCTCGCGGGTGGAGGAGCGCTCGACGGCGTCCACGACCTCCTCTGGGTCGCTCATCCGCCGCATGGGGCCGGAGTAGCTCAGCTCCACGCGTCGGCGCCGGTCGGGGCCGATGTAGGCCTCGCTGACGATGAACGGCCGGGGCCTGGTCAGCACCAGCTGGATGCGGGAGAGCAGGGCCGCAGGCGTGAACGGCTTGATGACGAACTCGTTGACCCCCGCCCGGCGCGCCTGCTCGACTTCGCGCTGGCTGCGGTGGGCGGTGACGATCACCACCGGCACTTCGGGGTTGGGGACCCGGCGGTCGGGGGTGACGGCCGCGCGGCGGATGGAGCGGGTCAGCTCCAGCCCACCCATCACCGGCATGTTCCAGTCGGAGAAGATGATGTCCGGGTCCCAGCGGCCCAGCATCTCGCGCGCCCGCAGGCCGTCCTCGGCGAATTCCACCGCGCCCACGCCGCCGGCCCGCAGCACGTCGCCGATCAGCCGCTGGACGTTCGCATTGTCGTCGACGATCAGCACCTTGAGCGCCGACAGGTCGTCGGGGCGCAGGCTGGCGCTGGGCAGCGTACGGCGGGCCATGACTCACTCTCGAAGATCAACCACGGAGATTGACGCATCGCGGTTAGGAAGCCGTTTATGCGGGCACGGAATTTTTGTCGCAGGTGGGGGTCTTCCATGCGTCTCGGACTGTTCGTTTCCGCTGCCCTGGCGGCGGCCGCCCTGGTCTCCGCGCCGGCGGCGGCGCAGGTCGCCGAGGGGCCCTCGCGCACCTTCACGGCGCGCGACCTCTTCGGCCTGCGCACGGCGGGCGACCCGCAGGTGCGGCCCGACGGCGGCGCCATCGCCTATGTGCGCACCACCTACGACATCATGACCGACGCCGGACGGCGTTCGATCTGGCTGGTGGACCCCGTCACCGGCGCCCAGTCGCCGCTCGTGGCCGAGGACAGCTCCAGCATGACGCCGCGCTGGTCGCCGGACGGCTCGCGCCTGGCCTATGTGGTGGCCGCCCCCGGCGGCCCGCCGCAGCTCTACGTGCGCTGGATGGCCTCGGGCCGATCGGCGCGCGTGGCGACACTGGAGCAGGCGCCCAATGACATCGTCTGGGCGCCGGACGGCCGGACGTTGGCCTTCACCATGCTGACCCTCGACGAGGGCCGCCCGCTGGGCGCCCCGCTGCGCCGGCCCGAGGGCGCCAAGTGGGCCGAGCCGCTGCAGGTGATCGACCGGATCACCTACCGGGCCGACGGCCAGGGCTACCTGAAGCCCGGCTATCGCCACATCTTCGTGGTCGGGGCCGACGGCGGCGCGCCGCGCCAGATCACCTTCGGCAAGTTCGACAACGGCGGCCCGATCAGCTTCGCCGCCGACGGCCGCAGCGTGCTGTTCGCCACCAACCGCGCCGAGAACTGGGAGCGCGACCCGCAGGAGAGCGAACTCTATCGGGTCTCGATCGCCGACGGGACTCTGACCCGCCTCACCAACCGCGTGGGGCCGGACTTCGCCCCCGCCGTCTCCCCCGACGGCTCGAAGGTCGCCTACATCGGCTACGACGACGAGCGCCGCCGCGGCTACGAGAACCAGCGCCTCTACGTCATGGACCGCGACGGCCGTAACGTCCGGGTGCTGACCGGCGACCTGGACCGCAGCGTGGGCGACCCGCAGTGGTCGCCGGACGGCCGCGCGATCTACGTCTCCTACGACGACAAGGGCGTCACCAAGGTGGCCCGCGTGGGCCTGGACGGCCGGATGGAGACCGTGGCCACCGGGCTGGGCGGGGCCTCGCTCGACCGGCCCTACTCGGGGGGCCAGTTCTCGGTGGGCCGCGGCGGGGTGGTGGCCTTCACCCAGAGCACGCCCGAGCAGCCGGCCGAGGTGGCCGTGGTCCGCGGCGGCAAGACCCAGCGGCTCACCCGCCTGAACGACGACCTGTTCGCCGGCAAGAGCCTGGCCCGCGTCGAGCACCTGCCGACGGTGAGCTCCCACGACCGCAAGCCGATCGACGCCTGGATCGCCCTGCCCCCCAACTTCGATCCCTCGAAGAAGTACCCGCTGATCCTCGAGATCCACGGCGGGCCCTTCGCCGCCTACGGGCCGAGCTTCTCCACCGACGTCCAGCTCTACGCCCAGGCCGGCTATGTGGTGGTCTATTCCAACCCGCGCGGCTCCACCTCCTACGGCGAGGCCTTCGCCAACGAGATCGACCGCAACTATCCCAGCCACGACTACGACGACCTGATGAGCGTCGTGGATGCGGCTATCGCCAAGGGTTACGTGGACCCGCAGCGGCTCTATGTGACGGGCGGCTCCGGCGGCGGGGCGCTCACCGCCTGGATCGTCGGCAAGACCGACCGCTTCAGGGCCGTCGCCACCCAGAAGCCGGTGATCAACTGGACCAGCCAGGTGCTCACCGTCGACGGCTACACCTTCATGGCCCAGTACTGGTTCGGGAAGATGCCTTGGGAGGATCCGCAGGGGTACTGGGCGCGCTCGCCGCTCAGCCTGGTCGGCAACGTCAAGACCCCGACCCTCGTCGTGGTCGGCGCGGAGGACTACCGCACTCCGCCCTCGGAGTCGGAGCAGTACTTCCAGGCCCTGCAGCTCCGCGGCGTGCCGACCGCGCTCGTTCGGGTGCCGGGCGCGAGCCACGGCGGCCTGACCGCCCGGCCGTCACAGTCGGCGGCCAAGGCCCAGGCGATCCTCGCCTGGTTCGAGCGCTACAGGTGACCGGCGGCTAGGCAACTCGGGCGGCCGGCTCCCCCACCGCGGCGCGGCCCTCGGTGGCGTCCACCAGCGCCTGGAACAGCGCCATGGCCTCGATCGGCTTGGCGACATGGCCGTCCATGCCGGCGGCCAGGTACTGCTCCACCTGGTGCGACATGGCGTTGGCGGTGAGCGCGACGATCGGCGTGCGGGCCCGGCCGGCCGCCTTCTCGCGCTCGCGGATGCGGGCCGTGGCGGTGAGGCCGTCCATGTCCGGCATCTGTATGTCCATCAGGATGACGTCCCACTGGGCGCCTTCCCAGGCCGCCAGGGCCGCCTCCCCGCTGTCCACCACTACGGGCTCGACGCCGAGCTGGTGCAGCAGGGTCTTCAGGACCAGCTGGTTGACGGTGTTGTCCTCGGCCGCGAGCACCCGCAGCGCCAGCGCCGCGCGCTGGTTCGGCGCCGGCGGGGCGTATTCCCGCGCCGTCCGCGCCTCGCCCACCCGCTCCAGCGGGATCCGCAGGATGAACCGCGAGCCCTTCCCGAGCTCGCTTTCCACGGCCATCTCGCCGCCCATCAGCTGCGCGAGTTCGTGACAGATGGCGAGGCCCAGGCCCGTGCCGCCGAACTTGCGGGTCGTGGAGGAGTCGAGCTGGTCGAACTTGTCGAACAGGCGGGCCAGCCCCTCCCCGGAAATGCCCACCCCGGTGTCGGCGACGGCGATCTCCAGCAGGTCCCCGTGGCGCTCGGCGGTCACCCGCACCTCGCCGTGCTCGGTGAACTTCAGGGCATTGGAGATCAGGTTGTAGAGGATCTGCCGCAGGCGGGTGGGGTCGCCCAGGTAGCGGCCGCGGGCCGCGTCGATGTCGACGGCGAAGGACAGGCCCTTCTTGTTTGCCAGGGCCGTGAAGGCCGAGTGCGCGCCGCGCACCACCTCGCCCAGGTCGAACTCGATGGTCTCCAGCTCCAGCTTGCCGGCCTCGATCTTCGAGAGGTCGAGGACGTCGTTGAGGATGGCGAGCAGCGCCTCCCCCGACTGCTGGATCACCGACAGCCGTTCGCGCTGCACGGCGGTCAGCCGGTCGGCGGACATCGCCTGGGCCATGCCCAGGACGCCGTTCAGGGGGGTGCGGATCTCGTGGCTCATGGTGGCCAGGAAGGTGCTCTTGGCCGCATTGGCCGCCTCCGCCGCCAGCTCGCCGGCCTCGGCCCGGGCGCGCGCCTGGCGCAGCGCGGTGCGGGAACGGTCCAGCATCCGGCGCGAAAGGTAGAAGAAGTTGGCGCAGCTCACCGCCGCGGCGATCGCGGCCACCGTCGCCATCGGCGAGCGCGCGGTCCAGACGAGGTCCACGGCGATCCAGATCAGCACGCCCAGATAGGGCGTCACCAGGAGCCGGAACAGCGGCAGGTTGGCGTAATACTGGAGCAGGACGTAGGTGGCGCCGATGAAGGCGATGGAGAGCGCGAAGGTGCCGGCCACCGCATAGCCCGACTCCCACAGCGCGATGATCATCACGCACTGGACGGCCACGCCCACGGCGGCGTTGACATTGAGGCCGAGCCAGAGACGGCGCCTGCGGACCTCGTCGGTCTGCCGCTCCAGCGCCCCCATCAGGCTCATGTTGGCGAACAGGCCTGCCCAGACGGCGAGCGCCCACAGTCCCGTCCAGAGCGGCGAGACATAGAACGCCGCCACGGCGATGACCGCGACGCTCGACAGGATGCGCGGCACGAGATTCCGAGCGGAGGCCGCATAGAGGGTCAGCCCGCTGGACCCCTGGTCCGCCGGCGTCTCCCCGATCGGCTCCGCGGCGAGCCTGGATCGCTCCAACAGCCCCTCCCCCGTAACGTTGTTGTCTTTTTTTTGGAGAATGCCGTTAGCAGGTTAACCGTACGTCAAATGGCGCGGGCGGCACCCTCAAGCGAATCCGGACGCTCGAACACGGCCCCCGGTTGTGCGGGACGGCCCACCTCGGCCCGGCGGACGACGCGCCGGGCCCGCCCGTGGGGGCGCTCAGTCCTCCTTGCGGCGGGTGGCGGCCAGCAGGCTGATCAGGGCGGCGGCGGCAGTGATCGCCGCCGCGGCGGTGGCGATAGGGTGCTCCTTCACCTCGGTCACGGCGCGATCGGCGAGCGCCTTGGCGCGCGGCTTGGCGACGGCGGCGAGCTGTTCGGCGGCGCGGGTGACGGCCTTGGCGGCCTTGGCGATGGCGTCCTCGGTCTCGGTGGTCGCGGACTCGGCGGCCTTCTTCAGGGCGTGGGCGACATCTTCGAGGGTTTCCTCGACGTCGTTGGCGATCTTCTTGGTCATGGATTTGGCCATGGGCGGCTCCTGCGGTTGCGCGGCTAGCTGGCCCCACCACGGCCGCGCCCGCCTTGACCTTCGTCAACGGCCAAGCTGGCGGCGAGGCGGCGCAACACGGCCTCGCGCTCGGCGTCGGAGCCGGCCTGTTCGAGCTGCTCGTCGAGGTCCAGCAACAGGCGGGCGCGCAGGTTGTGCCAGTCCGGGCGGGCGGCCGCCCCCGCGGACAGCCGGTGGGGCTCCTGCACGGCCTCGGCGCCCTCGCGGCTGAGACCGAACCGGCCGTCGAGGTCGGGGATCAGGATCTGCTCCGGCAGGAATCTCTCGGCGACGAGGCGTTCCCGCAGCGCGCCCAGCGCCTCCGGCTCGCCATGCGCCAGGAAGACCTTGCCCCGCACCGGCCGGCGCGCCTTGGCCCAGTCGGCCAGGCCCACGGCGTCGGCGTGGCCGGAATAGACGTCCATCGGCCGGATGCGGGCGCGGACCTGGATGTCCTCCCCCTGGATCTTCACCCGCCGGGCGCCGTCCACCAGCAGGCGCCCCAGCGTGCCCACCGCCTGGTAGCCGGGGATCAGCACGGTGGCCCGGCGGTCCCACAGGTGGCGCTTCAGGTGCTTGCGGATGCGGCCGGCCTCGCACATGCCGCTGGCGGCCATCACGATATGCCAGCCGGAGAGCTTCTCGAGCCGGTCGCTCTCCCAAGGCTCGCGCAGGAACTGCAGCCGGCCGCTCTCGCGCAGGCCTTCGAAGGGATTGCGGCCCGCTGACCGGTTCCAGCCGCGCTTCTGGAACACCTCGGTGGCCTCGATGGCCAGCGGCGAGTCCAGGAAGATGTCCACCGGCGCGACCTCACCGGTGTCCACCAGGGTGAGCAGGTCGGCGAGCAGCTCCTGCGAGCGCTCGACGGCGAAGGCCGGGATCACCACAGGCCCGCCGGCCGCCTTGGCGTCGCGCAGCTCCTGGGCCAGCAGCCGGCGCCGCGCCGCGGGGTCGAGCGTCGGCCGCACCCGCGCGCCGTAGGTCGATTCCAGGATCAGGTGGTCCACGCCCGCGGGCCCTTCCGGATCGGGGGCGTAGTCGCGGCCGCCCGGCCCGATGTCGCCGGAGAACAGCAGGACCACCGGACCCTCGGCGGTCTCCACCCGCACCTCGATCGAGGCCCCGCCCAGGATATGGCCGGCCTCCCAGTAGACAGCGGTGATCCCGGGGGCGACGTCGATTTCCCGCCCGAGCTTCGCCGGCTTGAACAGCTCGAGAGTGCGCAGGGCGTCGCGGGCGGTGTAGATCGGCTCCACGGGGTCGCGCCCGCGCCGCTCGTTGCGCCGGTTGAGCTGGCGCACCTCGCTCTCCTGGATGTCGCCCGCGTCGGGCAGCATCACCGCGCAGAGATCGCGCGTCCCCGCGGTGGCGAAGATCGGCCCGGTGAAGCCGGCCCGCATCAGCTTCGGCAGCAGGCCGGAGTGGTCGATGTGCGCGTGGGTGAGGAGGACGGCGTCGATGTCCCTGGCCTCGAACGGGAAGGGTTCGTAGTTCAGCGCCTTCAGGGTCTTGGAGCCCTGGAACATGCCGCAGTCGATCAGAACCGTGGCGCGGTCCGTGCGCAGCTTTGCGCAGAAGCCCGTGACGCAGCCTGCCGCACCGTGGAAAGTCAGGTCGAAAGTCATGGGCCCTCCGTGCGGCGCCGCCTGCCGGACCGCCCTGACAAGGATCAAAGCGCCTCGCGGACGCTTGCGCCATGTGTTCCCTTGGAGACCGTCATGAAGCACGCCGTCATCTTCGCCCATCCCAAGGCCGACAGCTTCACCGCCGCCGTGGCCCAAGCCTATGCGGAGGCCGCGCGCGGGCTGGGCCACGAGGCCGTGATCCGCGACCTCTACCGGATGGGCTTCGACCCCTGCCTGAAGGCGGAGGAGATCCCCACGCCGGAGGGCTTCAACGTCGCCGCAGACGTCGCCGCCGAGCGCGCGGTGCTGGACGACGCCGACGTCTTCGCCTTCGTCTACCCCTTCTGGTTCAACGCCCCGCCGGCGATCCTCAAGGGCTATGTGGACCGGGTGTTCGGCATGGGGTTCGGCTTCGAGCCGGCCGCGGGCGGCACCCAGGCCCTGCTCGACGGCCGCCGGCTCATTAGTTTCACCTCCTCCGGAGCGCCTGAGGACTGGGTGCGCGACACCGGCGCCATGGCCGCCCTGAACACCCTGTTCGACAACCACCTCGCCGGCGTCTGCGGCCTTACCGTGGTCGACCATATCCACGTGGGGGGCATCGTCCCGGGACTCACGCCCGAGTGGATGGCCCAGATTCTGGAGAACGTCCGCGCCACCGTCCGGCGCTGCTTCGCGGAAGCTACGCCGACGCTTACGTAGAACTACTTAGGGGAACGACCCGAATACCGGGCGCAAGGGGCGCGGGGTACCTCATGGTCATCCTACGGAGTTCCCCCGATGACCCTTGCGTACCCCCTCGACGACCACCGCACCGAGGTCCCCGCCGCCGGTATCACCGAGCTGATGGACCGGGTGGGCCTGCGGATGACCTACGCCCGCAACGAGGAGATCTACGGCCAGGGCGACGACGTCGAATTCCTCTACCGGGTCGTCTCCGGCTCCGTCCGGACCATCCGCCTAACCAGCGACGGCCGCCGCCAGGTCGGCGACTTCTACTATCCCGGAGACCTGTTCGGCCTGGAGACGGGTCCGGACCACCGCTTCTCCGCCGAGGCCCTGACCGACTGCGTCGTGCTGGTCGTGAAGCGCTCCTCGGTGCGCGCCGCAGCCGGCGACGCCGCCCTGGACCGCGCCATCCTCAGCGCCACGCACCGCGAGCTCGACCGGGCCCAGTCCCACCTCCTGCTGCTGGGCCGCAAGACCGCCCAGGAGAAGGTCGCCGCCTTCCTGCTCTCCCTCGCCGAGCGCGTGGACGACGACTCCGTCGAACTGGCCATGGGCCGGCAGGACATGGCCGACTACCTCGGCCTGACCATCGAGACCGTGTCGCGGATGCTGAGCCAGCTGCAGGCCGCCGCCGTCGTGGAATTCCCCGCCGCCCGCCGCTTCCGGGTGTGCAAGTGGGAGCGCCTGGAAGAACTGGCCGACTAGGCGCCGGACGCTTCCTCCCCCGGCTACCTTTCCCCGAGGCTCTCGATGTAGGCGGCGATGTCGACCGCCTCGTCCTGGCTGATGAACACCGGCGGCATCTCGTAGTGGCCCTGGCGGGAGATTTCCGCCAGCCGGCGTTCCAGCGACGGCGCCGTGAAACGGATCCTCAGATCGTGGAAGCGCGGCGCGTTGGCGCTGCGGCTCTCCGCCTCCTGCCCCACCGCATGGCAGCCGGCGCAGGCGCGGTAGGCGAACTGCTGTCCCCGCTCCGCCGCGGAACCGGGCGCCCGGCCAGGACCGCCGCCGGTTGCGCAAGCCGTGGCGAGCGCAGAGAGTCCGATTATCAGCAGGGTTCGACGCATGCAGCCCTTCTCCTTTGCTGGTCCGCACCCTGACAGGACGTCCAGCCGCCGCCTTGACCGTAGTCAACCGGCCTCCCGCTCCGTAGGAGTACTTAGGGACGTGCCCCGACTGGCCGTCGGCGCGACCGTGGCGATGATGGGCGGAAACCAGAGAGGTCCGCAATGAGCTTCCGGGATTTGCTGCTGCCGGTCGTGAGCTACCCTGACGCGACGCCCGACCGCGCCGTGGCGGCCGGCGCGGCGCTGGCCCGCCGCTTCGGCGACGGCGTCACGGCGCTGGCGCTCAAGGTCGACATCAAGACGCCGCGCAACCGGCTGGCCAACGCCCTCATCGGCCTGGAGGACATGGTGCGGGCGGAGGAGGCGCGCAGCGCCGCCCTGGCCAAGGCCTCCATCGAACAGTTCACCGCCGCGGCGGCCCGCGCCGGCCTGCGGGCGAACGCCATCGTCGAGACGGTCCCGATCTACCTTCAGGGCGAGCGCATCACCGAGCACGCCCGCACCCGCGACCTCACCCTGCTGGCCACGGGCCCCAGCGTGCTGGCCGACGTCGGCGTGGCCGAGGCGGTCCTGTTCGGCTCCGGCCGGCCGATGGTGATCTTCCCGGAGGAGGCCGAGGTCCTGGCGGGGGACCGCTTCGACGAGGTGGCGATCGCCTGGGACGGCAGCCGCACGGCGGCCCGCGCCGTGGCCGACGCCCTGCCCGTGCTCAAGGCCGCGGGCTCCGTGCGCATCCTGGTGGTCACCGACGAGAAGCCTGCCGCCGTTCCCGGTCTCGCCACCGACCTGGTGCGCCACCTGCAGGCGCACGCGGTGGAGGCCAAGGTCACCGAGATCTCGGCCGGCGGCGAGCCCATAGGCCGGATCATTCGAGCCTTCGGCGCCGAGAAGCAGGTCGACCTGCTGGTGATGGGCGGCTTCGGCCACTCCCGGGCCCGCGAATTCGTCCTCGGCGGGGCCACCGCCGCCTTGCTCGACAGGCCGCCGTGTCCCGTCCTGATGTCCCACTGAGCCGCGCCGTGGCCCG
Organism: Phenylobacterium sp.; assembly: GCF_036821595.1. Taxonomy (GTDB): domain Bacteria; phylum Pseudomonadota; class Alphaproteobacteria; order Caulobacterales; family Caulobacteraceae; genus Phenylobacterium. The sequence continues at coordinate 75,688 of NZ_DAISJG010000013.1, forward strand.
GGCCGGCGCCGCCGGCGCGCGGCTTTGGGAGCGGTCGGACCTGAGTTTCCTCCAGAAGGCGCTGCTGACCGGCGCCCTGGTGGGCCTGGGCCTGCTGCTGGTGAGACTGGCGGACGTCCTGCTGCTGGCGTTCGGCGCCGTCCTCGTGGCGGTCCTACTGCACGCCATGGCCCAGCCCCTCGTCCGGCGCACCCGGCTGGGCCGCACCGGATCGCTGACCACCGCCGTCCTCGTGCTGACCGCCTGCGTGGGCGTCGTCCTGTGGATGTTCGGCCGGGAGGCCTCGATCCAGATCGCCGCCCTGGGCGAGCTCGTGCCGCACGCCTGGCAGGAGCTGCAGCTGCGGCTCTCGGGCTCGCCGCTCGGCGCCTACATCCTGGAGAACCTCCGGCGGCTGGGCCGGGCCGACGGGCTGCTGATGGCGCTGGGGCCGCGCCTTGCCCGGGACGCCGCGGCGGGCCTCGCGGCCGTGATCATCGTCTTCTTCGCCGGCCTCTATCTCGCCTTCCACCCCAAGACCTACCTCGGCGGGTTCCTGCGGCTGGTGCCGCTCGACGCGCGGCCGCGCACGGCGGTGATCGTGGCCAGCTGCGGGGAGGCCCTGAACCGCTGGCTTCTCGCACAGCTCGCCTCCATGGTCCTGGTGGGCGTGACGACCGGGGTGGGCCTCTGGCTCGCTGGCGTCCCCTCCCCCCTCGCCCTCGGGGTCCTGGCCGGCCTCGGCCAGTTCATCCCCGTGGTCGGTCCCGCCGCGGCGATGATCCCCGGCCTGCTGGTGGCCCTCGCCCAGGGCCCGGAGACCCTGCTGTGGGCCACCGTCGTCTATGTGGCGGCCATGCAGCTGGAGGCCAATGTCATCACCCCGCTGGTGCTGCGCCAGATGGTCGAGCTGCCCATGGCGGTGACCCTGTTCGCGGTGCTGGCCATGGGCGTGCTGCTGGGGCCGCTAGGCGTGCTCTTCGCCACCCCGCTGGCCGTGGTCGCCTACGTCCTGGTGCGCATGATCTATGTAGAGGGCGTGCTGGGAGACCATATATCGCTGAAGGACCCGGAGCCCTCGCCATGACCGCCGCCCCAGCCGCCGAGCCCCGCCACCAGCCGTTCGGGCCGCTGCACGCGCGTCGCCGCCACCTGCTGGCCGCCGGCGTGGCCATGACCCTGTTGGGGATCGCCGCCCCGATGTTCCCGCGCGAGGCCTCCCTGGCCGTGGGCGCGGCGGCGGGCTGGCTGGTGTGGCTGGCGGGCGCCGTGATGCTGGGCCTCTCGCTCCTGATGCTGCCGTCGTGGCTCTATCTGTCAGGCATCGTGGCCAGCCTGTTCATCACCGGCGTCGGCATCCTGCTGACCTTCCGCCCGGCGACGGGGGCGCTGGCCACGGCCATCCTGCTGGCCGCGGTGTTCATCGTCGACGGCAGCCTGCAGGTGGCCCTGGCGCTGAAGCTCCGGCCGGTGAGGGCCTGGCGCTGGGTGCTGGCCTCGGCCTTCGCCAGCCTGGTGGCGGCCGGCCTGATCGCCCTGGGCGTGCCCGAGCGCTCCACCACCTCCATCGGCCTGCTGCTCGGCCTGGCCTTCGTCACCACCGGCCTCGGGTTCCTGGCCGTCGGCCTGACCCGGCCGTCCGAAGGGGACTGAGGCCCGCCGGTTGCGCCGCCGCGCAATCCACCCTACCGCTTGCGGCGATGAGTCCCCTGCTCCGCGCCATCCGCCTCGGACGCGCCGCACCCTACGTCCTGGCCGTGCTCGCCACGGCCGGCTGCGTGGTCGTCCGGCTGGCTCTGGAGCCGTTCTTCCACGAGCGGGCGAGCTTTATCCTCTACGTGCCCGCCCTGATGATCAGTGCGGCCGTGGGCGGCGTCGGCCCCGCCCTGGTGGCCACAGCCCTCGGCCTGGCGGCCGGCATCCACTTCAGCGGCGAGAGGCTGATCACCGACCCCGCCAACCTGGTCAGCGCCATCGTCTTCCTGCTGCTGGGCCTCGCCAGCGGCCTCGCGGGCTCTCGGCTGGCCCGCGGCTCGCGCGAGACGGCCGCGGCCCTGGCCCATCTGGAGGAGCGCGAGGCGCACCTGCAGTCGATCCTCGACACCGTGCCCGACGCGATGATCGTCATCGACGAGCAGGGCGTGATGCAGTCCTTCAGCGCCGCGGCGGAGCGGCTGTTCGGTCTCACGGCCGCCGAGGCCATCGGGCGCAACGTCAGCATGCTGATGCCCAATCCCTATCGGGACGCCCATGACGGCTACCTGCGCCGCTACATGACCACCGGCGAGCGGCGGATTATCGGCATCGGCCGGGTGGTGGTGGGCGCGCGGCGCGACGGCTCCACCTTCCCCATGGAGCTGGCGGTGGGCGAGATGCGCTCCGGCGAGACCCGATACTTCACGGGCTTCGTCCGCGATCTCACCGAGCGCCAGGACACCGAGCGGCGTCTCCAGGACCTACAGTCCGAGCTGGTCCACGTCTCGCGGCTGACCGCCATGGGCGAGATGGCCTCGGCGCTGGCGCACGAACTCAACCAGCCGCTCAGCGCCGTGGCCAACTATGTGAAGGGCGCCGTCCGCCTCCTGGACCAGGAGCCGGTGGACAGGCCGAAGATCAAGGGGGCCCTGACCAGCGCCGGCGAGCAGGCCCTGCGCGCCGGACAGATCATCCGCCGCCTGCGCGACTTCGTCGGCAAGGGCGAGGCGGAGCGTCGCATCGAGAGCCTGCCGCAGCTGCTGGAGGAGGCCGGCGCCCTGGCCATGGTCGGGGCGAAGGAGCGCGGCGTGCGCCTGCGCTTCGCCATCGACCGCCGGGTAGACCTCGTCCTGGCCGACAAGGTCCAGATCCAGCAGGTCGTGCTGAACCTGATGCGCAATTCCATCGACGCCATGGAGGAGTCGCCCAAGCGTGACCTCGTGGTGGCCGCCCGCCCAGCCCCGGACGACATGGTCGAGGTGTCGGTGACCGACACCGGCCCCGGAATCAGCCCGGACGTAGCCGACCAGCTGTTCCAGCCGTTCATCACCACCAAGCAGCACGGGATGGGGGTCGGCCTGTCCATCTCGCGCACCATCGTCGAGGCCCATGGCGGCCGGATCTGGGTCGAGCCAAACCCGGCGGGCGGAGCGGTCTTCCGCTTCACCCTGCGCGCGGTGCCTGAAGGGGAGCTTGCCGAAGTTGAGTGACATGCTGGTCCATGTGATCGACGACGACGAGGCGATGCGGGAATCGCTCAGCTTCCTGCTGGACACCGCCGGCATCGCCACGCGCACCTACGAATCCGCCGTCGTCTTCCTGCAGCAGGCGGAGGGCGGCCTGGCCCCGGGGTGCATCGTCACCGACGTCCGCATGCCCGAGATGAACGGGCTGGAGCTGGTGCGCCGGCTCAAGGAGCGGTCCATCCCCCACCCGGTCATCGTGATCACCGGCCACGGGGACGTGCCGCTGGCGGTGGAGGCCATGAAGGCCGGAGTGGTGGACTTCCTGGAGAAGCCGTTCGACGACGAACACCTCCTGCAAGCCGTCCGCTCCGCGCTCGACGCCCGTGAGCGCGACGACCAGCAGCAGGCCGAGAAGCGCCGGTTCGAATCGATGCTGGAGGGCCTGTCGCCGCGCGAGCAGGAGGTGCTGCGCGGCGTCATCGAGGGCAAGCCGAACAAGGTGATCGCCTACGACCTGGGCATCAGCCCCCGGACCGTGGAGGTCTACCGCGCCAACGTCATGACCAAGACCGGCGCCTCCGGCCTTTCCGAGCTGGTGCGCATGGCGCTGCTGGCGGGGTTCTGAGAGCGCCAATTTGACCTGGGTCAAGGAACCCGGGGGCGGGGCGTAGGATTGCGGCAGATCAAGGCCGGACGCCGGCGATCGGCCTATCGATCCTCGCATGTATCCAGTTGTCCCCTCGGCCGCCCGTCCGCTGGTCATCATCGTCGATGACGACCCGGCGGTTCGCAGCTCGCTCGCCTTCTCCCTGGAGCTCGAGGGTTTCCAGGTGGATTCCTGCGAGAGCGGCGAGGCGCTGCTGCTGCGCGAGCTGCCCGACCGGCACACCTGCCTGGTGGTCGACGAGCGCCTGCCCGGCATCAGCGGGCTGCAGGCGCTGGCCCAGCTCCGCGGCCGCCAGGTGGGCCTCCCGGCCCTGCTGATCACCAGCAATCCGAAACCCGCGACGCGCGAGGCGGCGGCGGCGGCCGGCGTGCCGATCGTCGAGAAGCCGCTGCTGTGCGACGCGCTCAGCGGCTCGATCCGCGCGGCGCTGGGCGCCGCCTAGGCGCGCGCACTATATCCCGTCCCAGCCGAGGCCTTCGACCGTCTTCAGCGCCCGCGGCGCCGGCTTGCCGTCGATGCCGCCCAGGATCGTGTGCCGGATCGGCCCCATCCCCGAGATCCAGAAGATCCCCCGCTCGATCGCCTTCAGGCCGTAGGCGCCGAAGATCCAGCGGAACACCGGCGCGGGCATGCCCATGGTGACGATGACGCGCACCGAGCGCCCCTTCAGCAGCCCCTTCATCGGCTTCTCGGCGGAGAGTGCGAAGCCATAGCGGAAGACCTGCTCGAAGAAGCCCTTCAGCAGCGCCGGCACGCCGCCGAGCCAGAGCGGATAGACCACCACCAGGTGGTCGGCCCAGGTGACCGCGGCCTGCGCCTCGCGGATCACCGGCGGCGGCTCGCCGGTGGCGAACTCCGCCGCGGTGCGGATCAGGGGAAAGTCGAGCCGGCCGACGTCGATCCGGCGCACGAGATGGCCCGCGGCGCTGGCGCCCTTGGCGTAGCCGCCGGCGAGCGCGGCGCAGAGCCGCTCGTCGCTGGGGTCGGGATGGCCGTTGACGATCAGGACCTTGCGCGGGGCCATGTCAGGCCGCGGGCTCGCGCTCGACCACGCTCGGCGCCACTCCCAGCGCGGGCGTCACCTGCGGCCTCGCCTGCGGCTTGTGGCGCGCGAAGGAGGCGCGAACCCAATAGGCTCCCAGCACCAGTACGAAGACGGCGTAGGCGGCCAGCACCATGACCAGATAGGCGATATTCCCGGCGCTCATGGCCCTTCTCCCTAGATTTGGGAGAGTGTGCCCGGGCGGCGGGCCGCCGCCTTGACCCGGATCAAGCGGCCGGGCGGTCCTCCGGATCGTCGAGCAGGATCCGCGCCGCATCACCCGCGGGGTCCTCGTACTGGCCGGCCTTGAGGGTCCACCAGAAGGCGGCGACGGCCATGAGGCCCAGGCCCACGGAGAACGGCGCGAGGAACAGGAGGATGGTCATGGCCGGCTCTTCATCCGAAGCGCGTTGAGAGTCACCGCCAGCGAAGAGCCCGACATGGCGAGCGCCGCCACGAACGGGTTCACGAAGCCGAGCATGGCCGCGGGCGCGGCGACGGCGTTGTAGAGGGCGGCGAACCCGAAGTTCTCCATGGCCCGGCGCCGCGCGGTCAGCGCCACGTCGTAGGCCTGCGCCACGGCCATCAGGCCTTCGGCGGAGAACACCAGGTCGGCGGCGTTCTGGCTGGCCTCCAGGGCGGTGCCCGGCGCCATGGCGGCGTGCGCCTTGGCCAGGGCCGCGGCGTCGTTGAGGCCGTCGCCCACCATCAGGACCTTCCGGCCCTGAGCGGCCAGGGCGTCGACGGCGGCCGCCTTCTCCTGCGGCGTCAGGCCGGCCCGCCAGGTCTCGATGCCGGCGCGCTCCGCGGCCGACCACACCGGGGCGGCGAGGTCGCCGGAGAGCACCTCCACGGTCAGGCCGCGGGCCTTGAGGGCCGCCACCGCGAGCGCGGCGTCACGGCGCAGCTGGTCGGAGAAGCGGAAACGGACCGCCGCCTCCCCCTCGAAGCCGAACCACAGCTCGGTCTCGCTGGCCTCACGGCTGTCGGCGCCCACGAAGGCGGCGCGGCCCAGCCGCGCGCGGCGGCCGCCGATCAGCCCCTCCACGCCCATGCCGGCGTGCTCGGTCACCTCGTCCGCCAGCGGACCGTCCCCCGCCTCCTCGGCCAGCGCCCGGGCCAGCGGGTGGCTGGAGGCGCGCGCCAGCGGCGCGGCGAGGGCCAGGGTGTCCGGGTCGCCGTCGATCAGGCGCGGGCGGCCCTCGGTCAGGACGCCGGTCTTGTCGAACACCACATGGTCGACCTCGGCGAGGCGCTCCAGCGCCGCGCCGGACTTCACCAGCACGCCCTTGCGGAACAGGCGCGCCGAGGCCGTGATCTGCACCGCCGGGACCGCGAGCCCGAGCGCGCAGGGGCAGGTGATGATCAGCACGGCGACGGCCCGGATCAGGGCTTCCCGCGGCCCGAGTCCCAGGGCCCAGCCGCCGGCGAAGGTCAGCGCGGCCACCGTATGGACGACCGGCACGTAGACGGCGGCGGCCTTGTCGGCCAGCCGCACGTATCGTGACTTCGACTGGGCGCCGGCCTCCACCAGCCGGGCGATGGCGGCGAGCGCGGAGTCCTCCGAGCGCGCCAGGGCCTGCAGGCGCAGCACGCCCGACAGGTTCAGGGCGCCGGCGCGGCAGACCTGACCGGCGGCGACGGCCACGGGGGCGGTCTCGCCGGTGAGCAGGGCGTTGTCGAGCTCCGACGCGCCCATTTCGATGCGCCCATCCACGGGGATGCGCTCGCCCGGGCGGACCAGGACGATGTCGCCCGGTTGCACCTCGCTCAGTGGGCGGCGGTGCTCGTGGCCCCGACCGTCCAGGACCGCGGCGGCCGGCGCCTGCATGGCCAGAAGGTCGCCGGCCGCGCTGCGCGCCTTGGCCCGCAGCTGGTGGTCGAGCCAGCGGCCGATCAGCAGCAGGAAGAGCAGGGAGACGGCGGCGTCGAAATAGGCGTCGCGGCCGTTCAGGAAGGTTTCGGTGAAGCTGACGACCAGGGTCAGGATCACGCCGATGGAGATCGGCACGTCCATGTTGGCCCGGCCGCCCTTCAGCGAGCGCCAGGCCGACTGGAAGAAGGGCATGCCGGCGTAGATGGCGCACGGCGCGCCCACGGCGCCCGACAGCCACATCATCACCTGCTTCGTCGCCGGGCCGAGCTCCTGGCCGAACAGGCCGGCCCACAGCGGCACCGCGAACATCATGGTGTTCATGGCCCCGAAGCCCGCCACGGCCAGGGCCAGGATCAGGCGGCGGCCTTCCCGGTCGTGGGCGATCTGCGCCTGTCCGGGATCGTAGGGGGTGGCGGGATAGCCGAGCTTGTCGAGCGTGGCGATCACCGCGGCCGGGTCGCCCGAGGGGCCCGCGAAGCCCACGGAGAGCTTGCCGCTGGTGAGATTCAGGCGCGCGGACTCGACGCCCGGCAGCTCGCCCACCGCGCGCTCGATCTTGCCCAGGCAGCCGGCGCAGCGCGCGCCGCGGACCAGAAGGTCGAGCGAGGCGCGGCCGTCCTTGCCCTTCGCCAGGAAGGCGCTGAAGTCGGCTCCCGACGCGGCGTCGTAGGTCACCGCCACGTCAGCCTCCGCTCGGCGGTGAACAGGCGGCCCTTCGGATCGCGGGCCTCGGCGGTCAGGTCCCAGGCGCCCACGATGGCGCCGGTGGTCGCCTCGTAGCGGCCGGGGGCGGCCTCGACAAAGCGGACGGAGCGGCGGCCGGACTCGGTGGCCGGTCGTTCAAGCTTGCCCTGGACGGTGAGCGCCTCGACCGGGCGGCCGTCCCTGTCCTGAACCTGCAGCACGACGACGCCGGGGGCGGCCTCCGCCGCGGCCCGCCAGCCGAGCGCCGCCTGGGCCTCGATCTGGGCGATCTTGCGGTTGTAGAGCAGGCCGTCCTCGTAGGGCGTCACCGACACCTCGCCGGGGTAGGTCTTAAGCGCCAGCACCGTGAACCAGGTGTCGAAGCCGATCACCAGGGCGAAGAAGGCGCTGACGCCGGCCAGGACGTGCCAGCCGCGGACGCGGAAGCCGGTCTCGGAGGTCGATTGGGTCGCACTCATGGGTTGGCGGCTCCCGACAGGAAGGTGGTCTTGGTCCGCAGCGTTTCGCCGCCGGAGCGGATCTCGAAGGAGGCGGGCGTGCTGGTGCCGGCGAGGTCGTCCGGGTCGGCGGTGACGAACACCCGCACGGCGGTGACCTCGTTCGGCTGGGCGGTGATGCGCAGCGGCTGGCCGGCGGCGTGGCCGGGGCTCTTCACCCGCGCCTGCGGCACGCCCGCGAACCCGATCTCGACGACCTGGGGCGCGAAGGTGCGGTTGGCGATCTTCAGGGTGTATCCGTTGCGGATGTCCCCGTCGGCCAGGCGCACGAAGGTCGGATTGCGGTCGCGCAGCGCGTGCAGCTCGAACGCCGGCCGCGTCAGCAGGCCCCAGATCATCAGGCCCGAGACGAACACCAGGGCCACGGCGTAGTAGACGGTCCGTGGGCGCACGAACTTGTAGCGCGGCCGGTTGCCCACCCGCCGCTCGGCCACGGCCGAGTCGGTGTCGTAGGCGATCAAGCCGTGCGGCCGGCCGACCTTCTTCATGATGTCGTCGCAGGCGTCGATGCACAGGCCGCAGTTGATGCACTCGAGCTGCGGGCCGTTGCGGATGTCGATGCCCATCGGGCAGGCCACCACGCAGGCGTTGCAGTCGATGCAGTCGCCGCGGCCTTCCCAGGCCTGGCCCTTCTTGTGCGGCCCGCGCGGCTCGCCGCGGTCGTAGCGGTAGGTGACCTGCAGGGAGTGGTGGTCGAGCATCGCGCCCTGGATGCGGGGCCAGGGGCACATGTAGGTGCACACCTGCTCGCGCATGAAGCCGGCGAAGACATAGGTGGTGAAGGTCAGCAGGGCCGCGAAGATGTAGGCGGTCGCCGGCGCCTCGCCGATCCAGAAGTCGCGGATCAGGGTCGGGGCGTCGTGGTAGTAGAATATCCACGCCCCGCCGGTGGCGAACCCGATGCCCAGCCAGGTCAGGTGCTTGCCCGCCTTGCGCCACAGCTTGTTGAACGACCAGGGGGCGGCGTCCAGGCGCATGCGCGCGTTGCGGTCCCCCTCGAACAGCCGCTCCACATAGATGAAGAGGTCGGTCCAGACGGTCTGCGGGCAGGCGTAGCCGCACCACAGCCGCCCGAACAGCGCGGTCACCAGGAACAGCGACAGCGCAGAGATAATCAGCAGGCCCGTGATGAAGTGGACTTCCTGGGGCCAGAGCTGGATGTCGAAGAAGTAGAAGCGGCGGCCGGCGAAATCGACCAGCACCGCCTGATCAGGCAGCTTGCCCGGCCGGTCCCAGCGGATCCACGGCGTCACGTAGTAGATGCCGAGCATCACCACCAGCAGCGCCCACTTGATGGCGCGCCACTTGCCGTGGACCAGCTTGGGATAGATCGGGACCCGGGCCTTGTAGAGCCCGCCGACCGCGTCCTTCTTCCGGAGACGCTCGGCGGCCGAGACCGGCCCCTCGCGCTTCTCGGGGTCCGGTTTCGAGACGCGGTCGATCACGACGGTCATCGGCCTGCGCCTCCCGCGGCGGCTGCGGCCCTCGGGGTCTCGGCGACCATCTCCTCACCCCCGCCGGCGTTGGCGTGGATGTAGACGGCGAGCGCCTTGATGGTCTCGGGGCTGAACCGGGCGGCCCAGGTCGGCATGACGCCGTTGCGGCCGTTCCAGATCTGGTCGTGGATGTCCTGGCGCGTGGAGCCGAACAGCCATTCGGCGTCGGTCAGGTTCGGAACGCCGCGGGCGGCGTCCCCGGTCCCGGCCGGGCCGTGGCAGGCCGCGCACTGGTCGGCGTACGCCTGGCGGGCGCGGCCGACGGCGGCTCCGTCGGCCTTGCGGCCCGACAGCGCCACCACGTACTCGGTCATGTCGCGAACCGCCGGCTCGTCCAGCATGCCGTCGCGCCCGAAGGCCGGCATGACGGTTTCGCCGCGGGTCTGCGGGTGGCCGGAGCGGACGCCCACCTCGATCGTGTGGCGGATGTCGTCCAGCGAGCCGCCCCACAGCCACACGTCGTCGCGCAGATTGGGATAGCCCTTGGCCCCCGCCCCGCCCGTGCCGTGGCAGGTGGCGCAGTTGTCGCCGAACACCGACTGGCCAACCTGCAAGGCGTACTGCTGCAGCTCGGGGTCCTGTTCGATCTGCTGCAGCGACGCCGTCTGCAGCTTCACCTCGCCGGCGCCGCGCTGGGCCTTCAGGGCGGCCAGCTGGCGGCTCACGTCGGCGCGGTCGGACTGGCCGAGCACGCCCTTGGTGTAGCCGCTGATCCCGGGCCAGGCCGGCATCAGCACCCAGTAGACGATGGCCACGGCGATCGAGCCGTACCAGACCCACAGCCACCAGCGCGGCAGCGGGTTGTCGAGCTCCTTGATGCCGTCCCACTCGTGGCCGGTCGTCTCGACGCCGGACGCTTCGTCCAGTTCACGCTTGTCGTCAGACATTGTCGCTCTCGTCCTTCTCGAGCGGCAGTTGGGCGAGACGCTTGAACGTCTCCTTGTGCCTGGGCAGCAGGGCGTAGATCACGCCCGCCGCGAAGATCGCGGCGAAGTAGAGGGTCCCGCCCTGCTGGGCGAAGGTCGCCACGGTTTCGTAGCTGAGGCCGCTCATCGCAGGTTCTCCGGGCTCTCGGCCTTGTAGGTCTTGAAGTCGACCATGGTCCCCAGGACCTGCAGGTAGGCGATCAGCGCATCCATCTCGGACAGCCGCTCGGGGTTACCGTCGAAGTCCCGCTGGGTGACCTTCTCGCCGTACCGCTTGCGCAGGTCGGAGTTGGTCCCGGCGAAGGGGTCCACCTGGGTCTCCAGGTCGACCGCGGCGTTCTGGATCTGCGCGTCGGTGTAGGGCACGCCCACCCGGCGCAGGGCCGTCAGCTTGGCCTCGATGGCCCGGTAGTCGAGCTCCTTCTGCGCCAGGAAGGCGTAGGGGGGCATGTTCGACTCCGGCACCACCGAGCGCGGGTTGGTCAGGTGGTCCACGTGCCAGCTATCGGAGTACTTCTCGCCCACCCGGGCCAGGTCGGGCCCCGTGCGCTTGGAGCCCCACTGGAACGGGTGGTCGTACATGCTCTCCGCAGCCAGGCTGTAGTGGCCGTAGCGCTCCACCTCGTCGCGCAGCGGGCGGACCATCTGCGAGTGGCAGACGTAGCAGCCTTCACGGACGTAGATGTCGCGGCCCGCCTGCTCGAGCGGGGTGTAGGGACGGACACCCTTCACCTTCTCGATCGTGCTCTCCAGGTAGAAGAGCGGCGAGATCTCCACCAGGCCGCCGATCGAGACCACGATCAGGATCCCGATGACCAGCCAGATGGAATTGCGTTCGAGGTTCTTGTGCTTCTTCCACATGTGCGGAGCCCTTACTCGGCGGCCACGAGGGCCGGGGCGGGCGCCGCAGGATGGGCCAGCTCCGACTCCGAGGAGGCGATGCTGGGCATGCGGATCGTACGCCACAGGTTGTAGGACATGATCACCGCGCCGCCGAGGAACATGAGGCCCCCGATCGTGCGGATGACGTTCTCGATGTGCTTGGCGGCGACGGTCTCGACGAACGAGTTCGCCAGGAAGCCTTCCGGCGTGTACTCGCGCCACATCAGGCCTTCCATGATCCCGGAGACCCACATCGCGGCGATGTAGAGCAGGATGCCGGTGGTCGCGATCCAGAAGTGCCACTCGATCAGGCGGTTGGACCAGATCCGCTCCTTCTTCCACAGCCACGGCACGAGGCAGTAGACCGCGCCGAAGGTGATGAAGCCGACCCAGCCCAGCGCGCCGGAGTGCACGTGGCCGATCGTCCAGTCGGTGTAGTGGCTGAGCGAGTTGACCGCGCGGACGCTCATCAGCGGGCCCTCGAAGGTCGACATGCCGTAGAAGGCCAGCGCCACCGTCATCATGCGGATGACCGGGTCGGTCCGGATCTTGTCCCAGGCGCCCGAGAGCGTCATGAGGCCGTTGATCATGCCGCCCCAGGACGGCATCCACAGCATGATCGAGAAGGTGGCGCCCAGCGTCTGCGCCCACTGTGGCAGGGCCGTGTAGTGCAGGTGGTGCGGGCCCGCCCAGATGTAGATGAAGATCAGCGACCAGAAGTGGACGATGGACAGGCGGTAGGAATAGACCGGCCGCTCCGCGCGCTTGGGCACGAAGTAGTACATCATCGCCAGGAAGCCGGCGGTCAGGAAGAAGCCCACCGCGTTGTGGCCGTACCACCACTGGGTCAGCGCGTCCTGGACGCCGGAGAAGGCCGAGTAGCTGTGGGTCTCGAGCAGGCCGATCGGCATCGCCAGGTTGTTGACGACGTGCAGCAGCGCGATGGTCACGATGAAGGCCAAGTAGAACCAGTTGGCCACGTAGATGTGCGGTTCCTTGCGCTTCCAGATCGTGCCGAGGAAGACCAGCAGGTAGGCGACCCAGACGACGGTCAGCCACAGGTCCACGTACCACTCCGGCTCGGCGTATTCCCGGCTCTGGGTGATCCCGGCCAGGTAGCCGGTGGCCGCCAGCACGATGAACAGCTGGTAGCCCCAGAACACGAACCAGGGCCAGACGCCGCCCGCCAGGCGCGCCCGGCAGGTCCGCTGGACCACGTAGAAGGACGTGGCGATCAGGGCGTTGCCCCCGAACGCGAAGATGACCCCCGAGGTGTGCAGGGGCCGCAGCCGTCCGAAGTTCAGCCAGCCATGCTCCGGGAAGTAGAGCAGGTTGGGCCACGACAGTTGGGCGGCGATCACCACCCCCACCAGCAGGCCGACGACGGCCCAGAACATGGTGGCGATGACACCAGCCCGGACGACCCCGTCTTCATAGCGGGTCGGCTCCTGGCGGAACCGGTCGTGGCCGAGGCCCGCCGACATCACCAGGAAGGCCAGGGTGAAGGCGGCGGTGAACAGCCAGCCGTGGATCCGGAACAGCGGATCGGCGCTGAACGCGGTCATCAGGAGCGCGCCCAGGGCGGCGACGCCGGTGAGCACGTAGAGGAGGAGGACGTTGAACGGCGCTTCGTCCGGCGTGGCCGCTAACTGCTTCATTGAGCCCGTTTTCGTGGCTGACTTGAGAGATGCCGCTGCAGTGCCTGAGCCCGCCTGCCGATGCCTTGACGTGGATCAAGGCGCCCGGCGGGCCCCCCGGGCCATCTGGCTGCGGACAATCAACAAGGGTCCCGCCATGCGCCGCTCGCCAGACCAGACCAGCGAGACTTTCGAGAAGGCCGTCCTGCGCCTCGCGGGCCTGACCCTGCTGGTCGCCGCCGCCCTCGCCGGCCGCCTCGCCTGGGAGCACATGGTGTTCCTAGCGGAGATTTGCGGTGGCTCGGCCTTCGTGGGCCATTGCGTCTGGTGCGCCGCCACCGCTGCGCTCGCCGCTTCGGGCTTGGCGAGCTTCGTCGTCGCCGGCCGCCCGCGGCGAGAAGCCGCACCGATTCGGAAGTCCTAGCCGCTCAGCATGGCGTGGTGGCGATGCAGGGGACCATGTCCATCTGCCGCCGCTTGCCGTCGTCCGCCTTCGAGAGCGCGTCGATGTAGGCGATCACCGATCCGGCTTCGGAGCGTGTCAGCACGATCTGCGGCATGCCGTACACGGAATGCCGGTCCGAACTCGCCACGCTCCGCTGCAGGCTCTCGGGCGTATACAGCCCCGCCATCAGCCAGAAGGCGGGCGCCCCGCGGTGCGGGCTTGGCCGGCCCGGCACGGCGCTGTGGCACCCCGCGCACTTCCGGATCATCAGCCTGCGGCCTTCCTCGGCCGCGGCGGCGGCCGGTGTCTGCGCCTTCGCCGCCGCGACCGGCCGGGAAATTCCCCAGCCGGCCACGACGACGAGCGCGCCTGCGACCAGGATCGGCGCTGCGCGCACGTCGATCTCAGGCCTTCGCCTTGGCCCGCACCTGGCGCAGGTGCGCCCGCATGGCTTCGGCGTCGTCGGTGATCCGCTCGTGGGCGTCCGACGCCTCGATCCGCGCGGAGAGCTGCGGCGTCAGCTTCGCGCGCAGGGTCCCGAGCGCCGTCGGCGGAGCGATCAGCACCAGGCGGTCGAAGGCGTTCCGCTGGGCGGCGGCGTGCAGGTGCTCCACCACACGGGCCAGGAAGCGGGCCTCGGCCTCCTGCGACGGCTTGTGCTCATGGGCCCCGTGGCGGCCCAGCCCGCCGCGCTCGTGCACGGTGGCGGAGTGCGGGCCGGCCTGCGGGCGGTCGCCGCCCTCGATCCCCATCGATTCGTCCGGCAGTTCGCGCAGCTCGCCGGCGCGCGCCCGCTCTTCGAACACCCGCATCCGGGCGCCGTCGGCGGCCACGACCCAGGTCGTTCCTTGGTCTTCCATGGTCTCTCCTTTTCGTCGGACGGACATTTCCGACGGCGGCGGCAGCTCGGCTGTGATCCAGGTCAAGCCGGCGGGTTCCGTACGACTACTTAGGGGAACGACCCGAATATCGGATAGCGCGGCTTTGCGAGACCGTGGCTCATCGGCAAAGGAGCTGCGCGATGAGCCTCGCCTACCAGATCGAAGATGTTCGCAGTTCAGTCGGGTCCCCCTCCATCTCCGGCCTGATGGACCGCCTCGGCGTCCGGATGCGCTACGGCCGCAACGAGGAAATTTACGCCCAGGACGACGAGGTGGAGTTCCTCTACCGGGTGGTCTCCGGATCGGTTCGCACCATCCGCCTGACCAGCGACGGCCGCCGCCAGCTCGGCGACTTCTACTATCCGGGCGAGCTGTTCGGGCTCGAGCCGGGCCCGGACCACCGCTTCTCGGCCGAGGCGCTCACCGACTGCGTGGTGCAGGTGCTGAAGCGCTCGGCCGTGCGCGCCTTCTCCGGCGACGCCGAGCTTGACCGCGCCATCCTCGCCGAGACCCACCGCGAGCTCGAGCGCACCCAGACCCACCTCCTCCTGCTCGGCCGCAAGTCGGCGCGCGAGAAGGTGGCCGCCTTCCTGATGTCGCTGGCCGGCCGCGGCGCCGACACCGACGTGGAGCTGCCCATGGGCCGGCAGGACATGGCCGACTACCTGGGCCTGACCATCGAGACCGTATCGCGCACCCTGACCCAGCTGCAGGATGCGGCTATCGTGGAGTTCGCCGCCACCCGCCGCTTCCAGGTGAAGAAGTGGGAGACGCTCGAGCGTCTGGCCGAGTAGCCGCCGCCCTGTCGAAGGAGGTCCGCATGTCCCAGACCCTGCCATCCGAAAGCGTCAGCCGGGCCGCCGCCGCGATCCGCTACGATAGCGTCCTCGTGCATGTGGAGCCGGGCCTCGCCTCGTCCCGCCGCGTGGAGATCGCCGCCGGCCTCGCCCGCCGTTTCGGCGGAAGGGTGATCGGGCTGGGCGCCGAGGCCCTGGAGCCGCCGACCGCCGTGGACCCCTACTCCGGCCAGCTGGTGGCCGAGCTGGTGGTCCAGATGACCCGGCAGATCGAAGCCGACCTGAAGAACGCCGAGCAGGCCTTCGCCCGCGACGCCGCGGGGACGGAATCGGAATGGCGGATGGCCCAGGCGACGCCGAACCGCGCGCTCGCCGCCGAAGCCCGCGCCGCCGACCTGATCGTCGTGGGCGCCCAGGCCGAGCGCTCCAGCAACGTCTACCGCAGCGCCGACGCGGCCGAGGTGGTGATGACCGCCGGCCGGCCCGTGCTGGTCGCCCCCGCCGGCGCCGCGCACCTGAAGGCCGAGAAGGTCATCGTCGCCTGGAAGGACACCCGGGAATCCCGGCGCGCCGTCGCCGACGCCCTGCCCTTCCTGCTGCGCGCCGACGAGGTCATCGTCCAGGCGGTCTGCGCCGAGGACGCGGTCGAGGCCTGCGAGGCCCAGACACAGGACGTGGCCGAGACCCTGCGCCGCCGCGGCGTCCCCGCCCGGTCCAGCGTCACCACCGCCCCGGAGGCCAACGTCGCCGACGAGATCCTGGCCGAGGCCGCCGCCACGGGCGCGGACCTGGTGGTGATGGGCGCCTATGGCCACAGCCGGATGGCCGAGTGGGTGTTCGGCGGGGTCACCCGCAGCCTGCTCGCCGACCCGCAGGTCTACCTGCTGCTCAGCCACTGACCTTCGGCGTCAGCACCGCCGCGCCGACGAAAGCGCCGGCCCTCAGGTCGTCCAGCGCCCGGTTGGCGTCCTCCAGCCCGTAGGCCTTCACGTGGGGCCGGACGCCGGCCCGGGCGGCGAGCGGCAGGTACTCCAGCGCGTCCTGCCGGGTGAGGTTGGCCACCGACACCAGCCGCCGCTCCTCCCAGAGGATGGAATAGGGAAAGGCCGGGATGTCGCTCATGTGGATCCCGCCGCAGACCACGGTCCCGCCCTTGCGCACCGCCTTCAG
>NZ_DAISJG010000014.1:0-86606 GCF_036821595.1 Phenylobacterium sp.
CGCGCTTCACCGGCCAGCCCGAGCACGTGATCAACTACTTCTTCTTCGTGGCCGAGGAACTGCGGGAGATCATGGCCGAGATGGGCTTCCGCACGCTCAACGAGATGATCGGCCGGGTCGATCGCCTCGACATGAGCCCGGCGCTCGACCACTGGAAGGCGCACGGGATCGACCTGTCCCGCATCCTCTACGCCGCGCCTGCCGAGGGCCGGAAGGGGCTGTGGAACATGGACCGCCAGGACCATGGCCTGGGCCGCGCCCTGGACCACACCCTGATCGCCGACGCCCGGGCGGCGCTGGAGAAGGGCGAGCCGGTCCGCGGCGAATACGCGGTGCGCAACATCAACCGCACCGTCGGCGCAATGCTCTCGGGCGAGATCGCGCGCCGCTATGGCCATGCCGGCCTGCCGGAGGACACCATCTCGCTGAAGCTGAAGGGCAACGCGGGCCAGAGCTTCGGCGCCTTCCTGGCCCGGGGCGTGACCCTGGAGCTCGTGGGCGACGCCAACGACTATGTGGGCAAGGGGCTCTCGGGCGGCCGGGTGGTCGTGCGCCAGCCGCCGGAAGCCCGGCGGGAGCCGACCCGCAACATCATCGTCGGCAACACGGTCCTCTATGGGGCGATCGCCGGCGAGGCCTACTTCGAGGGCGTGGCGGGCGAGCGTTTCGCGGTCCGCAACTCCGGCGCGGTGGCGGTGGTCGAGGGCGTCGGCGACCACGGCTGCGAGTACATGACCGGCGGCGTGGTGGTGGTCCTGGGCGACACCGGCCGCAACTTCGCCGCCGGCATGAGCGGCGGGGTGGCCTATGTCTACGACCCGCGCGGCAAGTTCCGTGAGCTCTGCAACCCCGCCATGGTGGACCTGGAGGCGGTGCCACCGGCGTCCCCGGGCCCGGCCAACGCCGCGGACGAGCCGTTCCGGCCGAGCCAGCGGGCGCTGAGCGTCGAGAACAACGGCATGGGCGACATGCTGCGGTTCGATGCCGAGCGGCTGCGGATCCTGATCGAGCGGCACAAGCTGCACACGGGCTCGGCGCGGGCGGCCGAGATCCTGGACAACTGGGACCAGGCGCTGGGCTCGTTCGTGAAGGTGATGCCCACCGACTACCGCCGCGCGCTCCTGGAGCTCGCCACCGAGCGCGAGACGGCCGCCGCCGTCGCCGCCGAATAACCCTTCAGAGTTCCGGAGTCCCCCGATGGGCAAGCCCACCGGCTTCCTCGAGATCGAGCGCCACGACCGTGGCTACGACCCGCCCGAAGCGCGCCTGAAGCACTGGAAGGAGTTCGTCCATCCGCTGCCGGACGGCGAGCTGCGCCAGCAGGCCGCCCGCTGCATGGATTGCGGCATCCCGTTCTGTCACCAGGGCTGCCCGGTGAACAACCAGATCCCGGACTTCAACAACCTGATCTACCGGGACCATTGGCTGGCAGCGCTGGAGAACCTGCAGTCCACCAACAACTTCCCGGAGTTCACCGGTCGGGTCTGCCCCGCGCCGTGCGAGGCGTCCTGCACCCTGAACATCCCGGACACCCCGGTGACCATCAAGACGATCGAGTGCCAGATCGTCGACCGCGGCTGGGATGAGGGCTGGATTCGGCCCGAGCCGTCGCCCCGCGGCACCGGCAAGCGCGTGGCGGTGGTGGGCTCCGGGCCCGCGGGCCTCGCCTGCGCCCAGCAGCTCGCCCGGGCCGGCCATGCGCCGACGGTGTTCGAGAAGAGCGACCGGATCGGCGGCCTGCTCCGCTACGGCATTCCCGACTTCAAGATGGAGAAGCACCTCATCGACCGGCGCATCCGGCAGATGGAGTCGGAGGGGGTGATCTTCCGCACCAACTTCGAGGTTGGCGTGACCGTCTCGGTGCAGCGGCTGCTGGACGACTATGACGTGATGGTGTTCGCCGGCGGGGCCGAGGCCCCGCGCGACCTGGAGGTCCCCGGCCGTGAACTCGAGGGCGTGCACTACGCCATGGAATTCCTGGTGCAGCAGAACAAGCGCAACGCCGGCGACCCGGAAGCGATCGCCGCGCCGCAGGGCACGCTGTCGGCGGCGGGCAAGCATGTGGTGGTGATCGGCGGCGGCGACACCGGCTCGGACTGCATCGGCACCTCCAACCGCCAGGGCGCGGCCTCGGTGGTGCAGCTGGAGATCATGCCCCGTCCGCCGGAGCGCGAGAACAAGGCCGTCACCTGGCCCGACTGGCCGCTGAAGCTGCGCACCTCGTCCAGCCACGAGGAGGGCTGCGACCGCGACTTCGCCGTGGCCACCAAGCGGGTGGTCGGCCTGGATGGCAAGGTCACCGCCCTGGAGTGCGTGCGGCTGGAGTGGGTCCCGGGGCCGGACGGCCGGCTGAAGATGCAGGAGGTGGAGGGCTCCACCTTCGAGCTGAAGGCCGACCTCGTGCTGCTGGCCATGGGCTTCGTGGGGCCGCGCCACGCGGGGCTCGTGGAGCAGGGCGGCGTCGAGCTCGACCCCCGCGGCAACGTGAAGGCCAACGTGGTCGACTACCGCACCTCGGTCCCCAGCATCTTCACCTGCGGCGACATGCGCCGGGGACAGTCGCTGGTGGTCTGGGCGATCCGCGAGGGCCGCCAGTGCGCCCGGGCGGTGGACGAGTTCCTGATGGGGACGACCCGCCTGCCCCGCTGACCGACGCCCGTGTTCGGGTTGGTCGCAACAATGCTCGCGACCTTCCCAAGACGCGGATGTGGATGGACGATGGGAAAGAGCGCTGGCGCCCAAGCGTGCCGGCGGAAAGGCGAAAAGTCCAAAATTGGGCGCCCGGAATCCGTCGGCGGTCAGGCCGGATCGACGGGAGCCTGGGCAAGAGCCGCCAGCCGGCCGCGGTAGGGCGCGGCGCGGGCGGGTGCGCCGGCCATGGTCCAGAGGCCGGCCTGGAAGGCGGGGTAGCAGGTCTCGAAGAGGGTGAGCATGACCGGGTCTGCGCCCGCCGCCTGCGCGAGGGCGCCGGTCTGGCTCCGCGAAAGGCCGAACTCCAGGGCCGCGCCGGCGACGTCCCAGGCGATGTCCTGGCCGCCGACGAGGTCGTGGGCTTCGGAGTGGTCGAGGGCGTCCATTTTGAGGCCGCCGATCCACTTACCGCGGTGCAGCCGGCCATCGACGTGGACGGGCCGGGGACGGGCCCGCTCGAGCGGCAGGGCCTGCAGGCGCCGGACAGCGGCGCGGCCGGCCGCCTCGCCGAGCAGTCCGGCCACGTTCACCCGCGCCATCTCGATCAGGGTTGCGGGGTCGGCGCCGGGCCGGGCGGGGAAGGCCTCGCGGCGGAAGGCCAGGTAGCCGCCGAGCCTGTCGGGCGACGGCGGCTGGATGTCACCGTCGATCCATCGCTGCAGCAGCATGCCGTGACGAAGCGCGAGCGGCTCGGGGCCGAAGCCCGCGGCGTGGAGCGCCCGCGCGCGGGCCAGCTTGCCGTCCCCGATGGCGCCGAGGCCAGCGAAGCGCGCCACGAAGCCGTCCCCTAGGCGGACCTTCCAGGTGGTCCCCGGCAGGTCGCGGGCATCGGCGACCGGACCGGTGATGTCCGCGAACCAGTCGGCGACGAGGGAGGGCGTCCAGGCCACGAGGCGGGTCGCGGCGGCCCAGCGGGCGCGGAGGCGGGGCGGGGCCTCGGGGCCGACGTCGCCCGCGTGGCCCGGCAGGAAGACGATGCGGCCGGGCGCGACGCCGAGCGCCTCCAGGGCGTCGGCCGCCGCGCCGAAGGAGCTGCCGGAGAGGCCGGGGCCCTCGTCGACGACCGCGAAGGGGCCGCGGTGGGCGGTAAGCCGGGTTCGCAGGGCGGGCGACAGCCGCAGCTCCCGACTAAAGGGATGGCCGGTGGGGCGGACGCTGACCACCTCGGCGGAACCCGTGGCGGCGGCGACGACGGCGGCGAGGCTCGTGCCGATGCTGCGCAGCCCGATCACGAAGGGCGGTGAAGGCCAGGCGTGCGACCGCGCCGCCAGGGCGTAGTTCTCCGGATAGAGGCCATAGAAGGCGTAGCCCTCAGGCGTCTTCACCGAGACCTCGGCGGGAAGCTCGAACGCCGCGAGCCGCGCGGCGGCGGCTTGGGTGTCGCCCCCGGACGCCACGGCCAGGCAGAGCGCCAAGGCCGCGGCGTGGACGGGCGTGTCGTCGTCGAACCCCGTGGCTTCGAACTCGGCGTCGGCGAGACCCTGGGCCAGTTCGCCGGCCTCGATCAGGGCGCGGGTCCGGTCGCCCGCGGCCAGCACGCGCTCGATCGTCGCCAGCTTGTTGCGGGGACGCTCGCGCCGGGGCTGGTCTCCGTAGACCAGCATCTCAGGACCTGACGAAGAGGTGGCGGTAGGCGATGGCCTTGAAGGCGTCGAAGGTGGGGATGCGGGTCTCTGGCGAGCGTCGCCCCAGCCAGGCCACCCAGGCCTGGTACTGGGCCGGGGAGGGGGAGACGAGCGCCCGGGCATCCTTGGCCCGCGCCAGCGCCTCGAGGGGGCCCAGGCCGCGGTCGACCAGCACGCACAGCGCCACGAGGGCCGAGCGGCCGATGCCGTGTTCGCAGTGGACGAGCAGGCTGAGTCCGTCCGCCTTCGCCCGCGCGGCGAAGTCGACGCCGTGGTCCAGCAGGGCCTGGTCCACCGCGTGGTGGTCCGGGGTCGGCAGGTGCAGGAAGCGCAGGCCGCAGGCGGCGAGCTCCTCGGCGTCGTCGCAGGCCTCGGCGCGGACGTCGATCACCGCGCCGACGCCGTGGAGGCCGGCGAGGTCGGCGGCCCGGCCGGCCGGGAAGGCGCCGCCAACCGCGAGGTCGGCGGCCACCCAGCTCAGGTTCGGGGTCCAGGCCCCGTCCATGGGCCTACTCCGCCGCCACGGCCGGGCGGGCGGCGCTGGAGGCCGGCGCATAGCGCCGGACCATCCGGGCGCAGAACTCGGCGAACTCCTCGGCCACCTGGGGCGGACTGGTGTGGTGCGGCTCGATCCCGCGGTGCTCGGGCGTGAAGCAGAAGGTGACGGTGACGTCGAAGTCGGCGAGCGCCTCCATCTGACGGTCGAACCAGCGGTCGGCGTCGGGGCGGAAGCTGTCGGCCCAGGACAGGCCGGTGCGCAGGTGTCTCACCCCCAGCCGCCTCATCCAGGCCACCGCGTCGTCGAGGCGGTGGTCCTCGAAGTGGAACCACTGGCACAGGCCCATGTCCGCCGCGTAGGGGGCGTAGGCCTCCAGGGCTGGCTTCGGCGAGCCGTCCTCGCGCAGCAGGCCCATGTGGAAATGCCGGTAGTAGGACGAGCCCTCGGCCTCCTTGTGCCGGGTCGTCGCCTCCCAGGTCTTCGGCAGGTCGTAGAGCGAGTACCAGTGCAGGCGCGGGACCTTGCCGACCAGCAGGTCGGCGGTCTTCTTCACGCCCCAGGCCTGGACCTCCTCGGAGCCGAAGGAGGAGACGCCCGCCTCGGTGATCCAGACCGGCTTGTCGGTCACGGCCCGGATCTCGTCGACCTTGGCCGGCCATTCGTCGATGGCCCAGAGGTTCCAGTCGAGCGGGAAGCCGTGGACCGCCACCACGTCGACGTGGTCGAGCACGCCCTTGTCCTCGAGGCGCCGGACGAAGTGCGGATCGATGGGGCTCATGCCGCCCAGCACCCGGGTGAGGCCGCCGTTCTCCGCGGCGATCGCCTGGCCCGCCAGCCTGGTCATGCCGGCGAACAGGTCCCACTCGGGGTCGAGGTTGGGATCCCAGTGGCTCTTGTTGTTCGGCTCGTTCCAGATTTTGGCCGCTTCGATCATGCGTGATCCCTCCCGTTGCCCTTGCCGTTGGCCGCGCCGTTCGTCCGCGGGCGGGCCGGATAGACCGCGCCCATCGGCTTCGGCCGCTCGGTGCGGCGGCAAACGAAGACCTCCTCCTCGGGGTGCTCCAGGATCTCGAACCCGGCGCTCCTGAGCATCGCAGCCGAGCAGGCGGCGTTGGGCGCCCACCAGTTGGTCCAGTCGTTGGCGTACTCGTGCTCGATGAAGTGCATCTTCGGGTAGCCGGGCTCGTTGAAGTGGTCCTGCTCGAAGAAGTCGTAGTTGGCCCGGACCGGCAGTTCCTCTGCGCTGCCGCGCTGCATCGACTGGAAGATCAGCAGGTCCTTGCAGACGTTGTCGTGGATCAGGTCGAGGGCCAGCAGCGGGTGGCGCAGGTGGTAGAGCACCCCCATGAACAGCACGATGTCGAAGGTCTCTCCCAGCTCGGCCAGGTCGTAGACGGAGAGCTGCCGGAACTCGATGTCCTGGCCCTTCACCTCGGCGGCGAAGCGGGCCTGCTCGAGGTAGCGCTCGTCGAAATCGACGCCCAGCACCCGCTCCGCGCCGCGGCGCTTCATCTCGATGGAGTAGAAGCCGGCGTTGCAGCCGATATCGAGCACCGTCTTGCCCGTGAGATCCTCCGGGATGACATGCTGGAAGGTCCGCCACTTCACGTTCGGATAGTCGTTCAGGAAGTGGTTGGGGGCGGTCTGGACGCCCTCCAGGTCGATGTTGTGGAACCAGTCCCCGAGCGCGGCGGCGCGCTCCCGGATCTGGTCCGCCGTCAGGGTGGTCATCGGCAAGCCTCGTTCACGCTCAGCACCTTCATTCCCCAGTCGCCCGCACAGAGAACGCTCACCGACCCCGGACCGACCTCGATCGCCGCGTGACGGTCGAGCGAGAAGCCGAGCACATGGGCCAGCAGGGCCTTGATCACGTCCGCATGGCTGACGGCGCAGACCCGGCCGCCCGGGTGGCGCGTCCGCGCCGTCTCCACCCATCGGACCAGTCGGTCCTGCACCTCGGCCATGGTCTCGCCGTTCGGCGCTCGGGCGGCGCTGCGCTCGTCGTTCCAGCGGCGCCAGGCGGGATCGCCGTCCAGGTCCGCGAACCGTGCGCCCGTCCAGTCGCCGAAGTCGATCTCCAGGAGACCGTCCTCCGCCTGCGGCTCCAGCCCGAGGGCCCCGCCGATCGCCGCCGCCGTCTCCCGGGTCCGCTGCAGGGGGCTGGCGTAGAGCGCCTCGAGGCCTTCGCCCCGCAGCCGCCCGGCCACGGCGGCGGCTTCGCGCCGTCCGGCGTCGTTCAGCGCCACCCCGTCCATCCGCCCGGAGATCACCTGGCCCAGGTGGTCGGTGGATCCGTGGCGCACGAGGAAGATCGTCGTGGTCACGAGGCCAGCTGCACCGCCGCCGGCTTCTTCGGGGTCGCAGGCTCCTCGCCCTCGATGAAGCGCAGGGTCCGCTCGCGGGCCTCGTTGTCGGTGTACTGCTCGGGCGGGCTCTTCATGAAGTAGCTGGAGGGGCCGAGAAGCGGGCCGGCCAGCCGCCGGTCGAGGCCCAACTTGGCGCAGCGCACCGCGTCGATGACGATGCCGGCGGAGTTGGGGCTGTCCCACACCTCAAGCTTCAGCTCGACGTTCAGGGGCACGCCGCCGAAGGTGGTGCCCTCGACCCGGATGTGCGCCCATTTGCGGTCGGTGAGCCAGGGCACGTAGTCGCTCGGCCCGACATGGATGTCGCCCTCGTCGAGCGGCACGTCGAGCTGGCTGGTCACGGCCTGGGTCTTGGAGATTTTCTTCGACGCCAGCCGCTCGCGCTCCAGCATGTTCTTGAAGTCGGCGTTGCCGCCGAAATTCAGCTGATAGGTGCGGTCGATCCGCACGCCGCGCTCCCGGAACAGGTTGGCCAGCATCCGGTGGATGATGGTGGCGCCGACCTGGCTCTTGATGTCGTCGCCGATGATCGGCAGGCCCCGCTTCTCGAAGCGCTTGGCCCACACGGGATTGGAGGCGATGAACACCGGGATGCAGTTGACGAAGGCGCAGCCCGCCTCGAGCGCCTGCTGGGCGTAGTATTCGGTGGCGTGCTGGGAGCCGACCGGCAGGTAGGAGACCAGGACGTCGGTCCCCGAGGCCTTCAGCGCCTCGGCGACGTCCACCGGCGGCGCCTCGGCCTCCGCGATGTCGCCTTCCATGTAGCGGCCGATGCCGTCGAGCGTCGGTCCGCGCAGGACGGTGACGCCGGTCTTCGTCGGACGCTCGAAGACATAGGTGTTGTTGGGCTCCGCGAGGATCGCCTCGCCGACGTCGCGGCCCACCTTGCCGGCGTGGATGTCGAAAGCCGCGGCCACCTCGATGTCGCCGACGTGGTAGCCGCCGAGCTCGACGTGCATCAGCCCGGGCGGAGGCTCGTTGGAGTTCGCCTGCGCGTAGTGCGTCAGGCCCTGCACGAAGGACGAGGCGCAGTTGCCCACGCCGACGATGCCCACCCTCAGTTTCTTGCGGCTCATGCATCCCCCTTCCACCCGCGGCCGGCCCGCGCGAGGTAAGTACCTCTCAAACAGCCTGGCTAGGGGTTTGTTCCTTCAAGCTCTGCATTCGGAACCGCATTTACAGAAGAGGTCTGCTGGAGATTGCGCGAAATCTGAGGAACCCTCCCATCAAATGACGCGCGGGTTCCTCATGCGAGGATTTGGTTGCGTCGATAACTCTAAAACGAGAACCAATACTGGAGCAGCTGGGGGAACTTACATGAAGATGAAGGGTTAGCTTGGCGGGTGTGAGTTTGAGGGACCGCCATGAGCCAAGTGAAGAGTCTGCGGGCCTGCGTCAAAGGCCGAACTCCGGCGGGAGGCTCCCGGCACGAGACCAGCCGGGTAAATGGGAACCGATTGGGAGGGTTCGTCCGGCGCCTGAGTTTGGCGCTTCGGAACCTCTCCGAACGTCTCGCCGCCGAGTCCTCCGGCGGCCACCCTGAATTCCTGAAAGTTCCGGCGATGGCGCCCCGTGCGCAGTCCGCCGCCCGGCGGAGAGGCTGAGCCGCGCCATGTCCGAACAGATCCTGATCACCGGCGGCGCCGGCTTCATCGGCCGCCATCTGGCCCAGGCCCTGCTGGAGCGGGGCGCCCGGGTGCGCGTCCTCGACAGCCTGATCGAGCAGGTCCACCCGACCCGGCAGCGCCCGGCCGAACTGGCCGAGGACGTGGAGCTGCTGGTCGGCGACGTCCGCGACGAGGCCATGGTCCTGAAGGCCCTGAAGGGGGTGGACAAGGTGGTCCACCTGGCGGCCGAGGTCGGGGTCGGCCAGAGCATGTACGCGGTCGACCGCTACACCTCGGTCAACGACTACGGCACCGCGGTGCTGTTCCAGCAGCTGATCGACAACCCTGTCGAGCGGGTGGTCGTGGCCTCCTCGATGTCGATCTACGGCGAGGGCCTCTACCGGACCCAGGACGGCCGGCTGATGGAGGACGTGGCGCGCGGCGGCCGCAACCCGGACGGGTCCTGGGACCCGCTGGACGACGAGGGCCGGCCGCTGATCCCGGTCCCGACGCCGGAGAGCAAGAACAACGGCATCAAGTCCGTCTATGCGATCGGCAAGTTCGTGCAGGAGCGGCTGACGCTCACGCTCACCAAGCAGTACGGCATGGGCGGCTCGGCGCTGCGGCTCTGGAACGCCTACGGGCCCGGCCAGGCGCTGTCCAACCCCTACACCGGCGTGCTGGCGATCTTCGCCAGCCGGATCGCCAACGGCCAGGCGCCGATGGTGTTCGAGGACGGCCAGCAGCGGCGGGACTTCGTCCACGTCCGCGACGTGGCCCGCGCCTTCCTGCTGGCCCTCGACAAGGACGAGGCGGACGGCGAGGTCTTCAACGTGGGCTCCGGCGTCGACCGCACGGTCGAGGAGGTGGCCCTGCTGCAGGCGCAGGCCATGGGCCGTCCGGACCTGAAGCCGGAGCTGGCCGGCAAGGCCCGGGCCGGCGACATCCGTCACTGCATCCCCGACCTGACCAAGGCGCGCGCCGTCCTGGGCTACGAGGCGCAGGAGGACTTCTCCGAGGGCCTGGCGGAACTCGCCGAGTGGGTGGCGCGCCAGGAAGCCGAGGACCGGGTCGTCGAGGCCCGCAAGGAGCTCGAGATGCGCGGGCTGGTGGCGTGAGCGGGCCCGGCGCTCCGGTCCTGGTGACCGGCGGGGCAGGGTTCATCGGCTCCAACCTCGCCGACCGGCTGGCCTCCGAGGGCCACACCGTCATCGTGCAGGACGCCCTGGTGCGAGAGGGTGTCGAGCGGAACCTGGCATGGCTGAAGTCACGCCACGGCGGCCGCATCGTCCACCTGGCCGCCGACACCCGCGACCGCCGCGCGGTGGACGAGGCGGTGCGCGAGGCCCAGGCGGTCTTCCACCTCGCCGCCCAGGTGGCGGTGACCACCAGCCTGGCCGACCCGGTCGAGGACTTCGAGATCAACGTGCAGGGCGCACTGAACGTGCTGGAGGCCGCGCGCCGGCGCGGCGGCCGCACCCCGGTGATCTTCGCCAGCACCAACAAGGTCTACGGGGACCTGGCCGACGTGCCGCTGGAGCTGGCCGGCGACGCCTACCGCCCGACCGACCCGGCGCTGCGCGTGCGCGGGGTGAGCGAAGGCCGGCCGCTGGATTTCCACACCCCCTACGGCTGCTCCAAGGGCGCGGCCGACCAGTATGTGCTCGATTATTCGCGCAGCTTCGGCCTGCCGACCTGCGTGCTGCGGATGAGCTGCATCTATGGTCCGCGCCAGATGGGCACCGAGGACCAGGGCTGGGTCGCCCACTTCCTGATCCGCGCCCTGGAGGGCCAGCCGATCAGCATCTACGGCGACGGCCGCCAGGTGCGCGACATCATGAACGTGGCCGACACGGTGGAGGCCTACATGGCCGCATGGCGGCGCATCGACCGCGTCAGCGGCCGGGCGTTTAACCTGGGCGGCGGGCCGCACAACGCCGTCAGCCTGGTCCAGCTGATCGGCTACATCGAGGAGCTGCTGCACCGGAAGGTGGAGCTGTCGTTCTCCGACTGGCGGGCGGGCGACCAGCGCTACTACGTGTCGGACCCGTCGGCCGCGCGGCGCGAGCTGGCGCTGGGCGACGCGCTGGACTGGCGCACCGGCGTGGCCGCGCTGGCTGAATGGCTGGCGGCCGAACGGGCGGCGCCGCCGAGCCGGCGCGAACGCGTCGAGGCGGTCGGATGAGGGCCGGCCTCGCCCGGCCCGCCCGGCCCCGCGTGCTGATGACGACGGACGCGGTCGGGGGCGTCTGGACCTACTCCGTCGACCTGGCGCAGGGGCTCGCCCGCGCGGGCGCCGAGACCACCCTGGTGGTGCTCGGCCCGTCGCCGACGCCCGACCAGGCGGCCCAGGCGCACGCCGTGCCGGACCTGACCCTGATCGACACCTGCCTGCCGCTCGACTGGATGGCCAGCGAGCTGGCCGAGGTGCTGGAGGTGGGCGCGGCCGTGCGCGGCCTGGCCCGCGGCAGCGGGGCGGACATCGTCCACCTGAACAGCCCGGCCCTGGCGGCCGAGGGCGGCTTCGCGGCGCCGGTGATCGGCGCCTGCCACTCCTGCCTCGCCACCTGGTGGGGGGCCGTGAAGGACGGGCCGATGCAGCAGGACTTCCGCTGGCGCTCGCAGGCGCTGTGGCAGGGGATGCTGGCCTGCGACGCCCTGGTCGCGCCGACCGCCGCCTTCGCCGAAGACACCGCCCGGGCCTACGAGATCCCGCGGCCGTTCGTGGTCCACAACGGCCGCCGTCCGGCCCCGCCGGCGCTGGCCGCGCGCGAGGCCATGGTGTTCACCTCCGGCCGGTTGTGGGACGAGGGCAAGAACATCGCCGTGCTCGACAGGGCCGCGGCCCTGATCGAGGCGCCGCTCCAGGCCGCGGGTCCCCTGCAGGGGCCGAGCGGGGGGCCGGTGGTGCTGAAGAACGCCCAGGCGCTCGGCCGGCTGTCCAGCGAGGCGGTCGGGCGCTGGCTGGCGCGGGCGCCGATCTTCGCCTCCGCGGCGCTCTACGAGCCGTTCGGGCTCGGAGTGCTGGAGGCCGCGCAGGCGGGCTGCGCCCTGGTGCTCTCGGACATCCCGACCTTCCGCGAGCTGTGGGACGGGGCCGCCGTCTTCTGCGACCCCGAGAGCCCAGAGGCCTTCGCCGCGGCGTTCCGCGACCTGCTCGCGGATCCGGTGCACGCCGAGCGGCTGGGCCAGCAGGCGAGGGCGCGGGCCGGCCGCTACACCGTCGAGGCGATGACGGCGGGGGTGCTGGATCTCTACCGCCACTACCAGCCGGAGCTCTTCCCCATGCTCCCGGCGGAGGCGGCGGCGTGAGGGTCGTCTACTTCACCCACTCGCTCGCCTCCTGCTGGAACCACGGCAACGCCCACTTCCTTCGTGGCGTGCTGCGCGAGCTGGTCCGTCGCGGCGAGGACGTGCAGGTGTTCGAGCCGGCCGGCGCCTGGAGCCTCGACAACCTGCTGGCCGACCACGGCGAGGCGGGGCTCGACGCCTACCGGCGGGCCTATCCGGAACTCGGCTCCACCGCCTTCGGGCCCGACCTCGACCTGGACCGGGCGCTGGACGGCGCGGACCTGGTCATCGTCCACGAGTGGAACGACCCGGCGCTGGTGGCCCGCATCGGCCGGGCGCGGGCGGCGGGCGGGCGGTTCACCCTGCTGTTCCACGACACCCACCACCGGGCGGTCAGCGAGCCCGACGCGATCCGCGCCTTCGACCTCTCCGGCTACGACGGGGTGCTGGCGTTCGGCGAGACCCTCGCCGAGGTCTACCGCCGCTGGGGCTGGGGCGAGCGGGTGTTCGTCTGGCACGAGGCGGCGGACACGGCGCTGTTCCGCCCGCCGGCGGAGGAGGGCGACCGCGAGGGCCTGGTCTGGATCGGCAACTGGGGCGACGGGGAACGCACCGCGGAGCTGGAGGAGTTCCTGATGGCGCCGGCCAGGCGGGCCGGGCTGCCGCTGGAGATCTACGGCGTCCGGTATCCTGGGGAAGCCCGGGCGATGCTGGCCCGCCATGGCGCCCGCTATCGCGGCTGGCTGCCCAACGCCCGCGCGCCGGAGGTGTTCGCCGGCCGGCTGGCCACGGTCCATGTGCCGCGGCGGTTCTATGTGGAGGCTCTGCCGGGCATCCCGACGATCCGGGTGTTCGAGGCCCTGGCCTGCGGCATCCCGCTGGTTTCGGCGCCGTGGTGCGACAGCGAGGGCCTGTTCCGGCCGGGGCAGGACTTCCTGTTCGCCCGCGACGGGCAGGAGATGGAGCGCCGCCTGCGCGCGCTGGCCGCCGATGCGGACCTGCGGGCCTCGCTCGCCGCCTCGGGCCTGGAGACCATCCGCGCCCGCCACACCTGCGCGCACCGCGTGGACGAGCTGATGGCTGTCGCAGCCAGGCTCGCGCACGAGAAAGCCCTGGAGACCGTCGGATGAAGATCGCCTTCTACGGCTCGAGCCTGCTCTCCGCCTACTGGAACGGCGCGGCCACCTACTACCGCGGCCTGCTTTCGGAGCTGGCGCGGCGCGGCTACGACATCACCTTCTACGAGCCCGACGCCTTCGATCGGCAGCAGCACCGGGACATCGAGCCGCCGGACTACGCGAAGGTCGTCGTCTATCCGGCCACCGAGACCGCGCTGCAGACGGTCATGGCTTCGGCGGCCGAGGCGGACGTGGTGGTGAAGGCCAGCGGCGTCGGCGTGTTCGACGACGAGTTGCTGGAGGGCGTGATGAGCCTCGCCCGGCCGCACGCCGTGAAGATCTTCTGGGACGTCGATGCGCCGGCCACGCTCGCCCACCTGCGGGCCCATCCCGGGGACGTGATGCACCGCGTCCTGCCGCAGCTCGACCTGGTGCTGACCTACGGTGGCGGGCCAGCGGTGGTGAACGCCTACCAGGCGGCCGGCGCCAGGCTGTGCCGGCCGATCTACAACGCCCTCGACGCCTCCACCCACCACCCAGTCGCGCCCCAGGCGCGGTTCGAGGGGGACCTCAACTTCCTGGCCAACCGCCTGCCGGACCGCGAGGCGCGGGTGGAGCGGTTCTTCATCGAGCCCGCCGTCCGCCTGCCGGAGCGCCGGTTCCTGATCGGCGGGAACGGCTGGGACGACAAGGCCATGCCGGCCAACGTGCGGCGCGTGGGCCACGTGGGCACAGCCGACCACAACGCCTTCAACTGCTCGCCGCTGGCGGTGCTGAACGTCGCCCGGGACTCCATGGCGGACGTGGGCTTCTCCCCGGCGACACGGGTGTTCGAGGCGGCGGGCGCCGGGGCCTGCCTGATCACCGACGCCTGGGAGGGGATCGAGCTGTTCCTCACCCCCGACGAGGAGGTGCTGGTCGCCCGCGACGGCCAGGACGTGGCCGAGCACGTGGCGGCGCTGACGCCGGAGCGGGCGCGGGCGATCGGCGAGGCCGCCCGCCAGCGGATCCTGGCCGAGCACACCTACGCCCGCCGCGCGGCGGAAGCCGACGCCCTGATCCGCCGCGAGGCCGCCGCCAAGCGGGAAAGGAGCCTCGCGTGAAGCTCGTCGTCCTGGGCCTTTCGCTGTCGTCTTCATGGGGCAACGGCCACGCCACCACCTACCGCGCCCTGCTGCGGGCGTTCGCGGCCCGCGGCCACGAGGTGCTGTTCCTGGAGCGCGACGTCCCCTGGTACGCCGCCCACCGCGATCTCGCGCGGCCGGACTTCTGCGACTTGCGGCTCTACGGCGACCTGGGAGCCCTCCACCTCGCCTGGCGCGAGGCGGTGGAGAATGCCGACGCGGTGATCGTCGGCTCGTACGTGCCGGACGGCGTGGCGGTCGGGCGTTGGGTGCAGAAGACCGCGCGCGGGGCCACGGCCTTCTACGACATCGACACGCCGGTGACGCTGGCCAAGCTGGCGGCGGGCGACCACGAGTACCTGACCCCGGAGCTGATCCCCGGCTACGGGGCCTATCTCTCCTTCACCGGCGGCCCGACGCTGGAGCGGCTGATGCGGCGCTACGGCTCGCCGGCGGCGCGCGCCCTCTACTGCTCGGTGGACGCCGAAGCCTACCGGCCGCTGGCCGAGCCAAGGCGGTGGGACCTGTCCTACCTCGGCACCTACAGCCCCGACCGC
Organism: Phenylobacterium sp.; assembly: GCF_036821595.1. Lineage (GTDB taxonomy): Bacteria > Pseudomonadota > Alphaproteobacteria > Caulobacterales > Caulobacteraceae > Phenylobacterium. Next base: position 14,879 of record NZ_DAISJG010000014.1, read on the forward strand.
CAGCCGACCCTGGAGCGGCTGCTGCTGCAGCCCGCCCGCCGGGCGCCGGAGCTGAAATTCTGCGTCGCCGGACCGCAGTACCCCGACGACATCGACTGGCCTGAGAACGTCGAGCGGATGGACCATGTGGGGCCGGCGGACCACCCCGGCTTCTACGCCGCCAGCCGCTACACCCTGAACGTCACCCGCGCCGACATGATCGCGGCCGGCCATTCGCCCAGCGTGCGGCTGTTCGAGGCCGCGGCCTGCGCCACGCCGATCATCTCCGACATCTGGGACGGCCTGGACACCCTGTTCGCGCCGGGCCGGGAGATCGTGCTGGCGCGCGGCGCGGAGGAGGTCCTTCGGACGCTGCGCGAGACGCCGGAGCCGGCGCGGCAGGCGATGGCGGAAGGCGCCCGCGCGCGGATCCTCGCCGCCCACACCGCGGCGCACCGGGCCGCCGAGCTGGAGGCGCACCTGGCCGAGGCCATGGCGGCGGCGAAGGACGACCTGGTGACGGCGTGAGGCAAAAACGGCCGGGGCAGGCCGCAGGGGAGCGTTGAGTTTGGAAGGGACGCACATGAAGAACGGTCGGCAACTGCAGGTCCTCGTCGCCGGAGGCGCCGGGTTCCTCGGCTCCCACCTCTGCGAACGCCTGATCGACGAGGGCGCGCACGTCGTGTGCCTGGACAACATGCAGACGGGCAAGCACGAGAACCTAAGCCGGCTGCAGCGCAGCGACGAGTTCGAATTCGTGAAGGCCGATATCGTAGAGCCCCTGCCGGCGCGGATCACCGGCCGCGCCTTCGACCGGATCTACAATCTCGCCTGCGCCGCCTCGCCGCCGCTCTACCAGGCCGACCCCGAGCACACGATGCTGACCAGCGTGCTGGGCACCCAGCGCCTGCTGCGGCAGGCCGAGGCCACCGGCGCGCGGTTCCTGATTTCCTCGACCAGCGAGGTCTACGGCGATCCGGAGAGCCATCCCCAGGCGGAGAGCTATTGGGGTCACGTCAACTGCACCGGCCCCCGGGCGTGCTACGACGAGGGCAAGCGCGCCGCCGAGGCGCTGTGCTTCGACTACGACCGGCTGAAGCGCGCCGAGGTGCGGGTCGCCCGCATCTTCAACACCTACGGCCCCAGGCTGTCGGCCGACGACGGCCGTGTGGTGTCGAACGTGGTCCACCAGGCGCTGACCGACGAGGACATCACGGTCTTCGGCGACGGCTCCCAGACCCGGTCGTTCTGCTACGTGGACGACATGGTCGACGGCCTCGTGCGGCTGATGGAGCACGACGGGCCGCAGCCGGGCCCGGTGAACATCGGCAATCCGGTCGAGCGGACCATCATCGAGCTCGTCGACCTCGTGCTGACGCTCACCGGCTCAAGCTCGGAAGTGGTCCACCGGCCGCTTCCGGTGGACGACCCCCGGCGCCGCCGGCCGGACATCGCCAAGGCCGAACGGGTGCTCGGCTGGCGGCCTGCGACGTCGCTGGAGCAGGGTCTGCGCGCGACCATCGCCTGGTTCGAGGCGGACCTGGACCGCGCCGGGCGCCCGGCCGGCGAGGAGGTCCGGCTGTCGGCCTGAGCCGGAGAGGCGTTCGCCGGCCGGGCCGGGCGATCGGCATCTAGCCATCCGCGCGGCCCGGCGGTACTCGCTCTCATGCCTCCGCGACGATCCTCCGCGCCGCCCGACGCCCGCCTGGCGGTGCCGGTCCTGCTGCTCCTGGTGTTCGTCAGCCTGATCGGCTTCGGCGTGGTCATCCCGCTGCTGCCGTTCTACGCCAGCGTCTTCGACGCCGCGCCCTGGCAGGTCACCCTGATGTTCGCGGCCTTTTCGGCCGGCGGCTTCCTGGGCGAGCTGACCTGGGGGCGGCTGTCGGACCGCATCGGCCGCCGACCGGTGCTGCTGATCACCATCCTGGCCTCGGCCGGCGGCTACGTGGCCCTGGCGTTCGCACCGAACATCTGGATCGCCGTCCTGGTGCGGGGGCTGGCCGGCTTCTTCAGCGGCAACATCTCCGCCATCCAGGGCTACATCGTCGACGTCACGCCGCCGGAGCGGCTGGCCGGGCGTCTGGGCCTGGTGGGCGGGGCGTTCGGCATCGGCTTCGTCGTGGGCCCCTGGCTGGGCGGCGTGCTGGCGCAGCCGGAACTGGGCGCCGCGGGCTTCCGGCCGCCGCTGCTGGTGGCCGCCGGCCTCTGCGTGCTGGCGACGGTGGGCGTCCTGGCCTTCGTGCGCGAGAGCCTCCGCAACGAAGGGCGGAACTTCGGCCGGCCCGGCCCGCTCGCCGCCCTGGCGGAGGCGTGGGCCGACCCGGTGCTGCGCCGGCTGCTGGCGATGACCTTCATGGGCTTCACGGCCTTCTCGGCCATGTGGTCGGTGTTCGGCCTGTGGGGCGAGGCGCGGTTCGGCTGGGGGCCGAAGGAGATCGGCTTCGTCATGGGCGTGACCGGCGTCGCTGCTGCGCTCAGCCAGAGCGTCTTCTCGGGGATCGTGGTGCGCCGGATCGGGGAGGTGACGACCATCACCGTGGGCCTGCTGCTGACCGGGGGCTTCCTGCTGGTCCAGGCGGTGTCGCCGTTCATCTGGCTCTGCGTGCTGGCCATGACCGCCGCGGTGACGGGGCACACCCTCAGCCAGCCGGCGACCAGCGCGCTGATCTCCCGCGCCGCCGCGCCCGGCCGGCAGGGCGCGATCCTCGGGGCCAACAACGCCGCGGGTTCGGCCGCCCGGGTGGCGGGCCCGGTGATCGCCGGGCTGATGTTCTCGGAGATCAGCCCCCACGCGCCGATCATCTTCGCGGGCCTGGGGATGATCCCGGCCGCCTGGCTGGCCTGGCGCGCGGGACGGCAACTGCGCATCCGGGCGGGCCTGGCCTAGAAGCTCCCGGGCTAGACGTCGAAGAGCGCGTACTCGATCCCGAGGTCGCGGTTCAGCACCGGCTTGGCCACGTTGTAGACCGGCGTGCCGCGCGGCGTGCGGCCCTCGTAGGCGCCGCGGTGGGCGTGGCCGTGCAGGACGCACTTCACCCCGTCGAAGCGGTCGATGGTCTCGCCCATCCGCGCCGAGCCGAGGAAGGGGAAGATCTCCGGCGGCTCGCCCATCACCGTGTCCTGCACCGGCGAGTAGTGGAGCACCACGACGGTGCGCTCGGTGCGCAGCATCCGCAGCGAGCTTTCGAGCTTGAGGTTCTCGTCCACCGAGGCCTGGACGAAGGCCTTGATCTCCGGCTCGCCGAAGGCGCTCAGCATGTAGCGGCCGTAGCCGCCGATGAAGCCCTTGCAGCCGGCGAAGCCGACGCCCTCGATCTCGTAGGCCTCACCGTCGAGCAGCCTGACCCCGGCGTCGTGCAGGATGCGGGCGACCTCCTGCGGCTGGCCGCACTCGAAGTCGTGGTTGCCGAGCACGCCGACCACCGGGATCGACAGGGCCTGCAGATCCTCGGCGAGGATCTCGGCCTCAGGCGTCTTGCCGAAGTTGGTGAGATCGCCGCACAGGGCGAGCACGTCGGCCTCCTGGCTGATGCGGCTGAACAGGTCGCGGTACGGGTGCGGATGGTTTTCGCCCACATGCAGGTCGCCGATCGCGGCGAGCCTCAGGTGGCCGCTCGGCGGTCCCCCGGGCGCGGTTTCCGGATCAGGCGATAGGCTCATGCCGTTCCTCCAGGCCCTTGCCGACGACGTCGGCGAAGCCCCATTCGGTGATGTCGGTGACGTAGTCGCGGGGGCTGAACAGCCGGCCGCGGCAGACCTTCACCCGCGCGGCGGGAAGGCCGACCTGGGCCTGCAGCCGGCTGGTCAGCTCCTCCATGACCCAGGTCGGGATCACGTCGCGCTCGGTGGGGTAGATGAACCGGAAGTTCAGGAGGTGGGTGAGCAGCACCTCCCAGTAGGGCTCCATGTAGCGGAGCAGGCGCTGCCAATCGATCCGCTCGGAGGCGCGCAGGATGACGTGGGCGACGTCCGCGCCGTCGTAGCGGTAGCGATCCTGGATGAACGTCTTGGACAGGATCAACTCGGTGGGCGGGGTGATCTTCGCCTCCGTCCCGTAGACGCAGATGGTGTCCTCGCCCTCGAACCACTCGTCGGTGATCGGCGCGGTGCCGTTCGACATGGCGAAGATCACGTCGAAGAAGTAGTTGTCCTGCCAGACCTTGGCGATCCAGCGCTCGTCCTCGACGTCGGTGCGGTAGCCCCGCTCCTGGAAGAAGGCGAGGATCTTCGGGTAGTCGCCGGCCTTGCAGAAGACGTCGAGGTCCTTCGTCGGCCGGACGATCCCGGTGTAGGCGGTCACGGCATAGGTGCCGGACAGCAGGAAGGGGATGCCGGACTCGGTCAGCAGCTTCAGGCTCTCGGCGTAGAAGGCTTCCGCCTCGGGCGGGGGCTCGAAGGCGGCGGCGTCATAGGCGTGCGACATGCGTCCGGGGCTCAAGGGCTCGTGGGAAGGGCGTTGCGCCCCGTGCCCAAACGGCAGCCCCTGCCGGGGGTTCCGGCGCAGCCTGCCGAGAGCGGCTCCGCGGCGCGCCCCGGACCGTCCGCGGCGGAGGCCCGCGATGATCCTTCCACGGCGCATCCAGGCCCGACGAGCGGCCCCGCCGCACGCCCCCGAAGCGGCAGCTTAGCAGTTGATCTGCCTTGCGTTTTGCGTCAGGCTATGGACTGAAGGCCTGCGCCGCCTCGCGCGCATCCCGGCGGAAGATCATCCCCAAAAAATATTTGCGGCCCAGGTGGAACCCGAGCCGGAACTCGCTCGTTCGCTGTCAGGGCGGGGGTGTGTCTTGCGGCCGGGGTCGGCCGCAACGCATGTCCCCTGCGACCGCAACACGTTCGTTCCCGGGGGAACCATGGCCGCATCCGTCACCGCCGCGCCGAAGCCGGCGAAGTCGTCGTCCGCCAAAGCCGGCAGCAAGGCGCGCAGCGTGCGCGGCGGAAGCGAGCTGGACACGGCAGAGCTTCTGTCGGTCCTGCGGGCCTTCCGGCGCGGGGACTTCTCGGTGCGCCTGCCGCGCGGCCTGACCGGCGTCGCGGGCGAGATCGCCGAGGCCTTCAACGACGTGGTCGAGCTGAACGACCGCATGACCAAGGAATTCGAGCGGCTCGGCGAGACCGTGGGCCGCCAGGGCAAGATCAACCACCGGGCCAGGCTGCCGGCGGCGCAGGGCTCCTGGGCGGCCTCGGTGGACGCGGTGAACACCCTGATCGCCGACATGGTCCACCCGACCGCCGAAATGGCCCGCGTGATCGGCGCCGTGGCCAAGGGCGACCTGTCCCAGACCATGGACCTGGAGAACGAGGACCGACCGCTGCGCGGCGAGTTCCTGCGGATCGGCCGGGTGGTGAACACCATGGTGGGCCAGCTGGGCTCCTTCGCCTCGGAAGTGACCCGCGTGGCGCGGGAAGTGGGCACCGAGGGCAAGCTGGGCGGCCAGGCGCAGGTGCGCGGCGTCGCCGGCACCTGGAAGGACCTGACCGACAACGTGAACTTCATGGCCGCCAACCTGACCGGCCAGGTGCGGAACATCGCCGAGGTGACCACCGCCGTGGCCATGGGCGACCTGTCCAAGAAGATCACCGTGGACGTGCGCGGGGAGATCCTGGAGCTGAAGAACACCATCAACACCATGGTGGACCAGCTGAACGCCTTCGCCTCGGAAGTGACCCGCGTGGCGCGGGAAGTGGGTACGGAAGGCAAGCTCGGCGGCCAGGCCCAGGTGAAGGGCGTCGCCGGCACCTGGAAGGACCTCACCGACAACGTGAACCTGATGGCCGCCAACCTGACGGGCCAGGTGCGGAACATCGCCGAGGTGACCACCGCGGTGGCCAAGGGCGACCTGTCCAAGAAGATCACCGTGGACGTGCGCGGGGAGATCCTGGAGCTGAAGAACACCATCAACACCATGGTGGACCAGCTGAACGCCTTCGCCTCGGAAGTGACCCGCGTGGCGCGGGAAGTGGGCACCGAGGGCAAGCTGGGCGGCCAGGCCCGAGTGGAAGGCGTGACCGGCGCCTGGAAGGACCTCACCGACAACGTGAACTTCATGGCCGCCAACCTGACGGGTCAGGTGCGGAACATCGCCGAGGTGACCACCGCCGTGGCCAACGGCGACCTCTCCAAGAAGATCACCGTGGACGTGAAGGGCGAGATCCTCGAGCTGAAGAACACCATCAACACCATGGTGGACCAGCTGAACGGCTTCGCCTCGGAAGTGACCCGGGTGGCGCGGGAAGTGGGTACGGAAGGCAAGCTGGGCGGCCAGGCCCAGGTGAAGGGCGTCGCCGGGACCTGGAAGGACCTGACCGACAACGTGAACCTGATGGCCGGCAACCTGACGGTCCAGCTGCGGGACGTGTCGAAGGTCGCCACCGCCATCGCCAACGGCGACCTGACGCAGAAGATCACCGTGAACGTGCAGGGCGAGATCCTGCAGATCAAGGACGTGATCAACACCATGGTGGACCAGCTGAACTCGTTCAGCTCGGAAGTGACCCGGGTGGCGCGTGAAGTGGGTACGGAAGGCAAGCTCGGCGGCCAGGCCCAGGTGAAGGGCGTCGCCGGGACCTGGAAGGACCTGACCGACAACGTGAACCTGATGGCCGCCAACCTGACCGGTCAGGTGCGGAACATCGCCGAGGTGACCACCGCCGTGGCCAACGGCGACCTGTCCAAGAAGATCACCGTGGACGTGAAGGGGGAAATCCTCGAGCTGAAGAACACCATCAACACCATGGTGGACCAGCTCAACGCCTTCGCCAGCGAAGTGACCCGCGTGGCCCGCGAAGTGGGTACGGAAGGCAAGCTCGGCGGCCAGGCCCAGGTGAAGGGCGTCGCCGGCACCTGGAAGGACCTGACCGACAACGTGAACTTCATGGCCGCCAACCTGACCGGCCAGGTGCGGAACATCGCCGAGGTGACCACCGCCGTGGCCATGGGCGACCTGTCCAAGAAGATCACCGTGGACGTGCGCGGGGAGATCCTGGAGCTGAAGAACACCATCAACACCATGGTGGACCAGCTGAACTCCTTCGCCTCGGAAGTGACCCGGGTGGCGCGGGAAGTGGGTACGGAAGGCAAGCTGGGCGGCCAGGCCCAGGTGAAGGGCGTCGCCGGGACCTGGAAGGACCTGACCGACAACGTGAACCTGATGGCCGCCAACCTGACGGGCCAGGTGCGGAACATCGCCGACGTGACCACCGCCGTGGCCAAGGGCGACCTGTCCAAGAAGATCACCGTGGACGTGCGCGGGGAGATCCTGGAGCTGAAGAACACCATCAACACCATGGTGGACCAGCTGAACTCCTTCGCCTCGGAAGTGACCCGGGTGGCGCGGGAAGTGGGCACCGAGGGCAAGCTCGGCGGCCAGGCCCAGGTGCCCGGCGTCGCCGGCACCTGGAAGGACCTGACCGACAACGTGAACATGATGGCCGCCAACCTGACCGGTCAGGTGCGGAACATCGCCGACGTCGTGACCTCGGTGGCCATGGGCGACCTGAAGCGGAAGCTCACCCTGGACGCGAAGGGGGAGATCGCCGCGCTGGCCGACACCATCAACGGGATGATCGAGACGCTCGCCACCTTCGCCGACCAGGTGACCAACGTGGCCCGCGAGGTGGGCTCCGAAGGCAAGTTGGGCGGCCAGGCGCGGGTGCCGGGCGCCGCGGGCCTGTGGCGTGACCTGACCGACAACGTGAACGAACTGGCCGCCAACCTGACCACCCAGGTGCGCGCCATCGCCGAGGTGTCCACCGCCGTGACGAAGGGCGACCTGACCCGGTCGATCACCGTCGAGGCGTCGGGCGAGGTGGAAGAGCTGAAGAACAACATCAACGAGATGATCCGGAACCTGAAGGATCAGACGTTGAAGAACACCGAGCAGGACTGGCTGAAGACCAACCTGGCCCGGTTCACCCGGATGCTGCAGGGCGAGCGCGACCTGTCGACCGTGTCGAACCTGGTGCTCTCGGAACTGGCGCCGCTGATCAACGCCCAGCACGCCGTCTTCTACGTCACCGACCGGGACGACGACGGCCAGATGGTGCTGAACCTGGCGGCGTCCTACGCCTTCAACAACCGCAAGCACCTGGCCAGCCAGTTCAAGCTGCGGGAGGGCCTGATCGGCCAGTGCGCGTACGAGAAGTCGCGCATCCTGCTGACCAATGTGCCGAAGGACTATGTGCAGATCTCGTCGGGCCTCGGCGAGGCCCCGCCGGCCAACATCATCGTCCTGCCCGCCCTGTTCGAAGGCGAGGTGAAGGCGGTGATCGAACTGGCCACCTTCGGCGAGTTCAACGAGACCCAGCAGCAGTTCCTCGACCAGCTGATGGAATCCATCGGCATCGTGCTCAACACCATCGCCGCCAACATGCGGACCGAGGGCCTGCTGAAGCAGTCCCAGCTCCTGACCTCGGAGCTGCAGGCCCAGCAGGAGGAGCTGAAGAAGACCAACGACCGGCTGGAACAGCAGGCCGCGTCGCTCCGCCAGTCGGAGGAGCTGCTCCGCACCAAGCAGGAAGAGCTGCAGCAGACCAACGCCGAGCTGCAGGAGAAGGCGCACCTGCTGTCGATCCAGAACCAGCAGGTGGAAGCCAAGAACCGCGAGGTGGAACAGGCCAAGATCGCGCTGGAGGACAAGGCCGAGCAGCTGGCCCTGACGTCGAAGTACAAGTCCGAGTTCCTGGCCAACATGAGCCACGAGCTGCGGACGCCGCTGAACAGCCTGCTGATCCTCTCCAAGCTGCTGGCCGACAACGCCGCCGGCAACCTGACGGAGAAGCAGGTCGAGTTCGCCCGCAACATCCACGACGCCGGCACCGACCTGCTGGGGCTGATCAACGACATCCTCGACCTGTCGAAGATCGAATCCGGCACCGTCACCCTGGACATCGGCGAGATGTCCTTCGCCAGCCTGCGCGACCAGGTGGACCGGACGTTCAGCCAGGTCGCCCTCGACAAGAAGCTCGACTTCCAGGTGGAGCTGGACCCGGCGCTGCCGCGGTCGATGTACACCGACGACAAGCGGCTGCAGCAGATCATCAAGAACCTGCTCTCGAACGCCTTCAAGTTCACCGAGCACGGCCATGTGAAGCTGAAGGTCTCCCGCGCCCACGGCGGCTGGAGCCCGATCAACGACCACCTCAACACCGCGGGCCAGGTGCTGGCCTTCCAGGTGGAAGACTCCGGCATCGGGATCCCCGAGGACAAGCAGCGGATCATCTTCGAGGCCTTCCAGCAGGCCGACGGGACCACCAGCCGCAAGTACGGCGGCACGGGTCTGGGTCTGTCGATCAGCCGCGACATCACCCGGCTGCTGGGCGGCGAGCTGAAGGTGGAATCCAAGCCCGGCAAGGGCTCGACCTTCACCCTCTACCTGCCGCTGAACTTCAGCCCGGCGCAGCCCAGCGCCCGGCCGGCCTCGACCACCCCGACCCTGGCGCGGCCGATGATGCTGCCGTCGGCCTTCTCCGACGAGCCGGTGGAGGCGGTGGCGGACGACCGCGACAGCATCTCCTCCGGCGACAGCGTGGTGCTGATCGTCGAGGACGACCCGCGGTTCGCCTCGATCCTGCTCAGCCTCGTCCACGAGTCCGGCTTCAAGGGCGTGGTGACGGGCGAGGGCGGGGCGGCGCCGTCGCTGGCCCGGCGGTTCGGGCCTGACGCGATCATGCTCGACATCGGCCTGCCGGACATGGACGGCCTGGCCCTGCTCGACCTCCTGAAGCGGACCCCCGAGACCCGGCACATCCCCGTGCACGTCATCTCGGCCGACGACCAGAAGGGGCTGGGCCTGTCGATGGGCGCCTTCGGCTTCACCCACAAGCCGGTGGAGCGCGAGGTGGTGGTCTCCACCCTGCAGGGCGTGAAGAGCTTCGTCGACAAGGCGGAGCGCCGGATCGTGCTGGTGGGCTCCGAGGGCGAGGCGGCCGAGCTGCTGCGGCAGTGCTTCACCCAGGTGGAGGTCGTCGCCGACCTCGCCTCGGTGCTGGCGCGGCCTGCGGCGGAGCGGCCCGACGGCCTGATGATCGAGGCCCAGGCCATGGCCATCACGGACATGGTCGAACAGCTCAAGCAGAGCGACGGCCGGATGGTCCCGGCGGTGGTCTATGCGCCGGACGAGCTCGAGCCCGAGGACGACCGCCGGCTGCGGCTGGCGGTGTTCGGCGGCCTCGTCCGCCTGGCGCGCTCCACCGAGCAGCTGGTCGACCAGGCGAGCCTCCTGCTGCACGAGCCCATGGAGCGCATGTCGGCCCCGACCAAGGCCAAGCTCACCCAGAGCAAGCACGACGACTCCGTGCTCGCCGGGCGCAAGGTCGTTGTCATCGACGACGACATCCGCAACATCTTCTCCCTGGCCTCGGCTCTCGAGGAGTACGGGATCGAGCTCAGCTATGCGGAAAGCGGCCGCGCGGGGCTTGAGGTGCTGGACGCGAAGCCCGATGTGGACGTGGTTCTTGTGGACATCATGATGCCGGACATGGACGGCTACGAGACGATCCGCGAGATCCGCGCCAGGCAGCACCTGGCCGACCTGCCGGTGGTCGCCGTGACCGCCAAGGCGATGAAGGGCGACCGCCAGAAATGCATCCAGGCCGGGGCGTCCGACTATGTCTCCAAGCCCGTGGACATCGACCACCTGGTCTCGGTGCTGCGGGTGTCGATCCAGCGGGCGGACGCCATGAAGCTGGCCAGCGACACGGTGGTGTCCCTGATGCCGCAAGCGAGTTGACGTGACCCGAGTCTCACCCGCCAGCACCGTGATGGGAGCCTGGCGGGCGGAGCCTCCGGCGCCGCCCGACCTGGAGACGCCGCTCACGGCCCGGATCCTGATCGTCGACGATGACGAGCGCAACGCGTTCGCCGCCGTCCAGGCGCTCGAAGAACTGGGCCATGAGCTGGTGGTCGCCCGGTCCGGCGAGGAGGCGCTCCGGCGCCTGCTGACCGAAGAGTTCGCGCTGATCCTGCTCGACCTGCACATGCCCGGCATGGACGGGTACGAGACCGCCGAGCTGATCCGCTCGCGCAAGCGCACGAAGGACACGCCGATCGTCTTCCTGACGGCGATCTTCCGGGACGAGGCGCACGTCTTCCAGGCCTATTCGGCCGGCGCAGTGGACGTGGTCTTCAAGCCGGTGGACCCCTTCATCCTGAAGTCGAAGGTGACGGTCCTCACGGACCTGTACCTGAAGACCGAGGAGGTGAAGCGCCAGTCCGCCTACCAGCAGTGGCTGCTCGACGAGCATGCCCGGGTGAAGGCGGAGAAGGCCCAGACCGAGAAGGCGCTCAGGCGCACCGAGGCCCGGCAGGAGGCGATCCTGCAGTCCCTGCCGATCGTCTTCACCTCGCGCAGCGTCGAGCCGCCCTTCGCCCCGCAGTTCGTGTCGGAGTCGATCCGGGACATCACCGGCTTCCCGGCTTCCCGCTTCGTCGACGAGGCCGAGTTCGGCTCCAGCCGCATCCACCCCGACGACCTGGACCGGGTCGTGGAAGGCATCGGCCGGGCGGTGAAGACCGGCCGCTACTCGGTGGAGTTCCGCTGGCTGTGCGCCGACGGCCAGTACAAGGTGCTGCAGGACCAGGGCGTGATCGCCCCCAGCGTCGACGGCGAGCCCCGCGAGATCTTCGGCGTCATGCTCGACGCCACCGACCGCCACAGCCTGGAGGAGCAGCTCGCCCAGGCCCGCAAGATGGAAGCGGTAGGCCAGCTCACCGGCGGCGTGGCGCACGACTTCAACAACCTGCTCACCGTGGTGCTCGGCAACGTCGACATCATGGCCCGGAAGGCCGAGGACGAGGCCCGCCGCACGCGCCGCATCGAGGCCATCCGCCAGGCCGCCGAGCGCGGCCGCGACCTGACGCGCCAGCTCCTCGCCTTCTCGCGCCGCCAGCACCTGACGCCGGTGACCATCGACGTGAACGCCCTGATCCAGGACTTCGCGCCCCTGCTGCGCCAGGCGGTGGGAGAGGCGGTGACGGTGGACCTGAAGTTCGCCGAGGAGATGCTCTGCGCCCACGTGGACCCGACCCAGCTCGAGACGGCGCTGCTCAACCTGGCGGTCAACGCCCGGGACGCCATGCCGGAGGGCGGGGTGCTGGAGATCGCCACCCGGCGCGAGGGCGAGCGCATCGCCGTCGACGTCACCGACACGGGCGTCGGCATGTCCCAGGAGGTCCGCAACCGGGTGTTCGAGCCGTTCTTCACCACCAAGGAGGTGGGCAAGGGCTCCGGCCTGGGCCTCTCCCAGGTCTACGGCTTCGTGCAGCAGTCGGAGGGCGAGGTCCGGCTGGAGAGCACGCCCGGCCAGGGCACCACCTTCTGCCTGCTGCTGCCCGCGTCCTCGACGCCGGCCGAGGTCGTCAAACCTGCCGAGCGCGCCAGGACCATCGAGGGCGGGGACGAGAAGATCCTGCTCGTCGAGGACGACCCCACGGTGCTGGCGCTCACCCTCGATATGCTGACCGGCCTGGGCTACGACGTGACCACGGCCACCAACGCCGCCGAGGCGCTGGAGGTGATCCACTCCGACGCCAAGATCGACCTCCTGTTCACCGACGTGGTGATGCCGGGCGGGGTCAGCGGAGTGAGCCTGGCGCGGACGTCGCGGGAGATCCGGCCGGACCTGCGCGTGCTCCTGACGTCCGGCTTCGTGGGCGAGGGCGCGGTGATCGAGAACGCCGAGTTCCCGCTGCTCGACAAGCCCTACGAGACGGCGCTGCTGGCGGCGAAGCTGCGCAAGCTCCTGGACAAGCCCGGTCGCCGCAAGAAGCAGCGCGAGGGCGCCGCGGCGGCCGAGTAGGTCAGCTCCGCGCCAGGCAGCGCAGGGCCGCCGCCAGCCGGCGGGCCCGCATCCGCCCCATCTCGGCGTCGCGCTCTCCCGAGGAGAGGGCAGTCGCCATCGCTTCCAGCTGCTCCGCCCGGCCCTCCGGCGCAAAGGCGTCGGCGAGCATCGAGGCCTCGGTCAGGAGATCGGCCCGCAGCTCCGCCGGGCAGGCGTCGAGCAGGGCCTCGTCGAAGTCGATGATCTCGGCCGTGTCCCGCGGGGGGGCCGGTCGTTGCGCACGTTCCATGGAGCCCTCGTCGTCGGCTCCCGGTAACCCCTCGACCTTCCTCAGGTTCCTAAGGCGAAGGCCTCCAGCCGCACCTCGTAGCCGACGGCGGCGCCCGGCGCGAGGCGGGCCATGCCGGTGTCCACGCCCGGCGGCCAGATGTCGGCGAAGGGCTCGGCGAGGTTGAACTGCGGCTCCACCACGACGAACGGCTTGTCCGGCGGCGCGTAGACCTGCACGGCCTTCACGTCGGGGGTGGGGGAGGCGACGCGCAGGCCGATCCCGGCGGCCGAATCCAGCACCTCCACCACCACCTCGCCGTCCGCCCGGACGAGGTCGGTGAAGCAGTCGTCGAGGTAGAGTTCGTCCAGCGCGGGGCCCCTGTTGAAGTCGTAGGGCGTGCCCGCCACCGGCAGCAGCCGCCCGGTGGGCAGGACCTCGTCGTAGTCGTTGACTTCGCAGTGCAGGGCCGCGGGCAGGCGCAGGCGGGCCTGGGCGCGGTCGCCGCTTGGCACGCGGAAGTACGGGTGCCAGCCCAGGCCCAGGGGCAGGGGTTCCGAGCCGCTGTTGCGGGCCCGGACGGAGAGGAGGAGGGCGCCGCCGCGCAGCGTCCAGGTGACGTCGAGCTGCAGCTTCCCCGGCCAGCGGCCGCCGAAGTCGCCGGCGTCCAGGTGGCCGCTCACGGCGTCGGCGGAGGCCTCGAAGGGGACGCCGGCGTCGAGGATCAGGCCGTGCATGGCGTACTGCTCGGCGCCCGGGGCCCTACCGCCCCAGTTTCGCGGCAGGCGCACGGTCCGCCCGTCGACGTCCGTCTCGATCTCGCGGCAGCCCTCCACCGCGCGGCCCCGGATCCGGTTGGCGAAGGGGGCGAGCAGGCAGCCGCCGAAGGCGAAGGCGCGGTTGCCGGCGAAGTCGTCCGGGCCGCCGGAAAGCTCCCGGGCGGCTTCATCCGGCTCAGGCGCAAAGAGGGCGTCGACCTCGCGCCCGTCGGGCAGCCGGAGCTTCGCCTGCAGCAGCATCATGCCGCGACCGGGCAGGATCTGGGCCTCGGTGAAGGCGGGCTCGCCGGCGGGCAGGTCCCGCGCCCGCAGGGTGACGACGGGCGCGCCGCCGATCCGGAGGCCCGCGGCCACGACCTAGCCGCTTTCCCCGACGGTCAGCTCCACGGCGCGTAGGTGGCGGGCCTCCTGGCGGTGGCGCTCGGCGGCGGGCTCCTCGTATTCCGAGGGCATGACGATGGGCACAGACAGGCAGACGCTCTGGGTGGGCAGCACCTCGCCCCAGTCGGCGATCAGCTGCTTGTAGGAGCGGCCCACGGGGCGAATCTCGCGGTTCATGTCGTAGAGGCCCACCGGGTGGACCCGGCCGTTGTCCTCGCGCAGACCGGTGTCCCAGTCGACCTGGTCGGTGAGCGAGTACCAGGTGAAGCCCACGGTCGGCACGCCGTCGTTGCGCACGCGCAGGACGTTGGCCCATTCCTTCCACAGCCAGTTCACCGCCTCGTCGCCGTTCGGGCCCTCGGCGATGTTGGTCTCCGTGTGCATCACGGGCAGGCGGTAGCGGTTGTAGTACTGCCGGGTGATCTCGTTGTAGCCGAAGATCTCGCCCGAGGCCCGGGTGGAGCCGTCGGCCGACACCCTGTGCTCGTTGGTCCAGTAGTAGTCGTTGCCCAGGATGCAGTGGTGGTGCAGGGCGTTGCCGAGGAAGAAGTGGTACTCCTCCCGCGTCATGCCGTTGTCCATCAGGTACTCGTACATCTCCGAGTCGACCCGGTGGCCGTAGTTCAGGTCGAGCGACAGGAAGCGCCGGGAGTTTTCGATCTCGGCCGGCTTGATGGCCGCCGGGTTTTCCGCGTGGAAGTACTCCGAGGACTCGCTCTGGATGAAGATGGCGTCGGGCCGGACCTTCAGGATCTCCTGCATGGCCCGCACATTGGCCCTCACGATGTGCTTGAGCGCGGTGACGAAGGTCAGGTCCGTCGTGCCCTGCTCGTTCCACCAGCCGTACTTGCCGGAGAACTGGGCGCAGATGAACATCTCGTTGACCGGGGTGTAGAGCTGCACCCAGGGGAAGCGCCGGGCGAAGGCCGACGAGTAGCGGGCGAACACCTCGGGGAAGTCGGGGTTCTGGAAGTCGCCGATCCAGTCGGGCACGCCGAAGTGGCAGAGGTCGACGATCGGCACGATGTCGCGACGCTTCAGCTCGGCGAAGGTGACGTCGGCGAACTCCCAGTCGTACTTGTCGGGCCCCAGCAGGCTGGTGTGCAGCGGCGGGCCGTAGCGCAGGAACCGCAGGCCCAGCTCCTCGACGAGATCGAAGTCCTTGCGCCAGTGACGGTAGTGCCCGCAGGATTCCATCTGGTCCACGCGCACGCGGCCATTCTTGATCTTCGGGATGCTGTTCTCGATCCCGGTGGCGAACATGAAGGCGGAGATGGCGCGTTCCTCCGAACTGCCGCGCTAAATGACGGCGCCCCGAAGCCGGTAAAACTCCGGGGCGCGCACAGGGTTCACGCATTTTCCGCCGGCCGTCCGGCGGAGGGAAGGCCTATTCGGCGGCTTCCGCGAGCGACTGGCCGTTGATCTTGCGGCAGCGCGAGAGAAGCGCCAGGTGGTCGGCGCCGTTCACGACGTTGCGCACCCAGGCCTTATCGCCATGGACGGCGACGACCTCGAAGTGCGGGAAGAGGTTGGGACCGGTCCGGACGATGTCGCCCGCCTGGATCTCTTCCTCGTAGCCGCGCTCGTGACTGATAGAGAAAACGTCGGAATAACTGGACAACGACATCTGAGGGACCCCTCCCGATTCTGTCGCTAAAGATAGTAGACCCGAGACTCTGAACGGAACCAAAACGCGGCTGTCAGGATGTCGCAGGCCGCGAAAACCAGTGTTCGCGGAACCTTCACACGATTCGCGGGCAGCTTAAGCGGAGGAGACCGCCTTGGACGTGCGTTGCGTGGTGCAAGCCTCTGATCAACTTGGAGAAGGCCCCATCTGGGCGGCGCGGGAGGGCCGGCTCTACTGGTTCGACATCAAGGGCCGGAGGTTGTCCTGGTACGAACCCTCCACCGATGCGCGTGGGGCGTTCGAGCTGCCGGTGCGCGCTAGCGCCGCAGCCCCGAGGGCCAAGGGCGGGCTGCTCGTGGCCACCGAGAAGGGGCTGGGGGTCTGCGATCCGGCGACCGGGACCCTGGGGATCGTGCAGCCCTACGACCTGGGCGACGGCTTCCGCACCAACGACGGCAAGATCGACCCGCAGGGCCGGTTCTGGTGGAGCACCATGGACGACGACGGCGGAAAGCGCCCAGGCGCCGTCTTCCGCACCGGCCCGGACATGAAGACCGTCCGGGTGCTCACCGGCATCCACATCCCCAACACCATCTCGGTCAGCGCGGACGGCAGGACGCTTTACATGGCCGACTCCAAGCTGAAGACCATCTTCGCCCACGATGTGGACCAGCTCGGCCAGGTGCGCGAGTTCGCCCACACCCGGGGCGAGGCGGGCTCGCCCGACGGTTCGGCCATCGACGCCGAGGGCTACCTGTGGAACGCCCAGTGGGGCGCCTGGCGGATCGTCCGCTACGCTCCCGACGGCCGCGTCGACCGGATCGTGCGCGTCCCCGTGGAACAGCCGACCAGCTGCGCCTTCGGCGGGCCGGATCTCGCCACCCTCTACGTGACCAGCGCCTGGGACGAGCTCTTCCACCAGCAGCGGGCCGAGCAGCCCCTGGCCGGCGGCCTGTTCGCCTTCGAGCCCGGCGTGAAGGGCATGCCGCTGCCGGAGTTCGCCGGCTAGGGGGCGGCCCGGATAGCGGCGTCACCGGGACTTGCGCCCCGCGCTGGCCCAAGCTTAGCTGCCCACCCGGACGGGGGACGCTCAGTGGACGACCTTTTGGCGCGCGACGAGGACCTGAAGCTCATCCATGTGTCACTGGTGCTCGGGCACCGGCCCGCCAAACCAGACGCGCACTTCGACGAGCTGACGCTGAACGGCCAGCCGGTGACGATCTGGGGCGAAGCGCCGTTCCCCGGCCAGCAGGGGATCATCATCGCTCTGGGCTGGCATGAGCCGAAGGCCGCCCTCAACCTGACCTGGAGGTTCCGCGTGCCGTTCAACGGCGAGGGGGCCTATCTGGTGGGCTACTACCTTGATCGCGGCATCAGCAAGATGAAGCGCCTGCAGCTGTACGAGGACGTCATGCCGGGGCAGGTCTGCGACGGCGCGGCCGCCTTCAGCCTGCCGTAGCCCGCGCGACCCGGCGTCCAGCGAACCCCCTGAACCGACCCCGCCGCTCGAGGGTTAAGGTAGGGCATCTCCGGGGAAATCGAGGGTCCAGGCGCATGGCCGACAAACCGCTGCGCAGCCAGAAGAGCTACGGCAAGCTCGACCGCGACGGCTTCATCCACCGGAGCTGGATCAAGGGCACTGGCCTGCCGGACCACGTCTTCGACGGCCGTCCGGTCATCGGCATCTGCAACACCTGGTCGGAGCTGGTGACGTGCCAGTTCCACCTGCGCGACCTGGCCGAGTACGTGAAGCGCGGCGTCTGGGAGGCGGGCGGCGTGCCGATCGAGTTTCCGGCCATGAGCCTGCCCGAGACCCAGATGCGGCCGACGGCCATGCTGTTCCGCAACCTGCTGGCCATGGAGGTGGAGGAGTCGATCCGGGCCAACCCGATCGACGGAGTGGTGCTGCTGGGCGGCTGCGACAAGACCACGCCGGGTCAGCTCATGGGCGCGGCGAGCGTCGACCTGCCGGCCATGGTGGTCTCCTCCGGCCCGATGCTGAACGGCAAGTGGCAGGGCAAGGACATCGGCTCGGGCACTGACGTCTGGCGCTTCTCCGAGGCCGTGCGGGCCGGGGAGATGAGCTTGAAGGACTTCCTCTCGGCCGAGGCCGGGATGAGCCGCAGCCATGGGGTGTGCAACACCATGGGGACGGCTTCGACCATGGCCAGCCTCATCGAGGCCCTGGGCATGAGCCTGCCGAACAACGCCGCCCTGCCGGGGGTGGACAGCCGGCGCAAGACGCTCGCCCACCTGACCGGCAACCGCATCGTCCAGCTGGTGAAGGACGACGTGAAGCCGTCGGACATCCTGACGCGCGAGGCGTTCGAGAACGCCATCCTCATGCACGCTGCGATCGGCGGCTCCACCAACGCGGTGGTCCACCTGCTGGCCCTGGCCGGCCGGGTCGGCGTGGACCTGACCCTGGAGGACTTCGACCGGATCGGCCGGGAGGTCCCGCTGCTGGTCAACCTGATGCCGTCGGGCCGCTACCTGATGGAGGACTTCTGCTACGCCGGCGGCTGCCCGGCGGTGATGAACGAGCTGGGCCCGGTGCTGCGGCGCGAGGCGCTCACCGTCTCCGGCCTCCGCCAGGGCGAGATCGCCGACGCCGCCGAGGTCTGGAACCGCGAGGTGATCGGCACGCGCGAGGCGCCGATCGGGCCGTCCTCGGGCGTGTGGGTGCTGCGCGGCAATCTGTGTCCCGACGGGGCGATCCTGAAGCCCAGCGCCGCCTCGCCGGAACTGCTGACCCATCGCGGCCGGGCGGTGGTGTTCGAGGACATCGAGGACTACCACGCCCGCATCGACGACCCGGACCTGGAGGTCGACGAGACCTCGATCCTGGTGCTGAAGGGCTGCGGGCCGCGGGGCTATCCCGGCATGCCGGAGGTGGGCAACATGGCCCTGCCGCCGAAGCTGCTGCAGAAGGGCGTGCGCGACATGGTGCGGATCTCCGACGCACGGATGAGCGGCACGGCCTATGGCACGGTGATCCTGCACGTCTCGCCGGAAGCCGAGGCCGGCGGGCCACTGGCGCTGGTGCAGAACGGCGACGAGATCGCGTTCGACGGTCCGAACCGCACGCTCGAGCTGCTGGTCGACGAGGCGGAGCTGCGGCGCCGGCGCGAGGCCTGGCAGGCGGCGCGCAAGCCGTCGGAATTCCAGCGCGGCTGGTACCGGCTCTACATCGACACGGTGATGCAGGCCGATCGCGGGGCCGACCTCGACTTCCTGGTGGGCAAGTCCTCCAGCGAGGTCACCCGGGAAAGCCACTGATGGGCAAGGCCGCGCTGCTCGCCTGCGACTGGGGGACCACCAACCTCCGCGCCTGGACCCTCGACGCGGAGGGACGGGTGGTGGCGCACAGGGAGTTCGACCTGGGCGTCTCCCGGCTGGAGCCCGGCGAGGCGGCGAGGCGGTTCGAGAGCGAGGTGCAGCCGGCGTTCGGCGCTCAGGGGCTGCCGGCGATCCTCTGCGGCATGGTCGGCTCGAACCTCGGCTGGACGGTCGCGCCGTACGCCGACTGTCCCGTGGGCCTGGACGAGCTGGCGGCCTGCCTGGCGCCGGTGGCGGCGCACGCCGCCTGGGCCCGGATCGTCCCCGGCGTGCGCAGCGAAGGCATCGCCGGCGCGCCGGACGTGATGCGCGGCGAGGAGACTCAGCTGATGGGCTGGCTGGCCGAGCACCCCGACCGTCGTTCGGGCCGCCGGGTGATCTGCCACCCCGGCACCCACGCCAAGTGGATGCTCGTGGAGGACGGCCGGCTGGTCCGCTTCGTCACGGCGATGACCGGCGAACTGTTCGCCGTGCTGGGCAAGCACAGTGTGCTGAAGAGCGACGCCGCGGCGGACGACACCTCCGCCTTCGACGCCGGGCTGGCGGCGGCGGGGGAGGGCGACGCGCTCGCCGCACGCCTGTTCACCGCCCGGTCGCGGGTGGTGGGCGGAGGGGCGCCGGCGGAGAGCACGCCGAGCTACCTCTCGGGGCTGCTGATCGGGGCCGAGGTCGCCGCCACGCCGCGGCTGCTCGGGGTCTCGCCCGACGAGCCGGTGGTCCTGCTTGGCGACGAGATGCTGTGCCGCCTCTACGCCCGGGCGCTCGCGGGGCGGGGCGTGGCGCATGAGACCTTCGACGGGGAGGCGGCCGCCGTGGCCGGCCTCTTCGCCCTCTACCGGCTGGGAGCGGCCCGATGACCCTCGACGAAGCGCTGGCGCAATGTCCGGTGGTGGCGATCGTCCGCGGCGTGAAGCCGGACGAGGCGGCGGACCATGCCGCCGCCCTGCTGGAGGCCGGCGTGCTCGGCGTCGAGGTCCCGCTCAACTCTCCCGAGCCCATCGAGAGCATCCGCCGCCTGGCCGCGGAGTTCGGCGAACGCATGGTGGTGGGGGCGGGCACGGTGCTGACGCCCGAGCGGGTGGAGGCGGTGGCGGAGGTCGGCGGACGGATCATCGTCTCACCGAACACCCAGCCCTCGGTGATCCGCCGGTCGCTGGAGCTGGGCCTGGACCCGGCGCCGGGCTTCGCCACGGCCAGCGAGGCGTTCACGGCGATCGACGCCGGGGCTCGACACCTGAAGCTGTTCCCGGCGGTGACCTACGGCCCGGCGCACGTGAAGCAGATCCGCGCCGTCCTGCCGCCGGAGGCGGTGGTCTGGGCGGTGGGCGGCGTCGGGCCCGACAGCATGGCCGAGTGGTGGGCGGCGGGCGCGCGGGCCTTCGGCCTGGGCGGCGAGCTCTACCGGGCCGGCCAGTCCGTCGCCGAGACCCGGGACAAGGCGCGCCGGGTGATGGAGGCGGTCCGCGCCCTGGGCTGAACCTCGGCGGAGCCTGGGGGTTTAACTCCCGAACGGAGGGACACCCATGAAACAGCTCACCCGCTTCGCCATCGACGTGCGCGACGAGGATTTCCTGCTGACCCTGGAGGACGACTCCGGAGGGAAGCACGAGTTCGCCGCCTCCCCGGAACAGCTCGACGCGGTGATCGACGCCCTGGACGAACTGCTCTCCGAGAACGAGGAGGAGCTGTTCGAGGTGGAGGACGACGCGCCCACCTACCAGAAGCCCCTGGGCTAGCTAGGCGTCCTCGCGCGGCTGGCCGCGGCCCGCGCGCATGAAGAGGTCGGGCGGGGCGCCGTCGACGAGCGCCTCGGCCTCCGCCGCGAACTCCGCCTCGGTGACGATGGCGGCGTAGCGCCCGATGGCGTTGTCCAGGCCCGGCATCACGACACCGCGCTCGGTGCCGAGCGCGGCGTAGGCCGGCCGCGGCGCCGGCCAGCCGAAGCTCCCGCCCGGTCGCCCGAGCACCCGCGCCTCGTCGAGGTTCATCGCCACCGCCACGCGGCGGGCGAACTCCGCCCAGGACACCTCGCCGTTGTTGGCCAGGTGGCGGATGCCGGTCTCGCCGTCGATCAGCAGGTCCAGGGTGGCGTCCACTAGGTCCGGCACATAGGTCGGGGACACCACCAGGTCGTCGGCGGCATGGAGTTCCTGGTCGGCGGCCAGGGTGCGCAGCACGTGGGCGGCGAAGTTGTAGGGGTCGAAGGGGGAGAAGAAGGCGGCGGTGCGGATCATCAGCGGCCGCCCCCCGAGGTCCAGGATTTCGCATTCCGCGCGCGCCTTGCTGACCCCGTAGACGTTCAGCGGCGAGGGCGTGTCGCTTTCCACATAGGGCCGGTCGGACCGGCCGTCGAACACCAGGTCGCTGGAGAAGCCGACGAAGGGCAGGCCGCGGTCGCGGCAGGCGCGGGCCAGCCGGATCGCGCCCTCGGCGTTGGCGGCCAGGCAGGCGGCGGCCTCGGCCTCGGCGTCGTCCACGCGGACCCAGCCGGCGGCGTTGATCACGCCCCAGGGCTCGCACGCGTCGAGGACGCGGGCGATGGAGTCCGGCTCCTCGAGCGACAGCTCCCGGCGGCTGGTGAGCCGGTAGTCGACGCCGCGCCATTCGCAGGCCCGGGCGAGCGCCTTGCCGAGGGTGCCGGTGGCCCCGGCGATCAGCAACGGCCGCGCAGGGGCCTGGCCGGTCCGCCACTCGGGCCGGGGCTCGGGGGAGTCCACGGTGCGGAACACCGGGCGGAACTCCATGCGGATGTCCCGTCGCCACCAGCCGGGGCCGAGGGTGGCGGGGTGCGGCTCGCCCTGGCCCGACCCCAGCCGCTTCAGCTCGGCGGCGAGGCCGGTGGGGCGCGGCGGCTCCGCGCGCACGTCGAAGGCGCCCACCTCGTAGTGGCCGATGTGGCGGGTGAGCAGGCTGTTCCAGTCATAGGTCCCGAGCAGGGCCCAGGCGGTGACGGCGCGCACGTCGACGCCGCGGCCGCGCAGGCGCCGGGCCGCCTCCCAGGCCTCGCGCAGCCAGCGCACCTGCTCCTCGCGCGTGCAGCCGTTGTGCGCCTCGGTGACGGCCAGCGGCAGGCCGTAGCGCGCCCAGGCCTCGTCCAGCACGCTTTCCAGGCCGCCAGGGGCGGGCAGGGCGACGCGGATCGCCTCCACGTCTGCGAAGGCCATGTACTGGTTCCCGCCGTGGCGTTCGGGCGGATAGTCGTCCAGCCGGTGGTCGAGAAACCGGTCCGAGGTCAGGTAGTGGTTCACGCCGATCACGTCCGGCGGACAGGGATCGTCGGCGATGGCCCGCAGCCGGTCGCCGAAGCCGAAGCTCTCCAGCCGGTCCCACAGGAGGTGGCCCGGCGTCACCCGGCCGGCCAGCAGGTCCCAGGTCATCCAGCGGCGGGCGTTGTCGAAGTCCGCCTGGTGCTTCACCGCGCGGGTGGAATAGGTGCGGCCGAGATCCTCGGTCTGGATCAGTCGGGCGGCGGAATTGACCCGGCGGATCTCGCGCATGGCCAGCCGCGTGGCGTCGATCTGGTTGAACAGCGCGACCCAGAACATGTGCTCGTCGGCCAGGTGCGGGTACCAGTGGCCGTAGAGGGCGGAGAAGCGGGCGGTGGTCAGCGGCTCGTTGACCGGCGTCCAGTCCTCGATCCACGGGTAGCGCTCGGCGGCGGCGCCGGCGTAGGCTGCGAAGGCCGGCGCGAAGCCCTGGTCCACCAGGCTGGTGTAGCGCGGGCCGCTGCCGTGGTGGAGCAGGCCCGCGATCGGGCGCATGCCGAGGTCGCGAATGCGCGGCAGGCGGGCGTCGGTCCAGCTCCAGTCAAGACGGTCGGGCCGCTGCGGCGCCACGCGCTCCCACAGAACCGGATAGCGCAGGGCCTTCAGGCCGAGCGCCGCGAAACGCTCCAGGTCCTCCGGCCGGTCATGATGGCCGGAGCGGATCGTCTGGTCATGGAAGGCCCCGCCGACACGGTTCACGGTGCATTCGTGACCGCCCCACAACTCGAGTTCAGGCATACACCCTGGCTTTCCCGTCACATCCCGAGACCTAAAGCCGTGGTTTCAGCAGATCGTTCCACCGCCTTGCTTTTGATGCTGGAACGGTTCCCGGGGCGGTGGATTATGGACCTCATGGATCGGGGATCGAAACCCGCCGTGCTGGTCACGGGCGGGGCCGGCTACATCGGCGCACACACCGCAAAGGCCCTGCACGAGCAGGGTTACTTTCCTGTCGTCTACGACAGCCTGAGCTCGGGCTTCCGCGAGGCGGTGGGCTGGGGCGCCTTCGTCCACGGCGACATCCGCGACGCGGGCGCCCTCGCCGAGGCGATCGACGCGCACGGCGTGAAGGCGGTCATCCACTTCGCCGGCCTGATCGAGGTCGGCCGCTCGGTGGTGAAGCCGGACCTGTTCTGGGAGCACAATGTGGCGGGCACCACGACCTTGCTCTCCACCATGCGCGAGCGGGGCGTGAACCGGCTGGTCTTCTCGTCCTCGGCCGCGGTCTACGGCCAGGGCGGGCGCGGGCCGCTGGAGTCCATCCCGGAGGACGCGCCGAAGGCTCCGGCCAGCCCCTATGGCGACACCAAGCTCGCCTGCGAGTGGATGATCGAGGCGCAGTGCCGCGCCTACGGTCTGACGGCGGTGGCCCTGCGGTATTTCAACGCCGCGGGGGCGGACCCCTCCGGCCTGATCGGCGAGGCCCACGAGCCGGAGACCCACCTGATCCCGCTGGCCATCGCCGCGGCGCTCGGAGACGGCAAGCCGCTCACCGTGTTCGGCGACGACTTCGACACCCCCGACGGGACCTGCCTGCGGGACTACATCCACGTCTGCGACCTCGCCACGGCGCATGTGGCGGCGCTGCGGGCCGACCTGCCGGCCGGCGCCTTCGAGGCGGTGAACGTCGGGACCGGGCAGGGCGCCTCGGTGTTCGAGGTGGTGGAGGCCGTGGGCCGCGCCGCCGGCCGGCCCGTGCCGCACAGCATCGGCGCGCGCCGGGCGGGGGACCCGCCGAGCCTGGTGGCCGATCCCGCGCGCGCCCGGGCGCTGCTCAACTGGACGCCGGTATGCTCGTCGCTAGAGCAGATCGTGGTCGACGCGTTGCGCTGGGAGCGAAATCCCGCCTACGGCGCTGGCGTCCGTGGGCGCCGCGCCGTAGAGATCGAAAACACGACTGTTTAAGTCGACTGCCCGACGCAGACGAAACTCTATTCGTCTTAGCGTCGCCTTATCTTTTGATTACAGCATTTGCGCCCGCCGGATCTGCATTCGGCGCGGAACCTTTCTGCATGGAGGGAGTTGTTCCAGCGGGCTTCGTGTGTCGATTTTTCAAAAAGGAATGCGCCCTTGAACACTCAGTGGTTCCCGAGCGCCGAAGGCGCTGCGCCATTGTCTACTCCTTTCGGGCCGCGTTCCCGAGGTCGTCAGACCCTCGTCTGCTTCTCGCACCTCCGCTGGGACTTCGTCTTCCAGCGCCCCCAGCACCTCATGACGCGCTTCGCCCAGGGCCGGAAGGTCGTGTTCTGGGAAGAGCCCGTGCCCGGGCCGGCGGAGGAGACCCCCCGCCTGGACAGCCGCACCTGCCCCGACAGCGGCGTCCTGGTGGTCACCCCGGTTCTCGCCGACGGCGGCAGCCCCGAGGAACGCGACGCCCAGCTGAAGTCCCTGCTCGACGCCTTCCTGGCGGGCCACGAGAACGATCTGATCCGCTGGTACTACACGCCCATGATGCTGAGCTTTTCGCGGCATCTGGAGGCGGTCTGCACGGTCTACGACTGCATGGACGAGTTGGCGAACTTCAAGTTCGCCCCGCCTGAGCTGACCATCCTGGAACGCGAACTGATGGCCGCCGCCGACGTCGTCTTCACCGGCGGCTATTCGCTGTGGGAAGCCAAGCGCGACCGCCACCCGAACATCCACCCGTTTCCTTCCAGCGTGGACCGGGCCCACTTCGCCAAGGCGCGCCACCTGCGCGAGGAGCCGGAGGACCAGGCCCGAATCCCGTGGCCGCGCCTCGGCTTCTACGGCGTCGTGGACGAGCGCATGGACCTCGAGCTCATCGCGGCCCTGGCCGACGCCCGGCCCGAGTGGAGCGTGGTGATCGTCGGGCCGGTCGTGAAGATCGACCCGGCCGACCTGCCGAAGCGACCCAACCTCCACTACCTGGGCGGCAAGGGCTACGACGACCTGCCGAAGTACCTGGGCGGCTGGGACGTGGCGCTGATGCCGTTCGCGATCAACGAGTCGACCCGCTTCATCTCGCCGACCAAGACCCCGGAATACCTGGCGGGCGGCCGGCCGGTGGTCTCCACCCCGATCGTCGACGTGGTCCGCCACTACGGGGAACTGGAGGCGGTGAAGGTCGCCGCCACCCACGACGACTTCATCGCCGCCTGCGACCAGGCCCTGGCGCTGTCGCGCCTGAAGGGCGACTGGCTGAAGGCGGTGGATGCGGCGCTCTCCGCCCTGTCCTGGGACGAGACCTTCGCGCGGATGAACGCCGAGATCGCCCGGGCCGTGGGCCAGCGCCAGCAGGCGACGGCCGAGGCGCTGGCCGAGGCCGGCGCCCTGCCGGCGCCCGCGATCCGTCCGGCCTCGCGCAGCAAGCCGTTCGACTACCTGATCGTCGGCGCCGGCTTCGCCGGCTCCGTGCTGGCCGAGCGCCTCACCACCCAGCTCGGCAAGCGGGTGATGCTGGTGGATCGCCGGCCGCACATCGGCGGCAACGCCTATGACGAGAAGGACGCGGCCGGGGTGCTGATGCACCGGTACGGCCCGCACATCTTCCACACCAACTCCGACGAGGTGGCCGGCTACCTCTCGCAGTTCACCAAGTGGCGGCCGTACGAGCACCGGGTGCTCGCCTCGGTGAAGGGCGGCCTGCTGGTGCCGATCCCGATCAACCGCACCACGCTCAACACCCTCTACGGCCTCGACCTGAAGAACGACGACGAGGCCGCGGCCTACCTCGCCGGCCGGGCCGAGCCGGTGGAGAAGGTCAGGACCTCGGAGGACGTGGTGGTCTCGGCCGTCGGCCGCGAGCTCTACGAGACCTTCTTCCGCGGCTACACCCGCAAGCAGTGGGGCATGGACCCCTCCGAGCTAGACAAGAGCGTGACCGCCCGGGTGCCGACCCGCACCAACGTCGACGACCGCTACTTCACCGACAAGTTCCAGAACATGCCGGCCGACGGCTACACCCGGATGTTCGAGAACATGCTCGACCAGAAGGGCCTGACCATCGAGTTGGGGGTCGATTTCGAGGACGTGCGGGCGGACACCGTCTACGACCGCCTGATCTTCACCGGTCCGGTGGACGAGTACTTCGACCACCGCTACGGCAAGCTGCCGTACCGCAGCCTGGCGTTCCGGCACGAGACGCTGGATCAGGAGTGGTTCCAGCCGGTCGGTACGGTCAACTATCCGGACGAGCAGACGCCCTACACCCGCATCAGCGAGTACAAGCACCTGACCGGCCAGAGTTCGAAGCGGACAACGGTCACCTACGAGTACCCGCGCGCCGATGGCGACCCGTACTATCCGGTGCCCCGGCCCGAGAACCAGGCGCTCTACAAGAAGTACGAGGCGCTGGCGCTCGACACCCCCAACGTCCACTTCGTGGGGCGGCTGGCCACCTACCGCTACTACAACATGGACCAGGTGGTGGGGCAGGCGCTGGCCACCTTCCGCCGGATCGCCGAGCGGGAGGGGCGGTCGGTCATCGCCGCCCAGAGCGCGGCGCGGGCCATCGCCGCCAACTAGGCCGCGGGCCCGAAATTCAACCTACAGGCGGCCCTCGCTTCGCGGCGGGGGCCGTTCCGTGTTAAGCGGCGCCTTGAGACGGCGGGGGCTTCCAGTCCAATGGTCCGGACCGAGAACGAGCGGGCGCGTGAGATCGCGCAAAATCTGGTCGAGATCCTGTCGTCCTATGAGGAGGAACTGATGGCGCTCGAGCATGACGCGCCGGCCCTGGGCGCGCTGCGCCGGGCGGTCGGCATGGCCATAGCCGAGGCCTGCTACCTGATCTCCGACGGCGCGCCGCCGCACTAGACCCAGAGGACGACATCGCACCCATGGCCCGCAAACCCGAGGCTCTCGCCGACCCGGTCGACATCGCCGTTGGCGCGCGCATCCGCCTGCTGCGCAAGGTCCGCGGCCTGTCGCAACAGGCCCTGGCCGAGGCCGCCGGCGTGACCTTCCAGCAGATCCAGAAGTACGAGCGCGGCGCCAACCGGGTGAGCGCGTCCATGCTTTCGCGGATCGCCAGGACGCTCGGCGCGCCGGTCTCGGAGATGTTCGGCGAGGTCGGCCCGGCCAGCGGGGCCATCGACGAGGTGGCCGCGCTGCTGGCCGAGCCGGGGGCGCTGGAGCTGCTCAAGGCCTTTTCGCACCTGCCCAAGGGGCCGCCGCGCTCGGCCCTCGTGGACTTCGTCCGCACGCTCAGCGACAAGCAGCCGGGCTGATCCTCGGTCCCGGGAGCCATTCCATGCGTTCGTCCCTTCGCGCCGCGATCCTGGCCGCGGGGCTGCTGACCGCTGCGCCGGCCTGGTCCGCGCCGCCGACGCCGGTCGAGGCGAAGATGATCGCCACGGTGACGGCCGAGCACGAGCGCCATGTGAAGCTGCTGGAGGCCCTGGTGCGGGTGAACTCCGGCACCATGAACCTCGAGGGCGTGGAAGAAGTCGGCCGGATGATGCGCGCCGAACTGGAGCCGCTGGGCTTCCAGGTGCGCTGGATCCCCATGGCGGAGACGGGCCGCGCCGGTCACATCGTCGCCACCCACAGGGGGAACGGCCGGGGCAAGCGGATGCTGCTGATCGGCCACCTGGACACCGTCTTCGAGCCGGACAGCCCGTTCCAGGGCTGGACCCGCCGCGGCGACATCGTGGAGGGCCCCGGCGTCAGCGACATGAAGGGCGGGAACGTGGTGATCGTCGCCGCGCTGCGCGCCATGCACGCCGCGGGAACGCTGAAGGACGCCGACGTCACGGTGGTGTTCACCGGCGACGAGGAGAAGCCCGGCAGCCCGATCGCGCTCGCCCGCCGCGACCTGATCGCCGCCGGCCGCGCCAGCGACGTGGCGCTGGATTTCGAGGGGCTGTCCCGGGAGGCCGGCCGGGACATCGGATCCATCGCCAGGCGCTCGGCCAACTCCTGGACGCTGACGGTGAAGGCCAGGTCCGGCCACTCCTCGGCCGTCTGCGCGGAGGCCATGGGCTGCGGAGCGAACTACGAACTGGCCCGGATCATCGAGGCGTTCCGCAAGGAGCTTCCCGAGCCCAACCTCACCTACAACGTCGGCATGATCGCCGGCGGGGCCAAGGTCGAGGCGAACGCCGGCGGGACGGGCGTCTCGGCGATCGGCAAGACCAACATCGTCTCCGGCGAGGCGGTGGCGCTCGGCGACATCCGCACGCTCTCCGACGACCAGGAGGCGCGGGTACGGGCGAAGATGAAGGCCATCGTCGCCCGCTCCCTACCGCACGCCGAGGCGAGCCTCGCGTTCGACGACACCGGATACCCGCCGATGGCGCCCACCGAGGGCAACAAGGCGCTGCTTCGCAAGCTCAACGCCGTCAACGAGACGCTCGGCCTGCCTGAGATGCCGCAGGGCGACCCGGCCCGACGTGGGGCCGGCGACATCGCCTTCGTGTCGTTCATCGACGGCCTTGTCGGTCTCGGCCTGGCCGGGGACGGCTCCCACGCCCCGGGCGAGACGGCGGACCTGAAGAGCCTCGACGTCCAGGCCCAGCGCGCCGCCCTGCTGATGAGCCGGCTGGCGAAGGAGCCGCGGGCCAGGCGCTAGGCGGGGGCGAGCTGCGGAGCCGGGAAGGTCTCGCCGACCATCGCCTCGCTCTTCACCCACAGGGCCTTCGCCCGCTCCGGGTCCACGGCGTAGGGCTTCACGCCGCCGCGGATTTCCTGGCTCTCGACGACCTCGGCCACGTGGCAGTCCTCGCAGTAGCGGCCGCCGACCGCCTCCGCCGGCGCCATGGCGGCCGCCCAGACGCTGGTCGCCGCGCCCTGGGGAATGGTCTTCCAGCTGAAGTCCTCGCCGGGCGGCAGGCTGGATCTGATCGAATCCAGCAGCGCCTGCATGGACTCCGGCGTCATGTGACGCCCCAGTTCGGTGTGGATGCCGCCCGGGTGCACCGCGACGGCGCGGACGCCGCGGCCCCTGTGCCGCCGGTCGAATTCCACGGCGAAGAGGGCGTTCGCGGTTTTCGAGCGGCCGTAGGCCATGAACGGCTCGTACGGCGTGCGCTCGAAGTCGGGGTCATCCAGGTCGATGTCGGAGAACCGGTGGCCGGCCGAGGACAGGTTCACCAGCCGCGCGCCGGGCCGCATCAGGGCGGCGATACGGTTCACCAGCACGAAGTGGCCCAGGTGGTTCGTGCCGAACTGGGTTTCGAAGCCGTCGGCGGTCCTGCCGAAGGGCGTCGCCATGACGCCGGCGTTGGCGACCACCAGGTCGAAGGGCTCGCCGCGGGCGACCAGGTCGTCGGCGCAGGCCCGCACGCTGGCCAGCGAGGCCAGGTCCAGCTGGACGAGCTCCAGCCCGCCGCCATTGCGGGCGTCGGCGCGCACCACCCCGGTGGCGCCCTTCGCCTTGCCCAAGTCGCGGGCCGCGCCCACCACCCACGCGCCGTGCGACGCCAGCGCGCGGGCGGTTTCCACGCCGAGACCCGCCGAGACGCCGGTGACCAACACCCGCTTACCGGAGAGGTCGACGCCCTCCAGGACCTCGTCCGTCGTCGATTGCGCGCCAAAGATCTTCGTCATGTGGGCCTCCGCCTGTTCAGGTTGCGTGAGACCCATGTGGGGCAGGGGGGGGCGTTCCGCCGCGCCGGATCGTCTCGAACTCTTGCCCGATCCTCTCAACAGCCGCCGGCGCCTCCGGGGTCAGCTTGCGCGCGCGCTGCGTCGATCCGATCATCTGCCCATGGAGCAGACCATGGACGAGTTGCGGGCGATCGCCGCGCGCCACCTGCGCGGGACGCGGACGGAGACGCCCGTGCCGCGGCTCGCCCTGCACAGCGGCTGCGAGGCCACCGAGCTGCAGCCGGGCCTCGTGGCGGAGCCGATGCTCGTGCTGGTGCTGCAGGGCGCCAAGGAGGCGCTGGTGGGCGAGCGCCTGCTGCGCTACAGCGCCGGCTGCTACGCCATCGCCTCTGTGGAGCTGGCGGTCTGCGGGCGGATCGCCCTGGCCAGCCGCGACCGGCCCTACATCGGCGCGACCCTGGCGCTCGACCGCGACGCCCTGGCGGGGCTCCTGCCGGAGCTGCCCGGCGGACGCTCCGAGCCGACGCCGGCGGGGTTCGGGGTCAGCACCGCGACGCTGGAGCTGGCCGAGGCCTGGCTCAGGCTGCTGCGCCTGCTCGACCGGCCGGCCGACGTCCCGGTGCTCGCGCCGCTGATCGAGCGGGAGATCCTCTACTGGCTGCTGCAGGGGCCGCAGGCGGCCATGCTGCGCCAGCTCGCCGCCGCCGGCAGCCGGCTCTCGCAGGTCCGCCGCGCGATGAGCTGGATTCGCGAGCACTATCGCGAACCCCTGCGGATCGAGGCCCTCGCCGGGCTGTCGGGCATGAGCCCGGCGTCCTTCCACCGGCACTTCAAGGCGGCGACGGGCATGAGCCCGCTGCAATTCCAGAAGAGCCTGCGGCTGCAGCACGCCCGGCGGCTGCTGATCACCGACCACGACGCGGCTCGCGCCGGCTACGCCGTGGGCTATGAGAGCGCCTCGCAGTTCAGCCGCGAGTACGCCCGCCTGTTCGGCGCGCCACCGGCCCGCGACGCCCAGCGGCTGCGGCGGGAAGGGCTGGTCGTCGAACCCGCCTAGGCCGGCTGGCCGAGTTCCTTCAGGGCGCGGTCCTTCACCGCCTTGTAGTCGACCTTGCCGTTCGGGGCCCGGCCGATGGTCTCCACCAGCACCAGCTCGCGTGGGGCCTTGTAGCCGGCGAGCTGGCTGTGCACATGGGCCGACAGCTCCGGCAGCGAAGGGGCGTCGGGCCCCTCGGGCTCCACCACGGCGCAGATCCGCTCGCCGAAGCGGGGATCGGGCACGCCGACCACCACCGCGTCGCGCACGTTCGGATGGGTCTTCAGCGCCTCCTCGACCTCCTCGGGGAAGACCTTCTCGCCGCCGGTGTTGATGCAGACGGAGCCGCGGCCCAGCAGCTTCAGCGAGCCGTCGGCGTTCACCTCCGCCCAGTCGCCGGGGACGCTCCACCGCTGGCCCTCGATGACCTTGAAGGTCTTCGCCGACTTGTCGGGGTCCTTGTAGTAGCCGACCGGCAGGAAGCCGGAGACCGCGACCATGCCGCGCTCGCCCGAGCCGGGCTCCACGCGCCGGCCGTCCTCGGTGAAGACGGCGCAGCTGGGGCCGAGCATGAAGGCCGCCGTCTGCATCTCCGCGCCGGGCGCCGAGGCCGAGGCGCCCAAGCCCACGGCCTCGGAGGAGCCCAGGCTGTCGTAGATCACCGCATTGGTGGCGTGGCGCAGCAGGCCCCGCTTGTTCTCCTGGCTCCACATGGAGCCCGAGGAGCTCATGGTGCGGACGTTGGAGAGGTCCCAGCGGCCGGGGTTGGCTTCCAGCGCCTCCAGCATGGGGGTGGAGAAGGCCAGGCCCACGAGCACGATGGCCGTGGCCTTCAGGCGCTCGGCCTCGTTCCACAGTTCCACAGCGTCAAACTTGCGCGAGGGCAGGGTGGCGACCGTCCCGCCCTGGTTCAGGCAGATGAAGGCGGAGAACTGTCCGGTGCCGTGCATCAGCGGGCAGGCGACCAGGCTGATGGGGCGCTGGTGCTCGGGCGAACCGATCCGCTCGACCAGCTCCCCGACCGAGGTGGCCGGGGGAATTCCCAGCGCCGCGTTCCCGCCGGCCCCGATGACGTTGAACAGGTCGTCCTGGCGCCACATCACGCCCTTGGGCATGCCGGTGGTGCCGCCGGTGTAGAGCAGGAGCAGATCGTCGGGCGAGCGTCCCCACGGCGCTTTCACCGGGCGCTGCTCGGGCGTGGCGGCTACGACGGTCTCGTAGTCGGCAGCCCAGCCGGGGGCGGGATGACCGGGCTCGGCCACCGCGATCCAGCGCTTCACCTTGGGCAGGCGGGGCCGGATGCCGGCGACGATCCCGGCGAAGCTGGCGTGGAAGACGATCGCCTGGGCGTCGGCGTTGTCGAAAAGGTAGACCAGCTCTTCAGGACCGTACCGGTAGTTGGTGTTCACCGGGGCGAAACCGCCCTTGAAGGCCGCGAAGTAGGTCTCGAGGTATTCCGGCCCGTTGTAGAGGTAGGCGGCGACCTTGGCCTGGTGGTCCAGCCCGGCCGCGATCAGGTCGGCGGCCAGCGCGTCGACCCGGGCGTCGAACTGGCCCCAGGTCAGCGCCCGGCCGCCCTGAATCTGGGCCGGCCGGTCAGGCTGGGCCGCGGCGATCGTCTCCCAGACGTCGGCGAAGGTCCACGCAGTCACATCCATCCTCCCAGGTTCTTGTCATTTTGGGAGAAGTTGGCCGCTTGCCCGGACGGCAAGTCAACTCAAACGGGGAGCGCCGTGGTCGACTTGATCTGCTCCATCGCGAAGGCGGAGCTGACGTCGGCCAGCGGGACGCTGGCGATCAGCCGGCGGTAGAAGGCGTCGTAGGCGGCGATGTCCCTGACCCGCACCTTCAGGAGGTAGTCGGTGTCGCCGGAGAGCCGGTAGAACTCCACCACCTCCGGCATGGCGGAGGCCGCCGAGGCGAAGTGGTCGAGCCACTCCTGGTCGTGCCGGTTGGTGCGGACCGAGACGAACACCGCCAGGCCCAGGTCCAGCTTCTCGGGATCGAGCAGGGCCACGCGGCGGGCGATGACACCGGCCTCGGTGAGCCGCTTCACCCGCTTCCAGCACGGCGTCTGCGAAAGGCCCACCCGCTCGGCCAGGTCGGCGATGGCCACGGTGGCGTCGGCCTGCAGCTCGCGGAGGATGCGGCGATCAATGGCGTCGAGAAGGATGTTCACGTCAAGCAGGCTCCGGGGAGAAGCATATTCTACAGATGGCAAGGTTCCGCGTGAAGCGAAGTAATGATCTTCTTGGGAATCGGCGGCATGATTCTCTCGGCTATCCTGGAGGGAACATGCTCGCGCGCTTCACCGACCATCCGCATTCCGTCGGCGAGACCTATGCCGAGCATGCCGCGGCCGCCTCGGGCTTCGGCCTCACCCTGATCGCGGCGGGGCTCGCCTGCCTGCTGCATGCGGCCTTCCCCTGGCTGTTCGAGGACTTCGCCAGCCGCAAGGTGCGGGCGCTGCACGCCCGGATGACCAGCCGCCGGGCGCCGCTGGCCTGGACCGGCTACGTGGGCGACGGCCTGGGCGTCTAGCCCTTCGGCGGGAACCGGGACCGCGCCTCCGGGTTGCTCCTGCGACGCCGCATCCGCGGCGAAGCGACTTTGGAGGCGCGACCATGGCCACGCTGCCTTACAGCGACCGGACCGACACCTATTCCACGACGACCTCGATCCGCGACCACGACGGCGACGGCGAGACCGCCGCCGCGGGGATCGGCGGCAAGGTCTTCATCTGGCTGGCCTGGGCCCTCGCGGCGGCGTTCTGGGCCTTCTCGCTGTCCACGGCCATCGGGATCCTGAACGCCATGGGCAGCCCGGCGGCCGACGCCACCGCGGACGCGCCGGACGCCGGTGGGATCGGATGGTTCCTGATGACGGTGGTCGGCGGCACCGTGATCCTGGGCGTGGCGATCGCCTACGGCCTCGCCAGCTATCTCAGCCGCGACAAGCGCAAGGACCCGATGACCGAGGCGGCGACGCATGCCCTCTACGACACCATCGAGCGCCAGGGCGGCGACGACATGACCACCCGCTCCCCCGAGGCCCGCCGCCCCGAGGAGCGCGACGCCTACCGGGATGCGCAAAGGGATCTGCGGTAAATTCCTGGGCGCGACGTTCCGGCGCGCTCTAGGAGTGGCGCACCGGGCGACGTGCCCCTAGGATAGCTCAAGCGACTCAGCCCTCGCGAAGAGCGTTGGGGCGGCGCCTGATACCTAGCTGGGGGAGCCCAATGGCCGAAACCAAGAAAACCAACGCCCTGCAAAAGCCGCTTACGCCCTCTTCCGAACTGGCCGCCGTGGTCGGTTCCGGGCAGCTTTCCCGGGGTGAAGTGGTCTCCAAGATCTGGGACTACATCAAGAAGAACAACCTGCAGAATCCGCAGAACAAGCGCGAGATCGTCGCCGACGATAAGCTGAAGCCGATCTTCCACGGCAAGGACCGCGTCTCGATGTTCGAGATGAACAAGCACCTGGCGCAGCACCTGAAGTAGGACGCGCCGGCGACGGCGTCCGCGCCGTCTGCTGCGACTTCAGAGGACCCCGCGGCCCCCTGGCCTGCGGGGTTTTCTTTTGGCCGTCAGTTCCAGTTGGTCTGCAGAGCCTGGATCACCGCGGGCCCGATCAGGACCACGAACAGCGGCGGCAGGATGAAGGTGATCATCGGCACCGTCAGCAGCGCGGGGAGCCGGGCGGCCTTCTCCTCGGCCTTCATCATCCGGGTGTCGCGGAACTCGGCGGCCAGGACGCGCAGCGCCTGGGCCAGGGGCGTGCCGTACTTCTCGGTCTGAGCCAGGGTGTTCACCAGTCCCCGCACCGAGGGCAGGGACACGCGCCGGGCGAGGTTCTGCAGGGCGTCGCGGCGGTTGGGCAGGAAGCCCAGTTCGATGGCGGTGAGGCCCAGTTCGTCGGCCAGCTCATGGGCGCTGGAGCCCAGCTCCCGGCTGACCCGGGTGATGGCTGCGTCCAAGCTGAGGCCGGCCTCGGCGCAGATCACGAACAGGTCGAGCGCGTCGGGCAGCGACTTCTGGATCTTCTGGTGGCGGCGGGTGACGGCGTTCTTCAGCAGGAGGGTGGGCAGGTAGGCGCCGCCGATCATCGCAGCGGCGGCGATCACCAGCCGCTGGGCGCCGGCGAGGTCCTCGCGCAGGGCCGGGGCGAGGACATAGGCGGTGAAGCCCACCAGCAGCGGGCTGACCAGCCGGATCGCCAGGAAGACGGTCACGGCGTCGGGCGAGCGCCAGCCGGCCTGGGCCAGCATGTCGGAGACGTTCCGGGCCTCCGCGCCGCGGTCCAGCTTCAGCTTCTCCAGCATGTTGCGGGCGAGCGTGATGGTGCGCTGGCGCGGCGCGCGCCGGGGCGACAGGCGCGCGGCGCGCAGCTCCTTGCGGCGCTTGGCGTGGCTGCGGGCCCGCACGGCCATCATGTCGCGCGGGGAAAGCGCCCGCATGACCGTCAGGATGGTCAGGAAGTTGGCCAGGCCCACCGCCAGGGCGACGATCAGGCCGGAGCGGCCGTCGAGGGCGAAGAGGTCGGGGCTCATATCTCGAACTGGGTCATCTTGCGCATGACGAAGCCGCCGACCGCCATGCTGGCGACGCCCGCACCCATCATCAGGCGTCCCAGGGGCTCGGTGACGAGCAGCATCATGTAGTCGCGGCTGGCCAGGTACATCAGCACGGCCATGACGAAGGGCAGGGCCCCGATGATCAGGGCGCTGGCGGTGGCCTCCGAAGCCATGGCCCTGATCTTCAGGCGCATCTGCTGGCGCCGCCGCAGGATGGTCTCGAGGTTCTCGAGCGTCTCGGCGAGGTTGCCGCCGGTTTCGCGCTGCACGGAGAGCGAGATGACCAGGAAGTTGAACTCCGGCAGGCCGAGGCGTCGCGCCGTCTGCCACATGGCGTCCTCCATCGGCTGGCCCAGGCGGACCTGGTCGGCGATCCGGCGGAATTCCGCTCCGACCGGGTCGGCGATCTCGCGCCCGACCACCCCGATGGTCTCGGTGACCGGCAGGCCGGCGCGCAGGCCGCGCACGATCAGGCCGATGGCTTCCGGGAAGTGCCTGAAGAAGCGGTTGCGCCGGCGGGCCATCAGCAAGCCCACGGCGACGTGGGGCAGCCACACGCCGCTGGCGATCCCCTCCAGGAGGGCGAGGAAGGGCGGCGCGCCGACGGCCGCGGCGAGGGCCGCGCCGACCAGCATCACCGCAACGCATGCGACCGCGTAGTGCGTGAAGGTGATCGGCAGTCCAGTGGACTCCAGCCGCAGGCGCAGGGCCGCGGGTCGGGGCAGGAGCCGCCGCACGATGCCGTCGAGGCGGGTCTCGGACCGCTGGCGCAGCGCCCGCTCCGCCTTGCGCTGGGCTTGGCCGGAGCCCGCGCCCAGCGCCCGGGCGCGCTTCACCAGCCGGCGGCTTCCGGCCTGGCCGAAGTCGAGCAGGGCCGTGGCCACCAGGGCGGCCGTGCCCAGCATCATCAGGATGAGCAGCGGCGGCGCCGTCATCCGATGGCGTCCAGCAGCATCCGGTCGAGCCCGAAGTACTCGGCGCGGCTGGTGAAGTGCGGCCGCAGGCCCGCGGACTCGAAGCGGCCCTTCAGCCGGCCGTCGGCCGCCTCGCCCTCGAAGCGGTAGGCGAACAGCTCCTGGGTGGTGATGATGTCGCCCTCCATCCCGACCACCTCGGTGATCGAGGTGATCCGGCGCAGGCCGTCGCGCATCCGGCTGATCTGCACGATCAGCTGCACGGCCGCCGCGATCTGGGTGCGCACCGAACGGGCCGGCAGGTTCACCCCCGACATGGCGACCATGTTCTCAAGCCGGGTGAGGGCCTCGCGCGGGCGGTTGGCGTGGATGGTGCCGAGGGAGCCGTCGTGGCCGGTGTTCATGGCCTGCAGCATGTCCAGCGCCTCGGGGCCGCGGATCTCGCCCAGGATGATCCGGTCGGGACGCATGCGCAGGGCGTTCTTCACCAGGTCGCGCATGGTGATCTCGCCGCGGCCCTCGAGGTTCGCGGGACGGGTCTCCAGGCGCACGACGTGCGGCTGCTGCAGCTGCAGCTCGGCGGCGTCCTCGATGGTCACCACCCGCTCGTCGGCGGCGATCATCTGGCTCATGGCGTTGAGCAGGGTGGTCTTGCCCGACCCGGTGCCGCCCGAGATCAGCACGTTGAGGCGGGCGCGCGAGGCGATCTTCAGCACGGTCGCCATCTCGGGGGACACATTGGCCTGGCGGGCCATCATGTCGAGGTCGATGCCCTTCTTGGAGAACTTCCGGATGGAGATCGATGCGCCGTCCAGGGCTAGCGGCGGGATGATGATGTTGACCCGGCTCCCGTCGGCCAGCCGGGCGTCCACCAGCGGCGTCGACTCGTCCACCCGGCGGCCCACCTGGCTGACGATGCGGCCGGCGACGGCCAGGACGTGGGCGTCATCGCGGAAGGCCGCGTCGGTGAGCACCAGCTTGCCGCGCTGCTCGACGTAGATCCGGCCCGGGCCGTTTACCATGATATCGGTGATGGTGTCGTCGGCCAGCAGGGGCTCCAGCGGCCCGAGACCCAGCATGTCGTCGAGGATCAGGTTCACCAGGTCGCGCTGCTCGCGCTGGTTCAGCTGGATCTTCAGCTCGCCCAGGATCTCGGTGACCGGCTCGGCCAGCTCGCGGCCCAGGGACTCGCGGTCCAGGCGGCTCGCCACCTCGCTGTCGATGCGTTCCAGGATGCGGCCCTGCACCTGGGTGGCGGCTTCGCGGATCTTGGCCGACGCGCCGGTCTCTGCGGCCGGCCGGGCCGCCTGGCCGGGACCGCGGTCGTTGGCGGCTGGCAGCGGCAGGGGCGGTGACAGCGTCGCCTCGCCGAAGCCGGCGGAGACGGACCGCGGCTCCGCGATCCCGCGCGGCGGTGCGTCGTTTTCGCCCTCGGGCGTGAGGCCTCGGCGTCCGAACATGGTCAGCGCCCCAGGATCCGCTTCATCCAGGAGGGCTTCTCCGCCGCCGGGGGCGCAGCCTCGCCGCCGGCCAGGCGGTCGGTGAGGCTGCGCAGCTCCGCGGCGAGCGGCGCGTTGCGCGCCGCCGCGACCAGGGGCTTCGCTTCCTGGGCGGCGGCCTCGGCGGCCTTGCCGTCGTGCGGCAGGAGGACCTGCAGGCCGGCGCCCAGTCCGCGCTCGAACTCCGGCTGCGGCACCTCGCCGGCGACCCCGCCGACCCGGTTGGCCACGACCAGCAGTTCGCCCTTGGCGCCGAGGGTCTTCAGGAGGGCGAGCAGGCGCTGGCTGTCGCGCATGCCGGCCAGAGTGAGGTCGGTGACCAGCACTACGGCGTCGGCGCGGGCGAGCACGTCGCGGGTCAGCCGGTCGGCCCGACGGGGGAGGTCGACGACGACCGCCTCGCAGCTCTCGGCCAGCGCGGTCATGAGGGTCTGCAGACCGGCCGGGCCGACCTGGAGGTCCTCCTCCAGCGGCTCCTCGGCTCCCAGGATGCGCAGGCCCTCGCTCTGGTGGACCATGGCCGAGCCGATCAGCAGGCCGTCGATGCGTTCCGGATTGGTGAGGATCTCGCGCAGCCCGCGGCCGGGCTCGAGGTCGAGGCTGAGGGCGGCGGCGCCGAACTGCATGTCGAGATCGAGGAGCACGGTGCGCTGGCGCCGCTCGTGGGCCAGGCCCCAGGCCAGCGAGACGGCCACGCTGGTGGCGCCCGCGCCGCCGCGGGCCCCGATCACGGCGATGATGCGGGCCGGGCGCGCGGGGGCGGGCTCGGCCGGCGCCTCGCGGCGCAGCGCCCGGTTCAGGGCCTCGGTGAGCACCTCGGCGGAGACCGGTTTCACCAGATAGTCGCTGACGCCCATCTGCATGAGGCGGCGGTAGAGGGCGATGTCGTTGATGCGGCCGATGGCCAGCACGCGGGTGTGCGGCTCGCAGACGTCGGCGAGGGCGTCCATGGCGGCGAGCGGGTCTTCGGCCTCGGCGATGTCGACCAGCAGGACCGCGGGCGCGGCGGCGCCGGCCAGGATCTCGCAGGCGGCGGCCACGCCGCCGTCACGGACGCGGGCGGCGGGCCAGCCGAACTGGGCCGCGGCCTGGCGGACGGTCTCGCGGGTGACCTCGTCGGCGACGGTGGCGAGGAAGGCGGGCGCCGGCTCGGGCCGGTCGGCCAGCAGGGGCAGGGCCATGCTCAGGAACCTCCGGTGGTGTCGCGCAGGATGAGGGCGGGCGCGGCCCCGGCCTCGCTGGCGGGCAGGGGCTTCTCCGTGCCCGTGCGGTGGCGGCGCGCCGCCTCGAATGCGGCGTCGCCCGAGGGCGGCGTCGGCGTCGCCGGACGGTGCAGCTCCTCGGGGTTCGCCAGCATGGCGCGCAGATTGGCCTCGGTGGCGCAGCCGAAGCCGGCCACCGGATCGGGACCGCCCCGGTCCGGCATGGAACGCTCGGCGCAGGCGCGGCCCTCCGACGGGTCAGGGCCCAGGGCGAAGTCGTGACGGTCGAGGCCCGGGCTCGCGCAGGCGCCGAGCGCCAGGAGGGCGGCGAGGGAAACGAGGCGGCGCATCTCAGCCCTCCCTGGCGGTAACGGCCGGCTCGGCCCTGGCCTGCGGCGCGGGTGTCGGCGGGGCGGCCGGCGGGGCGACCGCGGAGGTGCGGTCGGTGGGGGCGGCGAGGCGCTGGCTGACCGGCTTCACTAGGTAGGGCGTGACGATGATCACCAGCTCGGACTCGTTGCGCTGGAAGCGCTTGGAGCGGAACAGCTGGCCGAGGATCGGCACGTCGCCGGCCCCGGGCAGCTTCTTGAGGTCGCGGCTGACGTTGTTCTGCAACAGACCGGCGATGGCGAAGCTCTGGCCGCTGGCCAGGTCCACGGTGGTCTCGGCGCGGCGGGTGGTCAGCGCAGGGACCCGGATTCCGTTGATCGAGATCGCCCCGGCGTCGGAGAGCTGGCTGACCTCCGGGCGCACGTTCAGGCTGACCCGGCCGTTGTCGAGGATGGTGGCCACGAACTGGAGGCTGACGCCGAACTGCTTGTAGTCGATGGTGACCTGGTTGAGGCCCGAGGGCACGGGGATCGGATACTCGCCGCCGGCCAGGAAGCTCGCCGGCTCGCCGGAGACCGCCGTGAGGTTGGGTTCGGCGAGGACCGTGACCAGGTTCTTCTGCTCCATGGCCTCGATCAGCACGTTCACGTTCGTGCCGGCGTCGGAATAGCCGCCAAAGATCGCGCCGGCGCCGCCGGGCGGGCGGATGATGTTCGTGCCGCCGCCCAGGCCGCCGCCGGGGTTCTGGCCGCCGCCTCCGCCGCCGTTTCCGCCGCCGTCCTGGGTGATGGTCTGCAGGATGTCGGCGCCGGTGGCCCAGCCCAGCACCCCCTTCGGCCCGATGTTGGTCAGGCTCTCCCAGTTGAAGCCGAGCTGCTGGGTGGCGTCGCGCGAGACCTCGGCGATCTTGACCCGCAGGTTGATCTGGTTCGGCGCATCGACGGTGAGCCGGTTGATGATCCGGCCGGCTGCATCCTTCTCCTCACCCTGCACGAACAGGGCAGCGAGGCGCAGCACGTCCTCGCCCTCGGCCGGGGAGCTCACCTTGCCGGTGAGGATCAGGGCGCCGTTGGCGCTGGCGACCTGCACCTGGGCGCCCGGGGCCTGGTCGCGGATCATGGCGCCCAGCCGGCCCTCGTCGAAGCCGACGTTGACCGAGAGGTTGGCGATCATCTGCTCGCGGACGTCCAGCGCATAGAAGCTCGTCGCGCCGGGCGCCTTGCCGATGGCGTAGACGAGGGTCGGGGACTTGACCTGGACGTCGGCGATCTTCGGGTCGGCGATGAACACCGTGGCGGCGGGGCGCGACAGGCGGATCAGGCGGCCCTTGCCGACCTCGAGGGCGAGCTCGCTCTCCCCGCCCGCGACCACCTCAGCGGCGGCGTGGGCCGGGGCGGGCGCCTGGGCGACGACGGCGAAGGCGGCGAGCGCGAGCGCGGCGGCGGCGGTTTTCATGGGGTCACTCCCGGCGTGGAGGCAGCGCCCACGGTGAAGGTTTCGGTTCCGCGGAAGACCTGCACCCCGGCGGCGGGCGTCGCGCGCGGCTTCGGCGCGGCGCGCACCGGCGCGGCGGCGCGCGCCAGGGCGCTCTGCGTCGCGTCGTGGTCGAGGGTGCGGGTGACGACGCGCGCCTCGGACACCGGAGCGTCGGCGGCGCCCAGGCTGCGCAGGCTGAGGCTCAGTTTGCCGAGCTCCGCGGCGACGGCGATCACCTCCGCCCCCTTGGGGGTGACCTCGAGGGTGGCGGTCTGGGGCACGAGGACATCCTTCTTGCCGTCCAGGCCGCGCTGGTCGACGGCGACCACCCGGATGTCCTTCAGAACGGTCTCGCTCACGAAGCGGCGCTGGCTCCCGGAGCTGTCCAGCGGCCGGCTGAGGATCAGGTCCACATGGTCGCCCGGCATGGCGAACCCGGCGACGCCGGCGGCGGCGTTCACATTGACGGTCACGGCCCGGTAGCCGGGCTGCAGGACCGCGGCCAGGAAGCTGCGGTCGCCCAGCTTCACCACCCGGTGGACATTGAGGGGCTCGCCGGCCGCCACGCCGTTGCGGATCACCGCGCCGGTCAGGTCGTCGATCCGGGCGCTGGACTGGGTGAAGTAGTCCTGGACCGGCGCGTCCGCCGGCCAGCTCTGCCACCGGAGGTTCTCCGGCTTGAGCAGGGAGCCGGCCGGCAGTTCGCTCGCGGCCACCAGCACGCGGGTCGCAGGCGCCTGCGCCGCAGGCGCGGCCTTGGCGCGAGCCTCCGCGGCGGCCTCGCGCACCGCGCCCTGCAGCCACTGCTGGGTCAGCACCACGGTGCCGCCGGACATGAGCAGCGCCAGGCTGAGGAACTTGAGGCGGCGGGCGGACAGCAAGGCGGGTCGGACTCCCTAGGCGAGGGTTGCGAACTGCAGGACGACGACCCAGAGGCCGCCGGCCGCCAGCGCGACGCCGAACGGCATCGGCTGGCGAAGGCCCTCGGCCGGGCCCTCCGCGGCCTGCGGCATCAGGCGGCGGAGCGGCGTGAGCATGAGCCCGGCGAGGGCGGCCCCGGCGACAGAGGTCACCAGGGCGAAATCGGAGATGTGCGCGGGGCCGGCCCAGAGCGCGATGACCGCCGCGAGCTTGACGTCGCCCCCGCCCGTCCAGCCGCGCCAGAAGAGCAGAGCGCCGGCCGCCAGCGCGGCCAGGCCCGTGGCGAGGCCCGCCAGCCAGGCGCCGAACGGCGTCCCCATGGCGGCGACCGCGTAGGCCACGGCGATGATGACGGGGATGCGGTTGGGGATCAGGTAACGGCGCACGTCGCTCGCCGCCGCCCAGACCAGCGCCGCCAGGGTGGTCGAGAGTCCTGCGATCACCGGCACGTCGTGAAGGGTGATCATGGGGTCTTCGGCCTCGGGTTACGCGAACTGAAAGACCAGGAGGTCCGGCGCGCCGGAGCGGGCCGGACCTCCCGGGACTGACTTACTCCGTGCCGGCGGCGGCGACGTCCGTACCGACCTGATCGAACTTGCCCTTCACGGCGTCCTTGACGCCGCCCAGCGAGGTCACCAGAGCGAGCGCTATGAAGGCCGCGATGAGGCCGTATTCGATCGCCGTGGCGCCCTTGCGGTCACCGGCGAGGTTCTTCAGCAGCTTGGTCATGTGGATAAGCCCCTTGCTCTCGATAGCTCCG
The DNA here is from genome assembly GCF_036821595.1 of Phenylobacterium sp. Taxonomy (GTDB): domain Bacteria; phylum Pseudomonadota; class Alphaproteobacteria; order Caulobacterales; family Caulobacteraceae; genus Phenylobacterium. The sequence continues at coordinate 57,511 of NZ_DAISJG010000014.1, forward strand.
GGGGCATGTGTCTATGCTTCCGCCCCTTCGGATGAGAGGAAGTTAAAACCTGCGTTAACCAATCGCAATGGTTGTAATCTGCGACAAAAGCTCGCCCGTCGCACCAAAATGGGTCGCAATAACGCCTTAGCGGATATCCATTATTATGCGGAATAGCCAATTGGCCCTCAGGCGGGCACCAAAATGCCGCATAAAGCTTTGCCATGACATGATACACGTAGCAGCGGCGTGCGAGTTCCTGGCTAAGCTTACTCCACCAGCTCCGTGCGCGAGCCGCCCGGTCCGCGAAGGGGCATGCCGGCGCAATCCATGGCCAGCCGCGCGGCGCCGTTGAAGGTGATGCGGTTGGCGATCAGCTGGGTGCAACCTCCGCTGGTGACGTCCGTGCCGCCATTGAAGATCACGGCCTGGCTGGGGAAGTAGAGCGCGCCGCGGAAACGGGCCCGCGAACCGCCGTTGAATATGTTCGAGCCGCTGCCTGCGCGACCGTCCTGGTAGAACAGGATCCCCCCCATCGGCCCCGAGCTCGGGGCGCTCAGCTCGATGTCCGCGGACGCGCCGTTGACCGTCACGCTGGGGATTGGGCCCGTGCCCCGGTTGGTCATGACGAAGGTGACGCCGTCGCCCCTGACCACGACGTTGCCGTTGAAGATCAGCGGACCTTCGACGACGTAGATCCCCGGGTTGAAGGTGACCGTCTGCAGGGTCTGCACGGTGAGGCCGGTGCAGTAGACCACGATCGGTTTGCGCTGCGGGTTCAGCGTCTGGCCGCTGGTGATGATGTGCGGCGTCTCGCAGGGGAGGTGGGCGTAGGCGGGCACGCCCACGTCGCGGTAGGGGTCGGCGACCGTCGGGACGCCGGTGTTCACCGGGCCGGTGATGACCCCGGGACCGTTCCGCAACAGCTGGCCCACCAGCTCGACGCTCTTGGCGTCCACCGTGGACGGGCCGTTCGCGGTCATCGAGCGGTTGCTCGCGGAGTTGGAATAGACCGAACAGCCGGCCGCGGTCACGGTCACCCCGCCGTTGATCAGGATGGCGTCCCCCACGCTGGGGTTCAGCGCGATGATGCAGCCGTCGCCGGCGGAGCCCGCCACCGCCACGGCGCGGGCGCGGACCACGCCCTCCTCGGCGCCCAGGAAGGCCGCGAAGAAGCGTTTCATCGGCCGGGTGACGATCACCTCCACGGCCTGCGGGTTGGCGGCGTAGGCGCCGCGGGAGGCGGGGCTGTTGACCTCGACCGTGACGCCGTCCTCGCCATGGACCATGCCGTAGCGGTCGGCGACCGCGCGGGCCTGCAGCGCCACGTTCGGGTCGCCGCCCATGGCGGCCGCCGCGCCGCTGAAGGCGGCGGAGTCGGCGGCGTTCTGCGCGGCCCGGCGGGCGTTGTAGGCGGCGCCCACATCCACCCCCAGGCCGACGAAGCCCAGGCCCACCACCATCAGCAGGCCGGTGGTGATCGCCGTTGCGCCGGCGCGATCGGCGCGCAGAGCCCGGCCAACGGCAAGGAGACCTCCCAGCCTCATCGCCGGCAGGTCCTGGCGCGGATGGTGGGACCGGCCGGCGCCAGCGCGCGCAGCAGGAACCGGTATTGGAGGTCGGCCTGCACCTCCCACCCGCAACCGGCTTCGACGGCGGTGAAGGTGGCCGGCGGCACGGCGAGCGGCGAGGCCCGGCGGACGGCGTAGGCCCGGATGTCGGCCGGGGTCCCGCAGACGCCCGGGCGCACGGCGGCGCAGCGGGCCGCCTCCTGCACGGCGTAGGTGAGGGCCGACTGGGTCCAGGCCATCCGGCCGAGCTCCATGGTTCCCATCAGGACGAGGAGCAGCACCGGCAGGATCAGGCTCGCTTCCACGGCGGTCGCGCCCGAGCGGTCGCGCGCCAGGCTCCGGCGTGGTCGGCTCATCGCACGCGCACCATGGCCTGCGCCCGCAGCTCCGCCGGCAGGGCGATCCTGGGCCAGGGCATCAGCGGCCGGAACGCGGCCCGCGCGCGGACGGTGACGAACTCGCCGGCCGTGCGGCCGGACGGGCAGGTCCCCCGGGGCTGGCTAGGGGCGATGGTGCGGTCGGGCCCCACGCAGCCCCAGGTCTGCGTCGGCGCGGGGGAGCCGCTGACGTCGAGCGGCGTGGCGTCGCGGACCGCGGCCCGGATGGCGGCGGCGTCGTAGTCGCGCGCCAGCGCATAATCGGCGCCGGCCTGGGCGGCGGCGCGGATCTGCATGCTCTGGATGACCAGGCGCGACATGTCGACGAGGCCCGCGAGAATCAGCAGCAGGAGGGGTGCGAGAAGGGCAAGCTCCACGGCGAGCGCGCCGCGGCGGTCGCAGGCGAGCTTCCGAAGGTCCTGGAGGCAGGCGGTCCGGTCTAAAGACAACTCAAGTATTTCCCCAACCCGGAGAAGACCTGAACGTCCCAGGCCCGGCGCCGCCGTGGCCGGCGCGCGACGAAGCGGGTAGCGCAACGCTTGGAGTGTGAGAGGACTGCAAGTTGTCGCAGTCGCCAAGACAAGCCCGGCAGGCTTTACTGTATAATGCCATCTCTGCCCGGACATAAGACGTCGCGGCAAGCTTCACCTTGAAGCATCAAATACCCGTGGCGGCTTATGTTTGAGCTTTGCCATTGCTTTCGGTGCTCGGAAGTGATCGCCCGAAGGGCATGGCGCGGGAATGCAGAACTTCCGCCCCTGCGGCAACGCGCCACAGCTAGTGAACCGGCGGACTCCAGGCGCGAAGACTGACTGCGTCCTTCAGCCCCACACTAGGCGGCGCCGCCCCCCTTCACACGACTCAGTGTAACGAATTTGAAAGGGACTCCTGATGTGCGTACCGGGTGCGAAAAGCACCAATCGACTAGCGTTTCTCTTCGTATTTCTCGTTTGACCGGCCGATTGGGCGTCTGAACTGGACAGGGTGGAATAATGGGTATCTCAAACCTCACGGCCGCCCAGATCAGCGCGCTGTCGGTCACGACGATCCAGAGCCTCTCGACCACCGACATCAAGTCGCTGAGCGCAACGCAGCTCGGGGCCATCAACACCAGCGGCATCGCGGTCCTGGATGCGACGCAGGTCGGCGCGATCACCGCGACCCAGGTGAAAGGCCTCACCGCCACCCAGATCCCCTACCTGCAGACCTCGATCGTCTTCGACACCACCCAGCTCGTGGTGTTCAACGGTCAGCAGCTCAACGCCTTCACCACCACCCAGCTCGGCGCCCTCGACGTCACCCACATCGGCGTCCTGTCCTCGACCCAGCTCTCCGGACTGTCGGCCACCAACCTGTCGGTGCTGGACGAGACTCAGATCGGCGCGCTCACCACGACCCAGGTGAAGGGGCTCACCTCCACCCAGCTCGCGGCGCTGACCGAGACCGACATCGGCGAACTCAGCAAGACGCAGATCGGCGTCTTCAGCACGACCCAGCTCGGCGCGCTCACCACCACCAACTTGGCGCTGCTCACCGAGACCCAGCTCGGCGGGCTCTCGGCCACCCAGCTCGGCGGCCTGTCGGCGACCAAGTTCGCCGCCTTCGACGGCACCCAGGTCGGCACGTTCACCACGACCCAGATCGCGGGTCTGACGGCCACCCAGCTGCGTTCCATGGCGGCCGCGGACTTCGACGAGCTGACCTCGACCCAGATCGGCGCCTTTTCCTCCACCCAGCTCGGGGCGCTTTCGGCCACCAACCTGTCCAGCCTGGACGAGACGGAAGTCGCCGCGCTCACCACCACCCAGCTGGCCGGGCTCACCGCCACCCAGATCAGGGGCTTCAGCGCGACCGACGTGGGCGAGCTGACGACCACCCAGATCGCCGCGTTGAAGACCACCCAGCTGCAGGCGCTCAGCGCGACCAACATCTCGGTTCTGACCGAGACCCAGGCCGCGGCGCTCACCTCCACCCAGCTCGGCGCCCTGACGGCGACGCAGGTGAAGGGCCTCAACGAGACCGACATCGGCGAACTCGCCACCACCCAGCTTTCGGGTCTCACCAAGACCCAGATCGGCGCCCTGACCACCACCGCGCTCGGCGCCTTCTCCGAGACCCAGATGGGCGCGCTGACCGCGACCCAGGTCGCGGGGCTGACCAGCACCCAGCTGAAGGAACTCACCGAGACCGCCGTCGGCGTCCTGGGCACGACCCAGCTCGCGGCGCTCGCCTCGACGCAACTGGCGGCGCTCACCGCCACGAATCTGTCCGCCCTGACCTCGACCCAGATGAGCGCCCTCTCGGCGACGCAGCTGAAGGGCCTGACCGCGACGCAGATGAAGGGTCTCTCTGAGACCGACATCGCGGAGTTCTCGACCACCCAGATCGCCGCCCTGTCGGCGACCCAGCTCGGCGGCCTGACCGCCACCAACTTCTCTGCCCTCGACTCCACGCAGATGGGCGCCCTGACCACCACCCAGATGCGCGGCCTGTCGCTGACGCAGATGGGCGGGCTCACCGAGACCGACGTGGGCGAGCTGTCGTCCACCCAGCTGGGCGCCCTGACCGCGGCCCAGCTGAACGCCCTGTCCACCACGGGCATGGCGGTGCTGACCGAGACCCAGCTCGGCGGGCTCACCTCCACCCAGATCGGCGGCCTGTCGACCACCAACCTGTCGGCTCTCGACGGCACCCAGATGGGCGCTCTGACGACGACCCAGGTGAAGGGGCTGACGGCGACGCACCTGCGCTCGCTCAACGAGACCGACTTCGGCGAGCTGACCTCCACCCAGCTCGGGGCGTTCAGCTCCACCCAGCTCGGCGCGCTGACGTTCACCAACGTCTCGGCGATGGACGAGACGAAGGTCCAGGCGCTCACCTCGACCCAGCTCGCGGGCCTGACGACGACCCAGCTCAAGGGCCTCAACGAGACCGATATCGCCGAGTTCTCGTCGACCCAGATCGGGCTCCTGAAGACCACCCAGCTGAACGCCCTGACCACGACGGCCCTGACCGCACTCAGCACGACCCAGCTGTCGGCCCTGTCCTCGACCCAGATCTCGGCCCTGGCGACGACGGGCCTGGCGGCGCTGGACGAGACCCAGATCAGCTCGCTGAACACCACCCAGGTCGCGGGCCTGACCGCGACCCAGCTGAAGTCGCTCAGCACCACCGACTTCGGCGAGCTGACCTCCACCCAGATCGGCGCGTTCAACAAGACGCAGCTGAGCGCGCTCTCCGCCACGAATCTGTCCAGCCTGGACGAGACCGAGTTCGCGGCCCTCGACGCCACCCAGCTCAGCGGCCTGACGACGAGCCAGCTCGCCGGTCTCAACGAGACCGACATCGCCGAATTCACGACGACCCAGATCGGCGCGCTGACGTCCACCCAGCTGAAGGCGCTGTCGAGCACCAACTTCTCGGCCCTGACCGAGACCCAGATGGGCTCGCTGAGCTCGACCCAGCTCGCCGCGCTGACGGCGACCCAGATCCGCGGTTTCAGCGCCACGGACATCGCCGAGCTCAGCACCACCCAGCTCTCCGGCCTGACCTCGACCCAGGTCGGAGCGCTGACCACGACCGCCCTGTCCGCGCTCGACGCGACCCAGATGGGCTCGCTGAGCGCCACCCAGGTGAAGGGGCTGACCGCCACCCAGCTCCGCAGCCTCGAGACCACCGACATCGCCGAGCTGACCACGACCCAGCTGTCGGCGCTGGCCTCGACCCAGGTCGCCGGCCTCGGCGTGACCAACTTCATGGCGCTGGACGCGACCCAGGTCGCCGCGCTGAGCGCCACGCAGATCAAGGGCCTGTCGCTCACCCAGCTGAAGGCGCTTGAGACCACGGATATCGCTGAGCTCTCGGCCACCCAGATCAGCGCCCTCGGCTCCACCCAGCTCGGGGCCCTGACGGCGACGGCGCTGTCGGCGCTGGACGAGACCCAGATGGCGGTCCTGTCCTCGACCCAGGTGAAGGGGCTGACGAAGACCCAGCTCGCCGAGCTGACGACCACCGACATCGCGGAATTCTCGTCGACCCAGCTGTCGGCGTTCACCAGCACCCAGCTCGGCGGCCTGACGACCACCAGCGTCGCGGCGCTGAGCACCACCCAGCTCGCCGGCCTGACCTCGACCCAGGTCGGCCAGCTCTCGGCCACCAACCTGTCGGCGCTCGACGCCACCCAGATGTCGTCGCTGAGCGAGACCCAGGTGAAGGGCCTGACGGCGACCCAGCTGCGGACGATCTCGACCACCGACTTCGCCGAGCTGACCACGACCCAGCTCGGCTCCCTGACCTCGACGCAACTTGGGGCGCTCTCGTCCACCAACCTGTCGGCCCTCGACGCCACCCAGGTGGAGGCGCTCAGCACCACCCAGCTCAAGGGTCTGACGGCGACCCAGATGAAGGGGCTGACCGAGACCGACGTGGGCGAGCTTTCCGAGACGCAGATCGCCAGCCTCTCGGGCACCCAGCTCTCGAACCTGACCTCCACCGCGGTCTCGGCCCTCACCGAGACCCAGGTCGGCTCGCTCTCCGCCACCCAGGTGAAGGCGCTGACGGCGACCCAGCTGAAGGGCCTGAACGAGACCGATATCGCCGAGCTTTCCGAGACCCAGCTTGGCGCCATGACTCCGACCCAGCTCGGGGCGCTCACCGCGACGGCGCTGTCGGCGCTGGACGAGACCCAGATGGCGGCGCTGTCCTCGACCCAGGTGAAGGGGCTGACGAAGACCCAGCTCGCCGAGCTGACGACCACCGACATCGCGGAATTCTCGTCGACCCAGCTGTCGGCGTTCACCAGCACCCAGCTCGGCGGCCTGACGACCACCAGCGTCGCGGCGCTGAGCACCACCCAGCTCGCCGGCCTGACCTCGACCCAGGTCGGCCAGCTCTCGGCCACCAACCTGTCGGCGCTCGACGCCACCCAGATGTCGTCGCTGAGCGAGACCCAGGTGAAGGGTCTGACCGCGACCCAGCTGCGGACGATCTCGACCACGGACTTCGCCGAACTGACCACCACCCAGCTCGGCTCGCTGACCTCGACCCAGATCGGCGCGCTTTCGGCCACCAACGTCTCGGCCATGGACGAGACCCAGATGGCGGCGCTCACTGAGACGCAGCTGAAGGGGCTGACGGCCACCCAGATGCGGGGCCTCAACGAGACCGACGTGGGCGAACTCTCCGAGACGCAGGTCGGCCAGCTGAGCGCCACCCAGCTCTCGAACCTGACCTCCACGTCGCTGTCGGCGCTCTCCGAGACCCAGGTCGGCTCGCTCTCGACGACGCAGGTGAAGGGCCTCACGGCGACCCAGCTGAAGGGCCTCACCGAGACCGACATCGCCGAACTTTCCGAGACCCAGGTTGGGGTGATGACCTCGACCCAGCTGGGCGCCCTGACGGCCACCGCCCTGTCGGCGCTGGACGAGACCCAGATGGCGGCGCTCACCTCGACGCAGGTGAAGGGTCTCACGAAGACCCAGCTCGCCGAGCTGACGACCACCGACATCGCGGAATTCTCGTCGACCCAGCTGTCGGCGTTCACCAGCACCCAGCTCGGCGGCCTGACGACCACCAGCGTCGCGGCGCTGAGCACCACCCAGCTCGCCGGCCTGACCTCGACCCAGGTCGGCCAGCTCTCGGCCACCAACCTGTCGGCGCTCGACGCCACCCAGATGTCGTCGCTGAGCGAGACCCAGGTGAAGGGTCTGACCGCGACCCAGCTGCGGACGATCTCGACCACGGACTTCGCCGAACTGACCACCACCCAGCTCGGCTCGCTGACCTCCACGCAGATCGGCGCGCTCTCCTCGACGAACGTCTCGGCCATGGATGCGACGCAGATGGCGGCGCTCACCGAGACCCAGCTGAAGGGCCTGACGGCCACTCAGATGAAGGGGCTGAACGAGACCGACGTGGGCGAACTCTCCGAGACCCAGGTCGGCCAGCTGAGCGCCACCCAGCTCTCGAACCTGACCTCCACGTCGCTGTCGGCGCTCTCCGAGACCCAGGTCGGCTCGCTCTCGACGACGCAGGTGAAGGGCCTCACGGCGACCCAGCTGAAGGGCCTCACCGAGACCGACATCGCCGAACTTTCCGAGACCCAGGTTGGGGTGATGACCTCGACCCAGCTGGGCGCCCTGACGGCCACCGCCCTGTCGGCGCTGGACGAGACCCAGATGGCGGCGCTCACCTCGACGCAGGTGAAGGGTCTCACGAAGACCCAGCTCGCCGAGCTGACGACCACCGACATCGCGGAATTCTCGTCGACCCAGCTGTCGGCGTTCACCAGCACCCAGCTCGGCGGCCTGACGACCACCAGCGTCGCGGCGCTGAGCACCACCCAGCTCGCCGGCCTGACCTCGACCCAGGTCGGCCAGCTCTCGGCCACCAACCTGTCGGCGCTCGACGCCACCCAGATGTCGTCGCTGAGCGAGACCCAGGTGAAGGGTCTGACCGCGACCCAGCTGCGGACGATCTCGACCACGGACTTCGCCGAACTGACCACCACCCAGCTCGGCTCGCTGACCTCGACCCAGATCGGCGCGCTTTCGGCCACCAACGTCTCGGCCATGGACGAGACCCAGATGGCGGCTCTGACCGAGACGCAGCTGAAGGGCCTGACGGCCACCCAGATGCGCGGCCTCAACGAGACCGACGTGGGCGAACTGACCGAGACCCAGATCGGCCAGCTGAGCGGGACCCAGATCTCCAACCTGGTGGCGACCAGCCTCTCGGCGCTCGACGAGACTCAGGTGGCGTCGCTCTCCACCACCCAGGTGAAGGCGCTCACGGCGACCCAACTGAAGGGCCTCAACGAGACCGACATCGCCGAGCTTTCCGAGACCCAGCTCGGCGCCATGACTTCGACCCAGCTCGGAGCCCTGACAGCGACGGCGCTGTCGGCGCTGGACGAGACCCAGATGGCGGCGCTGTCCTCCACCCAGGTGAAGGGGCTCACCTCCACCCAGCTGAAGGATCTGACGACCACCGACATCGGCGAGTTCTCGTCGACCCAGCTCTCCGCCTTCAGCGCCACCCAGCTTGGCGCGCTCTCCACAACCAATGTGGCGGCGCTGAGCACCACCCAGCTTTCGGGCCTGACCTCGACCCAGGTCGGCGGCCTCTCGGCGACCAACCTCTCGGCGCTCGACGAGACCCAGATCGGCTCGCTGAACGAGACGCAGGTGAAGGGGCTCACGGCCACCCAGCTGCGGAGCCTCAACGAGACCGACTTCGCTGAGCTGACTTCGACGCAGATCGCCGCCCTGAGCGCCACCCAGATCGGCGCGCTGTCGGCGACCAACCTCTCGTCCATGGACGAGACCAAGACCGCGGCCCTGACCGAGACGCAGCTGAAGGGCCTGACGGCCACCCAGATGCGCGGCCTCAACGAGACCGACGTCGGGGAACTGACCGAGACCCAGATCGGCCAGCTGAGCGGGACCCAGCTCTCCAACCTGGCCACGACCAGCCTCTCGGCTCTTGACGAGACCCAGGTTGGCCAGCTTTCGGCGACCCAGCTGAAGGCGCTGACCGCCACCCAGCTGCGCGGCCTCAACGAGACCGATATGGGTGAGCTGTCGGAGACCCAGCTCGGGGCCCTGACGGCCACCCAGCTCGGGGCCCTGACGGCCACGGCGCTGTCGGCCCTCGACGGGACCCAGATGGCGGCGCTGACGTCGACCCAGCTGAAGGGCCTGACGACGACCCAGATCGCCGGCCTCAACGAGACCGACGTGGGCGAACTGGCCTCGACCCAGCTGGCGGCCCTGGCCACCACCCAGCTCGGGGCCTTCTCGACCACCAACATCACCGCGCTGAGCACCACCCAGCTCTCGGGCCTGACCTCGACCCAGGTCGGCGGCCTCTCGGCCACCAACCTTGCGGCGCTCGACGCCACCCAGATGAGCTCGCTGACCGAGACCCAGGTGAAGGGCCTCACGGCGACCCAGCTGCGCGGCATGTCGACCACCGACTTCGCGGAGCTGACCACCACCCAGATCAGCCAGCTCTCAGCCACCCAGATCGGGGCGCTCTCGGCCACCAACCTCTCGGGGATGGACGAGACCCAGATGGGCGCCCTGACGGAGACCCAGCTGAAGGGCCTGACGACGACCCAGATCGCCGGCCTCACCGAGACCGACGTGGGCGACCTGTCGGAAACCCAGATCGGTCAGCTCGCCGGGACGCAGCTCGCGGCCATGACCTCGACCAGCCTCTCGGCGCTGGACGAGACCCAGGTCGGCCAGCTCTCCACCACCCAGGTGAAGGCGCTGACGGCGACCCAGCTGCGGGGCCTGAACGAGACGGACATCTCGGAACTCTCCGAGACCCAGATCGGCGCCCTGACCGCGACCCAGCTCGGCGCGCTCACCTCGACGGCGGTCTCCGCCCTCGACGGGACGCAGGTGTCGGCGCTGACGTCGACCCAGCTGAAGGGCCTGACCACGACCCAGATCGCCGGCCTCAACGAGACCGACGTGGGCGAACTGGCCTCGACCCAGCTGGCGGCCCTGGCCACCACCCAGCTCGGGGCCTTCTCGACCACCAACATCACCGCGCTGAGCACCACCCAGCTCTCGGGCCTGACCTCGACCCAGGTCGGCGGCCTCTCGGCCACCAACCTTGCGGCGCTCGACGCCACCCAGATGAGCTCGCTGACCGAGACCCAGGTGAAGGGCCTCACGGCGACCCAGCTGCGCGGCATGTCGACCACCGACTTCGCGGAGCTGACCACCACCCAGATCAGCCAGCTCTCAGCCACCCAGATCGGGGCGCTCTCGGCCACCAACCTCTCGGGGATGGACGAGACCCAGATGGGCGCCCTGACGGAGACCCAGCTGAAGGGCCTGACGACGACCCAGATCGCCGGCCTCACCGAGACCGACGTGGGCGACCTGTCGGAAACCCAGATCGGTCAGCTCGCCGGGACGCAGCTCGCGGCCATGACCTCGACCAGCCTCTCGGCGCTGGACGAGACCCAGGTCGGCCAGCTCTCCACCACCCAGGTGAAGGCGCTGACGGCGACCCAGCTGCGGGGCCTGAACGAGACGGACATCTCGGAACTCTCCGAGACCCAGATCGGCGCCCTGACCGCGACCCAGCTCGGCGCGCTCACCTCGACGGCGGTCTCCGCCCTCGACGGGACGCAGGTGTCGGCGCTGACGTCGACCCAGCTGAAGGGCCTGACCACGACCCAGATCGCCGGTCTCAACGAGACCGACGTGGGCGAACTGGCCTCGACCCAGCTCGCGGCGCTGACCACCACCCAGCTCGGGGCGCTGTCGACCACCAACATGGTGGCCCTGACGACCACCCAGCTCTCGGGCCTGGCCTCGACCCAGGTCGGCGGCCTCTCGGCGACCAACCTCTCGGCGCTCGACGAGACCCAGATCGGCTCGCTGAGCGAGACGCAGGTGAAGGGCCTCACGGCCACCCAGCTGCGGAGCCTCAACGAGACCGACTTCGCTGAGCTGACGACCACGCAGATCGGGGCGCTCAGCGCGACGCAGGTGGGGGCCATCTCGGCGACCAACCTGTCGGCGATGGACGAGACCAAGACTTCCGGCCTGACCACCACCCAGCTGGCGGGCATGACGGTCACCCAGCTCCGCGGCCTCTCGACCACGGACATGGCGGAGATCACCGAGACCCAGATCGGCGCGCTGACGGCCACCCAGCTCGGGGCGCTGTCGGCGACCAACTTCTCGGAGCTCTCCGAGACCCAGATGGACGTGCTGAGCTCGACCCAGCTGAAGGGCCTGACCACGACCCAGCTCAAGGGCCTCACCGAGACCGACATCGGCGAGCTGAGCTCGACCCAGGTCAGCTACCTCTCGGCGACCCAACTGGGCGCGCTGGCGGCGCTCACCCTGATGGCCATGGACGAGACCCAGATGCAGGCGCTCTCCACGACCCAGCTGAAGGGCCTCACGGCCACCCAGCTGCGGAGCCTGGAGGTCACCGATATCGGGGAGCTGAGCACCACCCAGCTCGGCTCGCTGCTCTCCACCCAGCTGGGCGCGCTCTCGACGACGGTGATCGGCGCCCTGACCGAAACCCAGGTCCAGGCGCTCACCACGACCCAGATCCCGGGCCTGACGGTCACCCAGATCGACGAGCTGACCACGACCAACATGTCGGCCATGACCTCGACGCAGCTCTCGGCCTTCACGGTCACCCAGGTGCAGTCGATGTCCGCCGAGCAGGTCGACATCTACGTGATGAACACCTGACGCTGATCAGGACGCCGGCGGCGGGACCCCTCCCGCGGCCGGCGTCTCGTGGCCTCTGCGCGAGGTGCGGCGTGATGGCGCTGCGGGCTGGAAACCGCCGCTCGTCGATTGGTGCGACTCCGGCCCCATGCCATCCTTTTGCTGATCCGAATCGTCCCGCCGCCCGCTGGCGCGCGGGGCGCCGGACGGCCCACGACCCGCGCTCGAGAACCCGATGTCCGACGACGCCTTCATGGCCGCCCTGCACAAGGTCACCAACGGCGGCATGAGCCTGACCGAGCTGATCGGCGCCGCCGGCCAGCTGGGGGAGGGGGGGCAGCCCCGGCTCGCGCAGCAGATCTACAAGATCTGGATGAACTTCAATAAAGAGCACCCGCAGCTCTTCGTCGCCCAGTTCAACGCCGCCGTGGTGGCCACGAACCTCGGCGACGTAGCCGAGGCAGTGGAGCTGCTCCGGGCCGCCATCGCCGCCAATCCCGAGTTCATCCCCGCCTACATCAACCTGGGCGGACTGCTGGAGCGGACCGGCGCCGCCAATGACGGCGTGGAGCTCTGGAAGGTCGTCATCGGCAAGCTCGCGCCGATCAGCGGACTGCAGGTCGGCTACAAGATCGCCGCCCTGAAGCAGCTCGGGCGGGTGCTCGGCGAGCACCAGAAGCTGGAGACGGCGGAGACGGCGCTGCAGGAGGCGCTGACCCTCAACCCGGCCCAGCGCGACGTCATGGAGCAGTTCATGGCGCTCAGGCTGGGCCAGTGCAAATGGCCGGTGATCCAGCCGTTCGAGGGGGTGGACCGAAAGAGCCAGATGCTCGCCATCCACCCGCTCTCCATGGGCGCCTATACCGACGACCCGCTGCTGCAGCTCGCCTGTGCGCACCGCTACGTGGAACAGGCGATCGAGGAGACCTTCGACAACCTCGACGTCGACCGCCGTCACGCGAAGATCGACCTGGACGGCCGTCGCCTGCGGGTGGGCTACATCTCGTCCGACCTGCGCGACCACGCCGTAGGCTATCTGATGGCCGAGCTCTTCGAGCTGCACGACCGCGAGAAGGTGGAGGTCTTCGCCTACTACTGCGGCCGGCCCGGCAACGACGCGCTCACCCAGAGGATCAAGGCCTCCGTCGAGCACTGGACCGACATCCGCGAGATGACGGACGACGTTGCGGCCCGCCAGATCGCCGCCGACGGCATCGACATCCTGGTGGACGTGAACGGCCACACCCGCGACGCCCGCACCGGCGTCTTCGCCCGCCGGCCCGCCCCGGTTCTGGTGAACTGGCTGGGCTTCCCCGGCACCATGGGCAGCCCGTACCACCACTACATCGTCGCCGACGACTGGATCATCCCGGAGGGCTCCGAGCTCTATTATTCGGAGAAGGTCGTGCGGCTGCCCTGCTACCAGCCGAACGACCGCCGCCGGATCATCGCCGAGGAGCGGCCCGCGCGCGCCGACGCCGGCTTGCCGGAAGACGCCGTCGTCTTCTGCTGTTTCAACGGGCCGCAGAAGATCAACCGCTTCACCTTCGCCCGGTGGATGGAGATCCTGAAGGGGGTGGAGGGCAGCGTCCTCTGGCTCCTGGAGAGCACGCCCGAGGCGGCCGAGCGCCTGCGGGCCATGGCCGAGCAGCACGGGGTCGACCGCTTGCGGATCCACTTCGCGCCTAAGCTGGCCAACCCCTGGCACCTGGCGCGCTATCCGCTGGCCGACCTGTTCCTGGACACGGTTCCGTACGGCGCCCACACTACCTGTTCGGACGCGCTCTGGATGGGCGTGCCGATCCTGACCCTGTCGGGCCGCAGCTTCGCCAGCCGGGTCTGCGGCAGCCTCGTGCGCTCCGCCGGCATGCCGGACCTGGTGACAGAGACGCCCGAGGACTTCGTGGCCCGCGGCATCGAGCTCGGCAATGACCGGGCGGCCCTGGCCGCGCTGAAGGCCCGGCTGGAAGCCAACCGCGACACCTGCGACCTGTTCAACATGGAGAAGCTCGTCGACCGGCTGGAAGGGCTCTACCGCGGCATGGCCGAGGACTGCGCCTCCGGGCAGCTGCCGCGGCCGGACCTCGCCAACCTCGAGGCCTATCTGAACATCGGCATCGGCTTCGATCACGAGGCCCGCGAGATGCTGGCCGAGCGCGACTACCAGGGCCTCTACAAGGCGGCGCTCGAGCGCCGGCACCGGGTGCGCCCGCTGCACGCCGACAGCCGCTTGTGGACGGCCGATGACATCGCCGCTGCCGAGCGTCCGCGCCGGGACGACGCGGCGCCGGCCGAAGCCGAGCGGCCCGCCCGCCGGCGCGCCGCGGCCGCGGGCTGAGCGTCAAGACACCTGCAGAACCGACTGACCAGGCAAGGAATTAGATGAACAGGTCCACTCTCGAAGGTCTGCGGTTCCAGGGCTATTCGCCCCGCACTCTGCTCGACGTGGGGGCCCATGTGGGCTCCTTCACGCGGGGGTTCCTGGAGGTGTTCCCGGACTGCGCCCCGACGCTCATCGAGCCCAATCCGTTCTGCCAGGAGGAGCTCGAGAAGCTCCCGGCCGAGCGGCTGGCGGTGGCCGCCTCCAACGAGGCGGGCGTCGCCGAGCTGTTCATGACCAAGGAGTGGCTGCAGTCCACCGGAACGTCGCTCTACCGGGAGAACACCGCCTTCTTTCGCGACGAGGTGGTGATGAAGCAGGAGGTGCCGAAGGTGCGCCTCGACGACGTCTTCGCCGGCCGCCGCTTCGACTTCGTGAAGATCGACACCCAGGGCTCGGAACTGGACGTCCTGCAGGGTGGGCAGACCGTGCTGCGCCACGCCGACTACATCCTGCTGGAAGTCTCCATGGTGGAGTTCAACGCCGGCGGCGCGAGGGCCGAGGCGGTGTT
The DNA here is from genome assembly GCF_036821595.1 of Phenylobacterium sp. Taxonomy (GTDB): domain Bacteria; phylum Pseudomonadota; class Alphaproteobacteria; order Caulobacterales; family Caulobacteraceae; genus Phenylobacterium. Next base: position 72,543 of record NZ_DAISJG010000014.1, read on the forward strand.
CGCCCAGCTCAACGCCATGGGCTTCCGTTGCGCCGACATCACCGAGGTGCACCGCCTGAAGGGCGTGCACGACGGCAACATCCTGCAGATGGACTTCCTGTTCGAACGGGTGGTGAAGCGGCCGAGCCAGAACTACGCCTATGGCCCGCTGCACGGCCACGGCCCGCTGATGGACTGGCTGCGCGCTCAGAAGGCGAAGTGCCCGGATTTCACGGTCATCGACATCGGCGCGGCGGCGAACCCGTGGTCGGCCGAGGTGCTGGACGCCACCTTCGACATGAGCGAGTGCGGCGTGGCTCCGCTGCACTTCACCGGCAATCTCAACGACAGCCGCAGCTTCGACGGCGTGCTGCGCCACGTGGCCAAGCACGGGCGCTTCTCCTACTGCATCTGCTCGCACACGCTCGAGGACCTGGCCTATCCGGCCATGACGCTGGAGATGCTGCCGCGCATCGCCGAGGCGGGGTATATCGCCGTGCCGTCGCGCTACCTGGAGAGCCTCCGCCCCGAAGGGCCGTATCGCGGCTTCATCCATCACCGCTGGGTGCTCGACAACATGGGCGAGGACCTGATCCTGGCGCCGAAGATCCCGCTCCTGGAGCACATGGCGCTGGGGTCGGAGCCGAACTGGCCGTCCGCGCCCGAGCGGTTCGAGTTCCAGATGATGTGGCGGGGCGCGATCAGCTTCACGCCCATGAACGGCGACTACCTCGGCCCGACGCGGAACCACGTGGTCGGCATGTACGGCCAGTTCTTCGATCGGCCATGAACCTGCAGCTCTCCCCGGCGCCCCAGGCGGTCGACACCGACAAGCTCGCGGCCTTGGCCAGACGCCTGCGCGGCGAGGGCCGGGTCGAGGACGCCCTGACGCTGTGGGAGCACATCGCCGCGCTCCGGCCTGAGGATCCTGAGGCGCTGAGGGCGCTGGCGACGGCGTTCGGAGCCCGCGGCCGGACCCTTGAGGCCCTGGAGACCCTGGCAACCCTGCAGGCGCTGCACGGCGGGCCGGGGCCGATCGCCAGCGAAATCCGCGAGCAGTCCACCGCGGCCATCGCCAAGTACAACGCCCTGGCCGGGACCGGCCAGGTCGCCGAGGCGGAGAAGTACGCCGCGGCGCTGGCCCGCCTGCTGCCCACCGCCACCGGCATGCTGGCCGCGGCCCTCCAGTGCAACCAGGTGCTCGGCCGTACCGAGGAGGCCGAGCGCTACGCCCGCGCGCTGATCGCGCTCGAGCCCGACAACGTGCAGGCCCAGGCGGTTCTCGCGGCGCCGACGCCGGAAGCGCCCGCGGCGCCGGTAGCGGAAGAGGGCGTCGCCGCCGAGGTCCGCGCCCGGATGGCCGCGGCGCTGGACCCGCAGAACGCCGGCCATCCGCTGCTGCGGCTGCGCGACATCCACGACGTGGCGAGCCTGATCCTCTGCCATCCGCTGACCGCGGAGTCCCAGGACCAGCTCCGGACCCTGGTGGCCGCCGGCTTGGCGCTGGACGTTCCGGCCGAGCCGGGTTCCGAGTGGGAGGGCTGGGCGAAGCACTACCGTGTGCTGCTGGAGTCCATCGACCTCGACGCCATCCTCGCGCCGACGCCCGAGGCCGATGCTCCCGGCGACGTCGCGTACATGACCTCGGCAGGCAAGGCGCTCACCGCCAAGGGCCTCTCGGCGCATGCGAGGAAGCTCGGCGCGGAGGTGGTCTTCTTCGCCGCCGCCGACGAGCATTACGTCGAGCTCTACGCCCGCTGGTATGCGCTCTCGGTGCTGAAGTACTGCGACGTCCCTTGTCTGATCGTGGTCCATGTCATCGGTGGCAGGGAGGCGCTCGCGGCCGCCGCCGAGAAGGTCGGGATCCGGGACGACCGGCTGGTCTTCGCCGGCTGCGGCTTCGAGGCCGGCGACGTCGCGTGCCGCGCCTTCGACGCACCGCCGAAGGGCGAGGCGGCCAGGCCGATCGCCCATTTCCAGTCCGTGCGCTTCCAGCGGCTGGGCGCGCTCCTGAAGCAGCTCAAGCGGCCGGTGTTCGTGTCGGACATCGACCTCCTGCTCCAGCGCGGCGTCGCCGACCTGCTGGCGCGCTGCGAGGGCGCCGACGTGGTGTTCAACGAGAACGGCGTCAGCTTCAACGCGGGATCCCGGCTCACCGCCAACCTGCTGCTGGCCTATCCCACGGCCGACGCCGACGTCCTGCTGCGATGCCTGAAGGCCTATCTCGACGACAAGCTGGCCGGCGCGGAGGTCACCCGCTGGATCGACCAGGTGGCCCTGATCCACGCGCGCCACCACCTGCAGGCCCACGGCGAGGCGCCGAACATCGCCTATTTCGACACCGCCTCGGACATCAACAACGTGATGTATCCGAGCTATCAGGAGCATCCGTTCCGGTTCCTCTCCCTGTTCCACGGCTTCGACACGTCGAGCCTGGAGGATCCGAGGGTGCTCGGCGGGGCCGCCGCGAACGCTTGAGGGGGAATTCGTGAAGCGCATCCTGGTCACCGGCGGCGCCGGCTTCATCGGCTCGCACCTTTGCGAGCGCCTGCTCGCCCAGGGCCACGAGGTCCTATGCGTCGACAACTTCTACACCGGGGCGCGCCGCAACGTGGCGCACCTGCTGGAGAACTCGAACTTCGAGTTGATGCGGCACGACGTGACCTTCCCGCTCTTCGTGGAGGTCGACGAGATCTACAACCTGGCCTGCCCGGCGAGCCCGATCCACTACCAGTACGACCCCGTCCAGACGACCAAGACGAGCGTCCACGGCGCGATCAACATGCTGGGCCTGGCCAAGCGCCGGCGGGCGAAGATCTTCCAGGCCTCGACCAGTGAGGTCTACGGGGATCCGACGGTCCACCCGCAGCCGGAGGAATACTGGGGCAACGTCAATCCGATCGGGTTCCGCTCCTGCTACGACGAAGGCAAGCGCTGCGCCGAGACCCTGTTCTTCGACTACCGCCGTCAGCACAACCTGCGCATCAAGGTCGCGCGGATCTTCAACACCTACGGGCCGCGCATGCACCCGAACGACGGACGGGTGGTCTCGAACTTCGTCGTCCAGGCGCTGAAGGGCGAGCCGATCACCCTCTACGGCGAGGGCAGCCAGACCCGCTCGTTCTGCTACGTCGACGACCTGGTGGAGGCCTTCCTGCGCTTCATGGCCACCGGCGACGACGTCACCGGGCCGATCAACCTCGGCAACCCGGGCGAGTTCACGATCCGCGAGCTCGCCGAGAAGGTCGTGGCGCTCACCGGCTCGAAGTCGCAGATCGAGTTCCGGCCGCTGCCGCAGGACGACCCCCAGCAGCGGCAGCCCGACATCGCCAAGGCCAGGGAGGTGCTCGGGTGGGCGCCGACCATCGCCCTGGACGACGGGTTGAAGAGGACCATCGCCTATTTCGACGGCCTGCTCCGCGCCGACGCCGAGCTGGCCCGCGCCTAGGCGGCTGCCCGGCTCGGCGCGTGGAAGGCGGCGATAGCGTCGCGGACGTCGTCGGCGCTCTCGAGGATTCGCACGCCGTCGTGCAGCAGGATCGCCGGCGGAGCGTCGGTCGGGGGTTCGAACCCGAGGCTTTCCAGGGCGCGGGGGACGGCGTCGCCGAACGCCATGACCGGCAGTTCCTCGGCGTGGGCGGCGTTGATCAGCTTGTCGAACGTGGCCGCGGCGGCGTTGTCGTCGCCGCCATGCCCGCCGGGCGCCACGAGTCCGGCGAGGGCGCCGTCCTCCACGTCCTGGACGGTGGCCGTCGGCAGGATGGTCAGGGCCGCGTGAGGCCCGCCGCGGCCCTCGCTGCAGCTCATCGGCGCCAGGGCGACGCCTTCCTCCATGAAGAGGCTCTCCGCATCGCCAAGGCCCGCGTAGTCCATCCCCGGCGCCATGACCAGTCCGGCCCGGGTCCTGGGGTCATAACGGCGGCGGGAGAAGGACGCGGAATGATGGCGGCGCGGGTTTGAATAGTGCAAGTGGGAGAGCCTTTCTTTCAGGTTGTGCAACAGACAGCATGGCCGGCATCCGAGGTGGCGGCCGGTTGTCCAAGGGCGTGCCTGAAGTTGAGGCTCTACATATAGGGAATGGTCGTCGTGATATCGGCCCGACGAGGTTCACAATTTTCTGATCCTGATCTGGACGAGACGCTTCTGCGTCCGATTTCGCCTTCGTCAGGGCGCGAGCCCGCGACTCAGCACCAGGCCGGTTCGTCGGGATCGCGGGCGCGGAGAAGCTCGGCCACATTGGCCTCAATGATCCGGAAGCCGACGTTGCCGTAGAGCTTCTGCCGGCCCTCAGGGAAGACGAAGGTCGGGCTGCCCTGGACCTTCTGGGCCTCCGCCGCCTCGTAGTCGCCGGCCAGGGCGGCGAAGGCCGTTCCATCCTCGATCCGGGCCTCGGCGGCGCCCACGTCGACGCCTGCCGCCCGCGCGATGGAGCGCTGCACCTCCCCGCGCGAGATGTCCCGGGCCTCGGTGAAGAAGGCGTCGCGCAGGGCGAGCGTCGCCGTCTCGTAGTCCTCTCGGCCGCAGGCCAGCTCCACCGCCTTCAGGAACAGGTGTGGGGCATGCGAGCTGGCGGGCCGCACGTCGCGCCAGATCGCCTGGGCCACCTCGAGGTGCGGGAATCCCGCGGCGACCTCCTGCACATGGTCGGCGAAACCCTCCCAGCCGCCCTTGTCCTTCCAGCCCTCGCCGATCTTGGCTTCCGTATCGCCGAAGGTGACGCAGAACCGTCGCTGCACGCGGATCCGCGCGCCATGCGCCTCCGCGAGCTTGGCGAGGCGGATCTCGCTCGCGTAGGCATAGATGCAGAGCAGGTCGGAGAAATAGGTGATGGGCAGGGGGGCGTGGGCGCTCATGTCCGGGCAACCCATGCCCCGCCGTCAGGTTCCGGGCTGCACATAGGGCACCTTGGCGAAGAGGGCGCGCTCCGCCCCGCGCGGATCGTCGGCCATCCTGGGCCGGCCGTCAAAGATCATCGTCTGCCGGCGGGGCAGGGTGTAGGGCTCCCACCGCGGCAGGGCGGCATGGTTCGGGTCGCCCGTGTGCGCGAGGGCGATGAAAGCCCCGCTCATGGCGGCCGCCGTCCGTCGCGCGTCCGGCCCGTCGCCGGTCCGCGCTCGCGGGGCGGCCACGTTGTCGAACACCAGCGGAATGTCCAAGGTGTGGAAGGCGCCCAGCCGGCCGCCCTCGTCCGGCGAGCGGAAGTCGAGCTGGTAGACGTAGGCGGGCGAGCCCTGCAGGGCCCGCAGCTCGGCCTCGATGATCGCACCTCGCCAGGAGCGCGACGCCGTCGTGGCGGCGAACAGGACGTCGCTGGGGCTGTAGTGCGGATAGAGCCGCCGGTACTCGGCGATCACCAGCTCCGGCGAGATGTCCACGCGCATGTTGGGGATCAGCTTGGCGGCCAGCCCGTCCCAGCCGACGGTGAAGTTGGTTTCGTCGTTCCCCAGGAAGGCGCGGGTCTCGTCGTGGGTGTTGCCGATGATCATCGGGATGCGCGCCGACTGGGGCGGGGCGTCCGGATAGAAGGGGTGGCGCCTGAGGCTGCGCTCGTCGAGCACCGGGCCGAAGTAGACGCCGCCGAACGGCAGGATCGGGTCGCGCGCGGCCTGCGCCTCCACCAGCCGCTGGGCGGGCAGGGTGCGGAGCGCCGCAGCCTGCTCGGGCTTCAGCTTCAGCGCGTCCAGGAACGCCAGCGTGCGCTGGTGGGCGTTCAGCGGGCCCGAGGCGGTGACCTGCTGGCCGCTCATGGTGGCGGCGCGGTGGAAGAGGCCGGCCGCCGCGGGCGTGGCCATCAGGGTGGCGATCTTGGCGCCGCCGCCCGACTGGCCGAACACCAGGACGCGGGACGGATCGCCTCCTAAGCCCGCGATGTTGTCGCGCACCCAGCGCAGGGCCAGGATGAGGTCGAGCTGGCCGGCGTTGCCGGAGTCGGCGAGGTCCGGGACCAGCCGCGCCAGATAGGCGTAGCCGAAGGCGTTCAGCCGGTGGTTCACGGTCACCACGACCACGTCGCCCCGCCGCGCCAGCCGGGCGCCGTCGTACAGGGGGCTGGAGCCGGAGCCGGTCGAATAGGCCCCGCCGTGGAAATAGACCATCACCGGCCGCCGCGCCGCGTCGAGGCCGGGCGTCCAGACGTTCAGGAACAGGCAGTCCTCGCCCTGGTTCGCCTCGCGCCCCGGCTGCGGGCAGGCGGGGCCGTAGGCCTGGGCGTCGGCGACACCCCGCCACGGCGCGGGCGGGACAGGGGGCTGGAAGCGGCGGGGGCCGGTGTCGGCGCCGTAGCGCACGCCCCGGAACACCGTGACGCCGCCGTCGAGATAGCCCCGGACGCGGCCGGCGCTGGTCCGGGCGACGGGATGATCCGCGCCCCAGGCGCCGCTCGCCGCCATCACACCCATCCCGGCGGCCGCGCCGCCCAGCACCACCCGCCGGCTTGTCCCGCCCATGCTGTTCCTCCCTTTCCGGAAAGCTATGACACCGGTAGCAATAGGCCAAGGAGAACCCATGGACCTCGACCGCCGCAGCGTCCTCGCCGGCGCCCTGGCCGCCGCGCCCGCCGCCGCAGCCGCACAGTCGGCCGACCCAGCCGAGACGATCGTGCTCTGGCCCGCGGGCCCGCCCGGCGGCGTCAGGCCCGGCCTCGCGGAGCGCACGGTCGAGCGAGCCCGGCCCGGCCAGCCCGGCGACCGGGCGGTGTTCAACGTCACCCGGCCGGTCCTGCGGGTCTTCCGGCCCGAGCGGCCGACGGGCGACGCGGCCCTGCTCGCGCCCGGCGGGGCCTACGCCCGGGTTGTGGTCGACAAGGAGGGCTTCGAGCTCGGCCGGTTCCTCGCCCGGCGCGGGGTCACGGCCTACGTGCTGTTCTACCGCCTGCCGGCCGACGGCTGGGCGGCCGGGCCCGACGCGGCGCTGCAGGACGCCCAGCGGGCCATGCGCCTGGTGCGTGCGCAGACCCAGGGCCAGGTGGCGGCGGTGGGCTTCTCGGCCGGCGGCCACGCGACCGCCATGCTCGCGACGCGCCACGCCGAAGCGACCTATGCGCCTCTCGACGCCGCCGACCGCCTGCCGGCGCGGCCGGACGCCGTGGGCCTCATCTATCCGGTGATCTCGATGCGCGAGGCCATCACCCACGCCGAGTCCCGCCGCAACCTGCTGGGCCCGACGCCGTCGGAGGCCCAGGTGAGCGCCTATTCGCTGGAGACCCGCGCAGGCCCGCAGGTCCCGCCGATCTTCCTCGTCCACGCCGCCGACGACGTGTCCGTGCCCATCGACCACAGCCTCGCCTTCCAGACCGCCCTGCGGAGAGCCAGGGTCCCGGTCGAAGCCCACTACTTCCAGGAGGGCGGCCACGGCTTCGGGATCCGGGGCGCGGCGGGCAAGCCTGCGGCCGCCTGGCCCGAGCTGTTCCACGCCTGGTGGCGGCGCCAGCTCCCCTCGGAATCTGCAAGGGAACCTTGACGGCGACGCTTCCGTTGAGCTGATCGCCGGAAGCTGCGGCCGGCTGGGGATTCGCAGCCTGTACGCATGGGGGAACGATGCCGGTGACGCTCGACCAATTTCTCGCCGACGGCGCCGCGGAGCCGGGCCTGGCTCAGCTGATCGGCACAGTGGCCGACGCCTGCGCGGAGATCAGCGCTCTGGTGCGTCGCGGCGCGGCCGGCGAGGTGCTGGGCGCCCTGGAGAGCGAGAACGTCCAGGGCGAGGTCCAGAAGAAGCTCGACGTCATCTCCAACGACATCCTGCTCGAGGCCTGCGCCACGGCGCCGGCCCTGGCCGGCATGGCCTCCGAGGAGATGGACACGGTCCATCCCGTCCGCCCGGTGACCGGGGAGGCGCGCTACCTCCTGCTCTTCGACCCGCTCGATGGATCCAGCAACATCGACGTCAACGTCTCCATCGGCACTATCTTCTCGGTCCTGCCGGTCAGCGCCGAGGCGCCGCGCGACGTCACCGAAGCCGACTTCCTGCAGCCGGGCCGCAACCAGGCGGCCGCCGGCTATGTGGTCTACGGGCCCCAGACCACCTTGGTCATGACCTTCGGCCGCGGCGTCACCGCCTTCACCCTGGATCCCAAGACCGACCAGTGGCTGCAGGTGATCGAGAGCGTGGCCATCCCCCGCGAGACCAAGGAGTTCGCCATCAACGCGTCGAACATGCGCCACTGGGCCCCGCCCGTGCGTCGCTACATCGACGACTGCCTGGCGGGGGAGACCGGGGCCCGCGGCAAGAACTTCAACATGCGCTGGGTGGCCTCGATGGTCGCCGACGTCCACCGCATCGTCATGCGCGGCGGCGTCTTCCTCTATCCCTGGGACGCGCGCGAGCCGAACCGGGCCGGGAAGCTGCGGCTGATGTACGAGGCCAACCCCATGGCCATGGTCATCGAGCAAGCCGGCGGGGCGGCCTACGACGGCTTCGGCCCGACGCTCGACGCCAGGCCCACCTCGCTGCACCAGCGGGTCTCGGTGATGCTGGGCTCGGCCGCCGAGGTGGAGCGCCTCCAGCGCCTGCATGAGGACGCGCTGCAGCCGGCCTGACCGTCTCCGGAGACCTCAGCCCGCGAACAGCCCCAGCGGGTGATGCGCGCGCGCGACGGTGTAGATGTAGCCGAACACCAGGAGCGCCAGCAGCCACAGGGCGAGCGCCGCCCGGCGGGGCCGCGCCCGTTCGAACGCCAGGTAGCCCAGAACGACGTAGACGACCACGAGGCCGACCTTCACCGTCAGCCAGGCGTCGGCGCCAGGGTACTGCCGTACGATGGTCATCAGCATCAGCGCCGCGGTGAGCAGCACCGTGTCGATGGTCCAGCTGAGGTAGCGGATCGGCGCCGCCAGCGGCCACGGCGCGCGGAGCAGGTGCAGTCCTGCCCCGCGGATCAGGAACAGGGCGCCGCTCGCCAGGGCCGTGAAGATGTGGACCTGGCGAATGGCCGGGTAGAAGGGCTCCAAGGCCGGCTCCTCAGCGCGTGGGGGTCGCCGCCTCGCCCGGGCGCGTGCCGTCGGGACGGTAGGGCTGCTCCTCGCCCACGAGGTCGGCTTCCCGGCGCGGTCGCACCCAGAGGCCGACGACGAACAGCGTCAGCGCCAGGGCCCCGATGCTGAAGATCACGTCCCCGGGCACGCGCATCCAGACGAGCAGGTCCACGATGGGCTGCTGCATGAACTCCGCCGAGCGCGCGTACCAGTAGCCGTTGTTGATCGCCGCAAGAAGCTGAAGGGTGCCGAGCGGCAGCAGGGTCAGGGCGGCCATCAGGGCCAGGCCGATGTTGAAGCTCCAGAAGCTCACCTTGAGGATGCGCTCGTCCCACCAGAGGTCCGGCTTCATGCCGCGCAGGCAGAAGAGGACGAGGCCGATGCCGAGCATGCCGTAGACGCCGAACAGGGCGGTGTGGCCGTGCAGCGGGGTCAGGTTGAGGCCCTGCATGTAATACAGCGACAGCGGCGGGTTGATGAGGAAGCCGAACAGGCCGGCGCCCACCAGGTTCCAGAAGGCGACCGCGAGGAAGAACATCACCGGCCACTTGTAGCGCCGCATCCAAGGCGTCGCGCCCGACAGGCGCCACTGCTCGTAGGCCTCGAAGCCGATGTAGGCGAGCGGCACGACTTCGAGGGCCGAGAAGCTGGCTCCGAGCGCGAGCACCGGCGTGGGCGTGCCCGAAAAGTAGAGGTGGTGGAGCGTGCCCAGAACCCCGCCCGCCATGAACACGATGGTCGCGAACAGGACGGCCACAGTGGCGGTGCGGATGGGAATCAGCCCCAGGCGGGTGAACAGGAAGGCGATGACCGCGGTGGCGAAGACCTCGAAGAAGCCCTCCACCCACAGATGCACCAGCCACCAGCGCCAGTATTCGACGATCGAGATGTGGGTGTTCTCCCGCCACATCAGGGCCGCGCCGTAGAACAGGCCGATGGCCACTGCGGAAAGGAAGAACAGCACCAGGATCGACCGCGATTCCGTTCGCGCGCGGATCGCCGGCGCGAGCGCCCGTCCCACCAGGACCAGCCAGAGGATGAGGCCGATGAACAGGAACCACTGCCAGAAGCGGCCCATGTCGGCGTATTCCCAGCCTTGGTGGCCGAACCAGAAGTTGTTCTCCAGGCCCAGGCGCTGCATCACCGCCAGCCACTGGCCGGCGAACGAGCCCACCACGATGACCAGCAGGCAGGCCCACAGGACGTTGACCCCCAGCCGCTGGAACCGCGGCTCGTGTCCCGAGATCGCGGGAGCCATGTAGAGGCCGGTGCCCAGCCAGGCTGTTGCGATCCACAGGACCGCCAGCTGCGTGTGCCACGTCCGCGTGATCGAGTACGGGAACAGGCTGGCCATCTCGTAGCCGTAAACGAGCTGGCCTTCGACCTGGTAGTGGGCCGTCAGCGCCCCCAGGAGGATCTGCACGAGGAACAGGGCCAGCAGGACCCAGAAGTACTTGGCCGTGGCCGCCATCGACGGCGTGACCAGGATGGTCCGCATGGGGTCGGTCGCCGGCAGACTATGCGGCTCGGGATCGCGGGCGTGGGTGCGGGCGTGGTGCCAGCCCAGGAGGCCGATGCCGGCCAGCAGGAAGGTGACGCTGAACGCTGACCACAGGAAGGTGCTGGCCGGCGGCCGGTTGCCGATCAGCGGCTCGCTGGGCCAGTTGTTGGTGTAGGTGATCTCGCTCCCGGGCCGCTCGGTGGCGGCCGCCCAGGCGGTCCACCAGAAGAAGGCGGGCAGCGCGCGACGGTCGGCCTCGGCGGCGACCGTCCCGTTCTTCATCGCATAGTGCTCGCGCAGCTCCGCAGTGGCCGGGTCGTCGCCGAACAGGCTCGTGTAGTGGGCCGCCACCGCGCGCACGGCTGCAGCCCGCTCGTCCGACATCGTCAGAACGCCCGTCTGCGGGTCGTACCGGTTGCCCCGCATGCGCGTCTTCAGGCGGCTCTCCAGCGCTCCCTGCTGTTCGGGCGCCAGGGCGGCGAAGTTCGCGGCGCCGAAGTCCTGGACCGCCCACACGTCGAGCAGGGTCACGGCCTCGCGGTGCAGGAAGTCCGCGCTCCAGTCAGGCGCCACATAGCCGCCGTGGCCCCAGATCGAGCCCAGCTGCATGCCGCCGATCGACTGCCAGACGCGGCGCCCGTGCTCGATGTCGGCGCGGGTGTAGAGTGTCTGCCCGGATTCCGTCACAACCCGTTCGGGCACAGGCGGCGCGGCGACCTCGATCTCGCGTCCCACCCAGAGGAGGACGGCGAAAGAGGCGACGAGGAGTGCCGTCAGCCAGGTCCAGAGTTGCCGCGTGCTGTTCATGGACGCCGCTCCCAGTCCAGAAATTTCCGACAAGGATAGGAACATCGGATCTGCCGGCAAGTTCCTCCGCAGGCTGCAGACTCGGCCCGCGAAGTGTTGCGCGCGCAGACCCGCGTCAGGCCTGCTTCTCGCCCGTGGCCTCCTCGACCGCGAGGGCCGCGGTGAACCCGTGCAGGACCGTGGAAAGCAGGATCGCGAAGGCAACCACCGCCCAGAGGCGCGCTTCCTCCGGCAGGTCGGCGTGCGAGCCGGCGTAGCTCAGGTAGTAGATCGAGCCCACCCCGCGGACCCCGTAGAAGGCCACGACGGCGCGCCGGCCGCCGGACAACACCGTCCGCGAAAGGCTGAGCCAGCCCACTAAAGGCCGGATCACGAAGATCAGGGCCGCGGCCACGAGCGCCGCGGCGAGGTCCAGCGCCGTCAGCACCGCGGGCAGGGCGGCGCCCAGGCCGAGGAGCAGCATGGCGGTAAGGGCGTGCTCGATGGTCTCCGAAAAGTCGTGCAGGCGCACGTGGCAGGCGTGGTCGGGCTGGGTCCGCCGCAGGACCAGCCCCGAGACGAAGGCGGCGATGAAGCCGTAGCCTTCCGCCAGTTCGGTCACGCCATAGGCGACGAACACCCCGGCCAGGGCGAAGACGCCCGACTGGGCCTCGGCCAGGGCGTTGCCGCGGGGGATGCGGAACAGGATCTGGCCCAGCAGCCAACCGATCGCCACGCCGCAACCGGCGCCCACGACGATCCGGAAGAGCAGGTCCCGCCACAGCCACTCGCCCGCCATGCCGAACGTCAGGGTCCCGGCCGCCGCGATCGCCAGGGCCAGGTGCACGAATGGAAAGGCCAGGCCGTCGTTCAGGCCGGCCTCCGTGGTGAGGGTGAAGCGCACCGGATGCTCGCCCCCTTCAGCCGGCCGGCCCACCTGCACCTCGCCGGCCAGGACCGGGTCGGTGGGCGAAAGCACCGCGCCCAGCAGCAGCGCTCCGGCCAGGCCCAGCCCCGCCCACGCCCAGCCGACCAGCGCCAGTGACAGGATGGTCAGCGGCATGGCAAGGACGAGCAGTCGCACGGTGGGCGTCCAGAGCTCCCGGTCGAGGATCCGGTCGATGCGCAGGCCGACGCCGAACAGGCCGATGATCACGCAGAGCTCGCTGACCACCTCCCAGACCTTGGGCGAGCCTACCGGGCTGATCGCCTCGGGCATGCCGGGAATCCAGCCGAAGACGAGAAAGCCCAGCCCGATAAGCAGGGCCGAGGCTGCCGGCTCCCGTCCGGAGAAGAACCTCGGAAGCCAATAGGCCAGGATAATCGCCACCCCGAGTGCGGCGAGCAGCACGTGATAGCTGGAGAACTCGAACAAGGCGCCGCTCCGGGAGGACCCGCCCCTTACGCGCCGCGCCCGGTTCGGTTCAATCGGCCTGGGGTCGGCAGCCTGGGCCTCGGGCCGGACCCGCGGGCCGGCCGGTCTCGCAGCGTCGAGAAGCGCCACCGGATGGGAAGGCCGCTCCGGTCGTCTGCCAGGGCTCACGGGGAACGGGAGCCCGGAGGCGTCCGTCCGCCGGGTTTACCGGGCCAGGGCCTGTCGCGGAACGATGGTGGGTGTACAAGGATTCGAACCTTGGACCCGCTGATTAAGAGTCAGCTGCTCTACCAACTGAGCTATACACCCATGCCGTTGAAAGCCTTGAGCTTTCCGGCTCCCCGGGAGCGTTTGGACCGGCGTTTCGGCCGCCCCGGCTCCGGGAGGGGACCCATCTAGTCGGTTGCCCCCGCCTTGGCAAGGCCTCGCGCGCGCAAACGGCGGGGCTTTCATCGCCGCTTAAGGCTGCGGGCGTAGGCATGCCCCAAGCATGGGCGATGAGGTGGCGCGTGGGCCAGCGAGCGGACGGAGTGGTGGACTTCGGATACCTGGAGTCCTTCGTGTCCGGTGACGCGGCCATCGTCTGCGAGGTGCTGGACCTGTTCCGCCAACAGGCCGAGAACTGGGCCGCGACGCTCAGGCCCGAAGACCCCGAGTGGCGCAACGTGGTCCACACCATCAAGGGCGCCGCCCGGGGCGTGGGCGCCAACGCGCTCGGCGACGCGTGCGAAAAGGCGGAGTTCGGCGCGCCTGAAGACCTGCCGGCCGTCCGTGACGCCCTGGAGGCCGCTGTGGCCGAGATCGCCGCCTACCAGGCCGCCCGCGCCTAGCCCGGCCTAGATGCCCGCGCCGTTGTCGATGGCCGCCATGGCGGCCTCGTGCGCCTGCGCCTCGGCCTCGATCCAGCTGATGAAGGCCTTCACCTGCGGCAGCCGGCCCTTCGCCTTGGGGTGGACGAGGTAGTAGGCGAAGTCCACGGCGGTGGCGATCTGCAGCGGGGCGACGAGCCGGCCCGCCTCCAGGTCGGCCTGGGCGATGGTGCGCTTGGCGAGCGCCACGCCGCGCCCGTTCACGGCCGCCTCGATCACCAGGCTCGACTGGTTGAACCGCGGGCCGCGCATGCCGTCGATGTTCTTCAGGCCCCGCGCCGCCAGCCACATGGGCCAGTCGGGGCAGCTGTCGTCCGGATCGGGCGAGCCGTCGTGCAGCAGGACGTGGTTCTTCAGGTCATCGGGGGAGGAGAGCGGTGTCTCCGCCAGCAGGGCGGGGCTGATCACCGGGATCACGCTTTCGCCCAGCAGACGGGTGACCTCCAGGCCCGGATAGCGGCCGCCGCCGTAGCGGATGGCGAGGTCGACCTCTCCGGCGGTGAGGTCCACGAGCTCGAGGCCCGCCGACAGCCAGACGTCCACCTGCGGGTGCTTCTGCTCGAAGGCGCCCAGTCTCGGCAC
>NZ_DAISJG010000015.1:0-81545 GCF_036821595.1 Phenylobacterium sp.
GTTCCGAAGTTCTGGACCGCGGGCTCGTGCTCGACGCCGTCCGGGTCACCGAGGCCGCGGCGATCGCCGCCTGGGGTCAGGCCGGCCGGGGCGATGAGATCGCCGCCGACCAGGCCGCGGTCGACGCCATGCGCACCGCGCTCAACGATCTGGCCCTCGACGGCGAGATCGTCATCGGCGAAGGCGAGCGCGACGAGGCGCCGATGCTCTACATCGGCGAGAAGGTCGGCAGGGGCGGCAAGGTCAAGATCGACATCGCCCTCGACCCGCTGGAGGGCACCACGCTCACCGCCAAGGCCATGGCCAACGCCCTGGCGGTGATGGCCTGGGCGCCCAAGGGCACGATGCTCCACGCCCCCGACACCTACATGGACAAGATCGCCTGCGGGCCGGGCTATCCGGCGGGGATCATCGACCTCGACGCCAGCCCCGCCGACAACGTCCGCGCGCTCGCCAGGGCCAAGGGCGTCGAGCCCGCCGAGATCACCGTCTGCGTGCTCGACCGGCCGCGCCATGCCGAGATCATCGGCAGCCTCCGGGAGGTCGGCGCGCGCGTCTACCTGATCGGCGACGGCGACATCGCCGGCGTCATCAACACCGCCGATCCCACGACCGGCATCGACCTCTACCTGGGCTCCGGCGGCGCGCCGGAGGGCGTGCTGGCCTGCGCCGCCCTGAAGTGCGTCGGCGGCCAGTTCCAGGGCCGGCTGATGTTCCGCAACGCCGACGAGCGCGCCCGCGCCGCCCGCGCCGGGATCACCGACCTCGACAAGACGTACGACCTGCACGAGATGGTCCGCGCCGACGCCATCTTCGCCGCCACTGGGGTCACCAAGGGCGCCCTGCTGGACGGCGTGAAGTTCGAGGGCGGCTTCGTCCACACCCACACCCTGGTCATGAACTCCGCCACCCGCACGGTGCGCGAGGTCCGGATGAAGCGCCCGATCTGAGGCGGCGTCCGATTCTGACGCCGGCTGCGGCTACCGGTCGGGTGGCGACTCACGCCCCGGCGGCCGATAGTGGCCGTTCGGAGCGGGCAGGAGACTGGCATTGGCGGACGGCGGCGTCTCGATCGGCTACCTCGGCGTCGACCGCTCGCTCTCGGGCCGGCGGTGGCGCGAGCGGCCGGCCTGCCCGGACCTGACCCGCCGCCACCAGCTTTCGCTGGGCTTGAGCGAGCCCCTGGCCCGGGCGCTGGCCGCCCGCGGCGTCGGCGACGACCAGGGCCAGATCTACCTCAACCCGACCCTCAAGGCGCTCTTCCCCGACCCCTCCGGCTTCCAGGACATGGACCGCGCCGCCGAGGTCCTGGTGGACGCGCTCGAACGACGGCGGCCCATGGTCGTGTTCGCCGACTACGACGTGGACGGGGCTTCTTCCGCCGCCCAATTGGTGAGGTGGTTCAGGGCCTTGGGCCATGAACTTCCCATCTACGTCCCGGATCGCATCACCGAAGGCTACGGCCCGTCGCCTGCCGCCTTCCGTCGCCTGCGCGACGAGGGCGCCGAGCTGGTCGTCACCGTGGACTGCGGCGCCGCCGCCCACGACGCCCTCGCCTGCGCCGCCGAGATCGGCCTGGAGGTCGTGGTCATCGACCACCACCTGATGCGCGGCGACGAGATCCCGAAGGTCGCGGCGCTCGTGAACCCCAACCGTCCCGACTGCGTCTCGGGCCAGGGTCACCTGGCCGCCGCCGGCGTCACCTTCGTCCTCCTGGCGGCCCTGAACCGCGAGGCCCGCCGCCGCGGCCTGTTCGGCGACCGGCTGGAGCCGGACCTGCGCCAGTGGCTCGACCTCGCCGCCATGGGCGCGATCTGCGACGTTACCCAGCTCACAGGCTTCAACCGCGCGCTCGCCGCCCAGGGCCTGAAGGTGATGAGCGCCTGGCGCAACCTCGGCCTCAAGGCCCTGCTCGACGTGGCCAAGAGCGAAGGCCCGGCCAGCGTCTTCCACGTGGGCTTCATCCTGGGCCCGAGGATCAACGCCGGCGGCCGGATCGGCCGGGCCGACCTCGGCGCGCGCCTGCTCTCCACCGACGATCCAGAGGAGGCGAGGGCGCTGGCCGAGGAGCTCGACGCCCTCAACGCCTCGCGCAAGGAGGTGGAGCGCGAGGTGGTCGAGGCCGCCGTGGCCGTCATCGAGCGCGAGATGAACCAGCCCGACCAGCCCTGCCTGCTGGTCGCCGCCGACGGCTGGCATCCGGGCGTCATCGGCATCGCCGCCGGCCGCCTGCGCGAACGCTACCGCAAGCCCGTGGTCGTCGTCGGCATCGACCGCGCCGCCAACGTCGGCAAGGGATCCGGCCGCTCGCAGCCGGGGGTGAACCTCGGCCGCGCCGTCCAGGCGGCTTTCGACGAGGGCCTGCTGCTGGCCGGCGGCGGCCACGCCATGGCCGCGGGCCTGTCCGTCCGCCCCGATTCGATTCCCGAGCTG
This sequence comes from Phenylobacterium sp., assembly GCF_036821595.1. Classification (GTDB taxonomy): domain Bacteria; phylum Pseudomonadota; class Alphaproteobacteria; order Caulobacterales; family Caulobacteraceae; genus Phenylobacterium. The sequence goes on from NZ_DAISJG010000015.1 coordinate 2,434, forward strand.
CGCGCCTTCCTGAACGAGCGCCTGGCCGCCGAATCGGAAGCCGCCGCGGCCGAGGATTGCCTGGATGTGGACGCGCTGGTCACCACCCAGGGCTGCAGCCGCGCCATGTGGCAGGACTTCCAGCGCCTGGCGCCCTTCGGCCCCGGCAATCCCGAGCCGGTGTTCGCCGCCGCCGACGTGCGCGTCGAGCGGCCGATGGCCCTGCGCGGCGGCCACGTCCGCTGCACCCTCGCCGACGGCTCCGGCGGCAAGCTGAAGGCCATCGCCTGGCGCGTGGAGGACACCGAGACCGGCCGCCGGTTGCTCGCCGAGGGCGGGGCGGTCCATGTCGTGGGTCGTCTGAAGCCGGACGATTGGCAGGGCCGCGAGGGCGTCCAGCTGGAGATCGAGGATGTCGCCGATCCCCGTCGCGCCTGATGTTTAGCGGAGGGTCTTGCACCCCCGTCTGAAGGCTTATATAGAGCCCGCCTCGCGACCGCGGTCCCTTCGTCTATCGGTTAGGACGTCAGGTTTTCAACCTGAAAAGAGGGGTTCGACTCCCCTAGGGACTGCCATCGCGTCTCCCCCGTATTGAGCACCCGTTCCGCTCCGGGCCCGTCGCCACGCTTAAAATCCCCGTTGACGCCGCACGCATTAGGCGAACAGTGTTATAGTTGGCTCCAATCCGTGTGGATGGGGGGTACCGGGGCCGAGGGGCGAGATGGCTGGTTTCGAATTCGAGCAGGTGGACGCGCAGGCTGTGGCCGTGCGGATCACCGGACGCGTCAAGTGGTTCGACGCGGGCAAGGGGTATGGCTTCATCGTCCCCGACGATCCCAGCCAGACCGACCTGAAGGACGTGCTGCTGCACGTGACCTCGCTGCGGAACTCCGGCCGCGACAACGCCCTCGAGGGGTCCGCCATCACCTGCGACGTCGTCCGCCGGCCCAAGGGCTGGCAGGTCGCCGAGGTCGTCGAGATCGACGAGAGCTGCGCCCCGCCGCCCAGCGAGCGCCGAACCCGTGACGACGGCTTCCGCCGCGAGCGGCCCGACGGTTTCGGCTCCGGCGGCTTCGTCGGCCGCGCCCCGCGCCGGCCGGTGCAGGCCTCGGGCCCGCTGGAACGCGCCAAGGTGAAGTGGTTCAACCGCACCAAGGGCTACGGCTTCGTCGTTCGCGACACCGAGCCCGGCGACATCTTCATCCACATCGAGACGCTGCGGCGCTCGGGGATGGAGGACCTCCAGCCGGGTGACGACGTCATGGTCCGCTTCGCCGAGGGGCCGAAGGGCCTTGTTGTCGCCGAGATCGAAACCACTCTAGGCTGACGCGAAAGCCTCGGAGTCCCGTCTTGTCCACCTTCCAGCCCGGCCGGCGCGGCCTCCTCGCGCTCGCCGCCGTCCTCGCGCTCTCGCCCGCGGCCTACGCCCAGGACATCCCGCGGCAGGATCCCGGCAAGTGCCAGGGCCAGCCCGAGATCCGGCCGCTGCAGCCGCTGCAGGTGGTCACCCAGAAGGGCCGCGCCAGCTTCCAGGTGGAGTACGCCGACAGCGAGCGCGAGCGGCAGTACGGCATGATGTGCCGCCGGACCATGGCCCCCGACCGCGGCATGCTGTTCGACTTCCACAAGCCGCAGCACCTGGCCTTCTGGATGCGCAACACGCTCATCCCGCTCGACATCCTCTACATCCGCGCCGACGGGACGGTGCTCTCGATCGTCCGCAACGCCCGGCCCCTGGACGAGACGCCGCTGCCCTCCAACGGCCCGGCGCGCGCGGTGCTGGAGATCCCCGGCGGCCGCGCGGCCCAGCTTGGCATCCTGCCGGGCGACAAGGTGGTCCATCGGATCTTCGCCGGTGGCTGAGGAGGACGAACGGGTCCCGGACCCGCCCGAGGGCTTCGTCCTGGCCGAGGGCCGGGGCGCCTTCTCCACCCACAACGGCCCCTATTTCCACCGCCCCGGCGGCGAAGAGGGGGTGGCCCAGGCCTTCTATGCCCTGAAGCGCCACACCAACGGCGTGGGCATCGTCCATGGCGGCATGCTGTCGGCCTTCATGGACGGGGTGCTGGCCGGCGCGGTCTGGCGCGGGGCGCGCCGGCGGGCGGTGACCATCCACCTGTCCATCGACTTCCTGCACATGGCCCGGGCCGGCGACTGGATCATCGGCGAGGCCAGGCTCACCCGCGCCACCCGCGACGTCGCCTTCGCCGAGGGGCGGGCCTATGTGGGCGGGACCGACGTGGTCCGCTGCTCGGGCGTCTTCAAGCTCATGGGCCACTGATCGGCCGCGTTCCGTTTGCGGAAAGCGGAAAACGCCCATATTGCAGGTCCGCCGGCGTTTCCGGGGCGTAGCGCAGCCTGGTAGCGCATCTGCTTTGGGAGCAGAGGGTCGTGTGTTCGAATCACACCGCCCCGACCACGTCGGCTTGAGGAGTTTGAGGACCGTCCATGCTCGCGCGCATCTTCCGCCCGTCCAAGACCGCCATGCAGTCGGGCAAGCAGAAGACCCAGGACTGGGTGCTGGAGTTCGAGCCTAGCGCCGCGCGCAGACCCGATCCTCTGATGGGCTGGACCCAGACCCGCGACACCGTCTCCAGCCAGGTGCGGCTGACCTTCGAGACCAAGGAGGACGCGGTCCGCTATGCGGATGCGCACGGCATCGCCTTCCAGCTGATCGACCCCAAGCCGGCCAAGAAGATCATCAAGGCCTACGCCGACAACTTCGCCTTCGGCCGCAAGATCCCCTGGACGCACTGATCCGGCCCGTCCCGGGCGCCCGTAGCTCAACCGGATAGAGCATCCGCCTTCTAAGCGGACGGTTGCAGGTTCGAGTCCTGCCGGGCGCGCCAGGGCAGGACTGCCCCGGAACGATGGCGTCTGGCCAAACGCCTTCCTTCGTGTTTCTCTTTTGTTCTGAACATGGTGCGGCGGACATGGGGCTGGATCTTCTCGTCGAGGGGTGTGCGCGGCCGGGTCACGAGGCCGAGTGGCGCCGCATCATGGAGCGTTACCTCGCGGACGAGCAGCTTAGCGACGCCGAGACCGAGCACTTCCCGCAGATCAGCACGCCAGCCTACGAGCGTCTGGGGGCGCCCCGGGTGGGAGAGGACCCCGCCGCCGATGCCTGGATCATCGAGAAACTCGAGGCGCGCACCCCCGAGGAGATCGCGAGCGTGCTGACGGAGTATCGCGGCTATTACGCGCTTCCCCTCGTGAAGAGCGACGGAGTTCCCGACTACACGCATGGCGGGCAGTACGACGGCGTCGACGAGACCAGCTTCCGTGGATCCTTCCTGTCGCTCTGCACCTCAGTGCTCGATCAGGTTCTCATCAACCGCGCGTGGGAGCACAAGCTGCCCGAGCAGGCCGTCGCCTATGGGCAGGAGCTGTTGGCGGCGGCGGAGGCGGCGAGATCGTCGGGGCCGCGTGCGGCGCCGAAGCGTGGTCTTCTCGGGTTTCTGGGCGGCAAGCGAACGGAGCCGACGCCGCTCGACGAGCAATTGAAGATCGTGGAGGCCGCCGGCCGCTGGTTCGTCTTCTGGGGCTCGCGGGGGCACCCGATCCGAGCCTGGGCGTGACGCCTCCGGCCTGACCTACAGCGGCAGCTTCGGCTGGGTCTCGGCGTCGGGCCAGCGGGTCAGGTCGTGCAGCCGGGTGCGGGCGGCGATCTCCGCCAGGATCGTGGCCGCCAGCTGGTCGAGCGGCGCGCCTTCGCGGTAGTCGCCGGGGCCCGCCAGGTGCGCCCGGCCGTCCTTGCGCAGGTCCACGGCGGCCTTCTCCGTGAACGGGTTGCCGTCCTCGTAGACCGCCACCGCATAGCCGCCCTGGTCGGTCACCAGCCGCATGGTGGGGACGTCCGTGAAGCCGTCGCCGAAGAACACGATCCGGTCGAACGGCACCGGCCGCTCGTCCTTCTCCTGGGCGCGGTTGATCGCGTAGTTGTCCCACTCCTCCAGCGTCCACTTGTTGATCCGGAAGAGGTACTGGGTCTTGGAGGTGTAGTTGACGCCCAGCGCCACCCCGATCGCCTCCTCGTTCTCGTCGAACATGAAGGCCGAGGCGTAGATGCGCTCGAAGTGGCGGGCGATCGGCGAGCCCTCGATCAGCTCGCGGTTGCCCGACGAGATGATGAAGTGGTGCAGGTCGAGCCCCATGTCGGCGGCGCGCCGGTTCTGGCGCTCGAACCAGTCCTCCACGCCGGGAAACAGCCTCAGGGTCGCGCCGCGCCGGCGCCAGCTCTCCAGCGACAGCTCCAGCCCCTTCTCCCGGGCCTTGGCGAGCATCATGTGCATGTAGGCGAGAATGGTGTCGCCGCGCTGAGCCTTGGCGAGCGCGTCGACCTCGGCCCAGAACTCGGCCCGGTCCATGGCCAGCTCGTCCGGGATGAAGGCGTGGTTCTGCATGAACCCCGGCGCCAGCGTGCCGTCGAAGTCGTAGGCGAAGACCACCCGGGGCCGATCGGTTCTCATGTGCGGTCCGTCCGTCGCGAGGCTGCGGGTTCTACGACATGGCCGCGCCGGGCGCGAGGCGCCTAGCGTTCGCCGACGGGCCGGCGCTCCGCGTCGAGCTCGACGGTCCAGTCGGCGCGCTCGGGCATTTCGGCGAGCATCCAGCGGGTCAGGCGTTCATAGTGCGCGACGAAGCCGGCGATCTCGGTCTCGGCCATGCCCTGGCCGGTCCGTTCGCGCAGCTTGCGCTCCTGCTCCGCCCGCCACCCCGCCACCACCTCGAAGCTCGGCGCCTTCAGGAAGGCCAGGCTGTTCAGGCGGGCGAACAGCTCCTGGTAGGGGCCGTCGAGCTGCTCGTTGACCCAGGTCCGCCAGCGGCCGTCCGGGTCCTCCTCGCGTTCCAGGTCGTTGACCGGCGTCGCCAGAGCCGCCAGCCCCTGGGCCCGGGCCCCGACGCACCAGCCCTCGAAGATCACCACGTCCACCGGGGTGGCCAGCGTCGTCCACGTCCCGCGCGGCGTGCGGGTGTCCGCGGCCTTGTCGAAGCGGGGCAGGGTGACCCGGCCCTTGGCCCGCAGCTGGTCGAGCGTCGCCCCGGCCAGGCGCACGTCGTGCGTTCCCGGCGGGCCGCGCACCGCGAGCAGGGGGTGGATCTCCCTGGCGAGCTGCTGGCGGACGCCCAGCGGCAGGTAGAAGTCGTCCAGCGACAGGGCCACCGCGGTCAGCCCGCGCGCCTCCAGCAGACGCGCCGTGGCGGCGGCGATGGTCGACTTGCCGGACCCCTGCGCGCCGCAGAGGCCGAGCGTGGCCGTGCGCCGCCGCACCTGGCGCAGGCGCGCCGCCCGGTCGGCGAGCGGCCGGCAGACCCATTCGAAGGTGGCGCGGAAGTCCTCGGGCAGGCCCTCCGCCGCCATGAAGTCCGCCAGCCAGTCGTCGTCGCGCACGTGAGCCCCTCGTGGGGCCTGGCCCCTAGTACCCGCCGATCACCGGCAGGATTTCGCCGGTGATGTAGCTCGACATCTGCGGCGAGGCGAGGAAGACGAAGGCCGGGGCGATCTCCTCCGGCTGGGCGGGCCGCTTCATCGGGACCGATCCGCCGAAGCTCTCGATCTCGTCCTCGACCTTGTCGGCCGGGTTCAGCGGGGTCCAGACGGGGCCGGGGGCCACGCAGTTCACCCGGATGCCCTTCGGGATCAGGCTGCCGGCCAGGGAGCGGGTGAAGGCGTGGATGCCGCCCTTGGTCATCGAATAGTCGAGCAGGTTCTTCGAGCCCTTGAGCGCCGTCTCCGAACCGCAGTTCACGATCGCCGAGCCCGGCTTCATGTGCGGGATCGCCGCCTGGGCCATCAGGAAGTAGCCGTAGAGGTTGGTCTTCAGCGTCCGGTCGAAGTGCTCCAGCGTCAGGTCGGCGATGTCGTGGGCGTGCTCCTGGAACGCGGCGTTGTTGACCAGGATGTCGAGCCGGCCGAGCTCCTGGACCGTCTTCTGCACCGCGGTCTCGGCGTAAGCCGGGTCGGCCACGTCGCCGGGCAGCAGGATGGCGCGGCGACCCTCCTTCTCCACGGCCTGGCGGGTGATCTCGGCGTCCTCGTCCTCGTCGAGGTAGGCGATGGCCACGTCCGCGCCCTCCCGGGCGAACAGCACGGCCACGGCCCGGCCGATCCCGGAGTCGCCGCCGGTGATCAGCGCCACCTTGTCCTTCAGCTTGCCGGAGCCCTCCCAGTAGGGCGCGTCCCACATCGGCTTCAGCTCGAGGTCGGCCTCGAGGCCCGGCTTCTGCAGGTGCTGCTTCGGCATCGGCGGCGCGGGGTATTCCCGCGCGCCGGCCTGCATCGGCTTGTCGTCCTCGCCGGACTCGAACGAGCGTTGTTCGTGCTTGGCGTCCAGCGGCGCCTGGATCTCGCGCTCGGCCTGGGCGGTGCGTTCGCCTTCGGCCTCGAAGCGGCCCATGTCGGAAGTGCTCATCGCCTGGTCCCTCATGTGGTGGGTTCGGCGGGGCAATTCCCGGGAGCCCGGGGGGTTCCTAGCCGGCGAGCCTTTCGTAGGCGGCCAGCCCCTGGGCCAGGTCGGCGATCAGGTCGTCGGGGCTCTCCAGGCCCACGTGCAGCCGGATCAGCGGCCCGCCGTAGTCGCGCCGGAACTTCCGGGTCTTCAGCTGCGGCTCACAGGAGATCGCCAGGCTCTCGAACCCGCCCCAGGAGAAGCCGAGCCCGAACAGGGTCAGGGCGTCCAGGAAGCCGTTGACCGCCTCCTCCGGCGCAGGCTTCAGGGCGAAGGCGAAGAGGCCGCAGCCGCCCGAATAGTCCCGGGCGAAGAGCTCGTGGCCGGGCGCGCCGGGCAGGGCCGGGTGGTAGACCTCCGCCACCTCGGGCCGCGCCTTCAGCCAGTGGGCGATCCTGAGCGCGCTCTCGCCGTGGCGCGCCAGCCGCGTGGGCAGGGTCCGCAGGCCCCGCAGCATCTGGTAGGCGTCCTCCTGGCTGACCGCCCAGCCGAGGTGCAGCACCCCGTCGTCCAGCCTGCGCACCAGCTCGGGGTCCCGCGCCGCCGCCGAGCCCATGAACACGTCGGAATGGCCGCCGACGTACTTGGTCAGCGCCTGGATGGAGATGTCGATCCCGTGCTCCAGCGGCCGGTAGAGGTAGCCCGCGGCCCAGGTGTTGTCGGTCGCGGTGAGGATGCCGCGGTCGCGCGCCAGCCGCGCCACCGCCGCCTGGTCCTGCATCTCGAAGGTCAGCGAACCCGGGCTCTCCATCAGGATCAGCCGTACGGCGTCCGAGGCCCCGGCGACCAGGGGCTCGGCCTCGGCTTCCGGGTCGAAGTAGGTCGTCGAGATCCCGAACCGCTTCAGGACATGGTCGCAGAACCGCCGCGTCGGCTTGTAGATGGCGTCGGAGACCAGCACCTGGTCGCCGGCCTTCAGCACCGCCAGCAGGGCGCCCGCGAGGGCCGCGAGCCCGGAAGGGTAGAGGGAGACGCCGACCGCGCCCTCCAGGGTCGCCAGCGCATCCTGCAGCGCCCCCTGGGCGGCCAGGCCCTGCCGTCCGTAGGTCACGTGGTGGTCGTCGTCGTACAGCGCCTCGGCGTTGGGCAGCAGGACGGTGGAGCCCTTCTGGATCGGCGGCCCCACCGTCTTGACGAGGCTCCTCGGCGCGGTCCCGGCGCGGATCAGTCGGGTTTCTTCGTCCATGCGGGGTTGCGGGCCCATGCGACGCTGGCGAAAGTGCCGGGGGCACTTAGAGCCTCACGGGTTCCCGCGATCAAGGAGCAGGGATGAACAGGCGCCTGGCGGCGACGGCGATCATGAGCCTTTGCCTGGCGGCCTGCGAGCGGCAGGAGGCCCCGCCGCCGGCGCCGCCCCAGCCTGCCCCGAAGGCGGCGACCGCCGCGGCGACCTACAAGCCGGCGGAGAGCCCGACACTGGCCGAGGTCCGCAGGCGCGGCTATGTGCGCTGCGGCGTCCATCCGAGCCTGCCGGGCTTCGCCTTCCCCGACGTGCGCGGAGTCTGGCGGGGCTTCGACGTCGACGTCTGCCGGGCGGTGGCCGCCGCTGCCCTCGGCGACGCCGGCAAGGTCCGCTTCATCCCGATCACCGCCCAGGACCGGTTCAGCGCCCTGCAGAAGGGCCAGATCGACCTGCTCTCGCGCAACACCTCCTGGACCTACGCCCGGGACGCCGGCCTCGGCCTCGATTTCGCGGTGGTCACCTACTACGACGGCCAGGGCTTCCTCGCGCCGCGCACCCTCGGCATCGCCAGCGCCGAGGAACTGTCCGGCGCGCGGATCTGCGTGCAGGCAGGCACCTCCAGCGAGGTCAACCTCGCGGAATGGTTCCGCGTCCGGGGGCTGAGCTACCGTCCCATCGTGGCGGCGTCGGAGGAGGAATCCCGCCGGCTGTACGAGAGCGAGGCCTGCGACGTCTACACGGCCGACATCTCGGCCCTGGCGGCGTCGCGCTCGGTGATGAGCAATCCCGGCGCCCACGTCATCCTGCCCAATGTGATCTCCAAGGAGCCGCTGGGGCCTGTGGTGAGGCAGAACGACCCCACCTGGACCGACATCGTGCGCTGGACGGTGCACGCCACGGTGCTGGCCGAGGAGCTGGGCCTCACCTCGCGCACGGTGGAGGCGGCGCGCGAGACGGTCACCGACCCCCAGGCGCGGCGCCTGCTGGGCCTGGAGGGCGAGCTCGGCCCCCTGCTCGGACTCTCCGAGGACTGGGCCTACCAGGTGATCAAGCAGGTCGGCGCCTACCACGAGATCTTCCGGCGCGACGTGGGCGCCGACTCCGGCCTCAACCTCGACCGGGGCCTGAACGCGCTGTGGAGCGCGCCGAAGCCCGGCCTGATGTACGCCCCGCCGATGCGCTGAGCTCCTAGAGCTCCATGACCATGGCGCAGCGGTCCTTCAGCCCCCGCGCCGCCTCGCCGGCCAGCAGCGCCTCGATCTCCGGCGGGGCCGGGTCCCAGACGCGGAATCCCGCGGAGGCGTAGAACGGGCCGTTGAACGGCACGTCGCGGAAGGTGGTGAGGCTGAGGCGGCGGAAACCCCGGTCGCGGGCCCAGGCCACGACCCGCTCCAGCATCCGCCGGCCCAGGCCCTTGCCCTGGTGGCCCTCGGCCACCGCGAACTCGTCGATATGCAGCCGGTCGCCGTGGACCGTGGCCCCGAGAAAGGCCTCGATGCGCCCGGCCTCGGTGGCCACCCACAGGGTGCCGGCCGCCTGCCGACCGGCCCAGGCCTCCGGTGGGGTGAACTCGGTGAACACGCGCTCCGGCACGTCGCGCCCACGGAACGACTGGGCCGCGGAGAGCTCCACCCGGGGAAGCTCGCTCAGGTCGGCGACGTGGGCGAGGCGGATCTCTATGGGTCAGGCTCCGGTGACGACGTCGGTGTCGGTCCGGCCGCCCCACTCGGTCCAGGAGCCGTCGTAGACCGCCACGTCGTCGCGGCCCAGCCGGGCAAGGCCCAGGGCCAGGAGGGCGGCCGAGACGCCGGAGCCGCAGGTGGTGACGATGGGCCGGGCGAGGTCGACCCCGCCCGCCTCGAAGGCGGCGCGGAGTTCGGCCGCGGACTTCAGGGTGCCGTCCGGGTTCACGAGCTGGCCCCAGGGCACGTTGCAGGCGCCGGGCATGTGCCCGGACCGCAGGCCGGCGCGCGGCTCGGGCGCCTCGCCGCGGAAGCGCGGGGCGGCGCGGGCGTCCACCAGCTGGGCCTCCCGGCGGGCCAGCAGGTTCCTCACCGCGCCCAGGTCGCGGACCAGCCGCGGGTCGTGCGCCGACTCCAGTTCGCTCACCGCCGGGGCGGCCGCATCGGTCTCCACCGGGCGGCCCTCGGCGCGCCACTTCTTCAGCCCGCCGTCGAGCACCCGGACCTCGGGGAACCCCATGGTGCGCAGCGTCCACCAGACGCGAGGCGCCGAGAACAGGCCGTGGGCGTCATAGACCACCACGGTCGCCTCCCGGCGCAGGCCGAGCCGCCCGGCGGCCTCGGCGAAGGCTGCGGGCTGCGGCAGCATGTGCGGCAGGTCGGTGGACCGGTCGGCGATCTCGTCGATGTCGAAGAAGACCGCGCCCGGGATGTGCCCGGCCGCATAGCTGTCGCGGCCGACCCCTTCGCCCGGCATGAACCAGGTGGCGTCCACCACCTGCGCCTGCGGCGAGCCCAGGCGTTCGGCCAGCCAGGCGGTGGAGACCAGCGGGTCGGTCATGCGAGCCAGACGGGGAGGGGAAGCCCCTTCTCCTCCAGGAATGCGGGATTGTAGATCTTCGACTGGTAGCGTTGGCCGTGGTCGCAGAGCACGGTCACCACGGTGTGGCCGGGTCCGAGGTCCTTCGCCATGCGGATCGCGCCCGCCACATTGACCCCCGTCGAGCCGCCCATCACCAGGCCCTCGTGCTCCACGAGGTCGTAGATGGCCAGCAGCATTTCCTCGTCGGAGATCCGGTAGGCGCGGTCGATCTTCAGGCCCTCCAGGTTGGCGGTGATCCGCCCCTGGCCGATGCCCTCGCTGATCGAGCTGCCCTCCGACTTCAGCTCGCCGTCGGTGTAGTAGGAATAGAGCGCCGCGCCGTGCGGATCGGCCAGGCCGATGGCGACCTCCGGCTTCTTCGCGCGCAGCGCCTGGGCGACGCCGGCCAGGGTCCCGCCCGAGCCCACGGCGCAGATGAAGGCGTCCACCCTGCCGTCCGTCTGGTCCCAAATCTCCGGGCCGGTGCCGTGCAGGTGCGCCTCCCGGTTGGCGACATTGTCGAACTGATTGGCCCAGACCGCGCCGCCGGGCTCGGACGCATCAAGTTCCTCCGCCAACCGGCCGGAATACTTCACATAGTTCATCGGATTGGCGTAGGGGACGGCGTCCACCTCCACCAGCTCCGCGCCATACAGCCGGATGGCGTCCTTCTTCTCCTGGCTCTGGGTGCGGGGAATGACGATGGTGCACCTGTAGCCCAGCGCCTTGCCGACCATGGCCAGGCCGATGCCGGTGTTCCCCGCCGTCCCCTCGACGATCCGGCCGCCGGGACGCAGCCGCCCGGACTGCTCCGCGTCGCGGATGATGTAGAGGGCCGCGCGGTCCTTGACCGACTGGCCCGGGTTCATGAACTCGGCCTTGGCGAGGATCTCGCAGCCGGTGGTCTCGCTCGCCCGGTTCAGGCGGATGAGGGGGGTATTTCCGATGGCGTCGAGGACGCTTCTGGCGACTTGCATGGCTCGCTACTTAAGCGCGGCGGGCGCTCGCGAACAGGGGGAGGTCAGGTCCGGGCGAGGCTGAGCTGGACCACGTCGGTCTGGCCGGTGCGGAATCCCGCCTCGCAGTAGCTGAGGTAGAACCGCCACAGCCGACGGAAGCGCTCGTCGAAGCCCTGCCGGTGGATGTCTTCCCAGGCCGCCTCGAAGCGCTGCGCCCAGGCCGCCAGCGTGTCGGCATAGTGCTGGCCGAACCGGCTGATCCCGCGCCAGTCGAGCCCCGCCCGGTCGGTCTCCGCCTTCAGCCGCGCCTCTGAGGGCAGCATGCCGCCGGGGAAGACGTATTTCTGGATGAAGTCCGCGCGCCGCCGGTACTCCCCGAACAGCTCGTCGCGGATGGTGATGATCTGCAGGCCCGCGCGGCCGCCCGGCGTCAGGCAGTCGCGGATCTTGCCGAAGTAGCCTGGCCAGTAGCGCTCGCCCACCGCCTCGAACATCTCGATCGAGGCCACGCGGTCGAACCGGCCGTCCACGTCGCGGTAGTCCACCAGCCGGATGTCGGCCCGCTCGGCGAGGCCCTGTTCGAACATCCTGCGCCGGGCGTAGTCGAACTGCTCGCGCGAGATGGTGATGCCGGTGACGCGGGCGCCCACCTCGCGGGCCGCGTACTCGGCGAAGCCGCCCCAGCCGCAGCCGATCTCCAGCACGTGGTGGCCGGGCTGCAGCGCCATGCCCTCGGCGAGCGTGCGGTACTTGTGGCGCTGGGCCTGGTCCAGCGGCTGTCCCGGCCGCTCGAAGCGCGCCGAGGAGTAGGTCATGCTCGGGTCCAGCCAGCGGGAATAGAAGGCGTTTCCCAGGTCGTAGTGGGCGTGGATGTTCCGCTTCGAGCCGGCCCTCGTGTTCCGGTTCAGCGCATGGTGGACGAGGTTCACCGCCCGCATCAGCGGACCGCCGTGGGTCACGCGCCGCAGCCGGTCGAAGTTCAGCGAGAAGGCGGTGAGCAGGGTCGAGAGGTCCGGCGTCTCCCACTCCCCCGCGATGTAGCCCTCGGCGAACCCGATGTCGCCTGCGGCGAGCACCCGGCGCATGAACCGGAAGTCGCGCACCACCAGCCGGCCGTGCGGCCCGGTCTCCTGGCCCACCAGCGGCAGCTCGCGTCCCGAGGGCAGCACGAAGGTCAGACGGCCGACGCCCCAGTTGCGGGCGATGATCCTCAGGGCGAAGCGAAAGTGGGCGGGGGCGTCCCTCAGCTCGGGCAGCCGGCGGAAGGCCCGCGAATCCGCGGCCAGGGCCGTCAGTGACGTCTCGTGGGCGACGCTCATGGCACGCACTCCCCCGGAAACTCGGTTGAACATAACACCGGTCACCCAAGGTCCGGGAAGAGCCGATTCGCCTTTGATACGGCCGCGCTGGCTCCGCGGATGCGCGAAAGGCGCTTGTGAAGCCGCGCAGCCCGCGCCACTTAGCCGCCAGCCCGATCCATCGCCTGCGAGGACCCGCCATGGCCGCCCTGACCCTGGACCGCTGGAAGCTCGCCATCGGCGACGGCCAGCCGCTCGTGGTGATCGCCGGGCTGAACGTGCTGGAAGACCTGGACCTCGCCCTGCGGGTCGGCCGCGAGCTGAAGGCGGTCACCTCCGACCTCGGCCTGCCCTATGTGTTCAAGGCCAGCTACGACAAGGCCAACCGCTCCTCGATCGCCAGCTACCGCGGGCCGGGCCTGGCCGAGGGCCTGAAGATGCTGGCCGAGGTGAAGCGCCAGCTCGACGTGCCGATCGCCACCGACATCCACGCGCCTGAGGAGGCCGGTCCGGTCGCCGCGGTCGCCGACCTGGTGCAGATCCCCGCCTTCCTCTGCCGGCAGACGGATCTGGTGGTGGCCGCGGCGCGCGCCACCCATGCCGCCGGCGGCTGGCTGCACGTCAAGAAGGGTCAGTTCCTCGCGCCCTGGGACGCGAAGAACATCGTCTCCAAGGTCAAGGAGGCCACCGGCGGCGCGGACCTGACCATCCTGTGCGAGCGCGGTAATTCCTTCGGCTACAACAACCTCGTGGTCGACATGCTGGGCATCGGCGAGATGAAGAAGCTGGGCGTGCCCGTGACCATCGACGCCACCCACGCCGTCCAGCTTCCCGGCGCCGATCCGCGCACCGGCGGCGCCTCCACCGGCGGCCGGCGGGAGGGCGTGGCGGTGATCGCCAAGGCGGCCGTCGCCTCCGGCGCCGACGGCGTCTTCCTGGAGTTTCACCCGGACCCCGACAAGGCGCTCTGCGACGGGCCCAGCTGCCTGCCGCTGTCGGGCGCGCGCGACCTGCTGGCGACGCTCAAGGCGGTCCATGCGGCGGTGGCCGGCTAGGCGCGCGGCTTGACCCGCCGCACGACGCGCCGCACACGCTAGGCCATGGACCTTTCCGCCCTGCAGCACCTCCTGGGCCTCGCGCCCGGCCGGCGCGTGGTGTGCGTCGGCGACGTGATGGTCGACCGCTTCGTCTACGGCGAGGTGAGCCGCATCTCGCCGGAGGCGCCGATCCCCGTGCTCACCCGCTCGCGCGAGACGGTGATGCTGGGCGCGGCCGGCAACGTGGCGCGCAACGTGGCCGCGCTCGGCGGCTCGGTGGCCCTGGTCGGCCTGATCGGCGGCGACGCCGAGGGCCACGAGGCCATGCGGCTGGTGGGCGAGGAAAGCGGCATCGAGGGTTATCTGGTCACCGACCCCGGCCGGCCGACGACGCTCAAGACCCGCTACGTCTCCGGCCAGCAGCAGCTCCTGCGCGTGGATCTCGAGGAGAGCCGCCCGGTCGAGGGCGACTGCGAGCAGCGCCTGGTCCGCACCGTGCGCGACGCCATCGACGGTGCGGGCGTCATCCTGCTCTCCGACTACGGCAAGGGGGTGGTCACCGACGCCCTGATCGCCGCCTGCCTGGAGGCCGCCCGCGCCGGCAAGGCGAAGGTGGTGGTGGATTCCAAGGCCCGCTCCTTCGCCCGCTACGGCGCCGTGGACCTGATCAAGCCCAACGCGCTGGAGCTCGCCCACGCCACCGACATGCCCACCGGCACGGACGCCCAGGTGGAGGCCGCGCTCGCCCGCGCGCTGGAGCTTTGGGACGCCAAGGCGGTGCTGGTGACCCGCGCCGCCAAGGGCATCTCGCTCGCCGTCCGCGGCGAGACGGTCCGGCACTTCCCGACCGTCTCGCGGGAGGTGTTCGACGTCTCCGGGGCCGGCGACACGACCCTCGCCGCCCTGGGCCTCGCGCTCGCCGCGGAGGCGCCGCTGGACGACGCCATCGCCTTCGCCCAGCTCGCCGCGGGCGTGGCCGTGGGCAAGGTAGGCACCGCCACCGTCAGCCCCGAGGAGCTGGTGGAGGCCGCCATCTCCGCCCACCTGGCCCCCGCCGAGGCCAAGGTGGCGACCGTGCAGCGCATGGCCGACGAGGTCGCCCGCTGGCGCGCCAAGGGGCTGCGCGTGGGCTTCACCAACGGCTGCTTCGACATCCTCCACAAGGGCCACGTGGCCTACCTCGGCCAGGCGCGGGCCTGGTGCGACCGGCTGATCGTCGGCCTGAACTCCGACGCCTCGGTGCGCGATCTGAAAGGCGAGGGCCGGCCGGTCAACGACCTGGAGAGCCGGGCCATCGTGCTGGCGGGCCTGGGCAGCGTCGACCTCGTGGTGCCCTTTGAGGAGTCCACGCCGCTGAAGCTCATCGAGGCCGCACGCCCCGACGTTCTGGTCAAGGGCGCCGACTATTCCGAGGAGCAGGTGGTCGGCGGCGACCTCGTGAAGTCCTGGGGCGGCGAGGTGAAGCTGGCGGAGATCGTCGAGGGCTACTCCACCACCGCCGCCATCAGCCGCATGACGCGGAAGGAACAGGCATGACCCGCCGCATCGTCTTCGTCACCGGCGGAGCCGGCTTCATCGGCTCCAACATCGTGGCCCGGCTCGCCGAGGACCGCGACCTCGACGTCGTTGTCTGCGACCGCCTGCGCGAGGCCGAGCTCGGCAAGTGGCGCAACATCGCCAAGCACCCGATCGGCGACTTCGTGGCCCCGGACGACATGTTCGACTGGCTGGAGAAGCGCTGGCGCGACGTGGAGATGGTCGTCCACATGGCCGCCGTCTCCTCCACCACCGAGCCGGACGCCGACAAGATCGTCCACTCGAACTTCACCCTCTCCCGCGACCTGTTCCGCTGGTGCGCCGACCGCCAGCGCCGGCTGGTCTACGCCTCCTCGGCCGCCACCTACGGCGCGGGCGAGCACGGCTTCGACGACGACAACAGCTACGAGGGCCTGACGCGGCTGCGGCCGCTCAACACCTACGGCTGGTCCAAGGCCCTGTTCGACATCTTCGCCGCCCGCCAGGCGGCCCGCGACTACGCCCCGCCGCAGTGGGTGGGCCTGAAGTTCTTCAACGTCTACGGGCCGAACGAGGAGCACAAGCACTCCATGAAGTCGGTGGCCTCGCAGATCTGGCCGCACGTGCGCGAGGGCCATTCGGTCCAGCTCTTCAAGAGCTACCGGCCGGACGTGCCGGACGGCGGCCAGAAGCGCGACTTCGTCTATGTCCGCGACGCCGCCGACGTGACCCGCTGGCTCTACGAGAACCCGCAGGTGAACGGCATCTACAACCTGGGATCCGGCACGGCGCGGACCTTCGAGGAGATGGCCCGCCAGGTGTTCGCCGCGGCCGGCAAGAACGCCCAGATCGACTACACCCCCATGCCGCCGGCGATCCGCGACAAGTACCAGTACTTCACCGAGGCGAAGATGGACCGGCTGTTCCAGGCCGGCTACCCCAAGCCCATGACCTCGCTGGAGGAGGGGATCGGCGAATACGTCGGCCGCTACCTCTCCCAGCCGGACCCGTACCGCTGACGATGGCGCCGCTGCCGCGCCGCACCCGGTGGCTGGCCGTCTTCGTGGTGGGCGTGACTCTCCTGCTGGGCGTCGCCACCGGGGTGTTCTGGGGCGACCTCCGGCGGACGGCGCTCGACCCCAAGGTGCCGTTCCAGACCTACGAGCCGCCGCCGGCGCCCGACTATGCGAGCCGCACGGCCTGGGCGCTGATGCCGACCACGCCCGACGGCGTGGCCCCGGGAGACCCGGCGGTGGACGTCTTCTTCGTCTCGCCCACCACCTACGACGGCGGCGACCACTGGAACGCGCCGATCGACGACGGCCGGGCCGACCGGCTGTTCCGCCGCACCATGGCGCCGAACTACGCCGGCCCCTTCGTGCGGGTGGGCCGGATCTTCGCGCCCCGCTACCGCCAGGCCAGCCTCTACAGCCTGCTCACGCTGCGCGAGGACGCCCGCGAGGCCCGCCGTTTCGCCTACGGCGACGTGGCCCAGGCCTTCCGTACCTACCTCGCGCGCTACGGCCGCGGCCGGCCGTTCATCATCGTCGGCGTGGAGCAGGGCGGCACACTGGCCGCGCGCCTGCTGGCCGAGGAGATCGCCCTGGACCCGGCGCTGCGCGGCCGCCTCGTCGCCGCCTACCTGATCGAGACCGTGGTCCCGGCCGATGCGCCCCCGTTGACGCCCTGCATGGGCCCCGGCCAGGCCGGCTGCCTCGCCGCCTGGGCCAGCGTGAACAGCGCCGAGTTCGAGCGCGCCCAGGTGCTGCTCGACCGGGCCCTGGTCTGGACGCCCCAGGGCGACCTGGAGAACCTCGGGGCGCGGCCGGCGCTCTGCTTCAACCCGATCCTCAGCGCCACCACGGATGAGCCCGCGCCGGCCCGGCTGCACCGCGGCGCGGCCAACGCCACCGACCTGGAGTGGGGGGCGAGGCCGGCCTTCATGGCCCGCCAGGTCTCCGCACGCTGCGAGGGCGGGGTGCTGCGGGTATCTGCGCCGCGCTCGGCGGCGCTGAAGCGCACCGGTTCCTGGGCCGACCGGCGCAAGGTCCCCGGCTACAACCTCTTCTATGCGGACCTCGAGGCGGACGCGAAGGGCCGGGTCGCCACCTTCGCCGACCGCTAGGGACCCGCCGCCGAGGCGCGGACGTTCTCCCGTCACAACCGGGAGACACCCATGAAGACCACCACCTTCGCCGGCCTGGCCGCCGTCGCGGCCCTCACCCTCGGCGGGGCCGCCGTCGCCCAGGGCGCTGCCCAGCACCAGCACGGCCAGCACGCCCAGGCCCCCATGAAGCAGGGCCAGGGCCAGATGAAGCACGGCGAGCACGGCATGATGATGAAGGGCGACATGTCCATGCACGGCGGCCCCGCCGGCCAGGACAACATGCGCGCCATGCACGACATGAATCAGGCGATGATGAAGGCCTCCGACCGCGACCCCGACCGCGCCTTCGCCAAGATGATGATCGAGCACCACAAGGGCGGCATCGCCATGTCCGAGGTGCTGATGAAGCACGGGGACGACGCCGAGCTGAAGCGGATGGCCCAGAAGACCATCGAGATGCAGCGCAAGGAGATCGGCGAGCTGCAGGGCTGGCTGGACCGCCACGGCGGCCGCTGAGCCTTGGCGCCTCGCGCCTGAGGCCTCATGGTCGCGCCTCCATTTCCAGGAGGCGTGACCATGCCGGCCAATCGTCAGATCGTGCTCGACCAGCTCCCGCAGGGCCCGCTGTCGCCCGAGCATTTCCGCGTCACGGAGGCCGATCGGCCGGCCCCCGGCGAGGGCGAGGCCCTGCTGAAGATCCGCTACGTCTCCCTGGACGCGGCCAACCGCGCCTGGATGCAGGGGGCGACCTACCGCTCCGCCCTCAGCGCGGGCCAGGTGATGGCCGGCGGGGCGCTGGCCGAGGTGGTGGAGGCCCCGGGCTCCGACCTGAAGCCCGGCGACCTCGTCTTCGCCGACACCGGCTGGCAGGAGTACGCCGTCCTCCCGGCGAAGCGCCTGGCGAAGCTGCCGGCGCTGGAACCCATGACCCACCTGCTCAGCGTCTACGGCGTGGCCGGGCTCACCGCCTATTTTGGCCTGCTGGAGTGCGGCCAGCCCAAGCCGGGCGAGACCGTCGTGGTCTCCGCCGCCGCCGGCTCGGTTGGCTCGATCGTCGGCCAGATCGCCAAGCTCAAGGGCTGCCGCGTGGTCGGCATCGCCGGTGGCGAGGCGAAGGGCCGCTGGCTCACCGACGAACTCGGGTTCGACGCGGCCGTCGACTACAAGGCCGGGAACCTCCGCCAGCAGTTCAAGGAGGTCCTGCCCAACGGCATCGACGTCTACTTCGACAACGTCGGCGGCGACATCTTCGAGGCCTGCCTCTTCGCCATGAACACCCACGGGCGGATCGCCTGCTGCGGGGCGGTCTCGCAGTACGACGGGGTCCCGCCGCAGCACGGGCCGCGCGGCGTGCCCGGCCTGATCGTCACCAAGCGTCTGACGCTGCGCGGCTTCATCGTCTCCGACTTCGACGCCCAGCGCGACCAGGCCCTGAAGGACCTCCAGCAGTGGGTCGCCGAGGGCAAGCTGAAGGTGCAGGAGGACGTGCTGGAGGGGCTGGAGACGCTTCCCCAGGCGCTCGTCGGCCTGCTCCACGGGGAAAACCGCGGGAAGCGGATGGTGAAGGTCGCCTAGCCGGCCGACTTCAGCGCCATCCCGGCCTTCCAGTCGAACAGCTCCTCCAGCACGCGCAGCGCCTTGCCGCGCGGGCTCGTGAGCTCCGGATCGCGGCCGATGATCAGCCGCGCGTCGTCGCCGGCCGCGGCGATCAGGTCCCGATGGGCGATCGGGTCGGCGAAGACGTAGTCCGGGAAGCCCGACTGGCGCAGGCCCAGCGCGTCGCCGCCGCCGCGCAGTTCGAGGTCCGTCTCGGCGATCAGGAAGCCGTCGTCGGTGCGCCGCAGGATGTCGAGCCGCTTCTGGGCGGTCTCCGACAGCGGCGGGTCGTAGAGCAGCACGCAGGCGCTCTCGCGGCTGCCGCGGCCCACCCGGCCGCGGAGCTGGTGGAGCTGGGCCAGGCCGAAGCGCTCCGCCTGCTCGATGACCATGATGGTGGCGTTGGGCACGTTGACCCCCACCTCGACCACGGTCGTGGCGACCAGAACCGAGAGCTTGCCGTCGGCGAACTCGGCCATCACCGCGTCCTTGGCGGCGGCCGGCATCTTGCCGTGGATCAGGCCGACGCTGGGGCCGATCCGCTCGCGCAGCTCGGCGGCGCGGGTCTCGGCGGCCTTCAGGTCCACCAGCTCGCTCTCGGAGACCAGGGGGCAGATCCAGAAGGCCTGGGCCCCGGCCTGCACCACCTCGTGCAGCCGGGTCTCCACCTCCGCGATCCGGGTCATCGGCATGGCGCGGGTGGCCACCGGCGTGCGGCCCGGCGGCTTCTCGTCGATGCGGGAGACGTCGAGGTCGCCGTAGACCGTCAGCTCCAGGGTTCGCGGGATCGGCGTCGCCGACATGGCCAGCAGGTGCACCGCCTGGCCCTTGGCCTGCAGCCGCTGGCGCTCGGCCACCCCGAACCGGTGCTGCTCATCGATCACCGCCAGCTGCAGGCGATGGAAGGCGACGTCGTCCTGGAAGAGGGCGTGGGTGCCCACCGCCACCTGCACGACGCCGCCGGCCAGCGCCCGGAGCTTCTCGGCCCGCGCCGCGCCCTTGTCGCGCCCGGTCAGCAGGATCACGCCCACGCCATGGTCGGTGAGGGGACCCTGGATGGTCTCGAAATGCTGGCGCGCCAGGATTTCCGTGGGCGCCATCAGCGCCGTCTGTCCGCCCGCGGACGCCACGTCGGCCATGGCGCACATGGCCACCACCGTCTTGCCCGAGCCCACGTCGCCCTGGATCAGCCGGCTCATCCGCTCGCCGCCGGCCAGGTCCGCGCGGATCTCGGCCAGGGCCCGGGTCTGGGCGCCGGTGAAGGCGAAGGGCAGGTCGCCGCGGATCTGCTCGGCCGTCTCGCTGGGCGGGACCCGCACCGCCGGCTCCCGCCGCCGCTCGGCCCGCCGCTTGGCCATGGCCAGTTGCTGGGCCAGCAGCTCGTCATAGGCCAGGCGGCGATAGTGGCGGGAGAGGGGGGAGAGGTCGGCTTCGCTCTCGGGTCCGTGCAGCCGCGCGATCGCCTCGCGCCAGGGCGGCAGCTGTTCGCGGGCCAGCCAGGCGGGGTCCTGCCATTCGGGCAACTCGGGGGCGCGCTCCAGCGCCTCCTGGGCGAACACCCGCACCCGGCGGGCGGGCAGCCCCTCGGTGGCCGGATAGATCGGCTCCAACTCCGGGATGTCGCCGGCCTTGCCGGGCTCGACCATGTAGTCGGGATGGACCATCTGGCGGCCGAACTTCTGGTCCTCGACCTTGCCGGAGATGATCCGCTTCGCCCCCACCGGATGGCGCTGCTCGAGCTGGTCGGCGAAGCGGCCGAAGAACACCAGGGTCAGGAAGCCGGTGGGATCGGAGACCCGCACCCGCCAGGGCTGGGCGCTGCTGCGCGGCCGCTCGTAGGCGTCGATCGTCACCTCGAAGGTCATCACCTGGCCGTCCACCGCCGCGGCCACGTCGGCGGGGGTGCGGATGACGAGGGAGTGCGGCTTCAGGAACAGCACGTCGCGAACGATCGGTCCCGCGAGCCGCTCCAGCAGGGGCGCCACGCGCGGGCCCACCCCCTTCAGGGAGGTGATCGGCGCAAAAAGCGGGAACAGAATCTCCGGCCGCATCCTTCGAACATAGCCGACTGGCGCCGGCGTCACGCGCGCTCTATATCCGCGACCTCCTCATGAGCATCGACGAAGCACGGCTGAAGAAGCTGAGGTTCCGGGCCTGGCGGCGCGGCTTCAGGGAAGCGGACCTCATCCTGGGGCCGTTCGCGGACCGCCATGTCCAGGATTTCAGCCCGGCCGAGCTGGACTGGTTCGAGACCCTGCTGGAGCAGCCGGACCAGGACCTCTACGCCTGGATCATCGGAACCCTGCCGACACCGCCGGAGTTCGACGTGGAAATCATGAACCGGATCAAGGCATTCCGGTTCGAAGTTCATCAGGTTCGCGGAGACGATCATGGCGGCTGACGACGCGCGGCCCGTGGCGCCGGCCCAGCTCCGCCGCGTGGCCGACGATCCCGGCCGCCTGGACCTCGTCGGCGCCCCCGAGGGCTTCGACGCCATGGTCATGGCCGACGTGGTCAAGGCCCGTAAGGGCCTGTCGGTCTTCGTCGCCCGCGACGGCGCCCGGCTCTCGGCCTTCGCCGACGCCTTCCGCTTCTTCGCCCCGGACGTGGAAATCCTCGTCTTCCCGAGCTGGGATTGCCTGCCCTACGACCGGGTAGGCCCCTCGGCCGGCGTCTCGGCCCAGCGGATGACCACGCTCTCGCGGCTCGTGGAGGGCGTCGACGGCAAGGCCAAGGTCCTGCTGGTCACCTCGGTGCCGGCCCTGATCCAGCGCGTACCGCCGCAGAAGGTCGTCAAGCGGGCGAGCTATTCGGCCCGCACCGGCAACACCGTCGAGATCGCCGACCTGGAGGCCTATTTCGCCGTCAACGGCTACCAGCGGGCCTCCACCGTCTCGGAGCGCGGCGAGTTCGCCATCCGCGGCGGGGTCATCGACGTCTTCCCGCCGTCGGCCGAGGAGCCGGTGCGCCTGGACCTGTTCGGCGACACCCTGGAGAGCATCCGCGCCTTCGATCCGGAGACCCAGCGGTCCACGAAGCAGCTCAAGGAGGTCAGCCTCCTGCCGGTCAACGAGGCCCTGCTGGACGCCGACGCCATCAGCCGCTTCCGCACCGGCTACCTGGAGACCTTCGGCGCGCCCGGCGACGACCCGCTCTACGCCGCCGTCTCCGAGGGCGGCCGCCGGGCCGGCATGGAGCACTACGTGCCGCTCTTCTATCCGGAGATGGCGACCCTCTTCGACTATCTGCCGAAGGACGCCCTGGTGGCGCTCGACCACCTCGCCCGGGAGGCGCGGGAGGAGCGGTTCGCGCTGATCGAGGACGCCTACGAGTCCCGCGCGGCCACCGAGCGCAGGGTCCAGTACCATCCGCTGGAGCCCACCCGCCTCTACCTCGACGCCGAGGAGTGGCAGGCCGAGCTCGCCAGGCGACCCAACCGCCGGTTCTCCGCCTTCAACGAGGCCGAGGGCGAGGTCGCCATCGACATGGGGGCCCGGGCTGGGCGCAGCTTCGCCGCCGAGCGGAAAATGGATTCGGTGAACCTCTTCGAGGCCACCGCCGACCACGCCAAGAGGCTCTCCGAAGCCGGCAAGCGGGTGCTGTTCGCCTCCTGGTCCGAGGGCTCCTCCGACCGGCTGGGGCACATGCTGGCCGACCACGGCCTGAAGAACGTGCCGTTCGCGGCCTACTGGGACGCCGCCCGCGCCGCCAACCCGAAGGTCCCGCAGCGGGTGGTCCTGCCGCTCGACGCCGGCTTCGAGACCGACAACCTGGCGGTCATCTCCGAGACCGACATCCTGGGCGACCGCCTGGCCCGGCCGAAGCGCCGCCGGCGCGCGTCCAACTTCCTCGCCGAGGCCTCCTCGCTGACCCCCGGCGACCTCGTGGTGCACATCGACCACGGCATCGGCCGCTATGAGGGCCTGAAGACCCTCGACGTCCAGGGCGCGCCGCACGACACCCTCGAGCTGCAGTACGGCGGCGAGGCCAAGCTCTACCTGCCGGTCGAGAACATCGACCTGCTCACCCGCTACGGCGCCGACAGCGAGGGCGTGCAGCTCGACCGCCTGGGCGGGGCGGCCTGGCAGGCGAGGCGCGCGCGCGCCAAGGAGCGGCTGCGGGAGATGGCCGAGGGCCTCATCCGCATCGCCGCCGAGCGGGCCACCAAGCAGACCGACGCGGTGGAGCCGCCGCACGGGGTGTTCGACGAGTTCTGCGCCCGCTTCCCCTACGAGGAGACGGACGACCAGCTGGCCGCCATCGGCGACGTCCTGGAGGACCTTTCCGCGGGCAAGCCCATGGACCGGCTGATCTGCGGCGACGTGGGCTTCGGCAAGACAGAGGTGGCGCTGCGCGCCGCCTTCGTGGTCGCCATGAGCGGCCAGCAGGTGGCGGTCGTGGCCCCCACGACCCTGCTCGCCCGCCAGCACTACAAGACCTTCACCGAGCGGTTCGAGGGCTGGCCGGTGCGCATCCGCCGGCTCTCGCGCCTGGTCACCGCCAAGGAGGCCGCCGAGACCCGCGAGGCGCTGAAGAACGGCGAGGTGGAGATCGTCATCGGCACCCACGCCATCCTCGGCAAGCAGGTGGGCTTCCGGAACCTCGGCCTGGTGATCGTCGACGAGGAGCAGCACTTCGGGGTCAAGCACAAGGAGAAGCTCAAGGAGCTTCGCGCCGACGTGCACATGCTGACGCTGACCGCCACCCCGATCCCGCGGACCCTGCAGATGTCGCTCTCCGGCATCCGCGAGATGTCGATCATCGCCACCCCGCCGGTCGACCGGCTGGCGGTGCGGACCTACATCACCCCCTGGGACCCCGTGGTCATCCGCGAGGCCCTGCTGCGCGAGAAGTACCGCGGCGGCCAGGCCTACTATGTCGCCCCGCGGGTCAACGACCTTCCCGAGCTGGAGCGGTTCCTGCGCGAGCAGGTGCCGGAGGTGAAGTTCGTGGTCGGCCACGGCCAGATGGCCCCGACCCAGCTCGAGGAGGTGATGAGCGCCTTCTACGACGGCCAGTACGACGTGCTGCTGTCGACCACCATCGTGGAGAGCGGCCTCGACATCCCCACCGCCAATACCCTGGTCATCCACCGGGCCGACATGTTCGGCCTGGCCCAGCTCTACCAGCTGCGCGGCCGGGTCGGACGCGCCAAGAGCCGCGCCTACGCCTATCTCACCACGCCGGCGCAGAAGCAGATCACGCTCTCGGCCGAGAAGCGGTTGAAGGTGCTGCAGTCGCTCGACAGCCTGGGCGCGGGCTTCCAGCTCGCCAGCCACGACCTCGACATCCGGGGCGGCGGCAACCTGCTGGGCGAGGAGCAGTCGGGCCACATCCGCGAAATCGGGGTCGAGCTCTACCAGCAGATGCTGGAGGACGCGGTCAACGAGCTGAAGACCCTGGCCGGCGCCGAGGGCCTGGAGCACGACCGGGGCTGGTCGCCGCAGATCAACACCGGCGCGGCCGTCCTCCTGCCCGAGGACTACGTCCCCGACCTCAACGTGCGCCTGTCGCTCTACCGCCGGCTGTCGGACGCCGAGAAGGCGCAGGACCGCGAGGCGCTCGCCGCCGAGCTCATCGACCGCTTCGGCCCCCTGCCGCCGGAGGCCGGCCAACTGCTCAAGGTCGTGGCGATCAAGGGGCTCTGCCGCGAGGCCAATGTCGCCAAGATCGACGTGGGTCCGAAGGGCGCGGTCGTCACCTTCCGGGGCGACGAGCCGAAAAACCCGGCCGCCCTCGTCCAGTTCGTGGCCAAGAACCAGGTCGCCTGGAAGCTGCGTCCCGACCACAAGATCGTGGTCAAGGGCGAGTGGGAGACGCCGGAGCAGCGCCTGAACGCCGCCGAGAAGGTGCTGACGGAACTGGCCAAGCTGGCGGCCTGAACCGCTCCGTCGTCCGCCTTCTGGCGATCCCGAGCAAGGGCCGCGGCGAGCTAGGCGGCGGGCGCGCCTGGCCCCCGTAGCAGCCGCGAGGCGCGCAGCCACAGCTCCGCGCCGTGGGCGCAGACCAGGCCCACCGCCATCAGCAGGAAGGCGTCGGCGATTTCCGCCGTCGTCAGGCGCAGCACGCCCGCGTTGGCGCTGAGCGTATCGCGCAGGCCGAGGCGCAGCGCCACCAGCGCCAGGACCACCATCAGGCCGAAGGGTGAGATCTGGCTGGTCAGCCGGCCGCCGTCCGAATCGCGGCGGATCTCCGTGTGCCGCCCGGTCCACCAGCCGAACACCGCCCCCACGGCCAGGGCGCCGCCGTACGCCAGCGCGGCCAGCGGCCGGGGCGGGCCCTGCTGGGCGATGACGGCCGTCGCCGCGCCGAGGAACAGGCCCGGACCGATCCACAGACGCTGCACCCGCAGCGGCCGCGGCCGGGCGCTCAGGACCACGACCAGCAGGATCACCAGGAGCGCGACGAGCCAGACCCAGACGGGCAGGGCGAAGGCGCCGCCCGGCATCAGCTGGCCTTCAGGCCTTGGGCCCGGGACGCGGCCTCCTCCAGGGCGCGGGCCACCGTCTCGGGCGCGCCGACCTCGGCGACCCCGATGTCGAAGTCGACCACGAACGGCGGCTTGCCGTCGCCGGCCTCGAAGGCGGTGCAGCCGATCACCGCGCTGATCCGCTCGCCGGCCGCCTTGGCGGCGGCGTGCGGCGTGGCGGGCAGGGCCAAGGCGAAGACCTCGGGGGCCAGGCGCGCGGCGGTGTCCTCCACCCGCACCAGCCGGCCGATCATCGAGCCGATCTGCGGCACCGCGCGGTCCAGCCAGCCGCCGGCCCGGGCGGCGTGCACCTCGGGCTTCTCGGCCACCTTGAGCACGCAGACGCTGAGCGGCCGGTTGCGCACCCGTGACGCCTGGGCCAGGCGCGCCAGGTGGGCGGCGAACAGGTCGCGGGTGAACAGGCCGGTGGCGGCGTCCATGAGGCCGGAGCTGCGGGCCCGCTCCAGCGCCTGGCGCACGCCCACGCCGCGGCGGTGGCTGCGGGCCAGCTCGACCACGCGCTTGGCGGTGTCGCTCTCCGGGGTCTCGGGCGAGGCCACGTCGGAGATGCCGCGATGGTAGGCCTCGGAGATCGTCACCGCCGCCTCCTTCTGCATGTAGAGCAGGGAGGGCGTGTGGAAGAGCCGCGTGTTGCGGCGCAGGCCCGCGGCGATGGACATGGCCTCCTGCGGGTTCTCGCCCGCCCACAGGACCACGGCGTCGAAGGCGCGCTCGTGCAGGTAGTCGAACGCCGTGAAGGCGGTGAAGGCGCCGACGACGTCCGCGCCGTTGCGCTTCAGCGCATTGGACAGCGCCAGGAACTGCGGGGCCGGCTCGCCGATCGCCAGCACCCGGAAGGCGCTCGCGTCGGGCTCCGGCAGGTCCATGGCCCGGCCGCGGTCGGCGAAGGTCTCCTGGCGGAGCTCGAACTCCTCCTCGGAGACCGCCACGCGCACCAGGGTCTCCAGCCGCATGGCCGCCTGGGCCGGATGCAGGGGCGGCGCGAGGGTGAGGTCGAACCCATGGGCGGCGAGCGACGGATCGGGGTCGCCGATGGCCACCACCGGCATCTTGCGGGGCGCGCAGGCCGCCTTCAGCCGCTGGGCCAGGAGGAGGGCCTCCTCGCCGCCGTGCTTCAGGTCGACGATCACCGCCTCGATCTGCAGGTCCGCCAGGCAGGCGATGGCCGCATAGGGCCCGCGCGCCGTCACCGTGCGCCACCCGAGACGGTCCAGCCCGTCCGCGAGCGGCCCGGCCAGCACATCGTCCCGCGCAACGATGAGGACCCGCGCCTGGACGCCTGCCGCCATATCCCCCATTCCCTGACGTGACCCGCCACCGTGCTAAGCACGGAATCGCGGCGGGGCGAATAGGAACAATAGCCTTGCACCTCTCAGTTGCAGGCGTGGCGGTGAGTCGCGGGGAAGGGGACGGAATGACGGGAACGCTGACGGGGCTGACGGCGGTCGTGACGGGAGCGTCCGGCGGCCTGGGCGAGCATTTCGCGCGGCTGCTGGCGCGCGAGGGCGCCGCGGTGGCGCTCACCGCCCGGCGGCAGGAGAAGGTGCAGGCGCTGGCCGACGAGCTGAACGCGGCGGGCGGGCGCGCGCTCGCCCTGCGGCTCGACGTGGCCGACGCCGCCGCCATCGCCCCCGCCTTCCGGCGCATCGAGGCCGAGCTCGGCCCGCTGAACATCCTGGTGAACAACGCCGGCGTCGGCGGCGAGGGGCTGGCCCTGGAGCTCTCGGTCGAGGACTTCGACAACACCTTCGCCGTGAACGTGCGCGGGACCTTCTTCGCCGCCCAGGCCGCCGCGCGCGCGATGATCGCCTCCGGCGCCGGTGAGCGGGGCCAGGCGCGGATCCTCAACATCGCCTCCATCGCCAGCCACACCGTCCTGCCGGGCCTGTCCGCCTACTGCGGCTCAAAGGCGGCGGTGGCCATGCTGACCAGGAGCCTCGCCCGGGAATGGGCGCGGCGGGGGATCGCGGTGAACGCGCTCTGCCCCGGCTATATCGAGACCGACATCAACGCCGACTGGTGGCCCACGGAAGGCGGCCAGAAACAGCTCAGGGGCTTCCCGCGCCGGCGTCTCATGCAGGCGTCCGACCTCGACGCCGCCTTCCTCATGCTGGTCGGCGATCCCGCCCGCGCCATGACCGGCGCCGTGGTCACCGTGGACGACGGCCAGTCGCTCCCCGGCGGCGGCTGACGCTTGGCTGACCGGGCGGCAGGATGATTGGATAGGCCCACAAGGGAGTACCGGAACATGCGCCAGGGACCGCTGTCAGGCCTGAAGGTCATCGAGTTCGCCGGGATCGGGCCCGGCCCGTTCTGCGGCATGCTGCTGTCGGACCTCGGCGCCGACGTCATCCGGATCGACCGCAAGGGCGGCCGCGGCGGAGCGCCGTCCGACATCACCGCCCGCGGCCGCCGTTCCGTGGCGCTGGACCTGAAGAGCCCCGCGGCCATCGAGGCCTGCCTGAAGCTGATGGAGGGCGCCGACGCCATCCTGGAGGGCTTCCGGCCGGGGGTCATGGAGCGCCTGGGCCTGGGCCCCGACGTGGCGCTCGCCCGCAACCCGAAGCTCGTCTACGGCCGCATGACCGGCTGGGGCCAGACCGGCCCCTACGCCCAGGCCGCCGGCCACGACATGAACTACATCGCCATCACCGGCGCCCTGCACGCCATCGGGACCAAGGACAAGCCGGTCCCGCCGCTGAACCTGGTCGGCGACTTCGGCGGCGGCGCCCTCTACCTCGCCTTCGGCCTGCTGGCGGGGGTGATCCACGCCCGCGAGACCGGCAAGGGCCAGGTGGTGGACTGCGCCATGAGCGACGGGGCGGCCTCGCTGATGGCCATGTTCTACGGCTTCAAGGCCTCGGGCATGTGGCAGGAGGAGCGCCGCGCCAACCTGCTCGACGGCGGCGCCCACTTCTACGACACCTACCAGTGCGCCGACGGCAAGTGGGTCTCGATCGGCTCCATCGAGCCGCAGTTCTACGCCCTGCTGCTGGAGAAGACCGGCATCTCGGACCCCGACTTCCAGGCCCAGATGGACCGCGCCGCCTGGCCGAAGCTGCACGACAAGCTGGCGGCGGTCATCGCGACGAAGACCCGCGACGAGTGGACGGCGATCATGGGCGGCACCGACGTCTGCTTCGCTCCGGTGCTCGACCTCGACGAGGCGCCCAGGCACCCGCACAACGTCGCCCGCCAGACCTTCGTCGAGGTCGCCGGCGTCACCCAGCCCGCGCCCGCGCCGCGGTTCTCGGCCACGCCGGGGGCGATCCAGGGCCCGCCGCCCGCCGTCGGCAGACACGACCGCGAGGCGCTGCTCGACTGGGGCTTCAGTGGTCCCGACATCGACCGGCTGGCCGACGCCGGGGCGATCGCCGACACCCGAGTTTCCTGAAGCCCCTGTTCAGGTTGGGTTCAGCCGCCGGGCTCTAAACCTCAACGCAGGTTGGACGTCGCGCTCTCCCGTCCCTCGAAGCGGCGGCCGACCTGATGGAACGACACGCCCATCGGCGGCGCGCCACCCTTCAACAAGGTGGCGCGCCGTTTCCATTTGGGCGCTTGCCAGACTCTGCCGGCTTCACCACCCTCCCGCCGGATGACGACCCGGCGCGCACTTGGCCGCCTGCGGGCGGCCGAATGGGATCCCACCCACTGGCTCCGCATCGGCCTGCAGATCCTCGCCAAGGCGCTCAGGCGGCTCTGGGGCCGCGACGTGATGCTCTACACCGGCGGCGTCTCCTTCTTCATCATGCTGGCCATCTTCCCGGCGCTGGCCATCGGCATGGGGCTCTACAGCCTGATGTCCGACCCGGCCCAGGCGGCCCGCCAGGGGGAGTATCTCGCCCGGCTGATGCCGGACGCCGCCCGGCTGATCTTCCGCAGCGAGCTGATGCGGCTCAGCCACGCGCCGCTGGAGGCGGTGTCCTTCCAGAGCGGCGTGGCGCTGGTCGTCGGGGGCTACGCCGCCCACCGCGGCTTCAAGGCCCTGCTGGCCGGCCTCTCCTTCATCCACGACGAGGACGAGCCCCGCGGCTTCGTGGGCTTCAACCTGCTGGCGCTGGCCGTCCTGGTGGCGAGCTTCGTGGGCCTCGGCGTCCTGTCCGTCGTGTTCTTCGGCTTCCGGATCCTCGGCGAGACCTTCGATCTGCGGCCCCTGCGCGGCGCGCTCTGGCTCTACAGCGAGTGGACCTGGGCCAGCGCCGGCATGACCATCGGCATGAGCTTCATCTACCGCTGGGCGATGTCGCGCCAGCCGGTCGCCTGGCGGGCCTCGCTGATGGGCGGGGCGAGCGCGGCGGCGCTCTGCATCTTCGCCTCCTGGGGCCTGGGCATCTACGTCGAGCAGATCGCCCACCTGGGCGCCACCTACGGCTCGGTGGCCACCGTCGTCATCTTCCTGATCTGGCTGTCGTGGAACGTGAACGCCATCTTCTTCGGCGGCGCGCTGGCCACCGAGGTGGAGATCGCCATCGACTCCCACGCCGCCGGGCGCGGCGGCTAGGCCTTGACCACCACGAAGCTCAGCACGCCGTCCGCCTCGGCGCGCTCCGCCAGCGCGGCGCCGGTCTCGGCGGCGAAGTGCGGCACGTCGATGCGGGCCAGGGGGTCGTCGGCCAGCAGCCGCACCCGCGCGCCCGACGGCGCGGCCTCCAGGGCGCGGCGCAGGCGCAGCGTGGGCACCGGGCAGCGGTGGCCCCGCGCGTCCACCAGGATCTCGTCTGCAGGCATGGGCGGCGCATACAACGACGCCCCGCGGAACCCAAGCTCGGCCTTCGTGCGTTGTGGCCGGACGCCCAGTTAGAAGCGGGGAGGGGATGCCCGGCGCGCGCGAGGTCTTCACCACGGATGTTCCGGCCCGGCTCGACCGGCTGCCGTGGAGCCGATTCCACTGGCTGGTGGTGGCGGCGCTCGGGATCACCTGGATCCTGGACGGGCTCGAGGTCACGCTGGTGGGCTCGCTGTCGCCCGCCATCGCCGGGACCGACGGCCTGAACCTGACCGCCGGCCAGATCGGCCTGGCCGGCAGCGCCTACATCCTGGGCGCCGTGGTCGGCGCCCTGGTGTTCGGCCGCCTGACCGACCGCTGGGGCCGCCGCCGGCTGTTCACCATCACCGTCGCCGTCTACCTCGTGGCCACCATCGCCACCGGCTTCTCCTGGGACTTCTGGTCGTTCCTGCTCTTCCGCTTCATCACCGGGGCGGGGATCGGCGGCGAGTACGGGGCCGTGAACTCCGCCATTCAGGAGCTGATCCCGGCCCGGCGGCGCGGCTTCACCGATCTCGCCATCAACGGCAGCTTCTGGGTCGGGGCGGCCCTCGGCGCCATGGGCTCGATCGTGGTGCTCGACCCCGACGTGGTCGACCAAGCCTGGGGCTGGCGCCTCGCCTTCATCATCGGCGGACTGCTGGCGCTGATCGTCATCTGGATCCGCCGCTTCATCCCGGAGAGCCCGCGCTGGCTGATGACCCACGGCCGGCCCGAGGAGGCGGAGGCCGTGGTCCGGGAGATCGAGGCCCGGGTGGAGCGCCACACGGCCATGCCGCCGATCTTCGCGCCGCATCCCACGATCCGACTCGTCCACCGCACCCGCACCAGCTGGACCGAGCTCGGCGTGTCGCTCTTCCGCACCTATCCGCGGCGGACCATCCTGGGGCTGGTGCTGATGGCGACCCAGGCCTTCTGCTACAACGCCATCTTCTTCACCTATGCAATGATCCTGACGCGGTTCTACGCCATCCCGGCGCAGAACATCGGCTGGTTCATGCTGCCCTTCGCGCTCGGCAACTTCATGGGCCCCCTGCTGCTCGGGAGGCTGTTCGACAGCGTCGGGCGCAAGCCGATGATCGCCGGGACCTACGGCCTGGCCGGCCTGCTGCTGTGCGTCACCGGCTGGCTGTTCGCGCAGGGGTCGTTGACCGCGGAGACCCAGACCGTCGCCTGGACGGTGATCTTCTTCTTCGCCTCGGCCGGCGCCAGCGCCGCCTACCTGACGGTGGGCGAGCTCTTCCCGCTGGAGATCCGGGCGCTGACCATCTCGCTGTTCTACGCCGTCGGCACCCTCCTGGGCGGCGTCGCCGGACCCGCCGTGTTCGGGGCCCTGATCGATACGGGCGAGCGGAGCCAGATCCTGGTGGGCTATCTGCTGGGCGGCGGGCTGATGCTGGCCGCGGCCGTGGTCACCCTGTTCCTCGGCGTGCGCGCCGAGAAGAAGCCGCTTGAGAGCGTGGCTCCGCCCCTGTCGCTGGCCGGCGACGAGCACGGCTGACGCGAAAACGCGGACCCGGCGGTGAGCCGGGCCCGCGTTCCGGCGAATGTGCGCGCCCTTACGGGTTGGTGGTCGAGCCGGTCGGACCGGTGGGGCCCGTGCCGCCGGCCGTGCCGGTGGCGCCTGTGGTTGACCCCATGGCGCCGCCGCTGCTGTCGCCCGTGGCGCCGGAGTTCATCCCCGTGCCCGTCGTGTCGCCGGCGGCCGCGGGATCGGTGGTCATGGCGCCCGTCGTACCCGAGGCCGTCATGCCGGCGTCGCCCGCCGACATCGCGCCGCCGGCCACTGCCGGGTCGGTCGTGGCCGCCGCCGTGCTCTCGGGGGTCTCGGCCGCCCTGTCGCCGCCGCCGCAGCCCGCAAGGCCCAGCATCGCGCCCGTCGCCATGACGGCCGCGCCAAAGGTTCTCAGTCGCATCCGGAATTCCCTCAGATTGTCAGCAGGCCGGCCGAAGGGCCGGTCCGCACAAGCAACCGCGGGCCGGGCGCCCGGTTCCGAAAACGTGATCGGCGCCCGCAACTATCTGACAAGCCGCATCAAATGCTGGTCTGGCTCCGCCGCGGAGAAGGGGTCAGCCCGCCCGGCGAACCGGCCAGGCGCCGCGCTGGGCCTTCAGCACGCTCCAGCCCTCGCGGGTCAGAACGAAGGCGTGCGGCGAGCCGCGCCAGCCGTTCATCACCGCCGTCGTCCCGGCCCGCTGCAGCAGCCTGCGGCCGCAGAGCCGAAGGCACAGGCCGAGGATCACCGGATCTCGATCGACCAGAGGCGCCTCCAGCGCCTGCATGAGGACCTGCCGTTCCTCGGACGTGAGTTCGTGACCCGGTTGCATAAAGCCCCTAACGCCGACCTTGGCTCGGCGTTGCCGCCGTTGCGGCCGCGGTGTCATTTCGGGCCCGGCGGGCTTCCCTTTGCGCCCCGGTTCTGAAATTGGTCGCCCATCCGGAATCTGGGAGGGGCCCGCCATGAAGACCCGCGCCGCCGTGGCTTTCGAAGCCAAGAAGCCGCTGGAGATCGTCGAGCTCGACCTGGAAGGCCCGAAGGCCGGCGAGGTCCTGGTGGAGATCAAGGCCACCGGCGTCTGCCACACCGACGCCTACACCCTGGACGGCTTCGATTCCGAGGGGATCTTCCCCTCTGTGCTGGGCCACGAAGGCGCCGGCGTGGTGGTCGAGGTCGGACCCGGCGTCACCAGCGTGAAGCCCGGCGACCATGTGATCCCGCTCTACACGCCCGAATGCCGGCAGTGCAAAAGCTGCCTCTCGCGCAAGACCAACCTCTGCACGGCGATCCGCGCGACCCAGGGCAAGGGGCTGATGCCCGACGGGACCAGCCGGTTCTCGTACAAGGGCCAGACGATCTACCACTACATGGGCTGCTCGACCTTCTCGAACTACACGGTCCTGCCCGAGATCGCGGTGGCGAAGATCCGTGAGGACGCCCCCTTCGAGAGCGCCTGCTACGTGGGCTGCGGCGTGACCACCGGCGTGGGCGCCGTGGTCAACACCGCCGACGTGGAGGCCGGCGCCCGCTGCATCGTCTTCGGCCTGGGCGGCATCGGCCTCAACGTCATCCAGGGCCTGAAGCTGGTCGGCGCGAGCCAGATCGTCGGCGTCGACCTCAACCCCGCCCGAGAGGAATGGGGCCGCCGGTTCGGCATGACCCACTTCGTCAATCCGAAGACCGTCGACGGCGACCTCGTGGCCCATCTCGTGGCGCTCACCGACGGCGGCGCCGACTACACCTTCGACGCCACCGGCAACACCACGGTCATGCGCCAGGCGCTCGAGGCCTGCCACAGGGGCTGGGGCGAGAGCATCATCATCGGCGTGGCCGAGGCAGGGAAGGAGATCGCCACCCGGCCGTTCCAGCTGGTCACTGGCCGGGTCTGGAAGGGCACGGCCTTCGGCGGCGCGCGAGGCCGCACCGACACCCCGAAGATCGTCGACTGGTACATGGACGGGAAGATCGAGATCGACCCGATGATCACCCACAAGCTCAGCCTCGAGGAGATCAACAAGGCCTTCGACCTGATGCATGCCGGCGAGAGCATCCGCAGCGTGGTGGTCTATTGAGCCTCGAGACCGTCTCCACGACCCGGACCTTCGGCGGGATCCAGGGCGTCTACCGCCACCGCAGCCGCGAGACGGGCGCGGACATGACCTTCAGCGTCTTCGTCCCGCCGCAGGCCGGGCAGGGGCCGCGACCGGTCGTCTGGTACCTCTCGGGCCTGACCTGCACCCACGCCAATGTCACCGAGAAGGGCCAGTTCCAGCGCGCCTGCGCCGAGCTCGGCCTGGTGTTCGTCGCTCCGGACACCAGCCCGCGCGGCGAGGGCGTTCCCGACGACCCGGCCTACGACTTCGGCCAGGGCGCCGGCTTCTATGTGGATGCGACCCAGGCGCCCTGGGCCGAGCACTTCCGCATGGAGAGCTACATCGTCTCCGAGCTGCCGGAGGTGGTCGCGGCGAACTTCCCGGTCGACATGGCCCGCCAGGGCCTCACCGGTCACTCCATGGGCGGACACGGCGCCCTGACGCTGGCGCTGAAGACGCCCGGCCGCTGGAAAAGCGTCTCGGCTTTCGCGCCGATCGCCTCGCCCATGCGCTGCCCCTGGGGCGAGAAGGCCCTGACCGGCTACCTCGGCCCCGACCGCGAGGCCTGGCGGCGCTACGACGCCACCGCCCTGATCGAGGACGGCGCCCGCCTGCCCGAGGTCCTGGTCGACCAGGGGGATGCGGACAATTTCCTGAAGGACCAGCTGAAGCCCGAGCTGCTGGAGGCCGCCTGCCGCAGGGCGGGCATTCCGCTGACGCTCCGCCTGCAGCCCGGCTACGACCACAGCTACTACTTCATCGCCACCTTCATGGCCGACCACCTGGCCTGGCACGCGGAGCGGCTGGCTTGAGCGGCGTCGTCGTCGCCGTCTCCACCAAGCCGAAGCACGGCCCGAAGAAGCTCAATCGCGAGGTCGTCACCCTGCTGCGGGGCCAGGGCGTCGAGGGCGACGCCCACTGCGGGGCCACGGTGAAGCACCGCAGCCGCTGGCGGCGCGACCCCACCCAGCCGAACATCCGCCAGGTCCACCTGATGCACCAGGAGCTGCACGACGAGCTGGCGGCCAAGGGCTTCGCGGTCACGCCCGGCTACATGGGCGAGAACATCACTACCCGGGGCGTCGACCTGCTGGGCCTGCCCAGGGGCGCGATCCTGCGGATCGGCGCGGAGGCCGTCGTCGAGGTCACCGGCCTGCGCAACCCCTGCTACCAGCTCGACCAGCTGCAGGACGGCCTGATGCACGCCTGCCTGGAGAAGCGCGGGACCGAGCTCGTCCGCAAGGCCGGCGTCATGGGCGTGGTGCTGGCGGGCGGCGAGGTGAGGGCGGGCGACCTGATCGCCGTCGAGCTGCCCGACGGCCCGCACGAGCCGCTGAAGCCGGTCTAGCCCAGGCAAAGAAAAACGGCCCGGATCGCTCCGGGCCGTTCGTCCGTCTCAGGTACGCGAGACTAGTACTTCA
The DNA here is from genome assembly GCF_036821595.1 of Phenylobacterium sp. GTDB lineage: Bacteria > Pseudomonadota > Alphaproteobacteria > Caulobacterales > Caulobacteraceae > Phenylobacterium. Next base: position 37,369 of record NZ_DAISJG010000015.1, read on the forward strand.
GGCGAAGGGTCGCGCCCACCGTCCGGGGCGCGCCCAGGAAGGTGTCGTAGACGCTGACCGCATCGTTGTTCTCGTCCACCTGGTAGGGGCCGTTGAAGCCGACCTGCAGGTAGTCCTTGTCGAACAGGTTGTTGGCCCACAGTTCGACGGTCCAGCGCTCGTCGGCCGAGCCCAGGCCCACGCGGGCGTTCACCAGCACCATCTCGTCCTGCTCCTTGGAGGGGTGCAGGTCGGAGCCGGTGTTGTAGCGCGAGGTGTACTTGGCCGAGACGTTGCTGCGCAGCTTCAGGTCGCCGAACACGTCGCGCTCGTAGGTGCCGGCCAGCGAGGCCGAGTACCGCGGGGCGAACGACAGCTGGGCGCCGGGCAGGCGGCGCAGGCTGTTGAACCGGGTCGGGTTGATCAGGTCGGCGGCGGTGAACGGCTGGATCTCCGTTTCCGCATAGGTGACGCCGCCCTGCAGGGTCAGGCCATCGATCGGCGGGACGTAGATGAAGTCCAGGTCGACGCCGCGCGACACCACCTCGGGGATGGTCTCCACGACGAAGGCCGTGCCCACGAAGGTGTTCAGCTGGAAGTCCGTGAACTGCTGGTAGAACACCGCGGTGTTCAGCAACAGGCTGTTGCCGAACCAGCTGGTCTTGGCGCCGATCTCGTAGGAGTCGACGAACTCGCCCTTGAAGCTGGTGTCCGCGTCGGCCGTGAAGTTCGGGCCCGTGGGCGTGACGACGATCAGCTGCTCGCGGTCCAGGTTGAAGCCGCCCGCCTTGTACCCGCGCGAGTAGGACGCGTAGGTCATGATGTCCGGGTTCCAGCGGTAGGCGATCTTCGCCGTGCCGGAGACTTCCTCCTCCGTGCGGCTCTGGGTGATCACGCCCAGGTCGTCGAAGTCATTGTTCTGGGCGTTGAGGCACAGGCCCCCGACGATGGTGGTGGCGGTCGGGACCCCGACGATGCCGGCCAGGGCGCCGAAGGCGCGCTCGCCCTGGTCGCACGAGGAGCCCGTGGTGGTGTAGTCCGACGTCAGGCTCTTCTCGTCACGGGTGTAGCGCAGGCCCACCGTCAGCTCGAGCGCGTCGGTGATCGCGAACGAGTTGTTGGTGAACAGGGCCCAGGTGTCGCCCTCCTGCGAATAGCTGTCGTCCGAGCCCGTGCCCGCCTGCAGGATCGTGCCCGGCGTCAGGCCGATGAGCGCCGGGGCGCCGCCCAGCACGCGGCCGGCGAAGTAGGGGTAGTAGTCCGCGCCGAAGCGCAGGATCGAGCGGGTGTCGAGGTCTTCCTTGGCGTAGAAGCCGCCGACCAGCCAGTTGAGGCGGTTGTCCACGGCCTGGCCGGCCAGGCGGACTTCCTGCGAGAACTGGCCGAACTCGACGAAGTTCGTGCCGTCGGCCGGACGGTAGACCAGGTCGGCGGCGGTGAAGTCGCTGTCCTGGCCGGTCTCGGCGCGCCAGTTGCGGACCGCGGTGATCGAGGTCAGCTGCAGGTCCGGGGCGATGTCCCAGTTGGCCTCGGCCGAGAAGCCCATGTCCTCGACGCGCTGGTCGGTGTCGCGGTTCGCGTAGCCGCGGCGGTCGAACGGCGTCGAGGTGGTGTCGAGCGAGCCCGGACGGACGGCCTCGATCAGGTTGGCGCGGCTGTTGGCGGCCTGGCCGACGAACAGCTGGGTGCCGACGCAGCAGTTCTCGTCACGCTTGGTGTAGTCGCCGATCAGCCGGACCGACAGGTCGGAGGTGGGCTCCCACAGGAGCTGGCCGCGGACGGTGTAGAAGTCCTGGTCGTTGTCTTCCGACAGGCCGCGCGGGCCGGAGCCCACCACGATGTCCTGATAGCCGTCGCGCCGGCGGGCGCCGGCGAACAGGCGGCCGGCCACGGTGTCGGTGATCGGGCCCGAGACGGCGCCGGTGACGCCGAACTGGCCGTGGTTGCCGATGGTCGCTTCCGACTCGGCCTGGAAGTCGCGGGTCGGGCCGGCGGTGATGATGTTGATCACGCCCGCCGAGGTGTTCTTGCCGAACAGGGTGCCCTGCGGGCCCTTCAGGACCTCGATGCGGGTGACTTCGCCCAGGTCGCCGAACGACACGCCGTTGCGGGGACGGTAGACGCCGTCGATCACGATGCCGACAGAGGACTCCAGGCCAGGGTTGTCGCCCACGGTGCCGACGCCGCGCACGCGGGCGGTCACGATGGTCTCGTTCGAGGTGGAGGTGACGGTCAGGCCGGGCGTCAGCACGGTCAGTTCGCGGATGTCGCGCACGCCCGCGTCGCGCATCAGCTCGCCGGACACCGAGGTCACGACGATCGGCACGTCCTGCAGGCTCTGTTCGCGCTTCTGCGCGGTGACCACGATTTCTTCCACCGCGCGCTCGGCCTCCGGGGCCTCCTGGGCGTGGGCGGCCGTGGCGAGGCCGGACATCAGCAGGACCGGCGTCAGCGCCGTCCCGCAAAGAAGCTTCACAATTCGCATAGATAACCTCCCGGAGCGGCCCACGCGGGGAGTCGCGGGCGCCGGCTCAAAGCCCGCGGGATTTAGGCCGGCCGCAGGGCTCGACAATTGCCTCACATCAAGCGGGGCGGTCGCGCCTCACTCCTGTGGCGCCGGGGACACGCATTGGGCGGGTGGAAGGCGGAGTCGCCACGATCCCGCCAAGTTTGGCGTCAGGTCGGTCGGCGAACATTGGTCGTCGACTCGCTGCGTCCGAAGGTCGCGACGCCGGGGCGTATGCAACCTCCTGGCGCGGAACCTGCTAGCAGGGATCGGCTCCGTCATACCCACACCGGAGCCGGGCGGGGCGGTCTTTCACGGGCGCTCCGCCGCTGCGGCCGGGTCCCGTTCCGTGCGGGACCCGGCCGCGGATCCGCCGGAGGCTTTGCGCCGCGTCCAACTTCTGCGAGTGAGAAGCCATGTCGTCCGTGACTCGCGCCCTCATCCTCAGCGCCGGCCAGGGGAAGCGGCTCCTGCCGCTCACCACCGCCCGCCCGAAGTGCCTGATCGACCTCTCCGGCAAGACCCTGCTGGAGTGGCAGCTCCAGGGCCTGCGCGCCGCCGGGGTCCGCGAGGTGGTTGTGGTCACCGGCTTCAAGGCCGAGGCGGTGGACGCCGAAATCGCGCGGCTGTCGATCCCGGGGCTCGAGGTCCGCACCCTGTTCAACCCGTTCTACGACGTGGCCGACAACCTGGCCTCCTGCTGGATGGCCCGCGAGGTCTTCGACCGCGACCTCCTGCTGCTGAACGGCGACACCCTGTTCGAGCCGGCCGTGGCCGAGCGCCTGCTGGCCGCGCCTCCGTCGGAGATCACGGTCACGGTCGACCGCAAGGCCGAGTACGACGCCGACGACATGAAGGTGCTGGAGGCGGGCGGGCGGCTCAAGGCGATCGGCAAGACGATCGCCGAGTACAACGCGGAGTCCATCGGCTTCATCCGCTTCTCCGCCGCCGGCGCGGCGCGCTTCGTCGCCATGATCGACGCGGTCATCCGCGCGCCGGGCGGTCTCAAGCGCTGGTACCTGAGCGCCATCGACGAACTGGCCCGGGAAACCGGGGTGGTCACCGTCCAGTCCATCGAGGGCCTCGACTGGGGGGAGATGGACTTCCCGGCCGACGTGGAATCCAACCTCGTGCTGACCGAGCGCTGGATGGCCCGCCAGTCCTCCCAGACGGCGGCCTAGATGTCGGCCGCCTGGGCCTCGCCCACCAGCTTTCGCACCAACTCCAGGTCCCCGACCTTGTCCACGTCCACCGCGGCGAGGCCGTAGGGCGTCGCCACCGCCGCCGCCCGCACGCCGGCCAGCCGGCCCAGCCGCGCCACCGCGCCGATGAGCGTCAGCCGCCCCAGCACGAAGGCCGCGAGGATGCCGGGCCCGAGGATGGCCGCCATCCGCCAGGGCTTCTTCCGCTCCGCCTCCACCCGGCGCCAGAGCCGCACCGCCCCCAGCGCCTCCGGGGTGGCCAGGTAGAACAAGTTGCAGCCCGACCAGTGGCCGTCGGCCAGCCGCAGGTAGGTGCGCTGGGTGGTCGGGACCGCCGCCTCCACCGTTTCGCGCCGGGCCAGCAGGGCGCAGACGTCGGCGTCGGCGGGCGCGTCGGCCAGGAAGCGGGCGATCCACTCCGGCCGCAGCAGGGCGTGGTCGGAGGTGGTGACCAGCAGGGGCGTCCCCAGGGCCGCGGCTCCAGCCTCGACGCTGGCGCTCGGCCCGGCGGCCGCCTCCAGCACCTCGGCGCCCAGGACCAGGGCCTCGCGCCGCACGTCCGGGTGGACGGCGGAGACGGCGATACGGTCCGCGCCGGCCTCGCGCAGGGCCCCCACCACGCGGGCCAGCAGGGTGCGGCCCTCCAGGCGGATCAGCGCCTTGTGGGTGACGCCCGCGGCCTCGGCGAGCGGATCCGGCCCGCCCCGCGAGCCGGCCAGAACCAGCGCCTGGAACGGCCTCACGCCAGCGCCTTCTCGTAGATGCGGTAGGTCTTGTAGATGCGCGCTCCGGCCGCCTCGAGGATGTGCCGCATGGGCCGGTTGTCCTCCAGGATCCACGACAGCTCGGCCCGCTCGTACCCAAGTCGCCGGGCCGCGCTGGCGCCGGCGTTCATCAGCAGGAAGGGCAGGACCACGCCGCGCGGCGTGCGGGCGAACTTCCGGCGCACCCCCATCAGCGGCACGCGGGCGGTCTTCACGCCCTTCACCTTCAGCCGCCACAGCAGCCTGGCCCAGCCGAACGGCAGCAGCCGGCCGTGGAGGTCGCGGATCGCCTCGTTGACGTTGGGCAGGAAGACGATGAACCCGGCCGGCTCCCCGTCGATCTCCGCGAACCAGGTCAGCCGCCGGTCGATCACCGGCCGCATCGCCTTGGCGATCTGGGCGGTCTCCGCCTCGGTCGTGGGGGTGAAGCCCCAGTTGTCCTGCCATGCGTCGTTGAGGATCTCGGTGAGCCGGCGGACCTCCTCGTCGTAGCGGCTCATGTCCAGCTCGCGCAGGACCACGCCCTCGGGCAGGCCGCGCCGCACCCGCTCCAGCACCCGCTCCGGCAGGTCGACCGTGGTGTCGGCCATGTAAGCGTAGACGTCCTTGGCCTTCGCGTAGCCCTGGGCCTCGATCCGGGCCCCCGTGTAGGCGGGGTCATGACCCATCATCACCATCGGCGGGGTGTCGTGGCCCTCGACGAGCAGCCCGACCTCCTCGTTGACCGACAGGTTGAACGGCCCCAGCGCCCGCTCGCAGCCGCGGGCCCGCAGCCAGGCCTCCGCCTCTCGGAACAGGGCCTCGAACACCGCGGGGTCGTCCTCCGCGGCGATCAGGCCGAAGTGGCCCACCCTCCCCATCGACGCCGGCGCGAGACGGTCGATCTGGGCGCTGATCCGGCCCGCGTCGCGGCCGTCGCGCACCGCCAGCCAGAGCTGTACCTCGGCGTGGTCGAAGAACGGGTTGGTCTTCGGCGTCAGCGCCTCGCGCCGCTCCATCAGGAGCGGCGCGATGTAGTTCGGGTCGCCCCGGCCGAGCGCCATGGGCAGGCGGATGAACCGGTCGAGCTCCCGGCGGCTGGAGACCGGAACGAGGCCGATCGCGCTGGTCGCGCCGCTCCCGTCCATCATCCCTCCAGGTAGATGAGGGCCGTGAGCCCGCCGACCGAGAACAGGACCGGCGCCGCCCAGGCCGCCAGCCAGGCTGCGGCGAGCCCACTTTCGCCCACGGCGACAAACACCCCGTCCACCACCAGGAACACCAGCCCCGCCGCCAGGCAGCTCACCAGCAGGGCGGTCCCGCCGCTGCGGAAGTTCGCCAGGGCGACGGGCGCGGCCAGCAGCAGCATGACCACGCAGGCCAGGGGATCCGCCGCGAACCGCTGGAGCTGGGTGGCGTAGTAGCTCCGGGGCCGGACCGCCGCCTTGCCTTCCAGGCCCGCGGCCGCCGCGCCGGGGCTGATCTGGCTGCCGGCGAACAGAGCCTCCACGTCCCCGGGGGTGAGGTCGCTGCGCCAGATCATCTCCGCCGCCGAGGATGACTGCACCCGGCCGGGCGCCACGCTGCGGAAGGTCGGCGCCTCCAGCACCCAGGCGCCGTCGCGGTAGATCGCCGAGCGGGCGCGCGTCGTCTGGGTGAGGCGGCCCTCGGCGTTGCGGTGATAGATGGTGAGGTCGGTCAGCCGCTCGCCGCCCACGGACGCCGGCGTCGCCACCACGATGTCCGCGCCCAGGCGGAAGGTGCGCGGCTCGGCCGCCTTCTGGTCGGCGCTCGGCGTGGTCGCGCGCCACCAGTCAGTGAGGGTCTGGTCGGTGCGCGGGGCGACGACGGTGGCCATCAGCAGCTGGACGGCCATCACCAGGACCGCGGCCGGGACGGCGAGCGCGGTCACCCGGTAGGCGGACATGCCCGCCGCCCGCATGGCGGTCACCTCGCTGTTGCGGGCCAGCTTGGTGAAGCCGAACAGGGCCCCGGAGAGCACCGCCAGCGGCGCGGCCTGCTCGATCAGCCGCGGCAGGCGCAGGAGGGCGTAGTAGGCGACCCCGGCTAGACCGAGCTCCCGCTCGATGATGTCGGTCGTCACGTCCAGCAGGTCGAGCACCTGCAGCACGCCCAGCAGGACCAGCAGCGCCGCGAGGATCCGCAGGCCCACGGTCTTCAGGATGTGGGCGGCCATGGTCCCGGTCATGCCGGGGCCCGCTTCGGCAGGATCCGCTGGCGCAGGTCGAACACGGCGTCGGCGATCCGCTCCACGGCCACGCCCACGGGGGTCTCCCCCGGACGCTTGCGGCTGGTGGCGAAGGTGATCGCGCAGATCGCCATGAAGGCCACGAACGGCGCGCCGACGGAGAGCACGGCCGGCGCCTCGCCGCCCGCCGCCAGGCCCTGGCCGAACTGCAGGAGCTGGTTGAACGTCAGCAGCAGCAGGCCGGCCACGATGATCCCCGGCGCCGAGCCGCGGCGCTTGGTGGCGAGGCCGAGCGGCAGGGCCAGCAGCGGCAGCAGGGGAAGGGACAGCGCCCGGGCGAGCCGGGCCAGGAACTCGGCGATCAGGGTCTCGCGGGGGATCAGGCCGTCCGTGCGCCGCGATTCCCGGATCAGCTCGGTCAGGGTCAGCTCCCGCTCGTCGCCGCCCCGGGCCCGCAGCAGGCGCGCGGCCCCGCTCAGCGGCACCTCGAGGCTGAAGCTGTCGAAGCTCAGCACCTCCGGCTCGCCGCGGCTGTTGACCCTGAGCTGCAGCCCGTCGTCCAGCAGCAGGGTGGCGGTCTCCCCGTCGGCGTTGGTGCGGAGCTGGCCCATGCGCGCCGTCGTCACCATCTCGCGGCCCCGGTCGTCGACCTGGCGGATGAACACCCCGGTCAGCCGCCGCCCGGCGGCGTCCGCCACATCGGTCGTCATGGTCAGCCTGTCGCTTGGCGAGACGATCATCCCAGACTGCACCGAGCCGCTCCAGCCGGCGTTCTCCGCCGCGTGCAGCACCGCCCGGTAGGCGTAGCGGGAGTAGGGCTGCAGGAAGCCGAACAGCACCAGGCTGACGCACATCAGGACCAGCCCCAGCCCCACATAGGGGTAGACGATCCGGGTGAACGAGACGCCGCTGGCCAGCAGGGCGTCGACCTCGGAGTCCTGGTTCAGGCGCGAGATCACCACGAACAGGGCGATGAAGAAGGCCGCGGGCAGGGTGAGGCCCAGGTAGTGGGGCACTAGGTTGGCGGTCAGCTCGGTCAGGAAGCCGAACCGGTTGCTCGAGCCCGAAAGCACGTCCAGCAGACGCAGCACCCGCTCCAGCAGGAGGCCCGTGAGCGTCACCAGCATGGCCCCCAGCAGGGGCCACAGCATGAGCTTCAGCACGTAGCGGTCGATGATCCGCACCCGGTCCCCCGTCGCCGCGCCTAGGCGCCGGTCCAGCGTGCGGCGAGCTCGGCCGCGAGCGCCGCGGCCGCTTCGTCGTCCAGCGCCACGTGCGCGCCGAGGTTCGGCTGGGCGGGCCATCCCGCGTCGGGGTAGCTCTGGCCGCCGTGCTCCCGCGCGCCCTCGTAGCGGGGGATGACGTGGAAGTGGACGTCCCGGTCCACCATCATCAGCATCAGGTAGTTGATCCGCGCGTAGCCGACGAAGCCGCCGAGCAGGCGCTCGATCCCGTCCACTGCCGTCTTGAGGTCGGCGAAGGCCTCCGCGCCGAGTTCCGAAAAGGCCCCGGCGGGGTCCTTGCACACGAGCACCAGCGAGCCGAGCGTCGGCTGCTGCGGACGCACGAGCACCAGCCAGTGCGGCGTCTCGGCGACCTGGGTCCTTGGATACCCGAATTTCAGCGCGGTAGGATTGGTCATCGTCCGTCAGGACAGGCCACTGGCGCTGTCCCGTCCATCATAGGGAGGGGGTCGTACCGATGAAAGCCCGTTTGGCCGCCGCGTGCATGGCGGTCCTCGGCGCGCTCGCCGCGCAGGGTCCCGCCCGCGCGGCGGAGTGCGAGGGCGATCCGTCCGCCGGCGCGGTGCAGCTCGTCGTGCGGGTGTCCGGCCTGCAGTCCGCCCGCGGCCAGGTGGCGGTGACCCTCTATCCGAATGTGAAGGCGCGGTTCCTGGCGCCCGGGGGCAAGCTGGCCCGCGTGCGCACCCGGGCGGTGGCCCCGGTGACGACGGCCTGCTTCTGGGTGAGGCCGGGGGCCTATGCCGTGGCGGTCTACCACGACGCCAACGGCAACCATGACTACGACCGCAACGCCGTCGGCCTGCCGGTGGAGGGCTTCGCCTTCTCCAACGACCCGCCGACGCGATTCGGCCTGCCCGCCTTCGAGAGCGCGCGCTTCTCGGTGGGCGCTGGCGGGCGGACGCTGCCGGTTCAGATGCGCTACCTTCGCCCCGGCGACGTCAGCCGGTAGCGGCCGAGCTCGCCGAATTCGCCCTCGCCGGTGAGGCCGCGGGCGACCACGCCGATCTCGAACCCGTCGCCGACCCGGGCGATCTCCAGGCCGTGCCAGCGCGCGGCCTCGCCGTGCCCGTCCGCCGCGGCCGAGGCCGACGGAACGCCCAGCACGGGGATCGCGCCGGCCGGGCCGGCGACCCGGGTCACCAGGGCCTCGTGGGCGTGGCCGTGCAGGACGAGTTCGGCGCCCTCCCGCGCCAGCACCGCCCGCAGGGCCGCCGCGTCCGTCAGCGCCTTGCGGCCGGACACTGCGCCGTCGGCGACGGGATGGTGCACCAGCACCAGGCGGAAGCGCCCGGCCTCGCCCTGTTCGCGCAGCATCGCGGCCAGCCGGTCGATCTGCGCCTCGCCCAGGCGGCCCTGCGCCAGGTGCAGGGCCGTGGGGACGGCCGAGCAGAGGTTGATCAGCGCCACCTCGCCCCGCACCCGCAGCTTCGGGAAGGGCTCGGCCGCGTCGTCGCCCAGCCAGTCGCGCCAGGCCGCGAAGGGATCGGCGCCCGGGGCGCGGACCAGGGCGTCGTGGTTGCCGGGGCTCACCGTCACCGCCCCGGGCGGGCCGATGCTCTCCAGCCAGGTCCGTGCGGCGGCGAACTCCTCCGCCGTCGCGAAGTTGGTCAGGTCGCCGGTCAGGGCCACATGGTCCGGCGCCTGGGCGCGCACGTCGGCCACCAGCGCCGCCAGCACCTCGGCCCTGTGCCGCCGGCGCTTGCGCCGCCAGGCGATGCGGCTGAGCAGCCGCTTCGACGCGACGTCGCGCCAGCCCAGCCGCACGTCCGGCGGCGGCAGGTGGGGATCGGAGACGTGGGCGAGGCGGAAGTGCGGCAAAGCGTGAAGGATTCTGGTCAGGCCGAGCGCAATCTGGCTATCAAGGCGCCGGCTTTGAATAGGGGTGATGCGCGTCTTGGGCGAGTCGGGCGAGGTTGAATCTGGCGGGCGTCGGCCGCTCGGCGTGACGGTCGGCGGCGGGGCCGCGCGCATCTGGGGCATGACCGGCGCCGAGCGCCTGCGCCGCACCTTCGTGCGCGCGGGGCTGGAGCCGGCCGAGGCGGTCGCGCCGGACCGCGCCGCGGTGATCGCCCGCGCCGACTGGGTTATCGACGAGCCCCTGGTCAAGGAGGTCGTCGCGCGGCCGGGCGTGGTGCTGGTCGGTCCGGGCGGCGAGCCGGTGGCGGCGCATGCGCCCGCGGGACGCGCCGAGGCCGTCGCCGCCATGCTCGCGGCCGGATCCGCGCCGGGCGAGCTGGAACGGCTCGATCCTTCGTCGGTCGCCTACAACAGCGCCCTGCGCAAGCGCGAGCCGCCGGTTCTCGTGCCGCTGACGGAGGCCAACGTCCGGACCGTCGAGGCGCGGACCTTCAAGGGCTCGTACAAGGGCGTCACCGACATCGTCACCAAGTACCTCTGGCCGACGCCCGCGCGGATCGTCACCCGCTGGTGCGCCCTGGCCCGCATGACGCCCAACCAGGTCACCTTCGTGGGCTTCCTGCTGGTGCTGGCGGCCTTCTGGCTGTTCTGGATCGGCGCGTTCGGCTGGGGCCTGGTCTGCGCCTGGATCATGACCTTCCTGGACACCGTCGACGGCAAGCTCGCCCGGGTGACGCTCACCTCGTCGAAGTTCGGCAACCTGTTCGACCACGGCATCGACCTGATCCATCCGCCCTTCTGGTGGTGGGCCTGGTACGTGGGCCTGCAGGCCACCGGCCAGCTGCCGCCGGACGCCGGCCTGATGCTGGGAATCATCCTGATCGGCTACTGGGTGCAGCGGGGCCTGGAGGGCGTGTTCATGCGCCGCTACGGCTTCCACGTGCATTCGTGGCGGCCGTTCGACAGCTTCTTCCGGCTGATCACCGCCCGGCGGAACCCCAACCTGCTGATCCTGACCCCGGCGGCGCTACTCGGCGCCCCGGGCCTGGGCTTCTGGCTGGTGGGCGCCTGGACAGCGATCTCCCTGGCCGTGCATGCCGTGCAGCTCGCCAAGGCGCTGATGACGCCGCGCGACCAGGTCGTCTCCTGGCTCTCGCGCTGATGCGCGCCGGCGTCATCCGCAACCCGAAGAGCCACCGCAACCGGCGCGACATGGCCTGGGCCGCGGCGCCCGAGGGCACGCTGTTCGCCAAGCCGAGGACCAAGGACGCCCTCACCGAGGCGCTCGCGGGCTTCGCGGGGGAGGGGGTCGACACCCTGGTGATCGACGGCGGCGACGGCACCGTGCGCGACGTGCTCACCCGCCTGCCGGCCGCCTTCGGCGAGCGTCGGCCGCGGCTGGCCGTGGTGCCGTCCGGCAAGACCAACGTCCTGGCCGAGGACCTCGGCGTGCCCGCCGGCTGGACCGTGGAGGCCGCCCTGCAGCGCGCGCTGGACCCCGGCCGGCCGCGGGTGAGCCGGCCCTGCGTGGAGGTCGAGCGCCGTGACGGGACCGAGCGGCGGCGCGGCTTCATCTTCGGGACCGGCGCCTATGTCCGCGCCACGCGCCTCGCCCAGTCCGCGCACCGGATGGGCGCTTTCGGGACCGCCTCGGTCGCCCTGACCCTGGCCGCCTCCGTGGCCCAGAGCATGGCGGGCCGCAGCGACCGCGGCTGGCGGGCCGGGGAGCCCATGCGGCTCGCGCTCGGCGGCGGCCCCGCCACGGACGGATCGCGCTTCCTGGTGATCGCCTCGACGCTGGAGACCCTGCCGCTCGGCCTCAAGCCGTTCGGCCCGGTCCGACCGGGCCTAAAGACCCTGGCCATCGACGCCCCGCCGCGGCGGCTCGTGGCCGCCCTGCCGCCGCTCTGGACCGGCGCCCGGCCGGCCTGGCTGGAGGGGGCGGGCTATGTCCGCCGCGACGGCGACCTCGAGGTGGCCTTCGAGGGCGAGTACGTGCTGGACGGCGAGGCCTATCCCGCCGGCGCGCTGACCGTCCGCCAGGGCCCGGTCCTGGAGTTCGTCACCTGATGGCGGTGTCGCTGGACTCCGTCGTGAAGAAGGAGCTGGGCGCGCGGACGCCGCCGGCCATCCGCCGCTTCGCCGAGGCCCTGGCGCAGGCGCCCGGCGCGATCGCCGTGCTGTTCTACGGCTCGACCCTGCGGACCGGCGATCTCACCGGCCTGCTCGACTTCTACGTCCTCACGGACCAGCCGCACCGCACCGGCCTGCGGCGCCTCGCCGAGCGCGCCCTGTGGCCCGAGGTCAGCTATCGCGAGGTCGACGCCGACGTGGGCGTCCTGCGCGCCAAGGTCGCCACCATGCCGCTCGCCACCTTTGCGCGGGCCGCCGGCGGCGAGACGCTCGACACCACCATCTGGGCGCGCTTCGTGCAGCCCACGGCCCTGGTCTGGACGCGGGACGTCAACGTCCGTGACGAGGTCGTCCGCGCGGTCACCGCGGCCGTGCGCACCGCCGGCCGGTTCGCCGCGGCCCTGGGGCCAGAACGGGGCGTGGCGCTGGAGTTCTGGCGCGCCCTGTTCCGCCAGACCTACCAGGCCGAGTTCCGGGTCGAGACCGCGGGCCGGGCCGACGAGCTGCTGCGCGCCGCCCCGGCCCGCTGGACGACGCTCCTGCCGCTCGCCTGGAGCTCCGAGGGCCTGGCCTTCCAGCGCGTGGGCGACGACCTGCGGCCGGCGCTCGATCCCGCGCTGCGCCGCCACCTGCAGGATCGCTGGCGGATGCGCCGGCTGGCCGGCAAGCCGCTGAACATGGCGAGGCTGGTCAAGGCCGCCTTCACCTTCGACGGCGCCGCCCGCTACGCCGCCTGGAAGATCGAGCGGCACACGGGCCTGCAGATCGCCGTCACCCCGTTCCGCGAGCGCCACCCGATCCTGGCCGCGCCCGGCGTGCTCTGGCGCCTCTGGCGCGCGAAGCGGGCCTGATGTTCGCCCCTTCCTCCTCGATGGAGGAAGCGTAGGGATGGTCGTGGGCGGGGCGGATCCAGCCCTAGGCCGAGACGCGCTGTTCCGAGGGCAGCAGGCCGATCTGCCGGCCGACCGCCTCGAACACCCCCAAGACCTCGTCGATCTGCTCGAAGGTGTGGGCGGCGCTGACGCTGGAGCGCAGCAGCGGGCGGTTGTCCGGCGTGGCCGGCGGCATGGCGAGGTTGAGGTAGACCCCGTTGGCCAGCAGGGCGTTCCAGGCGGTCAGCGCCGCCGGCAGGTCGGGCATCACCACGGCCACGATCGGGCTGACGGTGTCGCCGGTCGTGAAGCCCATGGCGCGCAGGCCGTCGAACAGCCGCTTGGAGTTGGCCTGCAGGCGCGCCCGCAGCCCGGGTTCGTCCTCGACCCGCTTCAGCGCCGCCAGCGTCGAGGCGACGACCGCCGGGGGCAGGGAGGCGGTGAACATGTAGGGGCGGCTGACGACGCGCAGGATGTCGAAGTCCCTGTCGTCGGAGACGCAGAAGCCGCCGATCGCGCCAAGGCTCTTGGAGAAGGTGCCGACGATGTAGTCCACGTCGGCTTCCACGCCGGCGGCTTCCGCCAGGCCGCGGCCCCTGTCGCCCAGCACGCCCATGGAGTGGGCCTCGTCCACCAGCAGGTAGGCGCCCATCTCGCGCTTGACCGCGACGATCTCCTTGAGCGGCGCCACGTCGCCCATCATCGAATAGATGCCCTCGACGACGATCAGCCGCTCGCCGGGCTGGTCCTTCAGGCGGCGCAGGCGCTTGTAGAGGTCTTCCGGGTCGTTGTGGCGGAAGCGGATCACTTCGGAATGGCCCAGCCGCGCGCCGTCGTAGATCGAGGCGTGGCTGTCGGCGTCGAGGATCAGGTGGTCCCCCCGGCCGACCAGGGCCGAGAGCACGCCGAGGTTGGCCTGGTAGCCGGTCGTGAACACCATGGCGTGCTCGCGGCCGTAGAACTTGGCCAGGTCGCGTTCCATGGCCAGGTGGCCGTCGAAGCTGCCGTTGGCGATCCGCGAGCCCGTGGTGCCCGTGCCCCAGGCGCGCACCGCCTCGGCCGAGGCCTCGATGCAGTCCGGGTCGAAGGTCAGGCCCAGGTAGTTGTTGGTGCCGAGCAGGATCACCCGCCGGCCCTGCAGCTCGGCCTCGGTGGGCGACCGCACGGCGTCGAAGCGAACGTTGAAGGGGTCCGCGCCCTGGCTGCGGATTCCCTCGTAGGCCTGGCTGTAGCCCAGATGCTTGTCGAGCAGTCCCATTGTCCGCCTTACGCCCGCAGCTCGGTGATCAGACCGCTCAGGTCGCCGATCGTCTGAATATCGGCAAGTCGATCGAGGGGGATCGAGATGTCGAAGCGGTCTTCCAGCTCCATGACGATGTTCATCAGCGCCAGCGAATCGACCGCCAGGTCTCGGGCGATGTCAGTGTCGTCCTGCAACCGCACGGATCGGCCAAGCACGGTTGCCACGGCGCGCTCGATTTCGCGCACCGTGAGGTCAGTCACGACTTCGGCCATGCTTAAGCCCTGCCCCCTGTGGCCCGGTCCCGGTGAGTAGCTAATCATGAAGCTCCGGATTTTCCACCGTTTGTAACGCCGCGGTCACGAATTCTCGCGGCAGCCAGCCGGCGGCCCGATACCAGCGCGCCGTCTGCGCCAGACCGGTCGAAAGGTCAAATTCCGGTTGTGGCAGCCCGGCCGCGCGCTCATGCGGCGCCACGCTCCAGTCGGGGTGCAGGAGCTCGCGCGCCTTGCCCGGCGTGAAGATCGGAGCCCCGCCCGCAAGGCGGCGGAGCACGCTCGCGGCCGCCAGGCCGTGCACGACCGCGCCCGGTGTGCGGACCAGCCGGGGCCGGCCGCCCATCACCTCGGCGGCGGTGCGCATGATCTCGGCCCAGCCGTAGCCCTCGGGCCGCGAATCGCTGAGCGCATGGGTCGCGCCCTGCGGCGTCATGTCCGCCAGCGCCGCCACCTGCCGGGCCGCGTCCTCCACATGGATCAGGGCGGTGCGGGCGTGGTCGGCGAACACCGGCAGGACCGGCGTCCGCGCCGCCGCCCGGAACAGCGGCAGGATCTCCCGGTCGCCGGGCCCGTAGATGGCCGGCGGCCGCACGACGGTCAGGCGGTCGCCCACGAGCGCGCGGGCGGCGTCCTCCCCGGCGCGCTTGCTGGCGGCGTAGGGGGAGAGCTGCGGCTCCCGCGCGGCGAGGCTGGAGACCAGCAGCAGGTGGGCGTCCCCCGCGGCGGCCGCGATCGTCGCCGCGCCCTCGGCGTTGACCCGCGCGAAGTCCTCGAGCCTGCGGGCCTTCACAAGCCCGGCGGCGTGGATCACCACGTCGGCGCCGCGGGTCAGGGCCGCCAGGGCCGCCGGATCGGAGAGGTCGCCGGCCACCACCTCGGGCTCGAAGCCCCGCCAGTCGGCGTGGATGGGGTCGCGGCGGGTGAGGACGCGGACGCGCCAGCCCTGACGGGCCAGCTCGCGCGCCACCTGGCGGCCGAGGAATCCGGTCGCGCCCGTGAGCGCCGCGAGCCCTCGGGCCACCGTCAGGCTGGCTCGACCGACCGGAACGCGCCGGCCAGGTAGAGGGCGCGCGCCTTGGAGCGGCTGAGCTTGCCGGAGGAGGTCTGGGGCAGGGCGTGCGCGCCCACCAGCTCCACCCGGGCCTCGACCGCGTGGCGGGACCGCAGCACGGCCGCCACGTCGGCGGCCAGCGCCTCGCGCACCGCCGGGTCGCTGGAGCGCGACTGCACCAGCACCACCACCTCGTCCTCCGGGTCGCCCTCGACGGCGAAGGCCGCCACGTCGCCGGAGCGCAGGCGCTCCACCTCGGCTTCCGCCGTCCACTCCAGGTCCTGCGGCCAGATGTTGCGGCCGTTGAGCAGGATCAGGTCCTTGGCCCGGCCGGTCGGCGTGAAGGCGCCGCCCTCCAGGAAGCCCAGGTCGCCGGTGTCGAGCCAGCCGCCCGCGTCCAGCACGGCGGCGGTCGCCTCCGGCTGGTTCAGGTAGCCGGTCATGATGCTGGGCCCGCGGACGAAGATCCGGCCCACCTGGCCCTCGGGCAGGCGCTCGCCGGCCGCCCCGCGGACCTCCAGCTCATGGCCCGGCAGCACCGGACCGCAGCTCACGAACTCCCGCGCCCGCCGGCCGGACGCCGGACGCACCAGGCCGTCGGCCTCCATGCGCGCGACGTCCACCGCCGCCGCCTGCAGGCCCTGGCCGAGCGGGGCCATGGTCAGCGCCAGCGTCGCCTCGGCCATGCCGTAACTGGCCACGAAGGCCCGGTCGCTGAAGCCCACCCCGGCGAACCGCTCGGCGAAGGCGCGCAGCGGGCCCGGACGGACCATGTCCCCGCCGCTGCCGGCGATCCGCCAGCCGGAGAGGTCGTAGCCGGAGATGTCGGCGGTGTCGGCGCGCCGGGCGCACAGCTCGTAGCCGAAGGAGGGGCTGTAGGAGATGGTCCCGCCGCGGGTCATCAGGTCGAGCCAGATCAGCGGCCGGCGCACGAAGGCGGCGGTCGGCATCAGGTCGACGGTCATCTGGCTGGCCAGCGGGCTCAGCAGGAAGCCGATCAGGCCCATGTCGTGGTAGAGCGGCAGCCACGACACCGCCCGGTCCTGCGGCCTCACCTGCAGCCCGTCGCGGGTGATCGCCAGGGCGTTGGCCATCAGCGCCCTGTGGGTGACCAGCACGCCGGTCGGATTGCGCGTGCTGCCCGAGGAAAACTGCACATAGCAGGGCGCGTCCGGCGCGATCGCCGGCAGCTCGCCCGCGGCCGGCGGCGGCAGGTCGTCGATCCCGATCGGGGCGCGCATGGCGAGCGCCGCGGCGGCCTCCGCCAGCCAGGGCAGCAGGCTGGCCGGGCCGAACACCGCCGCCGCGCCCGCCGAGCCCAGCAGGCGGCCGAGCTGCTCGATGTAGGCCTGCCGCCCGGCCAGCGGCGCGGGCAGGGGCAGGGGCGCGGGGATCAGGCCGGCGTACTGGCAGGCGAAGAACAGCCGCACGAAGTCGGCGTCGGTGTCGGCCACCAGGCCCACGCGGTCGCCCGCAGCGAGCCCAGAGGCCAGCAGCCGCCGCGCCAGCACCTGCGCCTCGTCACGCAGGGTCGCGTAGGGCAGGGCCAGCGCCAGCTTGCCGCGCAGGTCGTAGAGGTTCACGCCGGTCGGGCGCGTGGCGGCGAACTCCAGGGCTTCGACCAGGGTCGGGAAGCCGAGGCGCAGTTCGCGGTCGGGTGCGGTGGGAGTCGGAGTCACAGACCGTCTTTCGCGCCGGAGGCCGGGTCCTCGCAAGCGGCTTCTTGGCCGCGTGGCCCTCTGGGCCCCCGCAGCAGCATCCCCAGATTACCCAGCGCCATGGCGGCGGCGGCCGCCACGAGGCCGATGGCCGCACCCTCCGCGCCCCACTCGCCGATCAGCAGCGGCAGGGCCGCCAGGAAGGCCGCGCTCACCACCATGCGCACCCGCAGCGCCGCGCCGGGCCGGCCCAGCGAGACCAGCATCGGCTCCAGCGGCAGGGCGAAAATGCCGATGGCCGCGGCGCCCACCTGCCAGGTCATCAGCGAAGCCGCCGGCGCGAATGCCTCGCCCATCACCAGGCTGAGCAGCGGGCCCCCGGCGAAGGCGGCGACGGCGACGATCAGGAGGCTGAAGCCGCCCGTCATCAGGCCCACCTGGGCGGCGAGCCTCGCCATCTCGCCCTCGCCCTCGCCCTCGGCCACCCGCAGCCGCGCGAGCTCCGGATAGAGCGCGGGCGTCAGCAGCTTGGCGGGCTTGGCGATGGCGTCGGCCACCTGCCGTCCCAGGCGCCAGAACCCGGCCTGGGCGGGTCCGACCATGGCCCCCACGGCGAGGGTGACCACATGGGTGAAGGCCACGTCGAGCGTGGCGCTGAGGTTCGTCGACCAGGCGAACCGCCAGACGCCCGGCAGCCCCCTGCCGAGCGGGCCGCGCAGCCGGAAGCCGTCCAGCAGGCCGCGCAGCCGCAGCTCGCCTGCCGAGGCGGCCACCAGGTAGGCGAAGCCCGCCCCGGTGCCCAGCGCCCAGACCAGCAGGTAGGCCTCCAGCGGGGCCTTGAGGGCCCAGGCCAGCCCGCATCCGACCAGCCGGACCAGGGAGACCAGCGCCGTCTGCTTGGCCATCACGTCGAAACGGTCGAACAGCCGCAGCAGGCCGAGCGGCGTGGCCGAGACCATGAAGGCGATGGAGAGCACATAGCCCGCCGCCGCCGGCGCGTTGGCCGGCCCCCAGCCCAGCGGCCCGGCCAGCAGGAAGGCGCCGGCGAGCCCGATCGCCAGGCCCACGGCGCAGCTCGCCGCGTCCAGGGCCAGGGTCAGCCGCAGCACCTGCTGGAAGGTCGCCGTCTTCCCCTGCGCCAGCGGCCCCGCGCCGTAGTGGATCACCGTCTGCCAGGACTGGAACTTGACCACGTCGCCGAGGAACTGGGCGAAGGCGTGGATCAGCACCAGCACCCCGAACGCCGTCACCCCCAGGCCGCGCGCCGCCACCGCCAGGTAGGCGAGGCTGAGCACGGCGTTGACCGTCCGACCGCCCAGCAGCAGGCCGGCGTTGGTCACCACGCGGCGGAAGGCGGCGGGCCTTGGCGGGTGCTGGGCGGCGTCGGGGCTCATCGGGCCGGAAGGTGGAGGGAATCTCGTCCGCGCGCCATTCCCGCCACGAACGCGGCGTTGCCTTCCCCCCGGAAGCCGGCTTTGGCTTCGTCCATGTCCGACCGATCGAGCGATCCCGGCGCCGCCGTCATCCGCCCCGCGACCCATGCCGACGCTGCGGCGCTCGGGCGGCTGGGCGCCCTCCTGGTGCGCGTGCACCACGATTTCGACGCCGCGCGCTTCATCACGCCCACGCCGGGGACCGAGGCCGGCTACGCCCGCTTCCTGGCCTCCCGGATCGGCCAGCCCGACTCCCTGGTGCTGGCGGCCGAGGTCGGCGGCGAGGTCGCCGGCTACTGCTACGCCGAGCTGGAGGGCGCCGACTTCATGTCCCTGCGCGGCCCGGCGGGGATGATCTACGACCTGCTGGTGGACCCCGATCACCGGGGCGGGGGCCTGGGACGCCGCCTGCTCGAGGCGATGCGCGCCGCCCTGGTCGAGCGCGGCGCGACGCAGGTCGTGCTCTCCACGGCGGAGCGCAACACGCTCGCCCAGAAGCTGTTCGCCGCCGCCGGCTTCCGCCGCACCATGATCGAGATGACCTGGGACGCGCCCGAGCGGGACTGACCTGCGAGGCTGGCGGACAGGGTGGGATTCGAACCCACGGTGGGCTCGCACCCACGGCGGTTTTCAAGACCGCTGCCTTAAACCACTCGGCCACCTGTCCCTGAGCGGAACCGGCCTCTTAGCAGGGCGAGGCGCGACGCTCCACCGGCGCGGCGCTTAACCGCAGAGCAAGTTTCCTAAGCCACCCTTAACCATGCCCCATCGGGGGGCGAGCCGCTGGAGCTGGGGGCGTCGCCATGGATTTTGGATCGTTTCTGCGCATCGGCGCCGTGGTCGCGGCCGCCGCGTCGCTGGCCGCCTGCGCTGGCGGTCCGCGCTATTCCACCGGGGTCGAGGGGGCCAAGAGCCGTCCCCGCGACGTGCCGGAGACGGCGAAGCGCGGCGGGACCTGGAAGCCCTACCAGGTGAACGGCAAGTGGTACACGCCGCACGAGCAGCCCGACTACAACGAGGTCGGCGTCGCCTCCTGGTACGGCGGCCACCACCAGGGCCGGCCTACCGCCAACGGCGAGCGGTTCGACAAGAACGCCATCACCGCGGCCCACAAGACCCTGCCGCTGCCGTCGGTCGTGGAGGTGACCAACCTCGACAACGGCAAGCGCATCCGGGTGCGGGTGAACGACCGCGGCCCGTTCGTCGACGGCCGGATCATCGACCTGTCGCAGGAGGCCGCGCGGCGCCTGGGCTTCGAGGGCAAGGGCCTGGCGAAGGTCCGCGTGCGCTACGTCGGCCGGGCCGGGATCGAGACCGCGACCCTCAACGTCAACGTCGAATAGCCCCGCTGGACATCCGCCGCGAACCGGCCAATTTGGGCCCGTGACGCGCGGGCGGTTCATCACTTTCGAAGGCGGCGAGGGGGCGGGCAAGTCGACCCAGCTCCGGCGCCTCGTCGCGCGCCTGCAGGCCGCCGGCCGCGAGGTGGTGGCCACCCGCGAGCCCGGCGGCTCGCCGGGCGCGGAGAGCATCCGCGAGCTGGTGCTGAACGGCGCCGCCGATCGCTGGAGCCCGGTCACCGAGACGCTGCTGATGTACGCCGCCCGGCGCGACCACATCGAGCGGGTCATCCGCCCGGCCCTGGACCGCGGCGCCTGGGTGGTCTGCGACCGCTTCGCCGATTCCACCCGGGCCTACCAGGGCGCGGCCGGCGGCACGGCCCCCGGCCTGATCTCGGCGCTGGAGACCCACATCCTGGAGGGCACCCGGCCCGACCTGACCCTGATCTTCGACCTGCCCACCGAGGTCGGGCTGGAGCGGGCCCACGCCCGGGCCGGGTCGGAGATGCGCTTCGAATCCAAGGGCATGGCCTTCCACGAGCGGCTGCGGGAGGGCTTCCTGGCGATCGCCGCGGCCGAGCCCGACCGCTGCGCCGTCGTCGATGCGCGTGGCGACCTGGACCAGGTCGAGGCGGAGGTCTGGGCCGCGGTCACCGACCGGCTGGCCGTCCATGCCTGAGGTCCGCCACCCGCGGGAGGTGTTCGAACTCGAGGGCCAGCAGGCCGCGGAGGAGGCCTTCGAGGCCGCCCGGGCCCGCGGCCGGCTGCACCACGCCTGGCTGCTCACCGGGCCCGAAGGCGTCGGCAAGGCCACCTTCGCCTACCGCGCCGCCCGCCGCCTGCTGGGCGCGCCGGCCGACCCGCGCCACGGGATCCTGGGGAGCGACCCCGACCATCCGGTGAGCCGCCAGGTCATGGCCCGCTCGCATCCCGACATCCTGGTGCTGGAGCGCGAGGGCCCCGACGGCAAGCCGCGCAAGGTGATCCCGGTCGACGACGTCCGCCGCCTGGCCGAGTTCTTCTCCAAGTCCCCGGCCAGCGCGCCGCACCGCGTGGCCATCGTCGACGCCGCCGACGACCTCAACGTCAACGCCGCCAACGCCCTGCTGAAGACCCTGGAGGAGCCGCCGCCGCGCGGCGTCCTGCTGATGGTCTCCCACTCGCCGGGCCGGCTGCTGCCCACCATCCGCTCGCGCTGCCGCCGGCTGGCCCTTCCGCCGCTGTCCCTGGAGGAGGCCGCGGCCTTCGTCCGCGACCGCATCGAGGTGACCGAGGAGGACGCGCTTCGCCTCTCGCGCATGGCGGGTGGCGCGCCCGGCAAGGCGCTGGCGCTGGCGGCCGGTCAGGCGCTGGCCATGGACGACGCCGCCCGCGCCCTCCTGGCCGACCTGCCGCAGATGGACGAGGCCATGGCGCTCTCCCTCGCCGACCGGTTCCGGGGCGGGGAGGGGCAGGCCCAGTTCAACCTGCTGCTCGACCGGCTGGCCGACCGGGTCCACGCCATGAGCCTCGACCGCGCCCGGGAGGGCCGGGGCCCGCTTGATCGCTGGGCGCTGGCGTGGGAGACGCTCCAGCGCCTGCCGCGGGAGGTCGAGGCGTTGAACCTCGACCGCACGGATGCGCTCTTCACCGCGCTCCGCGAGCTGCGTCAGGCCGCGCAGGCCTGAGCGGCGAGACCCGAAGTTCCCCTATGTTGCCGAACCCATGTTGATCGACAGCCACGTCAACCTGCACGCCCCACAGTTCGACGAGGACCGCGAGGCCGTGATCAGCCGCGCGCTCGCCTCCGGCGTCCGCCTGATGGTCAACATCTGCGACCGGGTCTCCAACTTCGACAAGGTCCGCCACGTCGCGCAGCACCCGGACATCTGGTGCACCGTGGGCACCCACCCGCACGAGGCCAAGGAGGATCCGGATCTCGCGCCCGAGACCCTGATCCGGCTGGCCCGGGACCCCCGCGTCGTCGGCATCGGCGAGTGCGGTCTCGACTTCCACTACGACCTCAGCCCCCGCGACGTGCAGGCGAAGGTGTTCCGCGCCCACGTCGTCGCCGCCCGCGAGACCGGCCTGCCGCTGGTGGTCCACACCCGCGAGGCCGACGAGGTGATGGGCGACATCCTCGAGGAAGAATACGCCGTCGGCCCGTTCCGCATCCTCATGCACTGTTACACCTCGGGCCCCGAGCTCGCCCGGCGCTGCGCGGCGCTCGGCGCCTGGTTCTCCGTCTCCGGCATCGCCACCTTCAAGGCCGCCGAGGACGTCCGCGAGGTGATCCGCGCCATGCCGGAGGACCGGATCATGGTGGAGACCGACTGCCCCTATCTGGCGCCCGTGCCCTACCGCGGCCGGCGCAACGAGCCGGCCATGCTGCCCCACGTGCTGGCCAAGCTGGCCGAGATCCGCGGCTGGAGCCTCAAGGAGGCCGAGCAGAGGACCGAGGACGCCTTCTTCGCCCTGTTCGACCGGATCCCGCGCCCGTGAGCGGGGTGCTGGAGGTCACCATCCTGGGCTCCGGCTCCTCGGGCGGCGTGCCCCGCGCCGACGGCGAATGGGGCGCCTGCGACCCCGACAATCCGAAGAACCTGCGCTCCCGCTGCTCCCTGCTGGTCCGCCGGCGCGGGGAGGGGGCCGAGGCCGAGACCACGGTCATCGTCGACACCTCGCCGGACCTGCGGATGCAGACCGCGCTCGCCGGCGCCAGGCGCCTCGACGCCGTCCTGCTGACCCACGACCACGCCGACCAGATGCACGGCCTCGACGACGTGCGCGCCTTCTTCCTGCGCCAGCGGGCCCGGCTGCCGGTCTGGATGGATCCCCCGACGACCGAGAGCGCCCTGCGCCGCTTCGGCTACGTCTTCGAGGGGGAGGCGGGCTATCCGGCCATCTGCGACGCCCGGGCGCTGCCGGCCCATGGCGTGGACTGGACGGTGGAGGGGCCTTCGGGGCCGATCCCCGTGCGCACCTTCGACCAGGACCACGGCGCGATCCGCTCGGTGGGCTACCGGTTCGGCGGGGTGGCCTATTCCAGCGACGTGGTCGGGCTGGACGAGGCGGCCTTCGAGGCCCTTGCGGACCTCGACGTCTGGATCGTCGACGCCCTGCGCTACCGGCCGCACCCGACCCACGCCCACCTGGAGCGCACCCTGGAATGGATCGCCCGGGCGAAGCCGCGCCGCGCCATCCTCACCAACCTGCACATCGACCTCGACTACGAGACCCTTCGCCGGGAGCTGCCCATGGGGGTCGAACCGGCCTACGACGGGATGCGGTTCGAACATGAGCTCGGGGCGGAATTTCCCTGATGTCTCAAGGTCTCAAGCTCGGTTTCCTCGCATCCGCCAACGGCTCCAGCGCGCGGGCGATCGTCAATGCGGTCCGGGCAGGGCAGCTCACGTCGGAAGCCCGGCTGCTGGTCAGCAACAACCGCAAGGCGCCCGCCCTGGAATGGGCGCGTGAGGCGGGCTTGGCGGCGCTGTGCATCCCGACCCAGGCCGATCCGGAGGGCGCCGACCAGAGCCTGGCCGCCGAGATGGCCGCCCATGGCGTCGACCTGATCGTGCTGTCCGGCTACCTGCGCCGGCTCGGCCCGGCGACGCTGCGCCGCTACGGAGGCCGCATCCTCAACATCCACCCGGGCCCACTGCCGGCCTTCGGCGGCCACGGCATGTACGGCCGACGCGTCCACGAGGCGGTGATCGCGGCCGGCGCGCCCGAGAGCGGCATCTGCATCCACCTGGTGGACGAGGAATACGACCGCGGTCCGGTGATCGCGCGCCGCAGCGTCGAGGTCGCCTCGGGCGACACGCCCGAGAGCCTGGAGGCCCGCGTCACCAGCCTGGAGCCGCAGTTCTTCATCGAGACCCTGCGCCGGATCGAGAGCGGCGAACTCCTGCTGCCGCCGATGGCTGCCGACGGCTAGGTCCGCCCCCCGTCGGGGCTCTCCGGACTCAGGGCCGGCACCTCAGGGTCGCCTTCCCGCCGGTCTCGGGCGAGCGCGGCCCGCACGATCAGCATCAGGCTGATCGGGGTCGTCAGGGTCAGGAACACGGCGATCAGGATCTCGTGCATGACGAGTTCGCCGCGGATGGCGGAGAAATAGAGGATCGAGCTGGTGAGGATCAGCACCATTCCCATGCTGGAGCCGAGCGTCGGGGCGTGCACCCGCTGATAGAAGGACTTCAGCCGGAAGAGGCCGATGGCCCCCGCCAGCGCGAATAGGGCGCCGCCGAGCAGGCAGAGGCAGATCAGCAGCGTCAGGGGCAGGGGTATTTCCGCCGCACCGTTCATTCCACCACCTCGCCGCGCATCAGGAACTTGGCCAGGGCGACCGTGGTCGCAAAGCCCAGCAGGGCGATGATCACGCTGGCCTCGAAGTAGAGGGTGCTGCCCGTGCGTATCCCCAGGGTGATCAGGAGGAGCATCCCCGAGATGTAGAACGCGTCGAGCGCGATCACCCGATCCTGGGCCCGAGGCCCGCGGATCATCCGGAACAGGTAGAGGCCCATCGCCGCCACCAGCATGAGCTGCGCCAGGGTGATGGCGGCCGGCAGGAGGGCTGCGCTCACTCGAAAATCTCCTTCAATGGCGTCTCGTACCGGTCGCCGATCAGCCGGATCCAGTCCGCTTCGTCGACGAGATCGAACACGTGGATCAGCAGCAGCCCTTCGCGGGCGCGATAGCTCATCCAGATGGTGCCGGGCGTGGCGGTGATGATGCAGGCGAGCACCGCAAGGCCGTAGGGGTCGCGCAGCTGGAGCGGCACGGTGACGAAGCCCGATCGGACGTCGCGTGTCGTCCCGCCCAGCATGATGCGCAGCAGGGCCAGGTTGGACCGGATCACGTCGCCGACCACCAGGGTTCCCAGCCGGAAGAGGCGGCGGCGGTTGCGGATGCGGAGCGGCGGCGGCTGCAGCCGGCCGAAAGCCGCGCCGAGCACGAGGCCCAGCACCGCCCCGATCACGAGGTGTCCGACGGCCAGGCTCTGGTTGAGGACGAGCCAGGTCCCGAGCAGGAAGAGGCTCATCGCCGGATAGGGCAGCAGCCGCTTCACGAGGCTCCTCCTTCGCCGAGCACGGCCTCGATGTACTGGTTGGGCTCCAGGAGCTGCGCGGCGGTTCGCTGCATGTAGCGGAACGGCGCCTCGACGACGACGGTCAGCAGGAGCAGGGCGATCAGCAGCAGTCCCAGGGGGAGGGCCTCCCCCAACCGGATGGTGGGCGGGATGCGGTTCGGCTCCGCCCACCAGATCTGGATGCCGGCGCGCGCCAGGGCGATGAGCGAGAACAGGCTCGAGCCGATGATCAGGGCGGCCACGGCCATGGCCGCGCCCGGAACCGGGCCGGGGGGAGCCTGGAGCAGCGGCGCCAGCATGGCGACCTTGGCCAGGAAGCCGGGCAGCGGCGGTACGCCGGCGACCAGCAGGGTGCAGATCAGGAAACCCGCGCTCAGGATCCCCACCGGCGCGGAGATCAGCACGGCGCTCTCGTCCTCCTCGGTGAACTGCCCGGCGTCGCCGGGATCCAGGGCTTCGAGCAGCGGCGGCTCCTCGAACTCGTCGGCGCCCTCCGGCCCGATCACCCCGCTCAGCAGGAACAGGGCCGCCGCGCCGAGGGTCGAGACCACCATGTAGAACAGGCTTCCGGCGAGCGCCTGCGGCTCGGCGAACACCACCACCCCGAGCAGGGCCCCCACCGATATCATCAGGCTGTAGCCCGTCAGCCGCCCGAGGTCGCGCACCGCCAGCATGCCGATCACCCCGACCACGAGTGTCGCCACGCCGACGGCGAGGATCCATCCGCGGCCGAACCCGGCAGAGGCCGCAGCGTCATCCCCGAACACCAGCAGTCCCAGCCGCAGGACGGCGTAGATCCCGACCTTCGTCATGATCGCGAACATCGCGGCCGCGACCGGGACGGCGGCGTCGTAGGCCCGCGGCAACCAGAATCCCAGGGGCCAGGCGGCGGCCTTGACGAGGAACGCCACGCCGAGGACCGCGGCGCCGGCATGCAGCAGGCCGCGCGGTCCCTCGGGGACATGCGGAATGCGCTCGGCGAGCAGGGCCATGTTGAGCGTGCCCGTGACGCCGAAGATGGTGCTCACGCCGACGAGGAAGAGCAGCGAGGCGGCGAGGTTCAACACGATGTAGTGGAGGCTGGCGGTCACCCGGCGCTCGCCCGATCCGTGCAGCATCAAGCCGTATGACGCCGCCAGCAGGATCTCGAAGAAGACGAACAGGTTGAAGAGGTCGCCTGTCAGGAAGGCCCCGTTCAACCCCATCAGCAGGAATTGCGTCAGGGCGCCGTAGTACGGGCCGAGCCGCGCCCATCGGTCGATGGCGAAGGCGGTCGTGAGCAGGCCCAGGATCGAGGACAGCAGGACCATCAGCGCCGCCAGGCGGTCGGCGACGAGGACGATCGCCACCGCCGAGGGCCAGTCCCCGAGCCGGTAGGTAATGGCGAGCGAGCCCTCCGCCCGGTCCACGCTCACAAGCAGCGCCACGGCCGCCACGAGCAGGAGGACGCAGCCGCCTAATGCCAGGCCCGCCTCGATCCGTCGCCGGCGCCCGCCGGCCAGGAGCATCAGCGCGCCGGCGGCCAGTGGCAGCAGGATGGGCAGGATGGCGAGGTGGGCGCTCACCGCGTCACTCCCTCCCGTCCACATGGTCGGCGCCGGTCAGCCCGCGCGCGGCCAGCACGACCACCAGCAGCAGGGCCGTCGTGGCGAAGCTGATGACGATCGCCGTCAGCACCAGGGCCTGGGGCAGGGGGTCGGCGTATTCGGCCAGGGTTCCGGTCCGGCCCTTTAGGATCGGCTCGGCCCCAATGCGCAGGCCTCCCGTGGCGAAGATGAAGAGGTTCACCGCATAGGAGAGCAGCGTCAGGCCGATGATCACCTGGAAGGTGCGGGGCCGCAGGATCAGCCAGAGGCCCGAGGCGGTGAGGACGCCGATTGCAGCGGCGAGCACGACTTCCATCAGGCGTTCCTTCCCGTCTCGGTGTCCGGCGGGTCCGCCGCGGGGCGGCCGTGGCGGGTGCGGCGCAGGGACTGGTGGGCCAGCGAGACCAGGATCAGGGTGGTCGACCCGACGACCACCGCGAAGACGCCGAGGTCGAACAGCAGCGCCGTGGCCACCGGCGTGCGGCCGAGCGCGCCGAAGTCGAGGTAGGTGAAGTAGGACGTGAGGAAGGGGTAGCCGAAGACCCAGGATCCGAGACCGGTCGCCAGGGCGAGCAGCAAGCCGCTGGCGATCCAGCGGACCGGCAGGACCCGCACGCGGTTTTCGACCCAGCGGACGCCGCCGGCCATGTAGAGCAGGATCAGCGCCACGGACGCCGTCAGCCCGGCCGAGAACCCGCCGCCTGGCAGGTCGTGGCCGCGCAGGAACAGGTGGACCGAGAAGAGCAGGATCACCGGGACCATCAGCTGGATGATCAGCCCGGGCACCCGCAGATACTCCATGAAGGCGTGCGCCCCGGCCCCGGCGACATTCATCGCCTCGGCCGCCTGCTGCCCCGCGCGCTGCTCCAGCGGGGCGATGCTCTCGGGGCTCGGACGGAAGCGGCGCAGCAGGGCGTAGACGGAAAGGGCCACGATGGCCAGGACGGTCACCTCGCCGAAGGTGTCGAAGGCCCGGAAGTCCACCAGGATGACGTTGACCACGTTGCGCCCGCCGCCGTCGGCGTAGGCGCGGCTCAGGAAGAACCCCGAGACGGAGCCGTCGACCGGCTGGGTCATGACGGCGTAGGCGAGCGCGGACATGCCCGCGCCCCCGCCCAGCGCCAGGGCGGCGTCGCGGACCCGTCGCAGGCGGGTCGGCAGCCCGCGGGCCTCCGGCATCCTGACGCGGGGCGGAAGCCAGCGCAGGCCGAGCAGGATGAGGATGGTGGTCACCACCTCCACAAGAAGCTGGGTGGTCGCCAGGTCCGGCGCCGAGAGCCAGACGAATGAGATGCAGGAGATCAGGCCGGCTCCGCCGACCATGATAAGGGCGGCCAGCCGGTGGAACTTCGCCGCCATGGCCGCCCCGATGGCGCAGGCTCCGCCGATCAGCCACAGCCCCGCGAACGCCGGGCCCACGGAGGAAAGAGCTTCGGTGGGGAATGGGCGTGGCCCGCCGAGGGCGGCCAGGGCGGCCGCGAGTGCGGTGGCCAGCACGATCACAAGCTGAGGCTGGAGCCGGTCGGCCGGGAACCGCCGCAGGACCCACCCCGGGCCGGTGTCCGAGATGAACTGCAGGCCACGCTCGAAGGCCGCCTTCGCGCTCAGGGGCCCGAACGTGATGGCAGGCGAGCCCAGGAGCCGGCGGCGGAAGGTCAGGTAGAGGGCGACGCCGCTCGCCATGGCAAGGGCGCTCATCCCCAGCGCCGGCGTGAGCCCGTGCCAGACGGAGAGGGTAAAGTCCGGCGTCCGCTCGCCGAGGATCGACTGGGCGGCGCGCCTCAGCACCGGACCCATGGTCACGGCCGGCAGCGCGCCCACCACCAGGCAGGCCAGGGCCAGCAGCCCGATGGGCGCCACCATCCAGGCCGGCGGTTCGTGAGGCTGTTTCGGCAAGTTTCGGGGGGGCTTGCCGAAGAAGACGCCGCCGATGAAGCGCAGCGAATAGACGACCGAGAAGGCGCTGGCGGCGACCGCCACGACGGTCGGCGCGAAATCCATGACCGACCCGCCGCGCGCCGCGAGGGTCTCCTCGAAGAACATCTCCTTGGACAGGAAGCCGTTCAGCAGCGGGACGCCGGCCATGGCGGCCGCCGCGACGGTGGCGAGCGCGGCGGTGACCGGCATGAAGCGCGCGAGCTGGCCCAGCCGGCGCATGTCCCGCGTGCCGGCCTCGTGGTCCACTGCGCCTGCGGCCATGAACAGCGAGGCCTTGAAGATCGCGTGGTTGACGATGTGGAAGATCGCCGCGACGCAGGCGAGGGGACTGTCCAGGCCGAGCAGGAAGGTGATCAGGCCCAGGTGGCTGATCGTCGAGTAGGCGAGCACGCCCTTCAGGTCGTTCTGCAGGATGGCCAGGAAGGCGGCCAGCAGGAGCGTGACCAGGCCGGCGGTCGTCACGGTCCAGAACCAGAGGTCCGTGCCCGACAGCACCGGCCACAGGGTCACGAGCAGGAACACGCCGGCCTTCACCATGGTCGCCGAGTGCAGGTAGGCGGAGACCGGGGTAGGGGCCGCCATCGCCTGCGGCAGCCAGAAGTGGAAGGGGAACTGCGCGCTCTTGGTGAACGCCCCCAGGAGGATCAGCAGGGTGGCCGGTCCGTAGAGCGGGCTGCGGCGGATCGCGTCGCCCGAAGCCAGGATAGCCTCCAGGTCGTGGCTGCCGGCGATCCGCGCGAGCAGCAGCAGGCCGGCGAGCAGGCAGAAGCCGCCCGCGGACGTGACGATCAGCGCCGTCCTGGCGCCCTCCCGGGCGGCGGCCCCGCGGTGCCAGTAGCCGATCAGCAGGAAGGAGAGGAGGCTCGTCATCTCCCAGAAGACGACGAGCAGGATCACGTTGCCCGACAGGACCACGCCGACCATGGCCCCTGCGAACCCCAGCAGCAGGGCGTAGAAGCGGGGCACAGGATCGGCCGGCGACATGTAGTAGCGCGCGTAGACGGACACCAGCAGCCCGACGCCGTAGATCAGCATCAGGAAGATCCAGCGGAAGCCGTCCAGCAGCAGGCGGAAGTCGAGGCCGAGGCTGGGCGCCCAGGGGATGAACAGCCGGGTCGCCTGGATTCCCGAGATCTCGCCCGACAGGGTGATGGTGAGGCCGAGACCGGCGGCCATGGCTGCGATCGCCAGCGCCGCAGCCTGGTTCCGCGCGTGTGGCCGGAGCATCGCCGCTCCCAGGCTTGCGGCGAAAGGCGCGGCGAGCAGGAGGACGAGCAGCACTTCCGTCCCTGTCACCGGCGACCCTCCTGCTCCCGTGGCCGGCCGCGTTCGGCCGCGGGCGTATCCTCCCGGTTTCGCGCCCTACCTTCAAGCTGCGGCTTTCCATCGCCGGCGAAGAAATGTTTGCGACAAGCCATTGCCGCGGCACGGAAAACGCTGTTCCGGGACGGCTTCACGTGAAGGTGTGTTGAAGGTATAGTCTGGAGACATAGATAAATGGCCTAGAAATTCTTGGATCTTGGCCCGTTTCTCTCAAGTCGGGCGAATTGTGATGACTCAGCACATGATGGATCAGTCCGCGACGCTGGTTCCACCTCGGAAGATCTTGCTGGCCACGGACCTCAGCGGTCGCGGCGACCGTGCGCTCGACCGGGCGACGCAACTTGCCGGCCAGTGGGACGCCGAACTCACCGTGGTCCACGCCATCGAGGGGGCTGGCCTCGACCTGCCGGAACATAAGGGCCTGCCGTCCTGGCGCGGCCCGCCTGACCCCGTGGCCTACGTGGAACGGCAGATCCGCGAGGATGTCCGGGGACCATGCCCCCGGTTGCGCGTCATCGTGGAGGAGGGGCCCGCCATACAGGTGATCCTCGCCACGATGGAGCGTGAGGCCGCCGATCTCGTGGTTATCGGGCTCGGCCGCAACCGGGCATTCGGCATCGGCGGCGTGGGCCGCACGGTCCACGAGCTGTTCCGACGGTCGCCGGCCTCCGTGCTGGTCGTGAAACGCCGGCCCAACGGGCCGTACCAGCACCTCCTTGTGGGGGTGGATTTCTCGCCCGAGTCGAGGTGTGGCCTGGAAATGGCCGGCCGTCTTCTTCCTGACGCCGCCATGGCCGTCATGCACGCCTACGAACTGCCGTATCGGGGGTACATGCTCGACACGCCGCTGGGCCGCGATTTCGGAGAGCTCGAGTCGTCGACGCTGCGCAGGTTCCTGGACGAGGCGGACCTTCGTCCCGAACAGCGCCAGCGGATCTTTCCGCTCATCGAGCACGGGCCGCCGGAAGCCATGATCGCAGCCTATGTGATGGAGCGCGGCGCCGACCTGACCGTGATCGGCGCCCACGAGCGCCGTCTGCTGTTCCACATGGTCATCGGGGGCAACGGGCCGCGGATCATCGATACCGCGCCGAGCGATGTGCTCGTGGTCCGCGCCGAGCGGCCTCAGGACTGAACGTCGCCATCGGGACGCCGCCGCGGATCGAGAGCGGCGAACTCCGGCTGCCGCCGACGGCCGTTAACGGCTAGGCTTGCGCCATGCAGATGGAACGGCGCGGATTCGTCGTGGGGGCCGCGGCGCTGGGCGTCGCCGGCGCCGCCGTGGCCCAGGAGAAGACCCCGATGTACGGCCTGATCGGCAGGATGCTGGCGCAGCCGGGCCAGCGCGACGCTCTGGCCGTGATCCTCATGGACGGCGCGGGCGCCATGCCGGGCTGCCTGAGCTACGTCGTCGCCCGCGATCCCACGAACGCCGACGCCATCTGGATCACCGAGGTGTGGGACAGCGCCGCCAGCCACCAGGCCTCGCTGAAGCTTCCGGCGGTGCAGGCGGCGATCTCGAAGGCGCGTCCGATCATCGCGGGCTTCGGGGAGCGCTTCGAGACCGAGCCCGTGGGCGGCTTCGGACTGCCCGCCTGATATTTCCGATAATCTTCCTTAGGCGAAGAATGGACATGGGCGTTCAGCGAATTGACAGCTTGGCCGCCGTAATCCCCTCCTGAAGCTCCGGAGGGCCCGATGGCCGACAATCTCCTCGTTCCCGCCGCCGTGGCCGGCGGTCTCCTGGCGATCGGCGTGGCGGCCGGCGGCGCCTTCGTCGGCAAGGGCGTGGAGAACGCCCGGATCGGCGACCGCAGCGTCACCGTGCGCGGCCTCTCCGAGCGGATCGTGAAGTCCGACCTGGCGGTCCTGCCGCTGCGCTTCGCCGCCGCCGGCGACGAGCTCACCGCCGTCCAGGCCGACGTCGACGCCGACCTCGCCGCCGTGCGCCGCTTCCTCGCGGCCCAGGGCTACACGAACGCCGAGGTCGACCTCGGCCGGCTCGAGGTCACCGACCAGTACGCCCGCGAGTACCAGCCGCAGGACATCCGCGCCCGCTACCGGGTCGCCCAGACCGTCATCGTGCGCACAGCCAACGTCGACCGCGTCCAGGCCACCACCCGCAGCCTCGACCAGCTTCTGCGCCAGGGCGTGGTCCTGCAGGACTTCACCGGCCCGTCCTACCTGTTCACGAAGCTGAACGACGTGCGCCCCGCGATGATCGCGGAGGCCACCGCCAGCGCCCGCACCGGCGCCGAGCAGTTCGCGCGGGATTCCGGCGCGAAGCTCGGCCCGATCCGCTCCGCCACCCAGGGCTCCTTCGAGATCCTCGGCCGCGACGAGGTCGGCTACGAATCCAACTCCCAGGTGTTCAAGAAGGTGCGCGTCGTCACCACCGTGCACTACCGGCTGCGCTGAGCCGGCGTCAGAACTCGCCCCAGGCGTCCTCCTCGCCGACCACGGCCAGCTTGCGCGCCGTCGCCGCCCCGGAAGCGTAACGCGGCGCGGCCGCCGCCGCACGCCGGGCCGGCGCGGGCGTCGCGCCGCCCTTCCCGGTGTTGAACTGCCGCATCAGCCGGTCCAGCCCCTCGGCGTCCCGGGCCAGCGCATGGCTCGCCGCGGTGCTCTGCTCCACCATGGCGGCGTTCTGCTGGGTCACCTGGTCCATCTGGTTGACCGCGGTGTTGACCTGGTGGAGCCCGGTGGACTGCTCCTGGGCCGAGGCGGCGATCTCGCCGACGATGCCGCTGATCTCGGTCACCTGGGCCACGATGCGCTCCAGCGCCTGGCCGGTGGCCGCAACCAGCTCCACCCCCTCGCCCACCTGGGCCGTGGAGGCCCGGATCAGGGCCTCGATCTCCTTCGCCGCGTCGGCCGAGCGCTGGGCCAGCGCCCTCACCTCCGACGCGACCACGGCGAAGCCCTTGCCGGCGTCCCCGGCCCGGGCGGCCTCCACCCCGGCGTTCAGGGCCAGCAGGTTGGTCTGGAAGGCGATCTCGTCGATCACCCCGATGATCTGGCCGATCTGGCCGGCCGACGCCTGGATGCCGCCCATGGCCTCCACCGCCCGGCCGACCACCGCCCCGCCCTGCTCCGCGTCCGCCCGCGCCCGGCCCACCAGGGCGTTGGCGTGGCTCGCGCCCTCGGCCGTCTTGCGGACCGTGGCGGTGATCTCGTCCAGCGCCGCGGCGGTCTCCTCCAGGCTCGCGGCCTGCTGTTCCGTGCGCCTGGAGAGGTCGTCGGCCGCCTGGCTGATCTCGCCGGCCCCTGAGCCGATCGCCGTGGTGTTCTGCACGACGACCACCATGGTCTCCTGCAGCTTGTCCATGGCGGCGTTGAAGTCGCGCCGCAGGTCCTCGTACTCCTCGGGAAACGCCGTCTCGATGCGGCAGGTCAGGTCGCCGCCGGACAGCCGGTCGAGGCCCGCGGCCAGCGCCGCCACCACCTCGGCCTGGGCCCGGGCGGCCGCCTCGCGGGTGCGCTCGTTGCGCCGCCGCTCCTCCTCCGTGGCCGCCCGCTGGCTCTCCGTCTCGCCCTGCAGCCGGTTCACCTCCAGGCCGTTCGTGCGGAAGACCTCCACGGCCCGGGCCATCTCGCCGATCTCGTCGGGCCGCGCCGTGCCTTCCACCTCCAGGCCGTAGTCGCCGCCCGCCAGCCGCCGCATCAGCTCGGCCAGCCGCACCAGCACCGCCGTCACCGCCCGCTCGAAGTAGAGCGCCGCGCCCACCGCCCCCAGCACCATCACCGCCACCACGGCGATCATGATGGCGCGAACGCCCTGGTAGATCCGCGTCGCCGCGGCGGCCTGCGCCCCGGCCTTGGCGGCCTCCTCGCCGGCCAGGGCCGTGAGGTCCTTGGAGAGCTTCATGAACCGCGGCCGCGCCTCGCGGAACAGGGCCTCGGCCTGGTCGCTCTGCGCCGCGCGGGAGGCGATCAGCATCCCCTCGTTGGCGCGCCGGTAGTCGGCCCAGTTGCGCTCGAACGCATCGAGCCTTGCGGCGTCCTCGCCCGGCCGCAGCAGGGTCCGGTACTCGCCGACCAGCCGGGTGACGTCACCGGCGAAGCCGACGATCTGGCCGTCCGCCGTCTTCCGCAGCGCGTCGGTGTCGGCCATGGCGTGGCGGGCCTCCACTACGCGGTAGTTGGCCAGCGTGGTGTTGAGCTGCTCGGCGATCCGCGCCCGGGGCAGCCATCGCTGCGTCATCGCCTGGGTGGCCTGGTTGAGCACGCTGAGCTGGTAGGCCGCGAACAGGCCCGAGGCGGCGAACGCCAGGGTCACCGCCACGAAGAGGATGCGGAGCTTGAGCTTGAGTGTGAGCGCCATGACGTCGGTCCAGTGATCTCGCGAAGGGCCCTCGCCCCTCCTGCTGGCGACGTCGGTATCGGAAGGAAGTTTTCGCGGATTTAATTTCCTCAGTAATTGGAGAGTGAGATACTGATATCTCCCCACATCAGTACTGAATTGATCAAGTACTGCTCTGTGGTTTGCAGTGTTGCGGCGCCCGCTTGATGTTCGTCAGCTGAATCGCGTCTCGGCCTCCAGGCGCCCGGCCAGCCGGCGCAGGACGACGGCGGCGGCGACGCTCACCGCCGACAGGGCTGCCAGCAGCCACAGCGTCGTGGTGGCGCCGAGCTGCGAGAGCATCAGCGCCCCGATGGAGGGGGCGAAGGCCGCGGTGATCTGCACCGGCCGCCCGATCCGGCCGGAGACCGCCGGCGCCTCCAGCGGCCCGAACAGGTAGAGCGGCAGCGATCCCCGGGCCACCGAGACCAGTCCGATCCCCGCCCCGTAGGCGATCAGGGCCAGGGGCGCGGCCGAGGTCGGCAGGACCGGCAGCAGGCCGACGCCCGCGGTGATCGCGCCCACGGCCACGATCATCGTCACGCTGGGGTGGATGCGCGCCCCGAACAGCGACTCGCCGAAGCGGGCGCTCACCTGCGAGGGCCCGATGAAGACGCCCAGCGCCACCGCCGCCGCCAGGGTCAGGCCGCGCTCGCGCAGGATGGTCACCAGGTGCACCGAGATGATGTTGGCCACCAGCACCTCGAACATCAGCAGGAAGGCCAGGACCACCACCGCGGTCCGGGCGGCCCGGGAGAGGCCATGGGCGTCGGCCTTCGCCCCCGCGCCGCCCCCTGCCCCGGCCGCCGGCTCGGCGTCCGGCAGCAGCCAGCGGTAGATCGGCAGGGCGATCGCCAGGTGGACGGCCGCGTAGATGGCGCAGGTCCAGCGCCAGCCCACCTCGGTGACCAGCAGGCCGCTCAGCGGCCAGAAGCTGGTGCTGGCGAAGCCGCCCCACAGGGTGACCATGGTGATCGCCTTGCGCGCCTCCAGGCCGTAGAGCCGGCCCAGCGCGCCGAACGCCGCGTCGTAGAGCCCAAGCGGCATGGCGAAGCCGATCACCACCCAGCCCGCGAAATAGACCGCCAGGTGCGGCGCGGCGGCGATGGTCAGCAGCCCCGCCGCGAACAGGATGGAAGACAGGCTGAGCGCAGGCTTGCCCCCGTGGCTGCGGATCCACCGGCCCGCCCTGGGCGCCACCGCCGCCCCGGCCAGCGAGCCCGCCGACATGCCTCCGAAGATCCACGGCAGCGGCCAGCCGGTGTCCTCGCTCATCGGCTGGCCGAGCACCGTCAGCAGGTAGAGGGTCGTGCCGAAGGCCAGCATCTGCCCGAGGCCCAGCCCCGAGGCCACGAGCCAGCGCGGGCGCATCACCGCCCTCCCCGGCGATCGGCGGGTCGGGACGGGCCGGGCACGGAGCGCATGGCCGCTACTGTGCGCCGATTCCGCGCCTATATTGACCGGAGACGGCGCGTGACGGGCGCGAAGGTCTGTGTTAAGTTTTTACTGTACATCATCGGGAGCCTCCCATGCGCACTCTAGCCATCGCCACCGTCGCGCTGCTGGCCAGCGGCGCCGCGGCGCTCGCCGCGCCCGCCAGCGTCTCGGTCACCATCGGGCCCGAACTTCGGGAGAAGGCGGTCAAGACCTACGGCGTGAAGGACGTCGACCGCCTCGCCCAGCACCTGCGCGAGGACGTCGAGCGCGAGCTCGCCCGCACCGGCGCCTACGAGGACGGCCGCGTCGAGCTCGTGCTGACCGACGCGGTGCCGAACCGGCCGACCTTCAAGCAGATGTCCGACACGCCCGGCCTCTCCATGCAGAGCTTCGGCATCGGCGGCGCCGCGATCGAGGGCCAGGCCGTCGCCGCGGACGGCGCGGTCACCCCGCTCCGTTACCGCTGGTACGAGACCGACATCCGCCAGACCTGGGCCAACTGGATCTGGACCGACGCGGAACACACCTTCGACCGCTTCGCCCGGAACCTCAGCCAGGGCCGCCGGGTCGTCGCCCAGCGCTAGCGGCCGGCCGATACTTGCGCCACAGGACGGCGCGCGGTCTCATCGCCGCGCGCCGTTCGCGTTTCTCCGGGATCTCCAGATGACCTCCTCCGCCCCGTCCGGCGACCTGCGGCCCATCGACCGCCTGCTGGCGATCATGGCCCGTCTGCGCGATCCCGAGACAGGCTGCCCCTGGGACGTGGAGCAGACCTTCGCCACCATCGCCCCCTATACGGTCGAGGAGGCCTACGAGGTCGCCGACGCCATCGAGCGGAACGACCTCGCCGACCTGAAGGAGGAGCTGGGCGACCTCCTGCTGCAGGTCGTCTTCCACGCCCGCATGGCCGAGGAGAAGGGCGCCTTCGACTTCGAGGACGTCGCCCGGGCGATCAACGACAAGATGGTCCGCCGCCACCCCCACGTGTTCGGCCAGGAGACCTACGCCTCGCTCGCCGACCAGAAGGCCGGCTGGGAGGAGCTGAAGGCCCAGGAGCGCGAAGGGAAGGGCCGCGCGGAGAGCCTGCTGGACGACGTGCCGGTCGGCCTGCCGGCGCTGACCCGCGCCGTGAAGCTCTCGAAGCGCGCCGCCGGCGTCGGCTTCGTCTGGCCCTCGGCCAAGGAGGTCCTGGAGAAGCTGCACGAGGAGGTCCGCGAGCTGGAGGTCGAGGTCGCCGCCGGCGACCTGGAGAAGGCCCGACAGGAGATGGGCGACGTGCTGTTCGTGGTCGCCAACCTCGCCCGCACCCTCGACGTCGACCCCGAGGACGCGCTGCGCTTCACCAACGCCAAGTTCGCCCGCCGATTCCGCTACATCGAGCAGCGCCTCGCCGAGCGCGGCAGGACGCCCGACCAGTCCGACCTCGCCGAGATGGACGCCCTCTGGGACGAGGCGAAGGTCGCCGAAAAGGGCTGAACGCCCCCGCGTCTGCGCGTTTCGCAGTCATTTCGCCGGATGATGAAACCCGTCCGCGTCCCGGCGCTTCCCCGACGCAGCGACAGGCCCCGACCCTGACCCCAACAGCCGAAAAGGCGACGAGGGGGTACCAAGATCATGCTGTCGTTCGAACGATCCGCGGCCGCGGGCCGGGGGCTGCGCGCCACCCTGCTGGGGGCGTCCATGCTGGCGCTGGCGGGGCCCGCCCTCGCCCAGCCGAGACAGGCCGACGTGGAGGAGGTGGTGGTCACCGGCTCGCGCCTCACCGAGGCCAGCGTCGCCATCGGCACGGACGAGGCCACCGCCACGGTCTCGATCACCCGCGAGGCCCTGCTCTCGGCCCCGGCCGGGATCACCGGCCTGAAGATGCTGGAGAGCCTGCCGGGCTTCAACGTCCAGGCCAACGACGCGCTCGGCATGTACGAGTTCGGCAACTCGGTCTCGGTGCGGGCCTTCAACTTCCAGCAGATCGGCTTCCTGCTGGACGACATCCCCATGGGCCGGTCAGACCAGTTCGGCGGCAGCCCGATCTACCGCTACGTGGACAACGAGAACCTCGCCCGGGTCACCGCCTCGTCCGGGGCCGGTGACGTCTCGCTGGCCAGCTACGCCTCTCTGGGGCCGATCGTCTCCTACATCACCCGCCCGCCGGAGGAGGAGGCCGGCGGCCTGTTCAGCGCCACCGTGGGGTCCGACGACCTGCGCCGCGGTTTCCTGCGGCTGGACACCGGCGAGCACGCCGGCGTCTCGGCCTTCGTCAGCGCGTCGGGCATCCGCGGCGACCTGTGGCGCGGCCCGGGCACGATCGACCGGACCCATATCGAGGGGAAGATCCGCTGGCGCTTCGGGCTCGGCGAGCTGATGTTCCAGACCGTCCACAACGACTATTTCGACTTCGACAGCCCGTCGATCACCAAGGCGCAGTACGCCGGGACCGCCGGCGACCTGTTCAGCCGCTCGGGGCGCAACTTCGCCTACCTGGGCTATGTGCCGACCCTGCCGCCGCTGGCGACCGCGCCGAACGTCCCGTTCTCCAACGCCGGCTACAACCAGTACTACAAGTTCGCCGTCAACGCCCGGAAGGACCACCTCTACGGCCTGACGCTCCGCCTCGCGCCCACCGAGGCCATCGATCTGGTGGCGGCCGCCTACTACGAGGACAAGGGCGGCTACGGCGTCTCGCCCGAGGCCTACGCCACCTCGCTCTCCAGCCACAACGCCGAGCGGCTCGTCGTGCCGGGCCTCACCGCCCCGCGCGGCATCCAGTACGGCCTCTCCGTGCCCGACGGCACGCGCCAGGGGGTCAACGCCCGGGCCGACTGGCGGATCGGGATCAACACGCTCTCGGCCGGGGTCTGGGTGGAGAACGACGACTATCACCGCACCCAGGCGCGCTACAACGTCGAGAACGGCCACCCCGACGGCGCGCCGCTGCTGGACGAGCCCGTCCACCTGCAGCGCGACTACGTCTCGGTGCGCGACACCGTCCAGCTCTTCCTGAAGGACACCATCGCCCTCTTCGACGACCGGCTGAAGCTCGACCTGGGCTTCAAGGCGCTCTCCATCGACTATTCCATCGAGGGCTTCCGCAACCCCGGCGACTACATCGCCCAGCGCCGGCCCAAGCTCGCCAAGAGCTGGGAGGACGGCTTCCTGCCGCAGGTGGGCGCGGTGTGGTCGGTCACCGGCCGCGACCAGGTCTTCGCCTCCTATTCGGAGAACATGGCCCTGCCCCGCGGCGCGGACGACATCTTCTCGGCCGCCAGCCCCGCCCCGCCCGCGCCGGACCCCGAGACCGCGAAGAACTGGGAGGTGGGCGTGCGGACCAACCAGCCGACGTTCAACGCCTCCCTGGTGCTCTACAAGACCCGCTTCGAGAACCGGCTGCAGGCCTTCGCCTCGCCGGTGCCGGGCTCCACCACGACCGAGACCTTCTTCCAGAACGTCGGCGGGGTGGAGGCCAAGGGCGCCGAGTTCAGCGGCCAGTGGAAGCCGGAGCTCCTCGGCGGCCGCGTCTACTTCAACGCCAACCTGTCCTACAACCTCTCGGAATTTAAGGACAACTTCGCCGCCTTCACGATCGCCGGCAACCGCGTCCCCGACTTCCCGGAGTGGCT
This sequence comes from Phenylobacterium sp., assembly GCF_036821595.1. GTDB lineage: Bacteria > Pseudomonadota > Alphaproteobacteria > Caulobacterales > Caulobacteraceae > Phenylobacterium. Next base: position 76,425 of record NZ_DAISJG010000015.1, read on the forward strand.
GTTCCAGGGCGGGGTCACCTTCGAGCCGGTGGAGGGCGCGATCATCAACGTCTCGGCCCGCCACATCTCGGACCGCTTCACCAACTTCACCAACACCGAGAAGACCGAGGGCTACACCGTCTGGAACGCCTATGTGGACCTGGGCGACGGCTTCGGCTGGGGCCCGCTGGAGGAGATCAAGGTCCGGGTCAACGTCGACAACCTCACCGACGAGGACTACCTCGGCACCATCAACACCACGACCAACACGCCGGCGAGCTTCCGGCCGGGGCCGCCGCGCACTGTGCAGGTCAGCCTGACGACCGCCTTCTAGGCGGCCTGCGAGGTCCGCGGCTCAGTGGCCGCGGACCTCGGCCGTGGGGAACAGCTGCTCGAACTGGCCGAGCGCCTGGGGCGTCAGGCTGACCGCCAGCCGGACGCTGCCGTCCTTGCCCTCGTTGCGTTCGATCACCCGGCCGTGGCGGTAGAGCCAGGCGATGGCCGCGCCCTCCCCGGCCGGCGCATAGACGTCCACCGGCGGCGCCTCGTCCACCAGGGCTGCCACCTCCCTCAGGAGGGCGTCGCAGCCGTCGCCGGTGACGGCCGAGACCAGCACGGCCGGCGGATGGGCCCGCCGGGCGTCGCCCTCGACGCGCGCGCGGTCCTCCTCGGGCAGCAGGTCGACCTTGTTCCAGACCTCCAGGATCCGGCGCTCGTCCATGTCGACGCCGAGCCGCTCCAGCACGGTGCGCACGTCCTGGGCCTGGGCGTCGCTCTCCTCGCTGGCGATGTCGCGCACGTGCAGCACCACGTCGGCCTCGCGCACCTCCTCCAGGGTGGCGCGGAAGGCCTCGACGAGCTCGTGCGGCAGGTTGGAGATGAAGCCCACGGTGTCGGAGAGGATCGCCGGCCGCCCGTCGGGCAGCTTCAGCATCCGCAGCGTCGGGTCGAGGGTGGCGAACAGCATGTCCTCGGCCACCACCTCGGCCTGGGTCAGCCGGTTGAACAGCGTCGACTTGCCGGCGTTGGTGTAGCCCACCAGCGCCACCGTCGGGTACGGCACGCGGCGGCGGGCGGACCGCTGCAGGGTCCGTGTCCGGCGCACCTCGGTCAGCTCGCGCTTCAGCTTGCCGATCTTCTCGGCCAGCAGCCGCCGGTCGGTCTCGATCTGGGTCTCGCCCGGGCCGCCCATCACCCCGAAGCCGCCGCGCTGGCGTTCCAGGTGGGTCCAGGTGCGGACCAGGCGCGAGCGCTCGTAGGTCAGCCTTGCGAGCTCGACCTGCAGGCGGCCCTCGCGGGTCCGCGCCCGGCGGGCGAAGATCTCCAGGATCAGCCCGGTGCGGTCGATGACCTTCACGCCCCAGGCCTTCTCGAGGTTGCGCTGCTGGACCGGCGTCAGCGCGTCGTCCACCACGGCCACCGACGCCTCGACCGCCTCGATCAGGTGGCCGAGCTCCTTGACCTTGCCGCTCCCGAACAGGGTGGCGGGGGTGAGCTTGCGCAGGGGCGCGATCGCCGTCTCGCGGACCTCGAGGTCGAGCGCGAGCGCCAGGCCGACGGCTTCCTCGAGACGCGTCTCGGCGTCCCTGGCGGAGCCGCGGCCTTCGCGGTCGGGATGGATGACGACGGCGCCCTGGACGGGCGCCTGGCGGTCAACGGATTTGGAGGCGCTCAATCTGTCTCGTCTTCGGCCGGCTCGTACAGCTGCACAGGCTGAGCCGGCATGATGGTGGAGATCGCGTGCTTGTAGACGAGCTGGGATTGCCCGTCGCGACGGAGCAGAACGCAGAAGTTGTCGAACCAGCTCACCACGCCCTGAAGCTTGACACCGTTCACCAGGAAGATGGTCAGCGGCGTCTTGGACTTGCGCACGCTGTTGAGGAAGGTGTCCTGCAGGTTCTGTTTCTTGTCGCTCATTGGCTTTTCGCCTCTTTTCTTTTCATCGGGCGGCCACGCGCCGCCCACACACGCAAAGTCACGCTGGCCCGAAATCGCGACAGGCGCAATCGCGTCCGTGATGCTCAGATCGCGGTCGCCCGGGCGCGCTCGATATAGAGACGACGGAGCCTCGTCGCCACCGGGCCGGGCTCACCTTTTCCCACCGGCCGGCCGTCCACGGCCACCACGGGCAGCACCAGCGTCCCCGCGCCGGTGATGAACGCCTCCTGCGCCGCCACCGCTTCGTCGGGCGTGAACGGCCGCTCGTCCACCTGCAGGCCCTCCTCCCGGATCACGTCCAGCAGGGTGAGCCGGGTGACGCCGCGCAGGATGTTGGCGTTGGTGTCGCGGGTGCGCAGCCGCCCCTCCCCGTCGACGATCCAGGCGTTGGACGAGGCGCCCTCGGTGACGAAGCCCAGCTCGTCCACGAACCAGGCCTCGGCCGCGCCGGCCTCGCGGGCCTTCTGCTTGGCCAGCGCATTGGGAAGCAGGCCCACGGTCTTGATGTCGCAGCGCCCCCAGCGGTTCTCCGGCGTCGTCACCACGCTGACGCCCTTGGCCGCCCGGGCCTCGGCCGCGGCGCGGTCGACGGCCTTGACCGTGATCACCACGGCCGGCCGCACCTCGCCGGCCGGGAAGGCGTGGTCGCGCGGCGCCACGCCCCGGCTGACCTGCAGGTAGACGAGCCCGTCCCGCACCCGGTTGCGGCGCACCGCCTCCTTCAGCACGATGGTCAGCGCCCGCCGGCTCATCGGCATGGGGATCGACAGCTCCGAGAGGCTCCGCTCCAGCCGGGCGAAATGCCCCTCGGCGTCGGCCAGCCTGCCGTCGAACAGCGCCCAGACCTCGTACACCGCGTCGGCGAGCTGGTAGCCCCGGTCCTCGATGTGGACCACGGCTTCGCCGTGCGGGACGAAGCGTCCGTTCACATAGGCGATGCGCCCCATCAGATCGCCTCTTCCTCGAGCTGCCGGCCGCCGGACAGGCCCAGCGACTTGAGCTTCCGGTGCAGGGCCGAGCGCTCCATGCCGATGAAGGCCGCGGTCCTGGAGATGTTGCCCGAGAACCGCAGCATCTGGGCGTTCAGATACTCCCGCTCGAACACCTCGCGCGCCTCGCGCAGCGGAAGCGCGATGATCCGCTCGGCCCCGATCGACGACGGGCTGTCGTTCACCGTCGCCTCGGCCGGCAGCATGTCGGCGGTGATCGGATCGTTCGGCGAGCCCGAGGCCAGGATCAGCATCCGCTCCACATTGTTGCGCAGCTGGCGCAGGTTGCCGGGCCAGGCGCGCACCTGCAGGGTGGCGAGCGCATCGTCGGCCAGCTTGCGCCTGGGCATGCCGGTCGCCTCGCAGATCCGCTGGATGAAATATTCCACCAGCTCCGGGATGTCCTCGCGCCGTTCGGAGAGCCCCGGCACGTTCACCGGCACCACGTTCAGGCGGTGGAACAGGTCCTCGCGGAAGCGGCCGGCGGCGATCTCCTCGCGCAGGTCGCGGGAGGTGGAGGAGACCACGCGGACGTCCACCTGGACGTCGGAATCCCCGCCCACCCGGCGGAACCGCTGCTCCACCAGCACCCGCAGGATGCGGCTCTGGGTCTCGCGCGGCATGTCCGCCACCTCGTCGAGGTAGAGGGTGCCCGAGTGGGCCCGCTCGAACACGCCGATCTTGGCCGGGCGGCCGCCCTCGCCCTCCTCGCCGAACAGCTCCAGGTCCATGCGCTCCGGCGTCATGCCGGCGGCGCTGATGGCCACGAACTCGTTGCGGGTCCGCGGGCTCGCCGCGTGGATCAGCCGCGCCACCGTCTCCTTGCCCGAGCCCGGCGGTCCGGAGATCAGCACCCGGCTGTTCGCGCCGGCCAGCTTGGTGATCATCTGCCGCAGCTGTTGGGCGGGCACCGAGCGGCCGATCAGCCCCTCCGGCGTGATCGCCTGGGCCCGCAGCCGGCGGTTCTCCCGGCGCAGGTTGGCCGCCTCGAGGGCGCGCTCGATCACCAGCAGCAGGCGGTCGGACTTGAACGGCTTCTCCAGGAAGTCGTAGGCCCCGCGCTTGATGGCGCTGACCGCGGTCTCGATGTTGCCGTGGCCCGAGATCATCACCACGGGCAGGTCCGGGTCCAGCGCCTTGACCATGTCGAGCAGCTCGAGCCCGTCCATGCCGCCGCCCGACATCCAGATGTCGAGGATCAGCAGGGCGGGCCTGCGCGCGCGGAAGGCGGCGAGCGCCGATTCCGAATCGTTGGCCGTCCGCACGGCGTAGCCCTCGTCGGTGAGGATTCCCGCCACGAGGTCGCGGATGTCCGCCTCGTCGTCGACCACAAGAACGTCTGCCGCCATACGCTTAGGTCCTCATGCCGTCATGGCCTCGGCGGCGGGCTTGGGCTTCACGCGCGCGCCCGGCGGCAGGCGCAGGATGGCCAGGGCCCCCTGTCCGCCGCGGGCGTCGGTGAGCTCCAGCTCGCCGCCATGGTCTTCCAGGATTCGCTTCACGATCGCGAGGCCGAGGCCGGTGCCCTTCTCGCGGGTCGTCACATAGGGCTCGGTGAGGCGGTCGCGGTCCTTGGCCGGCAGGCCGACCCCGTTGTCCTCCACCTCGAAGGCGACGCCGGCCTCGTCGGAGATCAGCCGCGCGGTGATCCGCCCTTTGAGCCGGGGCGAGCGCGCCTTGCGGGCGGTCACCGCCTCGGCGGCGTTCTTCAGCACATTGGTCAGGGCCTGGGCCAGCATCCGGCCGTCGGCCAGCACCAGCACCTCGGGCGCCGGCTCCTCCAGCGCGACCTCCAGGTCCGGGCTCGCCACCCGCTGGGCGAAGACCGCCGCCCGGACCAGCTCGGCGGCGTCCTGCTCGGCGAACTTCGGCGCCGGCATCCGGGCGAAGGCGGAGAATTCGTCCACCATCCGGCCGATGTCCTCCACCTGCCGCACGATGGTGTCGGTGCAGCGGTCGAAGGTCTCCAGCTCGGCCTCGGCGATGTCCTTGCGGTATTTCTTGCGCAGCCGCTCGGCCGAGAGCTGGATCGGGGTCAGCGGGTTCTTGATCTCGTGGGCGATCCGGCGGGCGACGTCGCGCCACGCCGCGTTGCGCTGGGCGGTCACCAGCCGGGTGATGTCGTCGAAGGTCAGCACCGGGCCATCGTCGCTGTGGCTTGCGCGCACCCGCAGGCGCCGCGTCTCGCGGCCGCGGACCACGTCCACCTCCTCCT
>NZ_DAISJG010000016.1:0-66780 GCF_036821595.1 Phenylobacterium sp.
CCGAGATCGTGCTGGAGGGCCACGTCCACCTGGACGAGTACGCCGACGAAGGCCCCTACGGGGACCACACGGGCTACTACAACAGCGTCGAGAAGTTCCCGGTCTTCGAGATCAGCGCGATCACCATGCGGCGCGACCCGATCTACCTGACCACCTTCACCGGCCGCCCGCCGGACGAGCCCAGCGTGCTCGGCGAGGCGCTGAACGAGGTCTTCATCCCGCTCCTGCGCCAGCAGTTTCCGGAGATCACCGACTTCTGGCTGCCGCCCGAGGGCTGCAGCTACCGGATCGCCGTGGTCTCCATGAAGAAGGCCTACCCCGGCCACGCCAAGCGCGTGATGATGGGCGTCTGGAGCTACCTTCGGCAGTTCATGTACACCAAGTGGGTGATCGTCGTGGACGACGACATCGACGCCCGCGACTGGAAGGACGTCATGTGGGCGATCTCCACCCGCATGGACCCGGCCCGCGACATCACCGTCGTGGAGAACACCCCCATCGACTATCTGGACTTCGCCTCGCCGGAGAGCGGCCTGGGCTCCAAGATCGGCCTCGACGCGACCAACAAGTGGCCGCCGGAGACGAAGCGCGAGTGGGGCGAGAAGCTCGGCATGGACCGGGCGGTGGTCGACGCCGTCACCGAGAAGTGGGCCCGCCTCGGCCTGCCCGGCGGCGGCCGGCCGGTGGACTGAGCTTGCGCGGTCGTCCGAAGCGCGCGCAACTGGCGCTCCTTTGGGGAGGAACGGCATGGACGTGACGGCGTCGGCGCAGGCCGCTGCGCTCTGGGTCGGGCTGCACCTCATCCTGCTGCTCGTGCTGTCGGTGCTGGTCGTGCGACAGCGCCGGCTGCACGGCGTGGTGTTCGGGGACGGCGACGTGCCCTCGCTCATCCAGGCCATCCGCGCCTTCGGCAACGCGACCGAATATGTCCCCACGGGCCTCATCGGCCTGGCCGTGCTGGCCGTCGCCGGCGCCCCGCCGATGGTGGTGCACGTGGTCGGCGTGACCCTGTTCCTCGGCCGCGCGGCCCACGCCTTCGGCCTCTCGCGCAGCGGCGAGGCCTCCCTGCCGCGCAGCATCGGCGTCACCCTCACCTGGCTCGCCTACCTGGCCGCGGCGGTGGCGCTGATCTTCTACGCCATTCCCTGAGCTTGCCCGGGCGGGCGCGCTCCGCCATATGCCCGGGATGGACGAAAACCTGTTGCGAGATGTGGTCGACGCCGCGCTGAAGGCCGGCGCCGACGCGGCCGAGGCCGTCGGCGCCGAGCGGCGCGCCCTGTCGATCTCCGTGCGCCTGGGCGACCTGGAGGAGGTGGAGCGCGAGGAATCCCGCGACCTCGGCCTGCGGGTGTTCGTCGGCCGCCGCCAGGCCACCGTCTCCGGCTCCGACGTCAGCCCCGAGGCCCGCGCCAAGCTCGTGGAGCGCGCCGTGGCCATGGCCCGCCTGGCGCCCGAGGACCCCTACGCCGGCCTCGCGGACCCGGACCGGCTGGCCCGCGGCGAACTGCCCGACCTCGATATCTACGACCCCGCCGAGCCCTCGCCCGAGACCCTGGAGGAGCGCGCCCGCCTCGCCGAGGCCGCCGCCCGCGCCACGCCGAAGGTGACCAACTCCGACGGCGCCTCGGCCTCCTGGTCGACCTCGCAGTGGCGGATGGTGACCTCCGGCGGCTTCATGGGCCTGCACCGGGCCTCCGGCTTCTCCATCGGGGCCAGCGCCATCGCCGCCGACGAGGCCGGCATGGAGAACGGTTACGAGGGCCGCTCCGTACGCTGGCAGTCCGACCTGCCCTCCCCCGAGGCGATCGGGGCGGAGGCGGGCCGCCGGGCGGCAGCCCGGCTCGGGGCGCGCAAGATCGACTCCACCACCGCCCCGGTGATCTTCGAGAACCGGCTGGCGGCGTCGCTGCTGGGCCCTCTGGTCGGCGCCATCTCCGGCCCCTCGATCGCCCGCGGCACCTCCTTCCTGAAGGACCGCCTCGGCCAGCCGGTGTTCGCGAAGGGCGTCTCGGTCGTCGACGACCCGCACCGGCCGCGCGGCCTGGGCTCCGCACCCTTCGACGACGAGGGTGTGGCCAACCAGCGCCGGGCGATCATCGACGACGGCGTGCTGACCACCTGGCTGCTGAACTCCTCGTCGGCCCGCCAGCTCGGCCTCACGACCACCGGCCACGCCTCGCGCGGCCTCGCCGGCCCGCCCGGCGTCAGCCCCGCCAACCTCACCCTGGCGCCCGGCGAGCGGGGCCAGGCGGCCCTGATCCGTGACGCCGGCCGCGGCCTCCTCGTCACCTCCATGTTCGGGCCCTCCCTGAACGGCAACACCGGCGACTGGTCGGTGGGCTGCTCCGGTTTCTGGTTCGAGGACGGCGAACTCGCCTATCCGGTCACCGAGATCACCGTCGCCGGCAACCTGATCGACATCTACGGCCGCCTCGTGCCCGGCTCCGACCTGGAGATCCGCGGCGCCACCAACGCCCCCTCGCTGCTGATCGACGGCCTCGCCATCGCCGGCCGATGACGGCGGCCAACGACCTCGCCCTGATCCTGGAGGCCGCCCGCGAGGCCGGCGAACTGGCCCACGACCTGCGCGCCCGCGGCCTGGAGGTCGAGTACAAGGCCGGCAATTCGCCGGTGACCAACGCCGACCTCGCCGCCGACGCCCTGCTGCGCGAGCGCCTGGGCGCCGCCCGCCCCAACTACGGCTGGCTCTCGGAGGAGACGGCGGACGATGCCGCCAGGCTGGCCTGCCGCCGACTCTTCGTGGTCGACCCGATCGACGGCACGCGGGCCTTCCTCAACGACCGGCCGTGGTGGGCGGTCTCCATCGCCGTGGTCGAGGACGAGCGGCCGATCGCCGGCGTCGTCTTTGCGCCGGAGGTGGGCGAGACCTACGCCGCCAGGGCCGGCCATGGCGCGACGCTGAACGGACGGCCGATCTCCACGAGCGCCACCTGCCGGCTCGAGGACTGCGCCATGGCCGGCGACCCGCGCCTGTTCCCGCACCCGAGCTGGCCGATCCCGTGGCCGCAGATGCGGGTCGAGCAGCGCAATTCCACCGCCTACCGCATGTGCCTGGTGGCCTCCGGCGCCTTCGACGCGGCCGTGGCGCCGGTGCCAAAGCACGACTGGGACGTCGCCGCCGCCGACCTGATCGCCTCCGAGGCCGGCTGTTTCGTGGGCGACCACACAGGCCACGGCTTCCGCTACAACGGGCCCGCGCCCGTGCAGCCCAGCCTGATCTGCGCCACGCCCGGCCTCGCCCCATTGATCCTGGAGCGCGTCCGGCATATCGCGACGGCAAGCTGATCCAGCATTCCCGTTCCCAAGGTTACCAGATGCCCGACAAGCAGCTTCTGCACCTCGTCATCGGCGGCGAGCTCAAGTCCCTCGAAGGCGCGCCCGAATTCCGCGACCTCACCAAGGTCGACCTGGTCGGCGCCTTCCCCAGCTACCAGGACGCCATGCGCGCCTGGCGGGCGAAGGCCCAGGAGACGGTCGACAACGCGCTCATGCGCTACTTCATCATCCACGCCCACCGGCTGCTCGACCCCGGCGCCGACGCCGAGGACCACGAGCACTAGGACGCAGGCGGCGTCAGGCGCGGTCGAGTTCCTCGACCAGCGCCCCGTCGCGCCAGACCTCGACCTTTCGGGAGCTCAGGTGCTCGCGGAGCAGCCTCGCGGCGTGGCTGCGCACCCTGTCGAGGTCGTCCGCGGCGTAGACGTCCACGAACGAGGCGACGCCGTCCGCGCGCACGCAGAGCAGCGTGTAGAAGTCTTCCCGGCTTTCGAGTGTCCCCGCGGCGTCGTCCATGGGCCTTATGCTCGCACGGAGGATATCGGAAGTCTGTCGCCTCTCCGACTTTTGATCGCTCATTCGCGGCGCAGCAGCTTCTCGGTCAGCACGCTGCCTAGCATGCCGGCCCGGAACTTGGCCTTCATGCCGGCGGGGTCGTACATCGGGCTCTGCACCCACTCCAGGAAACTCATCCCGGCGGGCTCGCCCTCCTCCAGGTAGCGCTCGAAGGTGTAGTCCAGCACGCCGGTCTTGCCCTGCTTCACGTGCAGGTAGCGAAGGTGCAGCTGTTCCATGGCCTCGCGGATCGTCCGGCCCTTCCGGAAGTGCATGTAGAGCACGCTCATGATGCCCGCCCGGTCCGCGCCGGACTTGCAGTGCATCAGGGCCGGGTACTGGATGGTCTCGAACAGGCGCTTGGCGCCCAGCACCCGCTCGCGGCTCGGCACCTCGCGCGAGGTGATGGTGAAGTCGACCATGTCGAGGCCGAGCTTCGCGCAGGCGTCCTTCTCCAGCGCGTGGAAGCTCGCATCGAACCCGCCGCGCAGGTTGATCACGGTCCTGATCCCGCGGTCCTTCCAGGCCTTCAGCTGGTGCGGCCAGGGCTGGTTCGCCCGCACCAGCTCCTCGCTGATCCAGTGGGCGTTGGAGAAGCCCAGCCGCAGGTAGGCGTGGTCGCGCCACAGATAGTCGGCATAGGCCCGGATCCGGCCGCCGGCGGAGGAGAGGTCGAAGCCGTTCGGGACGGGATCGGAGGTCATGGCCGCTTAACTAGGCGTTCGCGCGCCGCTGCGGAAGCGTGTGGTGGAGGGTGGCGTGCCGCGCCGCCCGCTTGACACCGACCCCGCATCGGCCGACCCCTCGGCCATGAGCGCGCCCGCCCCGCCCGAGCTCCCCGCCCGCGCCCTGGTGGGACGTGTGTGGCGCGTCTACATGGCGCCACGGTGGAAGGGCTGGGTCACCGCCCTGGTCGCCGCCATCGCCGTCGCCGTCTTCTCGGCCGAGCTGATCCGCGTGCTGGAGCCGGCGGTCAACGACCTGATGGTCAACCACAAGCCCGGCGCCCTGGTCGCCCTGCCGGTGACCATCGCGCTCCTGGCGCTCGGCCGCGCCGTCGCCCAGATGATCCAGGCGTCCCTCGTCAACCGCATCGGCAACGGCGTCGTGGGCGACATCCAGGTGCAGCTGTTCGGCAAGCTGGTCCGCGCCGACCTCGCCCGGCTGCGCAGCCAGCACTCAGGCGCCTACGTCTCCTCGGTGCTCTACGACGCCGGCCTGATCCGCGAGGCCGCCACCGCGGGCGTGATCAACTACACCCAGCACCTGCTCACCGTGATCGGCGCGATCACGGTGATGGTCTCCAATGACATGACCCTGTCGCTGGTGCTGATCGCCGCCCTGCCGCTCTCCGGCTGGATCATGCGCCGGTTCTCCAAGCGCACGACGAAGGCGGCCAAGGGCGCCATGGCCGAGACCTCGGCGCTCTCCACGGCGATCATGGAGAGCCTCGACGGCATCCGGGTGGTGAAGATCGAGAACCGCGAGGCCTACGAGGAGGCGCGGGTCGCCGAGGTGGTCCGCCGCCGGCAGAACCACCTCGTGAAGGGCGCCAACGCCCGCGCTCGGGCCGCGCCGTCAACCGAACTGGTCATGACCCTGATCACCGCCGCGGTGATCGCCTACGCCGGCTGGCGATCGCAGGCCGGCGGCATGACGGTGGGCGCCTTCGTGGCCTTCATCGGCGCCCTCGGCCTGGCCTCCCAGTCGCTGCGCCAGCTCGCCAACCTGCAGACGGTGATGGCCGAGGGCATGTCCGCCGGCCGCCGCCTGTTCGCGGCGCTCGACGTGGAGCCGGAGGTGCGCGAGCAGCCCGGCGCCAGCCCGCTCCCGCGCTCGGAGGGCACGATCCGCTTCGAGGGCGTGGGCTTCTCGTACGGCGACGGCACGCCGGCGCTGTCCGGGATCAGCTTCGAGGTGCGCCGCGGCGAGACCGTCGCCCTGGTCGGCCCCTCGGGCGGCGGCAAGACCACCATCCTCAACCTGATCCCGCGCTTCTACGACCCTACCGAGGGCCGGGTGCTGATCGACGGGCGCGACGTCCGCGACGTGCGGCTCTCGTCCCTGCGCGACCAGATCGCGCTCGTGACCCAGGAGCCCTTCCTGTTCGACGACACCATCCGGGCCAACATCTGCTACGCGCGGCCGGACGCCACCGCGGCGGAGGTCGAGCAGGCGGCCCGCGCCGCCGCCGCGCATGAGTTCATCGAGGCCCTGCCCCACGGCTACGACACCACCGTCGGCGAGGCGGGCGCCCGGCTCTCCGGCGGGCAGCGGCAACGCATCGCCATCGCCCGCGCCTTCCTGAAGGACGCCCCTATCCTGCTCCTCGACGAGGCCACCAGCGCGCTGGACACCGAGAGCGAGGCCCAGGTGCAGGCGGCGCTGCGGCGCCTGATGGCCGGGCGCACCACCCTGCTGATCGCCCACCGCCTCTCCACGGTGCGCGGCGCCGACCGGATCTACGTCATCGACCGGGGCCGCATCGTCGAGACCGGGGACCACGACACCCTGATGAAGAAGCGCGGCCTCTACGCGCGACTGGCCAGGACCCAGGACCTGGAGGCGGAGACCGCCGCTTGAAGACGCTGCTGCGGAGCGATGGCGTCCAGGCCGTCCTGGGCTGGGTGCTGGGGACCTACCTGCGGATCGTGCTGCACACCGTCCGCTGGCGGCACGAGAACGTCGCCTGCGTGGAGCCGGTGCTGGCCGGCGACAGCGGCGCCGTCGCCCTGTTCTGGCACGGCCGCATCCCCATGGGGCTCGCCACCGCGCCGCAGTGGTGGCGCAAGCGCACCCGGGCCTTCGTCTCCCCCTCGGCCGACGGGGAGTTCATCGCCCGGGCCCTGGCCATGTCCGGCTTCCCGGCGATCCGCGTCTCTTCGGCCAAGAAGGGCGACTCGGCCAAGGCGCGCCAGGCGGTGGCGGCGCTCCGCGCGGCGGTGGCGTGGGTGTCCGGGGGCGGGGCGCTGGTGGTCACACCCGACGGTCCCCGCGGGCCGAACGAGGTGATCGCGCCGGGCGCCCTGCAGATCGCCCGGCGGTCGGGCCAGCCGGTGTTCCTCATGGGCATCGCCGCCAATCCCGCCTGGCAGCTTGAGAACACCTGGGACAAGGTGATGTTCGCCGCCCCCTTCGGCCGCGGCGCGGTGGTCTGGGACGGCCCGCTGTTCGTGCCCGCCGACGCCGACGAGGCCGCCATCCAGGCGCTGATCGCCGACTGGTCCGCCCGCCTGTCGGCCGCCACGCGCCGGGCGGAGGCCCTGGTGGGCCGCGCGCATTGATCGGCGCGCCCGCCGGTGAGACATAGGCCCCGATGGCCCGGGCGCACGACCATGATCACCACGATCACCACGACCACGCCCACGGGCATGGCCATTCGCACGGCCACGCGCACGGTCATTCCCATGGCCACCATCACCACGTCCCCGCCGACATGGGCCGGGCCTTCGCCATCGGGGTCGCGCTCAACACCGTCTTCGTCGTCGCCGAGGCCGCCGCCGGCGTCTGGGCGGGCTCCATGGCGCTGCTGGCCGACGCCGGCCACAACCTCTCCGACGTCCTGTCGCTGATCCTGGCCTGGGGCGCGGCGGTGCTGGCGAAGCGCGCCCCGGCCGGGCGGCGCACCTACGGCCTGCGCAAGGCGACCATCCTGGCGTCGCTCGCCAACGCCGTCCTGCTGCTGGTCGCCGTCGGCGCCATCGTCTCCGAGGCCATCCATCGGCTGCGCGAGCCGGCCGACATCCAGACCGGCGTGGTCATGGCGACCGCGGCGCTTGGCGTGGTCATCAACACCGCCACCGCCCTGCTCTTCCTGCGCGGCCACGAGGACCTCAACGTCCGCGGCGCCTTCCTGCACATGGCCGCCGACGCCGCGGTCTCGCTGGCCGTGGTGGTGGGCGCCCTGGCGATCATGTGGACCGGCCTGCTCTGGATCGACCCGGCGCTCAGCCTGCTGATCGTGGCTGTGATCCTGCTGGGCACCTGGGGCCTGCTGCGCGATTCCGTCGACCTGGCCCTGGACGCCGCGCCCAAGGGCATCGACGTGGGCGCCGTGCGCGACTGGCTGGCCGGCCTGCCCGGCGTCCAGGAGGTCCACGACCTGCACATCTGGGCCATGAGCACCACCGAGACGGCGCTCACCGCCCACGTCGTCCGGCCCGCGAACGGCGACGGCGACGCCTTCCTGCACCTGGCCTGCGAGGGGCTGCACGAACGGTTCAACATCGGCCACGCCACCCTGCAGGTGGAGACCGACGCCGCCCACGCCTGCCGCCTGGCCCCCGCCGAGGTGGTGTGACGAAGGTCCGCCCCACCCTGCCGCTGGCCCTCTACCGGTCCGCGACGGGCCTCCTCCAGCCGCTCGCGCCGGCCGTGCTCCGCCGCCGCGCCGCCCGCGGCAAGGAGGACCCGGAGCGGCTCGGCGAACGCCTCGGACGCGCCGGCCGCCTCCGGCCCGACGGCCCGCTCGTCTGGCTGCACGGGGTGAGCGTCGGCGAGACCCAGTCGCTGCTGCCGCTGGTGGACGCCCTGCGGCGGCGCCGGCCGGGCGCGACCCTGCTGGTCACCTCCGGCACGGTGACCTCCGCCGCCCTGCTCGCGCGGCGCCTGCCGGCCGGCGTGATCCACCAGTTCGCGCCGGTCGACACCCCGGACGCCGTGCGCCGCTTCCTGGACCACTGGCGGCCCGACCTCGGTCTCTTCGTCGAAAGCGAGATGTGGCCCAACCTGATCGCCGCGGCGCGAGCGCGCGGCGTCCGGCTGGCCCTGCTGTCGGCGCGGATGACCGAGGCCAGCGCCCGGCACTGGTCCCGCACGCCGGGCAGCGCCCGCGCCCTGCTCGGCGCCTTCGATCTCGTCCTGCCGCAGGACGAGGCCACCGAGACCCGGCTGGCCCGCCTGGGCGCAGCCGTGGGGCCGCGCCTGAACCTGAAGCTGGTGGGCGCGCCCCTGCCCTTCGACCCCGCCGAACTGGCCCGCCTGCGTGCGGCGGTCGGCGCCCGCAAGGTCGTGCTCGCCGCCAGCACCCATCCCGGCGAGGAGGCGCCGGTCGCCGCCGCCGTCGCCCGCGCCGCCCCGGACCAGGCGCCCCTGCTGGTGCTCGCGCCACGCCATCCTGACCGCGCTGGGGAGATCTCCCGGGAGTTCGCCGGGCGACGGCTCGCGCGACGTTCGCTGGGCGAGCCCCTAGCGGCCGACACCGAGATCTACCTCGCCGACACCCTGGGCGAGCTGGGCCTGCTGTTCGAGCTCGCCGACGTGGTGGTGATGGGCGGAGGCTTCGTCCCCGGCATCGGCGGCCACAATCCGCTTGAGCCGGCCCGCCACGGCCGGCCGATCCTCACCGGTCCGCACGCCTTCAACGCCGCCGACGTCTACCGGGAGATGTTCGCCGAGGTGGCCGCCATCGAGGCCCTCGACTTCGACGCCCTGGCCCGCCACCTGGCCGGCCTGCTGGCCTATCCCGCCATCGCGCGCCGGATCGGCGAGGCGGCGCTTGGCTACGCCGAGCGGCAGGGGCAGGCGCTCGACGCCGCCCTCGCCCGCCTAGACCCCCTGCTGCCCGCATGAAGCTCGGGACGCCCCGCTGGTGGTATGCGCGGGACCGGCGGGTCATGCCGGTGGCGCGGGCGCTGCTCACGCCGCTCTCCTGGATCTGGGCGGCGGCCACCGCGCGGCGGATCGCCGGGACTGAGCCCGCAGACCCCGCCGTCCCCGTGATCTGCGTCGGCAACCTCACCATGGGCGGCGCGGGCAAGACGCCGGTGGTGCGCGAGGTGGCCCGTCGCCTGGCCGGACGCGGCCGGGCGGTCCACCTCCTTTCGCGCGGCTACGGCGCGCGGCTCGCGGGTCCGGTGCGGGTCGACCCGGGCGTCCACACCGCCGCCGACGTCGGCGACGAGCCTCTCATGCTGGCGCGCGACTTCCCGGTCTGGGTGGCCCGCGACCGGGCGGCGGGCGCCGCCGCCGCCGCGGCGGCGGGCGCTGAGGCCGTGGTCATGGACGACGGCCACCAGAACCCGTCGGTGCGCAAGGCCCTCTCCCTCGTGGTGGTGGACGGCGAGACGCGCGGCGAGGAGTGGCCGTTCGGCGACGGCCGGGTGTTTCCCGCCGGCCCCATGCGCGAGCCGCTCGCCCGGGGGCTCGCCCGCGCCGACGCCGCCGTGATCCTGCTGCCCGCCGACCTGCCGCAGGCCGCCCCCGACCTCGTGCGCGCCCTCGATGCGGTTCCCGTCCTCGCCGCGCACCTGCAGGCCGCCGTCGCGCCGCCGCCGGGGCGGCAGCTGGGCTTCGCGGGCGTCGGCAAGCCGTGGAAGGTGGAGCGGGCGCTGCAGGCTGCCGGCTGCGACCTCGCCGACTTCGCCCCCTTCCCCGACCACTTCGCCTATGACGAGGCGACGCTCCGGCGCCTCGCCGACCGCGCGGCCCAGTTCGGCGCTGGCCTGGTCACCACCGAGAAGGACTGGGTCCGCCTGCCGCCCGCCTGGCGCGCGCGGGTCGTCGCCTGGCCGGTCCGCGCCGCGTTCGACGACGAAGCCGCCCTCGACGCCCTGCTGGCGAGGATCGGGCTCTAGGCGGTCGCGCCGGCCTTTTCAGCGTAGGCCCAGCTCATCTTCGCCAGCGCCTCGACCCGCGGCGCCATGTTGGCCGCGTCCGGGTGGTTGGCGGTGCCGTCGCGAACCCGTCCGAGGATTCCTTGCAGGATGCCCACCAAGCGGAAGGCGTTGTACGAGAAGAACCAGTTGAGATCGTGGATCCCGGTGCGGCCGGTCAGGCTGCAGTAGTATTCCACCGCCTCGTCGAGGGTCGGGATGCCGTGGGCCTTGAGGTCCGGGATCGTCGAGATGGTCCCGTTGATCCAGTTCATCAGCACATAGGTGAAGTCGGCCAGCGGCTCGCCCAGCGTGCCGAGCTCCCAGTCCAGCACCGCCACCACCCGCGGCTCGGTCGGGTGGAAGATCATGTTGTCGAGGCGGTAGTCGCCGTGGACGATCGACGTCCGCTCCTGGGCCGGAACGGTCTTCGGCAGCCACTCGATGAGCCGTTCGACCTCCGGGATGTGGACCGTCTCGGAGGCCTTGTACTGCTTGGTCCAGCGGTCCACCTGCCGGGCCATGTAGTTGCCCGGCTTGCCGTAGTCCTCGAGGCCGATGGCCACGTAGTCGGTGTTGTGCAGGTCGGCGAGCGTCTTGATCTTCGCCTTGAAGATCGCGTTGCGCTCGGCCGGCTGGCACTGCGGCAGGCTCTGGTCCCAGAGCACCCGCCCCTCGACCATGTCCATCACGTAGAACCAGGTGCCGATGACGCTGTCGTCGGTGCACAGGCCGTAGGGCCTAGCGACCGGGAAGCCGGTCGGATGCAGCGCGCTGATCACCCGGAACTCGCGGTCCACCGCGTGCGCCGACGGCAGCAGCTTGCCCGGCGGCTTACGGCGCAGGACGTACTTCTTGCCGGGGGTGATCAGCTGGTAGGTCGGGTTGGACTGGCCGCCCTTGAACTGGCGCACCTCCAGCGGACCCGCGTAGCCCTCGACGTTCGCGTGCATCCAGCGCTCGAGCGAGGCCTCGTCGAAGCGGTGGGAGTCCGCCACCGGCTTGGTGCCGGTGTTGGCCTGCTCCCGCGCCTGCTCGGCGGCGAGGTCCGTGGTGACGGCCATGGCGCTCCCTCTCTCTTACGCTTGTTTGAATCCACCTTATCGGGGCGCGGGCAATGGCGGCAAGGCGCTACCTCGAAAGCGCGCGCCAGCCGATGTCGGTGCGGTGGAAGCCTTCAGGCCAGTCGATGGCCGCCACGGCGCCATAGGCCCGCTCCCGCGCCTCGGCGAGGTCGGCCCCCACCGCGCAGACGTTGAGCGCCCGGCCCGAGCCGGCCCTGAGCAGCCCGTCCTCGCCCTGCGAGGTGCCGGCGTGGAACACCACCACGTCGGGGCCGAAGTCCCGGTCGGCGCCGCGGATCACGCTCCCGGCCTCGGCCTTGCCCGGATAGCCCTCCGTCGCCAGCACCACGCAGACCGCGTGCTCGTCGCGCCAGCGCGGGGCCGGCATCTCGTGCAGCCGGCCGGTGGCGCAGGCCATCAGGTAGGGGACGATGTCGCTCTCCAGGCGCAGCATCAGCACCTGGCACTCCGGGTCCCCGAAGCGGGCGTTGAACTCCACGAGCTTCGGCCCGTCGCGGGTGGCCATCAGCTCCACGAACAGCACGCCGCGGTAGGGCGCGCCCTCCCGGGCGATGCCCCTGAACGCCGGCTCCACCAGCCGCTCGCGGACCTCCTCCACCAGGTCCCAGGTGAACACCGGCGCCGGCGAATAGGTGCCCATGCCGCCGGTGTTGGGCCCCTCGTCGCCGTCGAAGGCGCGCTTGTGGTCCTGGGCCCAGCCGAACACCATCGACGAGCGCCCGTCGCCCAGCGCGAACAGCGAGCCGATCTCGCCCTCCAGGTACTCCTCCAGCACGATGGTCTGGCCGGCCGAGCCGAAGCCGCCGCCGAAGGCGTCGTCGATCGCCGCCTCCGCCGCCGCCCGATCCTGGGCGATGACCACCCCCTTGCCCGCCGCCAGGCCGTCGGCCTTGACCACATAGGGCGGCGCGAAGCCGTCCAGCGCCGCCTTCGCCGTTGGCGCGTCCTCGCAGATCCGGTAGCGGGCCGTCGGAATGTGGTGGCGCTCGGCGAAGGCCTTGGTGAAGGCCTTGGAGGATTCCAGCCGCCCCGCCGCCGCCGTCGGTCCGAAGCAGGGGATGCCCGCCTCTTGCAGCGCGTCGGCGAGGCCCGCCTCGATGGCCAGCTCCGGCCCGATCACCACCAGGTCGGCGGCCATCTCCTTGGCGAACTGGACCAGCCGCGCCACCTCGGTGGGCTTCCACTCCGCCAGCTCGCAGACCTTCGCCATGCCGGGATTGCCCGGCGAGGCCACCAGCCGCTTGACCAGCGGCGACTGCGCGATCTTCCACGCGAGCGCATGTTCGCGCCCGCCCGAGCCCACCAGGAGGATGTTCATGGACCGGCGCTTTCGCCCGCGCCGGCCCTGCGGTCAAGGATCAGGCGTCGACGTCCAGCGAATAGCCCGCCGAACGCACCGTCCGGATCGGATCGCCGCCGTCCGACGCGCCCAGCGCCTTGCGCAGCCGGCCGATGTGAACGTCCACCGTGCGGGCCTCGACGTAGACGTCCGAGCCCCACACCGCGTCCAGCAGCTGCTCGCGCGAGAACACCCGGCCCGGGTGCTGCATGAAGTGGTCGAGCAGGCGGAACTCGGTGGGGCCCAGGTGGACCTCCTTGCCGCTGCGCTTCACCCGGTGGGCCACCCGGTCCATGACGATGTCGCCGCAGCGCACCCGGTCCTCCGCCAGGCCCGGCCGCAACCGGCGCAGCACCGCGCGGATCCGCGCCGCCAGCTCGGTCATCGAGAAGGGCTTGACCACATAGTCGTCGGCGCCGGTGTCGAGCCCGCGGATGCGGTCGGTCTCCTCGCCGCGGGCGGTCAGCATGATGATCGGCACGTTGCGCGCCTCGGGCCGCTGGCGGATCCGCCGGCAGACCTCGATCCCCGAGACCTTCGGCAGCATCCAGTCGAGCACGATCAGGTCGGGCAGCCGCTCGTCCACGAGCAGCAGGGCCTCCTCGCCGTCGCCGGCGACGGCCACGTCGTAGCCCTCCTTCTCGAGGTTGTACTGCAGGAGGGTGGAAAGGCTGTCCTCGTCCTCCACCACCAGGATGTGCGGCTGCAACGGCGTCTCTCCGTCAGGCTTTCGGCGTCTAGGCTTTCAGGGCGTCGGTCTTGGGCCTGGCCTGGATCATCTCCTCGCCGGTGATCTCGTAGGAGACCATCTCGGCGATGTTGGTGGCGTGATCCCCGATCCGCTCGAGGTTCTTGGCCACGAACAGCATGTGGGCGCAGGCGGTGATCGTGCGGGGGTCGCCCATCATGTAGGTGAGCAGTTCCCGGAACAGGCTGTTGTAGTGCTCGTCCACCTCGTCGTCCTGCGACCAGACGGCGAGTGCGCGCTCGAGGTCGGAGCGGGTGTAGGCGTCCAGCACCGCCTTCAGCCGGGTGATCACCAGCTTGCCCAGCCGCTCCAGCGACCGGCTCAGCGGGGTCATCGGCTCGGACTCGACGATCACCAGAGTCCGCTTGGCGATGTTCTTGGCCAGGTCCCCGGTGCGCTCCAGCTCGCCTGCGATCTTCATCGCCGCCACCGTGCGGCGCAGGTCGTTGGCCATCGGCTGGCGCAGCGCGATGAGCCGGATCGCCTTCCGCTCGATGTCCAGTTGCAGATGGTCGAGCTGCTCGTCGCGCTCCACGAGGGAGGCGGCCAGGCCCTGGTCGCGCTTGACCACCGCCTGGATGGAGTCGGCCACCTGCGCCTCGGCCAGCCCGCCCATCCGGGCGCACTCGGCGGTGAGCGTGTTCAGCTCGTCTTCGAAGGATTTGACGATGTGCTCGTGCATGGCGCGTGTCCTCAGCCGAACCGGCCGGTGATGTAGTCCTGGGTGCGGCTGTCCCGCGGGTTGGTGAAGATCTCGTCCGTCGGCCCGGTCTCCACCAGCCGGCCCAGGTGGAAGAAGGCGGTCTTCTGCGAGACCCGGGCGGCCTGGGCCATGGAGTGGGTGACGATGACGATGCAGTACTCCTGCTTCAGCTCGTCCATCAGCTCCTCGACCTTGGCCGTGGCGATCGGGTCCAGCGCCGAGCAGGGCTCGTCCATCAGGATCACCTCCGGATTGACCGCGATCGCCCGGGCGATCACCAGTCGCTGCTGCTGGCCGCCGGAGAGCCCGGTGCCCGGCTGGTGCAGCCTGTCGGCGACCTCCTTCCACAGGCCCGCCCGCTTCAGCGAGGTCTCCACCACGCCTTCCAGCTCCGACTTCGAGGTCGCCAGGCCGTGGATGCGCGGGCCGTAGGCCACGTTTTCGAAGATGCTCTTCGGGAACGGGTTCGGCTTCTGGAACACCATGCCCACCCGGGCGCGCAGCAGCACGGGGTCGAGGCTGCGGTCGTTGACGTCCTCGCCGTCCAGCTCGATCACGCCGCTGACCCGGGCGCCGGGGATGGTGTCGTTCATCCGGTTGATGCAGCGCAGGAAGGTGGACTTGCCGCAGCCGGAGGGACCGATCAGGGCCGTGACCGCTCGTTCCGGCACGTCCAGCGACACGTCGAACAGCGCCTGCTTGTCGCCGTAGAAGACATTCACGTCGCGGGCGCGAAGCTTCAGCGCGCCCGCGGCCGGCGACGCCTTGGGCGCGTCCAGGGTGATGTGGGGATTGACGTTCATGGCGCTCACCAGCGGCGTTCGAATTTGCGGCGCAGCAGGATGGCCGCGAGGTTCATGACGATCATGAAGACGAGGAGGACGATGATCGCGGCGGCGGTGCGTTCGTGGAAGCCGCGCTCCGAGGCGTTCTCCCAGATGAACACCTGCACCGGCAGCACCGTGGCCCCCTCCGTGAAACCGCCGGGCACCCCCGGCACGAAGGACACCATGCCGATCATCAGCAGCGGGGCGGTCTCGCCCAGCGCGTGCGCCAGGCTGAGGATGGCCCCGGTCATCACGCCGGGCATGGCCAGCGGCAGGACGTGGTGGAACACCGTCTGGGTCTTCGACGCGCCCACGCCCAGCGCCGCCTCGCGGATCGACGGCGGCACGGCCTTCAGCGCCGAACGGGTGGCGATGATCACCGTCGGCAGGGCCATCAGCGCCAGCACCAGCCCGCCCACCAGGGGCGAGGAGCGCGGCACCGCGAGCCAGTTGATGAACACCGCCAGGCCCAGCAGGCCGTAGACGATGGAGGGCACGGCGGCGAGGTTGTTGATGTTCACCTCGATGATGTCGGTCCAGCGGTTCTTCGGCGCGAACTCCTCCAGGTAGACCGCCGCCAGCATGCCGATCGGCACGGCCAGCGCGGCGGTCACCAGCAGCATCAGGGCCGAGCCCACCACGGCGCCCAGGACGCCGGCCTGCTCCGGCTCGGTTGAGTCCGACTTGGTCAGGAAGCCGAGGTTGAAGCCGGAGGAGACCATGCCCTCCGCCCGAAGCCGGTCGAGCCAGTCGAGCTGCTGGTCGTCCAGCTTGCGGTCGGCCTCGACCGTCCCGCGCGCGATCTCGCCCTTGTAGTAGAGCGCCGCGTCGGACCGCACCGGCCCGGTCACCGTCACCGTCTGGCCGATCAGGCCGGGATCGGCCCGGACCTTGTCCAGCACCTGGAAGCCAAGGTCGTTGGAGACCAGGGCCTGGACCTTGCCCGCGGTGCGGCCGAACTCGTCGTCCTGTTCGCCGAGCTTCGCCAGCACCGCCCGGGCGACCATCAGGTCGTAGTTCGCCCCGGTGATGTCGGCGGCGTCCACCCGCGCCGGGTCCACATAGACCGCCACGGTCATCCGGTAGTCCACGAAGGTGGAGTAGCCCTGCAGGCCGATCCGGCCGAGCAGTATGGCCAGGAAGGCCAGCGCCACGAAGATGGCCGCGCGGCCATACCAGCGGAACCGGGTCTCCTGGGCGCGCCGGGCCTTCAGCCGCGCCTCGAGCGCGCGGCGCCGGGCGGCGGGGTCGGCCCCCGCCTTGGGGAGGGCCGCGTCAGTCATACTGTTCCCGGTACTTCTGCACGATGCGCAGGGCGATGACGTTGAGGATGAGGGTCACGCCGAACAGCGCGAGGCCCAGTCCGAAGGCCGAGAGCGTCTTGGGGCTGTCGAACTCCTGGTCGCCGGTCAGCAGGGTGACGATCTGCACTGTCACCGTGGTCACCGTGTCCAGCGGGTTCAGGGTGGTCTTGGCCTGCAGGCCCGCCGCCATGGTGACGATCATCGTCTCGCCCACCGCGCGGGAGACGGCCAGCAGGAGGGCCCCCATGATCCCCGGCAGGGCGGCCGGCAGGACCACCTTCTTCACGGTCTCGGACCGGGTCGCCCCCATGGCCAGGCTGCCGTCGCGGAGGCTCTGCGGCACGGCGTTGAGGATGTCGTCCGAGAGCGAGGAGACGAACGGGATCAGCATGATCCCCATGACCGCGCCGGCCACCAGGGCCATCTGGTTCTGGACCTGGGCGAGATACAGGCCGAGTTCGTTGAACGGGCCGCCGATCATCTGTTCGCCGAGGCCGTTGAAGAAGCCCCGGAACAGGGGGCCCACGGTGAGCGCGGCGAAGAAGCCGTAGACCACGGTGGGCACGCCCGCGAGGATCTCCAGCAGCGGCTTGACCACGGCGCGCGTCCAACCGCCGGCGTACTCCGACAGGTAGATGGCCGAGAACAGTCCGACGGGCGCGGCCACCGCCATGGCGATCAGCATGATCAGGAAGGTGCCCGCGAACAGCGGCACCGCCCCGAACGCGCCCCTCGCCGCCACCTGGTCGGCGCGCATGGCGATCTGCGGGTCCCAGGTCGTGCCGAACAGGAAGTCGAGCGGCGGGATGAACTGGAAAAAGCGGGCGCTCTCGAAGACCAGGGAGCCGACGATGCCGACCGTGGTCAGCACCGCCACCACCGAGCAGGCGACCAGCAGGCCTGCGATCCAGCTCTCCACCCGGTTGCGGGCCCGGAACTCCGGAGTGAGCCGGCGGTAGGCGTAGGCGAAGCCGCCGGCCGCGAGCAGGGCCGCCAGCGCCAAGGTCCCCAGCCGCAGCGCCTGGGCCAGTCCCTGGGCCTCCGCGGCCTTGGCGGTCAGCGCGGCCTGGGCGGCCGGGTCGTAGAGGGTCTCGCTGCGCTGGGCCCCGCCGGCCACGGCGCGCGCGTCGTCGAAGAACACCTCCTGCTGGGCCGGCGTCATCTGGGCCACGGCGGCCGGGGTGTCGGCGCGCAGCAGCGCCTGTTCGGCCTGGCCCGCGAAGCCGCCGTAGAGCGCGAGCAGGATCAGCGCAGGGACGGCGGTCCAGAGCGCCACATAGGCGCCGTGGTAGCCCGGCCGCGAATGCGGGCGCGCGCCCGCCCGCGCCGTCAGCCGACGCCGGCCGAGCGTGTAGGTCACCACCGAGAAGAGGACGAGCGCCGCCAGCGCGGCCCAGGTGATCATGCGGGTCTCTGACCTCCCCCGGGGCCACTGTGGCCGGGGAACGCCGCCGCTATGCTACACTCTCATGACACTTTCGCGACAGCGGCCGGGGCCTGCGCGACCACGGCCGGCGCCTGTGGGAAATAGGCGGTGAAGGTGGTCCCCTGACCCTCCCCGCTTTCCACCGCAAGCCCGCCGCGGTGCCGATTGGCGATGTGCTTGACGATGGCGAGGCCGAGGCCGGTGCCCGAGCGCTCGCCGCTCTTCTGGCCTTCCACCCGGTAGAACCGCTCGGTGAGGCGGGGCAGGTTGGCCCGCGCGATTCCCGGCCCTTGGTCGCTGACCCGCAGGGCCGTGTAGGGCCCCTGCGGATGGTCGGGCGTGAGCAGCGCCAGCCGGGCGGCATCCGGCCGCTGGCCGGCGGTGGCCGAGTCGGGGCTGAGGCCCGGCTCCACCACGATCCGCACCGTCGCGCCCTCTCCGGAGTATTTCAGCGCGTTGTCCACCAGGTTCTGGACCACCTGCACCAGTTGGTCGCGGTCGCCCGTGACGGGCGCGCCCATGGCCGGCAGCCGGGGCTCCAGCGTCACCCCGCGCTCGCGGGCGATGGGGCTTAGGGCGTCGACCACGTCCATAACCGCTGCGGCCAGGTCCACCCGGTCGGCCGGGGCGATGTGCTCGTTGAGCTCGATGCGGGACAACGAGAGCAGGTCGTCGATCAGCCGCCGCATCCGCTCGGCCTGGGCCTGCATGATCCCCAGGAAGCGTTCCCGGGCGCCTGGGTCCTCCTTGGCGTGGCCGCGGAGGGTCTCGATGAAGCCGGACAGGGACGCCAGCGGCGTTCGCAGCTCGTGGCTGGCGTTGGCCAGGAAGTCCACCCGCGTGCGCTCCACCCGGTGGAACTCGGTCTCGTCCCGGAACATCAGGATCGCGAGGCGTCGCCCGTCCAGCGCCAGGCCCAGCGGCCGGGCGTAGGCCCGCAGGAACCGGTCCTGCACCCCGCCGGTCTCGTACACGGCCTCGGCGTCGAGGCCTGCGAACAGGGCCTCGTCCACCGCCTCCAGCACCTGCGGGTCGCGGATCGCGCTCACCAGCAGGCCCTCGCCGCGGTCGATCCGCAGCAGGTCGCGGGCCGCCGAGTTGGCGAAGATGTAGCGGCGGCTGGTCAGGTCGTCGCGCTCCGCCGCGGAGACCACGAGGATCGGGTCCGGCAGGGCGTTGATCAGGGCCGGATAGGGCGGGGCCTCGGGAGCCCGCTCCACGGAGCTGCGCATCAGGTTGTCGAACCGCGCCTGGGCGCTGCGATCGGCGGCCAGCAGCGCCAGGCCGGTGACCCCGGCCACGAAGGCGCCGGCGGAAAGGGCCTCCACCAGGTCGAGGCGCCGCGACACCGCCAGCAGGACGACCACCGCCAGGCCGGCCGCGCCGGCCGCGAGCGCCGGCCAACGCCACCCCTGGGGCGCGCGCATCGCGATCGGCGTCAACGAAGACGGGAACGGCACGTCGAATCCTCCGTTGGGGGGATTCTCCAGCATCGCCAGGCGTGTGTCACCGGCATGACAGGCGCCAGGCCATCAGCGGGAACTAACCTTTGCCATTCCCGTTCCCCTTCTCCCGGAAAGAGGCGCCGGCTCCCAGCCATGAACGACATCGGAGATGCGCAGCGCGCGGGTCAGGCCCTCGACGCGGGGCACGCGACGGAGGACCCCTTCGCCGCCGCCATCCGCGGCACGCACATGCCGATCGTGATCACCGACGCGCGGCAGCGGGATAACCCGATCATCTTCGCCAACCAGGCATTCCTGGCGCTTACCGGCTACGCCCGGGCCGAGGTGATCGGCCGCAACTGCCGGTTCCTGCAGGGCCCCGAGACCGACCCCGCCACCGTGGCCGAGCTGCACGAGGCGGTCCGCGCCGGGCATGACGTCGGCGTCGAGATCGTCAACTACCGCCGGGACGGTTCGCGCTTCTGGAACAATCTCTTCCTGAGCCCGGTCCGCAACGACGCCGGCGAGATCGTCTACTTCTTCGGCTCGGCCATGGACGTCACGGCGCGCAAGGCCGCCGAGCAGGCCGAGCGCGAGAACCTGAAGAGCAGCATCCACGTCCGCGCCCGCGAGCTGGAGCTCGCCCTGGAGCAGAAGACCAGCCTGCTCCACGAGGTCGACCACCGGGTGAAGAACAACCTGCAGCTCATCTCCTCCCTGCTGCTGCTGCAGACGCGCCGCACCCCGGACGAGGGCACCCGCAGGGCGCTGCGCAGCATGCTGGAGCGGGTGGGCGCCATCGCCACCGTGCACCGCCGGCTCTTCCAGGGCGGCGACGTCCAGCGCTTCGACGTGTCCGAGTTCCTGCGCGACCTCGCCAATGACCTGGCCGCTTCCGCCCGCCGGGACGACCTGCAGTTGCGCCTGGACCTCGAGCCCGTGGCGATCCCGGCAAGCCAGGCGGCGCCGCTGGCGCTGGTCGCCAACGAGCTCATCTCCAACGCCTTGCGCCACGCCTACCCCGAGGGCCAGCCCGGCGTGATCACCATCCGCTGCCGTCGCCGGGAGGACGCCTTCGATCTGGAGGTCTCCGACGCCGGCGCCGGCCTGCCGCCTCCAGCCGAGCGCAACGGCTTCGGCCTCACCATCGTCCAGCTGCTGGCGCAGCAGCTGAAGGCGCGTCTTTCTCTCGACGACGCGCAACCTGGGGTGCTGGCGGTCGTTACGGTTCCGACAACCACCTGAGCGCATGACCCACGAAGGCCCCCTCAACATCCTGATCGTCGAAGACGAGGTCCTGCTGGCCGTCGAGCTGCAGTTCATCGTCCGCGAGGTGGGCTGCCGTGACGTGGGTCTCGCCATGAGCTCCGCCGAGGCGGTGGCCCTGGCCGAGCGCCTGACCCCGGATCTCGCCCTCGTGGACGTGCACCTGCAGGACGGGCCCACCGGGGTCGAGGCCGCCCGCCACATCGCCAAGGATTGCGGCGGGGTGGTGCTGTTCATGACCGCCAACGTGCGCCGCCTCCCCGACGACTTCGCCGGCGCCTGCGGGGTGATCGGCAAGCCCTATTCCGAGCACGGGGTGAAGACCGCCCTCGGCTATCTGGAGACCTGCCTGCGCAGTGGCCGCGCGCCCGGCCCGCCGCCGCTCGGCCTGCACCTCTCGCCCGAGTATCGCGAGCTCTGGCGCGCCGACGTGGCGCCTGCGGCCTGACGCTTGGACGGGATCGCCGACATCGTCGGCACGGGCGCGGCCCTGTGCTCCATGCTCAGCTTCACGCCGCAGATCGTGAAGATCTGGCGCGAGCGGGACGCCTCGTCGATCTCGCTGAGGATGTTCATGCTCACCGTCACCGGCTTCGTCCTTTGGACCATCTACGGGGTGCTGATCGGAAGCTGGCCGGTGATCGGCGCCAACGCCGTCTGCCTCGTGCTCTCCGCCACCATCCTGACCCTGAAGTGGCGCTTCAGCCGCAACGGCTGAGCGCCGCGCGCCCCTAGCCATCGGGGTCGCTGCGGCTTATGCCTCCTGCCGTTCCGGCCCGCCCCGCGGGCGAGCGCAGAAGGTCCGGCATGAGCGACAGGTTGGCGGCGGCCGAGGCGGCCCTGAAGGCGGGACGCAGCTCCGAGGCGATCGACCATCTCGTCGCGGCCCTGAACGAGGATCCGGCCCGCGGCGTCCAGGTCTACCGGGTGCTGGCCCTGCACCTCTACCGCGCCGGGCGCTTCGCGGAGGGCGAGGCTTGGTCTGCGAAGGCCGCCGAACGCTTTCCCCGCGACTTCGACATCTGGAACGTGCGCGGCGTCATCCTGCGGCAGCTCAAGCGCTACCCGCAGGCGGTGGCGGCCCTGGAGCAGGCGATCAAGCTCAACCCGAAGAACATCGCCCCCTACAGCAACCTCGGCAATGTCCTGATGGACATGGGCGAGTTCGCCCGCGCCGAGCAGGTGTTCACCCGGCTGGTCCGCCAGTCGCCGCGCGACGCCGAGATGCAGCGCCAGCTGGGCCGCGCCCTGCTCCGCCAGGGCCGCCGCGACCAGGCCATCGTCCGCTTCCGCCAGGCGGTCACCGTCGACAAGGCCGCGATCGAGGCCTGGATGGACTGGATCGGCACCCTCAACGAGGAGCACCGCGCCCGCGAGGCCGAGGAGGTCATGGACCGCGCCATCGCGGCCAATCCCGACAATGTGCGGTTGCTGGAGGCCAGGGCGGTGGTGATCCGGCGGGCCGGAGAGCTCCGCCGCGCCGAGGCCTACCTGCTGGACCTGCTGCCGCGGTTCGAGAACGCCGCCTGGCTGCACTACCAGCTGGGCGGGGTGGTCAGCGACTTCGACCGTCCACGCGCCAACGTCCACCTTCGCCGGGCCGTCGAACTGGATCCCGGCAAGCTCGACTACCGCATGGCGCTGATCGAGAGCCTGGAGCGCACGCGCACCGGCGACGAGGGCGCCAACATCGAGGAGTCCTACCAGCTCGTCCGCGACGTCCTGGACCAGAGCGCCGAGTTCGGCCCCTCGGCCAGCAAGATCGCCAACGAGGTGCTGATCCGCGTCTGCGCCTTCGACGACATGGAGCGGCTGGGCGACTTCCGGACCCTGGGCCGGACCTGGGCCGAGAGCGGCCGCCACACGGCCCTGCTCAAGCAGCTCGCCCGGGTGAAGACCCATGAGGACCGCCTGGAGCTGGTGGAGCAGCACCGGATCTGGGGCCGCAACGTCGAAGGCCTCGCCGGCAGCCATCCGATCAAGCGGCCGCCGCCCCGGCCGCGGGACGGCAAGATCCGGCTGGGCTTCATGTCCTCCGACCTGCGCCAGCACCCCGTCGGCTACTTCGCCCTGCCGCTGTTCGACCACGTCGATCGGGAGCGGTTCGAGGTCTACTGCTACTCCTACTACCAGGGGCAGGAGGACCCGCTGCAGCGCTACATCGCCAAGCAGGTGACCGCCTACCGCTGGTGGCCGGACATCTCGTTCCGCGACGCCGCCCAGGCAATCGCCGAGGACCAGCTCGACATGCTCATCGAGCTCGGCGGCTCGACCTACATGAACAAGCTGGAGGTCATGGCCTACAAGCCGGCGGCGCGGCAGGCGAGCTGGCTGGGCTATCCGCACTCCGCGGGCCTCTCCACCATCGACTACCTGGTCTGCGATCCCTACTGCCGCCCGGAGATGCCCGACCTGCTGGTCGAGCAGCCGCTGGTCATGCCTCACACCTGGCTGGCGCTCGGCCGCGCGGTGTTCTCCGACGTCCACCCGGTGGCCGAGACCATCCCGCAGGACCGCAACGGCTTCGTCACCTTCGGCACGGCCAACAACCCGCACAAGTACAGCCGCGAGGTGCTGCGCGCCTGGGCCCGGGTGACCGCCGCGGTCCCCGACGCCCGCTTCGCCTTCGTCCGCCCGGAGGGGGGCTCGGCGAGCTTCCGCCGCAACGTCCTGGCCGAGTTCGCCGCCGAGGGCGTGCCGGAGGAGCGGGTGCTGTTCCACACCACCCGCGGTCGGCACATGCCGTTCTACAACGAGATCGACATCACCCTGGACCCGTTCCCGCTCACCGGCGGCACCACGACCACCGAGTCGCTGTGGATGGGGGTTCCGCTGGTCACCCTGGTGGGCGAGGCCTTCTTCGAGCGGCTGAGCTACTCGATCCTGTCCAACGTGGACCTCCCCGACCTTTGCGTCCGCTCGCTGGAGGACTTCCAGGCCACGGCGCTGAAGCTGGCCGCCGATCCCGAGCGCCGGCGGGCGCTGAAGCAGGGGCTGCGGGAGACCATCCGCCAGAGCCCGCTCGGACGCACCGAGGACTGGGCCCGGGACTTCTACGACATGGTGGCGAAGGCCGTGGAGGCGACGCCTCAGGCCGCCTAGAGCCGGAAATATTCCTGCAGCAGGTCGTCGGGCCGGGGGCTGAACGCCAGGCCCCCGTCGGCGCCGCGGAACACCATCTGGCCGGCGGGCGTGCGCTTGTTGATCACGCTCGTGCCCTGGCTGATCACGCAGTCGCTCTCCACCACCGAGCGGCCGATGACCGCCGTATTGGGATAGAGCACCACCCGGTCGCCGATGACCGGTATCTGGTCCTTGTGCCGGCCGACGGTGGAGTTCTGGTAGAGCACCAGGTAGTTCCCGTAGGTCGCCTTGGCGAGCACGATGCCTACGCTGTGGCCGATGTAGAACACGTCCGGCATCTCGATCTCGTAGAACAGGTCGATGCCGTTGAAGGTCTTGTTCATCAGGAACAGCCGCGTCGCCGCCGCTGCGTCCCCCGACCGCTTCCAGATCGTATTGCTCAGGAAATACAAATAGATACAGTGCTGCGAGGACTGCAGAACATTGAACTGCCCGGGCCGCCAGGGGGCGCAGGCGTCGATGCACCGCCCAAGCCGCTCGAGCGCCTCATCCATGTGGACGTCGATCGCCGCCCGGAGCGCCTCCTCGCGCCCGTCGGGGACCACGGCCATGCTCTGGCGCACGGTGTATTCGATCAGGCTCTCACGGCTGTGGTCGACCAGCTTCACGCCTTCAGCCCCTCCAGATAGCCCCGCACCACATCCTTCACCGGCCGGGGCTCCACGCCAAGCGCCCGGAGCCTGTCGGCCCGCGCGTTCGGCGGCGGCGGGGGGGCGGCGTCGCCCGTGAAGGTCACCTTCCAGCCCGCCGCGCGGAAGACCTCGGCGATCTCGCCGTTCGAGACCAGCTCGCCGCTCGCCACGTTGACGATCCCCGCCGGCTCGCCCCTGCCCATCGCCACCAGCGCCGCCACGACGTCGTCGAGGTGGATATAGTCGCGCCGGACGTGCGGGCTGGACTGCAGCTGCAGCGCCCGTTCCGACGCCGCCCGGATCAGCCATTCGGAGAGGAACCCCGGCGCGCCGGCCTCCCAGTCGTAGACGTTGGCCAGCCGCGCCACGGCGCCGCGGCCGCCGGTCCGGCAGAGCGTGATGTTCTCACCCAGCGCCTTGGAGAGGTCGTAGACCCGCCGCGGGTCGCGGGGATCGAAGACCAGGGGCTCGTCCTCCCCCACCTCCGCCTTGGCCTGGCCATCGTAGAGCCGCGTCGAGGAGAGATAGACCAGCCGCTCGAAGCGCCCGGCGCGGGCGATCTCACTCACCAGGGTGGCGTGCGCTTCCACGGTGTCGAAGGGCCGCGCGTCGTAGTCGGCGGTGAGGCCCGCGCAGTAGAAGACCACACCCAGGTCCCGCGCGAAGAGCCCAGGATCGCCCTTGGCGGGCGCGGAGACCTGCCAGCCCTCGCTTTCCAGCCGCGCGTGCAGCCGGCGGCCCACGAAGCCGCCGGCGCCGACGATGGTCGCGAGCCGGCCCAAGCCTCAGAGACCCCCGACGGGATGGTGCAGCTTCGGGTCCTTATGGCGCAGGTACTTCGGCGACACGTCGCGGACGATCCGGTAGCCCGGATTGTCGAAGATCGACGCGTCCTTCACCGCCACCATGTTGAAGCCGTGCGGCGGCCCCTCGAGGTGGACCGCATCCGCCGGGATCAGTTCCACCGGCTTACCCGCCAGGTCGTAGTTGGAGTTGAAGTCGCGCAGCGCGAACAGCGTGTAGCCGTGGCCGGTGAGCAGGCGGCCGATGTCGGTGTCCAGAAGGCCGTGGGTCCAGTCGACATAATGGCGGTGGACTTCGAAGAGGATGTTCGGCGCCTCGCCCGCGGGCTTGGCCAGGAACGGCTCGGCTCCGCGCAGCGCGCCAAGTTCCGCGCCCTCGATGTCCAGCACGATCAGGTCGAGGCGATCCACGCCGGCGGCCTTGAGGTAGTCGGCGATGGTGACGGTCCGGAAGCTGTCGTCCGCCCCCTCCTCCGCGGCCTCGGCGCTGGCGAAGCTGTCGTAGCCGACCAGCTTCAGGTTGGTGGAGCTGTCGTGCCACAGGCCCTCCGGCCTGGGCGTGATGTTGGTCAGGCCGTTCAGCTCGGCGTTGCGGGCCAGCATGGCGCGCTGCTGACTGTTGGGCTCGAAGGCGTGCACCACGCCGCCGCGCGGGGCGATCTCGCGGGCGATCAGCACCGCATGGTCGCCGAAGTAGGCGCCGCCGATCACCACCTGGCTGGCGCGCCTGGCCATGTCCACGAGGATCCGGCTCGTCATCGGCTCCCAGGCATGGTCGGGCTTCTCGGGGGTCGACATGACGAAGTCGCGGGCGATCTTCGAGCGGTACAGGAACTCGAAGGTCACGCCGTTCGAGAGCGTCTTGCGCACCACCTGGTCGTCGTCGAACAGGGCGTCCACCAGCGGCCCGGTGAGCTCCTCGCGCACGTCGACGCCGGGCGCCTCGATCTGCCCTTCGAAGGCGATCAGCTGGCGGATGAAGGCGTCGCGCCAGTCGTCCTGCTCCGCGATCCGGGAGAGCGCCTCGAGCGCCTTGTCCTGAGCCATAGAAACGTACCTGTCCTTGATTGGGGCGCTTCCTAGCAGATCGCGCCCCCGAGCTTTAGCCCTGGTAGTCGGGATAGTCGGCGTCGCGGGCGGAGATCACCTCCGGCGGCGCAGGCCAGTCGATGCCGAACGCCGGGTCGTCCCAGCGCACGCCGGCCTCATGGCCGGGCTCGAACATCGGACTGATCTGGTAGAGGACGTCGGTGTCCGGCTCCAGCGTCAGGAAGCCGTGGGCGACGCCCTCGGGGATCAACAGCGCGCGGCCGTTCCCGGGCGAGAGCTCCTCGGCGGTCCAGCGCCGATGGGTCGGGCTGCCGGGCCGCAGGTCCAGCGCCACGTCGAACATCCGCCCGCGCACGCAGCGCACGAGCTTGGTCTCGCCGTGCGGCGCGGGCTGGTAGTGCATGCCGCGCAGGGTGCCGGGGCGGGTGTTGTGCGACAGGCTGGTCTGGGCCGGCGTGAAGGGATGGCCCGCATCCGCGAACTCCGCCGGGCAGTGCAGGCGCTGGAAGCTGCCGCGCTCGTCCCAGCGGGGCTCCCCCTCCACCAGGACCACGCCCGGGATCTCGGTCTCGGTGAAGCGCATCAGGGCAGGATCCGCGTCTCCGGCGAGGCGGTGACGAAGCGGCCGCCCCACTCCCGGATATAGCCGAGCTGGCCCATGATCTCGTCCTTCAGGTTCCAGGGCAGGATCAGGACAAAGTCCGGCCGGACCTCGCGCACCGCGTCGGGCGCCAGCACCGGGATGTGGCTGCCCGGCATGAAGCGGTCCTGCTTGGCGGGATTGGCGTCGAAGGCCGCGACGATGTCGTCAGCCGTGGCTCCGCAGTAGTTCAGGAAGGTGTTGCCCTTCGCCGCCGCCCCATAGGCGGCGATGCGCTTGCCGTCGGCCTTCGCCTTGGCGAGGAAGGCCCGGAAACTGTCGCGGACCGCCTCCACCCGAGGGGTGAAGCCGCCGTAGGTCTCGATGCGGTCCAGCCCGGCCGCCGCCTCGCGGGCGCGGAGCGCCCTCAGCGCGTCCGTCTCCTCGTGCCCCGAGCCCAGGTGGCAGACGAACAGGCGGAGCGACCCGCCATGCGTCGGCAGGAGCTCCACGTCGAAGGGGCGCAGGCCGTTGGCCCGCAGCACCTGCTCCACCGCCAGCAGCGACAGGTAGGAGAAGTGCTCGTGATAGATGGTGTCGAACTGCACCTGCTCGATGAGGTTCAGCAGGTGCGGGAACTCGAAGGTGAGGACCCCTTCGTCCTTCAGCATGTGCCGGAAGCCGGCGGCGAACTCGCCGATCCGCGGCACGTGGGCCAGCACATTGTTGGCGGCCATCAGGTCGGCGCGGCCGTAGCGTGCGGCCAGCTCCGGAGCGGTCTGGGCGTTGAAGAACACCACCTCGGTGCGCACCCCGCGGCCGCGGGCGGCCTCGGCCGTGTTGGCGGTCGGCTCCACCCCGAGCACGGGGATGTCCATGGCCACGAAGTGCTGCAGCAGATAGCCGTCGTTGCTGGCCACCTCGACCACCAGGGAATCGGGCCCCAGACCGAACCGCTCCGCCATGGCGACGGCGTAGCGCCGGGCGTGCTCCACCCAACTGGCCGAGAAGGACGAGAAGTAGGCGTACTCGGCGTCGAAGATCGCCTCGGCGGGCACGGCGTCGTCCACCTGGACCAGGAAGCAGCGCTCGCAGACGCGGGCGTGCAGCGGCCAGGCCTGCTCGGTCCCGGCGTCCAGCTGTTCGCGCGTCAGGTTCGAGTTGGCGAGCGGCTGGCGGCCGAGGTCGAGGAAGGTGTGGGTGAGCGGAGCGCCGCAGAAGCGGCAGGGCGGCGGCGAGGTCATGGGCGGGCTACGTACCCTTCGATCTGCTCGACGCAAAGCGACCGCGCGTCCTCGCCGTCGGCCTGGCGACGGTACCAGTCCATGGTGAGCGCCACGGCCTGCGGCGCATCCAGACGGCTCTCGAAGCCCAGCGCCTGCCGCGCCAGGGTGGCGTCGATGGCCAGCGACTTCGCCTCCAGCGAGTTGGGGTCGGGCTCATGCCGCCATGGCTGGGCGCCCAGGGCCTCGCACCCGAGCGTGGCGAGTTCGCCTACAGTGACCTCGGGCCCGCCCGCACGGGGGCCGAAGTTGAGCTGGCGCGGCGCGTCGGGCCGCGTGGCCAGCGCCTGGGCGTGGACGAGATAGCCCGCCACGCAGTCCAGCACATGCTGCCACGGCCGGGTCGCCTCGGGGTGGCGGAGCACCACCTGCTCCTGGCTGCGGGCGGCGCGGACGATGTCGGCCACCAGCCGGTCGCGGGAGAAGTCGCCGCCGCCGATGACGTTGCCGCCGCGCGCGGTGGCCACGGGCGCGCCGGCCTTGTCGAAATAGCTGCGGGCGAAGCTCGCCGTGACGATCTCGGCCGCGGCCTTGGAGGCCGAATAGGGGTCCTTGCCGCCCAGCGCGTCGCCTTCCTGGAAGGCGCGGCCGGTCTCTGCGTTGGCGTAGACCTTGTCCGAGGTGACCACGAGCACCGCCTGCAGCGCAGGCTGGCTGCGGAGCGCCTGCAACAGGTGGGCCGTGCCCATGATGTTGGTGGCGAAGGTGGCGACCGGGTCCTCGATCGCCGTGCGCACGATCGGCTGGGCGGCGAGATGCAGCACCAGGTCGAAGCGGGTCTCGCCCAGCACGGCGGCCACCGCTGCGGGGTCGCGCAGGTCGACGATACGCGAGTCCACGAGGTCGCCGACGCCGGCGAGGTCGAAGAGGCTGGGCTCCTGGTCCGGATCCAGCGCGAGGCCGGTGACCTTGGCGCCCATCCTCGAGAGCCAGATGGCGGCCCAGGCGCCCTTGAAGCCCGTGTGGCCGGTCAGCAGGACCCGCTTGCCGACCCAGAAGCCGGGATCTACCTGCGCCACGGGGCCTCGCCGGAGGCCCAGAGCCCTTCCAGGATGTTCTTGTCGCGCAGCGTGTCCATGGGCGCCCAGAAGCCGGTGTGGCTGAAGGCCATCAGCTCGCCGTCCTGGGCCAGGCCCGTCAGCGGCTCCTGCTCCCAGATCGTCTGGTCGCCGGCGATGCGTCCGATGACGTCCGGCTGGAGGACGAAGAAGCCGCCGTTGATCAGGCCGTTGTCGCCGGGCGGCTTCTCGATGAAGCGCTGCACCTGGCCGTCCAGGATTTCCAGGGCGCCGTATCGCCCGGGCGGGATCACGGCCGTCACGGTGGCGTCCTTGCCATGGCTGCGATGGAAGTCGGCGAGGGCGCGCAGGTCCAGGTCGGCCACGCCGTCGCCGTAGGTGAGGAAGAAGGGCTCGTCCTTCGGCAGGTAGGGCGCCACGCGCTTCAGCCGGCCGCCGGTCATGGTCTCCTCGCCGGTGTCGACGAGGGTGACGCGCCAGGGCTCATGGTTGGTGGCGTGGTACTCGATCGCGCCCTTGGCGAGATCGACGGTGAGGTCGGCGTTATGGAGCACGTAGTTGGCGAAGTACTCCTTCACCACGTAGCCCTTGTAGCCAAGGCAGACGACGAAGTCGTTGAAGCCGTAGTGCGAGTACAGCTTCATGATGTGCCAGAGGATCGGCCGGCCGCCGATCTCGATCATCGGCTTGGGCTTGAGGTGGCTTTCTTCGGAAATGCGCGTGCCGAGGCCGCCCGCCAGGATCACCGTCTTCATCTTGACCTAAGCCCTTGCAGGGCAGCGCCCCCGCGGAATCGAAGCCCCTCTTAGCGCGTCGGACGCAGGGCGCGAAGGCCCCTGCGACGCCGGGGCTTGCCTCGGGGGGGGCGGCGGGCGATTGACGTGAACATGGACGAGGGGGTTCTGGTCAATTTCATCATTGCGGGCGTGCAGAAGGGCGGCACGACGGCGCTGTTCGACTACCTCGCCGACGAGCCGGGGGTGGCCCTGTCGCAGGTCAAGGAAGTCCACTTCTTTGACGATGAGAACCAGGACTGGAGCCGTCCCGACTACGCAGCCTACCACGCCCATTTCTCCGCCGCCGACGGAAGGCCGTGCGGCGAAGCGACCCCGATCTACATCTACTGGCCGAACAGCCTGGAGCGCATCCGCGACTACAGCCGGGCCATGAAGCTGATCGTCCTGCTGCGCGACCCCGTCCATCGGGCCTGGTCGCACTGGCGGATGGAGTTTGCGCGCGGAGCCGAGACGGAGCCCTTCGCCTGGTGCATCCGAGAGGGGCGGCGCAGGCTGTTCGACGCCGCGCCGTGGGGCCATCACCGGGAATTCTCCTACGTCGAGCGGGGCTTCTACGGCGAACAGATGGAGCGCCTGTTCGGTCTCTTCCCAAGAGAACAGGTGCTGGTGCTGAAGGCCGAGGACCTGCGGGCCGATCCCGCCGCGACGCTGGCGCAGGTGCGGGCCTTCGTGGGCGCGCCGGAAGGGCCGCCGCCCCGCCCCCGCGACGTGCACGTGGGCCGGCAGATGGACTACCCCTCCACCCTGACCGCCGAGGACATCGGCTTCCTGCGCCGGCTCTATGCGCGCGACATGGCCCGCCTGCGCGAGCTCACCGGCGTGAACTACGCCTAGCCACATTTTCGACCGGGCCCAGCGGAAGGATCGCCGGATGCGCCTCGCCCCCCTGCTCCTGCTGACCGCCCTCGCGGCCTGCTCCCGCCCCGCCGAGAGTCAGGGCGCCGCCCCGCCCGCTCCGTCCGAGGCGCAACCCGCGGGCGCGGCGCCGGCCCTGCCCGCCGCGGCCGGACCCCGGCTCGTCTTCCCCCTGGCCTGCCCGGCGGGAATGGCGTGCGAGGTGCAGAACCACGTGGACCACGATCCGACCACGGGGCTGCAGGACTACCGCTGCGGTCGGCGGACCTACGATGGCCATGACGGCGTCGACATCCGCATCCCCGATATGGCCGCCCAGGCCCGCGGCGTGGACGTGCTGGCCGCCGCCGCCGGCCGGGTGACCCGCCTGAGGGACGGGACCCCCGATGTCTCGATACGCGCAGCCGGGGCGCCGCCGGTGACCGGCCGCGAGTGCGGCAACGGGGTGGTCATCGACCACGGCGACGGCTGGGAGACCCAGTACTGCCACCTGGCCAACGGCAGCATCCGGGTGAGGACGGGCGACGTGGTGGCGGCGGGACAGCCGATCGCCCGCGTGGGTCTCTCCGGGGCGACGGAGTTCGCCCACCTGCACCTCGGCGTGCGGCATGCCGGCCGGATGCTCGACCCGTTCGCGCCGGAGCCGGCGTCGGCCGCTGCCTGCCAGCCGCAGTCGACCATGTGGACGCCCGAGGCGGCGCGCCGCCTGGCCTACCATGCCGGGACCATCCTCAACGCCGGCTTCGCGGCGGGTCCCGTGACCTCGGACGCGGTGGAGGCGGGCGGCGTGGCGGCGCCGACGGCGGACGCGCCCTGGCTCGTGCCATATGTGCGCGCCATCGGGCTGGAGGGCGGCGACCGCATCGAGCTGACCCTGCAGGCGCCCGACGGGGAGGTGCTGGCCAAGGACACCCAGGGGCCGCTGGACCGCGACAAGGCCCAGTACCTGATGTTCATCGGCAAGAAGCGGCCGCCACAGGGGTGGCCGGGCGGCGCCTACACTGCGCGGGTGCGGGTCCTGCGCGGCGGGCAGGCGGTGGCGGAGCAGACCTATTCGGTGCGGCTCTAGACCTCAGCGCTCCGGCTTGACGAACAGGCCCTGCCCGGTGGGCAGCAGCAGGATCTCCAGGCCACGCTCCGCGAACCAGGCGCGCTCGGCTTCGTACTGGGTTCGGGCCGCCGCCCAGCCGTAGTCGTCGAAGACGATCACGCCGCCGGGGACGATGCGGTCGTAGAGGCGCTCGAGGGCGGCGATCTCGGCCTGGCTGTTGTTCAGGTCCATGTGCAGGAAGGCGATCCGCTCCGGGCAGACCTCGTCGAGGATCTCCGGCACGCGGCCCCTGGTGATCACGATATTGGGGAAGGGCCGGAAGCGCTCGGCCACCTCCTCGTAGGAGAAGGTGTTCTTGTAGGCGCGCTCGTTCCGGTCACCCCAGCCCTCGTCCAGCTGGTCGTCGGGGACGCCTTCGAAGGTGTCGTAGAGGAACCACTTCCTGGGCCAGTCGGCGAAGCCAACGTAATCGGCGGTGAACAGGGTGGTGTGGCCACGGAACACGCCGAGCTCCATGAGGTCGCCGTCCAGCCGCTCGGCCCGCTTCACCGCCCACAGGACCGTGGCGAGGTTCCAGTGCAGGCCGGCGATGGGGATCAGCCCGGAGTGCTGGTCGGCCAGAGCCATGAACCGCTCGTCGTCCAGGAAGGGCGTGGTCTTCAGCCAGGTGGCGATGCCGTCGCCGAGGAAGACGTCCCGGGTGCTGCGCTCGAGCTGCTGGAGCATCGCGAACGCCGCCGCCGTGCGCGGCGTAGGTTGGCTGGCCAAGCTGATGCGATTGAGAATGGCGCGTCGCTGAGCGCCACGGGCTTCGGGCAGGATCTTGCGGTAGAGCAGCAGCGCCGCGTTCAGATGCTGGGTTTGCATCAGGCCGTCGGCGAGCGCCAGGCCCTGCCCAACCGTCACGTTCTTCAGGTTAATGTCGACCACTGGGTCGGTTCCTCCGCTGGGCGTGTGTAGGGGCCGGATCGGCCCGCGGCAAACGCGTCGGCGCTGTCGTGGCGCGGCAAAGTTGACCGACACGTGATCGGGGATTTGCTTTCTTGCGGCGCCGCTTTGGCGTAGATTCGACCGTCAGCCTAGCTCTCCATGGCTGTGTCGCTTTGGCCGGGCGGTGGATCGCGAGATTCGCCGTCCGGCCGTTGCGCTTCTGGGGCCCGGCTTCACCCCTCGGAACCAGGGCTCAGATCCGGCCGGCGGCCTGGCCGGCGGGAGGCTTCAGGACCAGCACGCCGTATCGCGCAAGCCAGAGAAGGCCGCGGCCGATGAGCGAGCGGCGGCCGGGATGCACGACGGACCGCAGGAGCTCGGCGACCGTGGCCTTCGGCCGTCCGGCGAGCCAGCCGACGATGATCTCCGCCTCCTGAAGATTGGGCCTGTTGAACCGGCTGTAGGCGGCGAGCGGGCTCTCCAGCAGGGCGCGGGCCGTGGGCCAATCCATGCCGGGCGCCAGGGCCACCTCGTACTCGTGTGAGAGGTGGGCGGTGGGATACGACTTGAACAGGGTGAAGGGATCCGGCCGGAACGGGTTCTCGCGCATCTCGGCCTGCGGAGCGGCGGCGGCGCGCCGGGCGTCCAGCTCCGCCCAGAGCTCCTGGTACTGCGGAATGATCGCGGCCCAGTCGAACACCTCGCGCGCGCGGATACGGGCCTGCTCGCCCAGGCGGCGGCGGTAGTCGGCGTTCTGCACCAGGATGCCGATGGCGGCCGCGGCCTCCTCGTAGTCCATGGCCGTGAACTGGGCCGTGGCGCCGACGTAGTTGTCGTAGCTGAGCCAGTTGTTCGAGTACCAGTAGGCCAGGTCGCCGCCGTCGCCCGCCGGCGGGGCGGTGGTGGCTATGCGGAAGCCGTCCTGGCCGTGACGGACCGTGTCCTTGTAGCCGTTCCAGTCGGTGACGACGCAGGGCAGGCCGGCGGCCATGGCCTCGATGGGCGTGAGGCCGAAGGTCTCCTGGATGTTGTCCGAGAAGCTGATGAAGAAGTCGGCCACGGACCAGATGGAGAAGCGGACGTCCGGCGGCCGGCCGTCGACGCTGCGGTAGTGCACCGTCGGGCAGAGGGCGCGGGTCTGCTCGTGATAGTGATCCTCCGCCTCGGGCGTCTCGCCCCAGCCGGAGTTCACCCAGTAGATCGGCCTGCCGGTCGCCTGCGCGGCCTTCTCCAGGGCGAGGGCCATCAGCGCAGGGTTCATCTTCCCACGGACGTTGAAGCGGCCGACGTAGAGGGCGACCACGGCGTCGTCGGGGATGTCGAGCCGCTCCCGCCAGGCCTTGCGATGCGCCGGCGAGGTCTGGAAGTCCTCGGCGTTCACGCCCAGCGGGATCGTCACACGCTGCGGCTCGCCGCGCTTGCGGGGACCGCGCTCCGCCGCCAGGTACTCCCGCACCTGGGCGAGCTGGGTCTCGACGCTGTCGCGCACCGCCGCCGAGGTGCAGATCAGGGCGTCGTAATCCTCGGTCGGCGCGATCAGCAGGTCCGGCAGGATCCGCATGACATTGGCGGTGGCGGTGGTGTGGGTGATCCCGCAGAGCGAGTAGCTATGGGCGCCGAAGGCGCGGCGGTGCCACGCTTCCACGCCGAGATCCGGCCCCGGAATGTTGAGCACGCCGGCCGCCCGCAGGCCCTGGCGATCATGCGCCGCGATCCAGTTGATCGGCTTCTCCGGCCGATGGATGCGCTCGACCAGGGCTTCGAGTTCGGCCTGCGGCCGGTAGGCCACGTTCCACAGGTGGAAGCGGTCGACGTCGGCGTGGCGCAGGAAACCGCGCAGGAAGCTCTCGCCGGCGGAGTGGCGGCCGAGCAGCGCCTTGCCCGTCGTATCGAAGCCATTGGGGTGGAGGTAGATCGCGGCGTTGGACATGCGCCCGCCTTCTAAGCGGCGCGAGCCGGCCAGCGCAAAAGAAAAGGGCCGCCCCGAAGGGCGGCCCTCAACCTTCGGCCTAAGCCGTAGGCTTAGATGATGTTCGAACCATCGTCGGCCAGGTCGGCGAGCGTGCGGCCCACGAGGACCACCGCGTCGTCGGCCTGGTTGGCCGTGCCGCCGTTGTCGGCGAACACCACCACATCGGCCCCGATCTGGATGGCCATGTAGTCGACCACGCCACCGGCCATCTGCGCGTTGGCGATGGACAGGGCCGCGTCGTACGTCGAAGCCGAGGCTTCGAGGTAGTTGGTGTTCGTGCCGGCGGTGGCGAAGTCGAGGACGTCGGTCGACTGCCAGTCGCGGATCTGGTCGAGCGACCCGGCGGTCGTGCCGGAGTCGAGCGGGTTGAAGGCGAAGGTGTCGTTGCCGTCGCCACCGAACAGGAAGTCGGTGTCGGCGCCGCCGACGATGCTGTCGTTGCCAGCGCCACCGTTGATGGTGTCGGTGCCAGCGCCGCCCGTGATGGTGTCGTTGCCGCCACCAGCATCGGCGTTGTCGGCGTTGTTGCCGAGGTCGATGGTGTCGTTGCCTTCACCACCTTGGACGGTGTCGTTGCCGTCGCCCGACGTCACGCTGTCGTTGCCGTCGCCACCGAAGATGGAGTCGGCGCCCGCGCCGGAGTTGAAGCTGTCGTTGCCAGCCCCACCGGTCAGGTTGTCGTTGCCGCCAGCGGTCGTCATGCGGTCGCCACCGGCGCCGCCGTCGGCCGTCACGGCGCCCGTCGTCGCGGAGGTCAGGGTGTCGTCGCCATCGCCGAGGACGATGGTTTGGGCGCCCGTGCCGCCGAGATCGATGGTGTCGTTGCCGATGCCGCCGTCGATGTTGTTCACACCACCAGCGTCGCTGATGCTGTCGTCACCGTCTTCGCCACGGATCGTGTCGTTGCCGGAGCCGGTCGAGGCGATGGTGTCGTTGCCCAGGTTGCCGATCAGGAAGTCGGCGCCGCCGCCGGTCGAGGTGATCGAGTCGTCACCTTGGCCGCCGTACAGGGAGTCGACGCCCGCGCTGGCCGACGTGATGCTGTCGTTGCCGGCGTTGCCGTGAGCGTACTGGACAGCCGTGGCCGCACCAGCCGTGAAGGCGATCGAGTCGTTGCCGTCGCCGCCGATCGCGGTGTTGGAGCCCGTGCCCGCCACCGTGATGGTGTCGTTGCCGGCCGCGCCGTCGATCGAGTTGGAGCCGCCCGAGTTCGACAGCGAGTCGTTGCCCGCTTCACCCAGGATGGTGTCGTTGCCGCCACCGCCCGAGATCGTGTCGTCGCCGAGGTTGCCGTTCAGGAAGTCACGGCCGGCGCCGCCGACGATGCTGTCGGTGCCTTGACCGCCGTACATCGAGTTGGAGCCGGTGCCGCCCGTCGCGGTGATGGTGTCGTTGCCGAGGTTGCCCTGGGCGAAGTTCGTGGCCGAGGCGTCGGCGCCGAGGTCGATGGTGTCGTTGCCCTGACCACCGTAGATGGTGTCGGAGCCCGCGCCGCCGGTCAGGCTGTCGTTGCCGAGGTTGCCCTGGACGAGGTCGTTGCCGCCCGCGCCGACGAGGCTGTCGTTGCCGTCGCCGCCGTAGAGGCCGTCCGAGGTGTTGGCCACGGACTCAGTGATGGTGTCGTTGGCAAGCGGGCTGCCGACGCCGAGCGTCGAGGCGTCCGGGAACACGGTGCCCGTCTCGCCGTAGATGCCGGTGCCGAAGGTGACCGCACGGCCCGTCAGGCCCGAGACGATCGTCACGGTCGCGGTCGCCGTCGGCGTGGCCGCGTTGTAGATCACGGCCGTGGTCCGCGCCGATTCACCCGACGTCGTGAACACCAGGGTGTCCGCGTTGGTGAAGGCCGCGGCCTGCTCGGCCGTGATCGTTTCAAAGAAATAAGTCGCCATAGATCTCTCCAGTCTGTGTCACACGGACCCCCGGCACGCCTGACCCCCATCCCCGATGGAGCAGTCCCGGCGGTCCATTACCCCAAGCACCACAGCATGGCTGCGGCGAAGGTTAAACGAGCCCGAGGGAAGACGTATCGGAAGCGGGCCAAATGCGCAACACGAAAAAGCCCCCCGGAACCGGGGTGAACAAGGTGTCGCGCAGGCGCCACTACTCCTCGCGGAAAGCGTCCTCGAAAGTGTCCGTGATCGGTGAAATCAGGAAGCCCATAACGGTTCGTTCACCGGTCACGATGGAGGCCTGCGCAGGCATGCCGGGCTGCAGCTCGGCGCCCTTCAGCTGGGCCAGGTCCTTCGGCTCGATTCGCAGGTCCACGCGGTAGAAGGAGACGCCCGTCCGCTCGTTGTTGATGCGGTCGGCCGAGACCACCGCCACCTTGGCGGGCAGCGGATCGTGCCAGCGCTGGTTGAGGCCGGAGAGCCGGACGCGGGCCTCCATGCCGACATGCACATTGTCCACGTCCTCGGGCCGGATCATCGCGCTGACCATCATCGGCGCGTTCGCCGGGACCACGTCCATCAGGACCTCGCCCGGGCCGGTGACCCCGCCGATGGTGAACTGCGTCAGGTTGAACACGTAGCCGTCCACCGGCGAGCGGACGACGGTGGCTTCCAGGGCCTGTTTGGCCGCGGTCAGCCGCGGCAGCACGTCGGCGACGCGGGTCTGGGTCTCGCGCATGCCCTCGGCGGCCTGGCTCGCCCGCTCGTTCCGCAGGCTGACGAGCTGGATGCGGGTTTCGCCCATGGCTTGGCGCATGCGGGCGATGTCGGCGCCGAGCTGGCCGCGGCGGCCGTTCAGCTCCGCCAGGCTCCGCTCGTAGCGCAGGATCAAGGTCTTCGGCGCAAAGCCCTTCTCGTTGAGCGTCCGGTAGCCGCTCAGCTCCTCCTCGGTGAGGCGCGTCTGCTCCTCGATGGAGGCGACCT
The DNA here is from genome assembly GCF_036821595.1 of Phenylobacterium sp. Lineage (GTDB taxonomy): Bacteria > Pseudomonadota > Alphaproteobacteria > Caulobacterales > Caulobacteraceae > Phenylobacterium. Next base: position 37,578 of record NZ_DAISJG010000016.1, read on the forward strand.
GGGCCTGCAGGCCCTGAATCTGGCTCTCGAGCTGGTCCAGACGCTGGCCGAGGATGGCCGACTGGCTCTGGAAGGCCTGCAGCCGGGTGGTGAACAGGAACTCCTGGTCCCGGATCAGGCTGGCGACGCGCGGGTCCGCGGTCCGCGCCGTCAGCTCGGGCGGGAACTGCATGGCCGGGCGGTTCGTGGCCTCCGCCGTGAAGCGGGCGTTCTGCGCCAGCAGGCTGTCGTACTGGTTCTGGTAGACGTCGAAGGCGGCCCGCGCCTCCACGTCGTTGAAGGTGATCAGCGGCTGGCCGGCGCGCACCCGCTGGCCCTCCTTGACGAGGATCTGGCGGACCACGCCGCCTTCCCGGTGGCGCAGGGTCTTGCGGTTTGACTCCACCCGCACCTCGCCCGCCGCGGTGACGGCGATCGGCAGCTTGGTGACGGAGGCCCAGGCGCCCAGGCCGACCACCAGCACGCCGATGACGCCCGCGCCCACCAGCATGGGCCGGCGCAGGCGCCGCTTCATCTCCGGGTCCATGGGCCGCTTGTGGTCGTCCCCGCCGAAGGTGGGCTGGACGTAGGTCGAGCGGACGGGTCCGATATCGAGCTTCATCGACCGCCCTCCACGGCGCGCACTTCGCCCGCGGGCTTCATCAGGCGCGACATCACCTGGTCGCGCGGGCCGAACAGCTCCACGCGGCCGTCACGCAGCACCAGCATCTTGTCGGCGGCGCGGAAGATGCCCGGCTTGTGGGAGATGATCACCACCGTGGCCTTGTTGGCCTTCATGACGTCGATGGCGCGCATCAGGGCGTCCTCGCCCTCGGAGTCCAGGCTGGCGTTCGGCTCGTCGAGCACGATGAAGGCCGGGTCGCCCAGCATGGCCCGGGCGAGGCCGACGCGCTGCCGCTGGCCGGCGGACAGGATGACGCCGCCCTCGCCGACCTCGGTGTCGTAGCCCTTGCCCATGCGCAGGATCAGCTCGTGCACGCCGGCGAGCTGGGCGGCGCGGACCACCTCCTCGTCGGTGACGTCCTCGCGGAAGCGGGCGATGTTGTCGCGGATCGTCCCGGCGAACAGCTCGGTGTCCTGCGGCAGATAGCCCACGTGGCGGCCGAAATCGGCGCGTTCCCAGGTGAAGACATCGGCCCCGTCGAGGCGAACGGCCCCGTTGATCGGCTTCCAGATGCCGACCAGCAGGCGGGCGAGCGTCGACTTGCCGGCGCCCGACGGCCCGATCACGCCCAGCACCTCGCCGGGCTCCAGCCCGAAGTTGATGTTGCCCAGGACCAGCTTGTTGGCGCCCATCGGGGCGAAGTTCACGGCCTCCACCGAGAGCTTGCCGGTCGGCCGGGGCAGGGAGGTCGCAGCGGCCGGGGGCTCGGCGCGCGACAGGAGCTGGTTCAGCCGCTCGTGGGCCCGGACCATGTTGTTCAGCGGCTCCCAGGCGCCGACGATCTTCTCGATCGGCTGCAGGGCGCGGCTCGCCAGGATCATGTTGGCGAACAGCATGCCCGAATGGATCTCGCCCTTCAGGATCAGGTAGGCGCCGATGGCGATGATCAGCACCTGGATGCCCATGCGCACCGACTTGATGATGTCGGTGTACATGTTGGACTGCTCGGCCGCGACGGCGCCGCGCTCGATGGTCACCGCGCGGTGACCGGCCCAGGCGCGGCCGAGCGTCGGCAGCATGCCCATGGCGCGCACCACCTCGCCGTTGCGCAGGGCGGCCTCGGTGAAGGCGTAGCTCTTCAGCGCCGCATCGGTGGCCTCGCGCATCGGCGGGCGGGTCGCCCGCTCCTGCATGAGCGCCAGGATCAGCAGCACGATCGCGCCGCCCGTGGTCACGAACCCCACCAGGGGGTCGATGATGAACAGCACGCCCAGGAACACCGGGATCCAGGGCACGTCGAAGAAGGCCGCCGCCCCGATGCCGGTGAGCGTCTGGCGGAAGGTGTCGAGGTCGCGCAGCGCCTGCGAGCGGGCGCTGGGCTCGCCGCGGACGGCGGCCTCGAACAGGCCCCAGAACAGGCGGCCGGACACGCGCTGGTCGAGCACCATGCCGTAGTTGATCAGGATGCGGGCGCGGAAGTCGTCGATGGCGCTGGAGACGGCGAAGACGAAGAGGGTGACGAGCGTCAGGCCCCACAGCGTCGCCTGGCTCTGGCTGGCCAGCACCCGCCCGTAGATCTGGAAGGTGTAGAGCGGCAGGGCGAGGTAGAGGACGTTGGAGAAGAAGGAGAAGGTCGCCGCCACGAGGAAGGGGTTCTTGCCTTCCTTCAGGGCGTGACTCAGCACGTTGTCGGGGAGGTCCCTCAGGAACGTGAAGATCTTCATGCCGCGCCGCGCCGTCCGTTCGTGCCGCCCAAGATAACCCAAAGGTGGCTTAATTGGGGTGAACGCGGAACGCCCGCCGGCGAGCGGGGTCCGCTTCTCGCCCGGAACGCCCGGAGCGCGCGGAGAGATGCTTGGCGACCCCGCATAAGTCAATGGCGCCGCCCCGGGCCGTGCTAGAAGGCCCGCGGCACGGTCGGGGAGAGGGCATGTCGCGGGTCGCCATCGTCGGGAGCTGCATCACGCGCGACCTCTGGCCGGTGCGCGGCGAGGCGGTGGAGGGCCTGCTCTACGTCTCGCGGACCAGCCTGCCGAGCCTGTTCTCCGCCCCGGTGGGGGGCTTCCGCCCCGCGGCGAAACCGCCCGGCGGCCTGCGCCAGCACCAGCACCGGGCGCTGGTGGCGGACCTGAACAAGACGGCCCTCGCCAGGCTGGTGGCCTTCCGGCCGACCCATCTGATCCTCGACTTCATCGACGAGCGCTTCGACCTGCTGTCCGTGGGCGGCGCGGTCGCCACGCGTAGCTGGGAGCTGGAGGCCAGCGGCTATCTGGCGCAGCGGGCGTTCCGGGCCGCGCGGCCGATCCCGCGGCTGTCGGGGGCCTGCGAGCGGATGTGGCTCGACGCCGCGGCCGAGTTCGCCGCCCTGGTGCGGGCCACGCCGCTGCGGGACGCCCGGCTGATCCTGCACAGCGCCCGTTGGGCGGAGACGCGGCAGGCGCCGGACGGGACCCGGCGGCCGCTGGCCGACGTCGAGGTCCTGCCGGGCGAACCGGCCGACATCGGCGCCCACAACGCCCTGCTGGCCCGCTACGAGGCGGCGTTCCTCCGCCTGATGCCGCCGATGAGCGTGGTCGAGGCGCCGCAGGCGCGGGTGGCCGACGAGGCGCACCAGTGGGGCCTCAGCCCCTTCCACTACGGGCCGGACTACTACGCGGCGATCTGGCGCGGGCTGGAGGACCTGGGGGTCAGCGCGGCGCCCGCCTCGCCCAGTGTTCCAGCGGCGTGAGGCCGGCGCGGATCAGCTCGGGCGTGGCGGCGAGGTAGGCGGCGGTCGGGAAACCGGGCCGGGGCTCGCCCACGACCCACGCGCCGCCCTGCAGGTAGTCGACCAGCGGATTGGCGCCCGGCGTCAGGGCCTCGCCGCGCACGGCGATGTAGTGGGCGCTGTCGAACCAGGGACCAGGGCTGCGCCCCTCGGCTCCGCCGCCGGTGACGAAATGGGTCAGCGGCTCCACGCCCGTGGCGGCGATGTCGGGGTACTGCTCGAGGTACCAGGCGGGATCGACCAGCGGGTGCGGCGACAGCCCGTCGCGCCAGCCCTCGGCGAGGTAGTGGACGAGCGGCGGGACGGCCAGGTTGCGCGGCGCCTGGCGACGGTACCAGGCCGGGTCGAACAGCGGGTGCGGCGAGAGCCCCTCGACCCAGCCGGCGCGCAGGTAGTGGCTCACCGGGTCCTCGCCGGGAGCGAGCTCGGGCGCCTGGGCGAGGTAGTGGACGACGTCGAACAGCGGGTGGGGGCTGCGGCCCTGGCCCGCGCCCTCGCGGACGAAGTGCTCCAGGGGCGAGACGCCGGTGGCGGCGAGCGCCGCGGCGTTCTGGCGGGCGTACCAGGCCGAATCGAACAGGGGATGAGGGGCGCGGCCCTCGGCGGCGCCGGCGACGAGATAGTGGACCAGGGGCGCCATGCGCGAGGCGCGGACATCGGCGTAGGTCGAGAGGTACCAGGCCTGGTCGATCGCCGCCGGCGGGACCACGGTGGCGTCGCCGCGACGCCGCGCATAGGCCGCCATGTGACGGAAATCGAAGGCGGCGCGGCCGGTCCCGCGCCAGACGCCCGAGCGGGCGATCACCGCCGCCTGGCCGAACGCGCCCAGCCGGGCCAGCAGGCGGTCGAGGGTCTTGGAGAGGCGATTGTGCCGGCGCCGCGTCGGACGGCTGCGTTCGGCCAGCCGCAGGGCGGCCTGGCGGCGGAGCCGGCGCTCCAGCTCGGCGCGGCCGACCAGGGCCTCGCTGAGCGCGAGCGTCAGTTCGCTGCGGGTCAGCGCCTCGCGCACCTGGGCCTGGTGGGCCGTCGCGCGGGCGGCCTTGAGCTCGGCCAGCCGTCCGGCGACGGTCTCGACCTTGGCCATGACCGCGGCGTAGGCGGCGTCCTCGTTGGCGGCGGCTGGTTCGGCCAAGTCCGTGGCCGCAGTCTGCGCGGCCCCTCCCCGTTGGATCGATGCGGTTGTCTCGGGCTCCGCCCTCGCCCTGTCAAGGCGAGCGGCTAGAGCCCTTCGGTCGCGAGCCATTCCTGGAAGCTCCCCCGGCCGGAGGCGAAGGGATTGGGGAAGGCCGCCTGCAGGTCCTGGCGCTGGCGGTAGAGGACGCGCTCGGGCTTGGCGATCTTGGTCCCGTCCTCGTAGGCCTCGTAGGCCCAGTAGCGGTCGGGAATGGCCGGTTCGGTGGCCGTGGTGACCAGGCGCTTGTACCAGCTCCAGATCTCGTAGACCGGGAAGTTCTGGCCGGCGTACTTCTTGGTCATGGTGTCGCCGAGCGGGCCCAGCTTGGTGAAGTGCCAGAAGCGCAGCGGAACCCCGTTGACGAGGACCCGGCCGTCCTTCTCCACGGAAACCTTCCGGGTGCTGAGGTTCCAGCTGGCCACGTTGTAGCCGGGGTCCCGGATGACCTTCACCCGGTCGAACAGGGCCGGCACGTGGTCGCACCAGCGCTGGTCGACGAACAGGCCGCTCGGCATGTCGTCATAGCAGTAGCTGAGCAGCCGGTCGTTCCACCACTTCGCGAACCGCGCGCCCTCCCCGGTCGTGCGGATCGCCACGAAGCCCAGGTTGAAGATGCCGGTCCGGGAAGCCGACAGGTCGTTGTCCTGGATCGCCGTCGGGTCGTCGTTGGGGTCGATCAGGTGCGGCGTGAGCAGGATGTCGTGGTCCTGCAGCCAGGCCAGCAGCGGGTCGAGCGGCGCGAGCAGGGCGGTGTCGGGGTCGAGGTAGATGGCCACGTCCGCGCCCGAGGCGCAGGCCTGGTGGATGAAGGGCCCCTTCACCGCGGTGCAGACCTCGACCACGTCGTGCTTGAAGAGCCAGCTCTCGAAACTGGGGATGCCCAGGTCGCGGGCCCAGACGACCCGGTCGAAGGGCTCGTCGGCCGGATCGAAGGCGAAGCCCTTCGGCGGCTCGTCGGTGATCAGGGCGACCAGCTCCCAGTCCGGATGGAAGCGGCGCAGAGTCTGGAACAGCACCCGGGCGCGGTTCAGGTAGGAGAAGGTGAAGCTGGAATAGCAGAGGACCTTCACCGCGCGGCCTCCGGCGCGATCAGGTCCACCGTGAGCGCGCTGAACGCCAGGTCGTACAGCATGGGCTTGCGCCTGGCGCGGGCGAGCTCGGCGACGCGGCCGCTGTCGAGCGCCTCGGCGAGCGCGGCCTCGTCGGGCAGCACCCAGCCGTGGCCGCCCTCGCGGACCAGGGCCTGGACGTTGCCGCTGTCGGGGCCGGTGATCACAGCGCAGCCCGCGGCGATCGCCTCGTAGGCGGTGAAGGAGAAGGTCTCGCGGCAGAGGGGCCAGATCAGCACCGCATCCACCTCCAGGGCCTCGAGCGTCTCCTGCATGAGCCGCGGCCGGCTCTCGGTCACCCGCACCTCGTGGAAGGCGACCGGCACGCCGCCGGTCCCCACGCCGAGGTGCAGGAACTCGTAGCGATCGTCGCCGGCGTGCTTCAGGACCAGTTCGCGGAAGATCCCCCAGCCCTTGTGGGGCGCGGGCACGCCGGCGAAGGCGAGGCGGAACGGCCGGCGCCTCCGAGAGACCGGCGCGCGGCCCCGGGGAACCAGCCGGGCGTGCGGCAGGACCACCTCGCCCTTCGCCGGATAGGCCCAGCGCGACTTCCAGAGGTCGAGCGTCGGCTGCGAGGGACTGACCACCGTCAGGTCGAGACGGGCGAACAGCCGCTCGTGCTCGGCCAGGTGGCGCATCCGGTACGGGAAGTAGGAACAGATCGAGCAGGCGGCGCTGTCCGGCGGCGGCGCGGCGCAGTCCTGCACGTCGTTGCGAAGCAGGTGGTAGCCGGAGCAGAGGCTGGCGAAGTCGTGCAGCCAGAACCAGCCGGCGTTCAGGCCCGCCGCCGCCAGGATGTCGGCGGTCTCGTCCGCCGCGTGGCCGAGCAGGCTGTGGATGGCGAAGCTCCGCTGGCCGGCGGGCGTCGCGCCGGCCGCCTGCTTGAGCACGCGGGCGATCACCTTCGGCGAATAGACTCCGGCGGCCTCGCCGTTCCAGAGGACACCCAGGTGGCCGGGCTCACCCTTCGTCCGAACCACCGGCCAGGGCTTGGCCGGATAGAGGTGCAGGTGGTCGCGGCCCAGGGCGGCGATGCGGGCGTCCTCCCGCTGCAGGCAGAGCTGCACGCCGCCGGTATTGGCCGAGTAGTCGTCGTGACTGAAGGTCACGTGCAGGTCGGCGAGCCCGGTGCGGGACCGGCCCAGCGCCTCGGCGAGCGCCGCGGCGGTCCCGAGCTTCACCTTTGCGGACGCCTCGGCCACCTCGGGGACGCGGTCCTGCAGCGGCCGGAGCCGGGCGATCACCTCGTAGCGGAAGCCCAGCTCCTGGCGCGCCATCCGCCCTTCGGCGCGGCCGGTGCGGACATAGTGGACGAACGGGTTCATCCCGGCGTGGGCGATATCGGGATAGGTCTCGAGGTAGTCCTTCACCGAGAACTTCGGGTGCGGGTCCCGCCCCTCGCGCCAGCCCGTGACCAGGAAGTGCTCGAGGGGATCGATGCCGGCCGCCGCGATGTCCGGGTGGGCGGTGAGGTAGAAGTCGGCGTCGAACTCGCCGGCCAGCAGCTCCCGCTCCCCCTGCCGGACCTCCGCCGGGGCCTCGGGGGACGTCCAGGCCGCCGCGGGCTCGGACCCGGGTTGCGGCTCGGCGGGCCGGGCCGCCGCCAGCACGGTCTCCACGCCCCATTCCTCCGGCGCAGGGGCGGACGCGACGGACGCGGACCGCACTCGCGCCTGTTCCGACGGGAAGACCTCGCGCCCCTCGTAGCGGCCGTGCCGCAGGTAGTGGAACAGCGGCTCCACGCGGGCGCGCCGGACGTCGGCGTTGGCCTCCAGATAGGCGCGCGTCGAGAACCAGGGCGCCGGATCGCGTCCCTCGCGCCAGCCTTCCGACAGGTAGTGCCGCAAGGGGTCGATACCCGCTTCGTCGACGTCGGGATAGGCGGTCCGGTAGAAGGCCGCGTCTATGGCGGTGGAGACGACCCGGTAGACCTCGTCATCAAGGGCCGTGACGGCCATGCGGCGTAATTTCCCTTCGCGGCGGCGCGGGCTTGTGTGCAACAGAAGGCCCTGACAAGCAACCGCCGCCCCGGCCCTTGCGACCGATTGCGGCGGCCCCTACAGCCAAGGCTTTCCGGCCGCAAGCGGACCCAGGATGACGACCCAGGAACCGGACTCCAGCGCAGCGCCCCAGACCGCCCGCCAGTCTCCCGCGAGAACCGCCTATCTCGTGCTCGGCATGCACCGGTCGGGCACCTCGGCGGTGACCCAGCTCCTGGCCCTCGCGGGCGCCCACCTGCCCGAGCACGTGATGCCGGGCGACGAGCACAATGCGAAGGGCTACTTCGAGCCCTGGAAGATCGCCCTGTTCAACGACGAGCGGCTGCGCGCGGCGGGCTCCGCCTGGGACGACGTCTTCGCCTTCCCGCACCGTCCGTTGGCCCGCAAGGACGAGCGCGCCTGGCTGAGCCGGGCCCTGGACCTGTTCCAGGAGGAGTACGGCGAGGCTCGCCATCCGCTGCTGAAGGACCCGCGGGTGACGGTGCTGGCCCCCTTCTGGCGCACGGTGCTGGAGGACCTGGGGATCGGCGTGCGCGCGGTGATCCCGGTGCGCCACCCGCTGGCCGTTGCCGGGTCTCTGGCGCGCCGCAACGCCTTCGCCACCGAGAAGTCGGTGCTGCTGTGGAGCGCCTACATGTTGGCCGCGGAGGCTTACACCCGCGACCTGCCGCGCGCCTTCGTGAGCTACGACGGCCTGCTGTCGGACTGGCGCGCGGAGGTAGGCCGGATCGAGGCCGCCCACGGCGCGCCGCTGCCGAACCTGACCGAAAAGGCCGGCAAGGCGATCGACCGGTTCCTGACGCCAGAGCTGCGCCACAACGCGGGCGCCGGCGACCTGGCGGCCCTGGGCTGGGCGGGCGAGCTGACGGCGGCCGTGCACGGCTGGTTCGAGGCCGCCGCCACCGGCGCCGCGCCGGACCGGGCGCCGGTGGAGCGCGCCGCCGCCGAGCTCACCCGCCGCCGCGACGAGGTGGGGGTCCTGGTCTCGCCCACCACGCGGGACCTGGACGCCACGCGGGCGGCGCTGCGTGAGCTGCGCGACGAGCTGACCGCCCGCGAGACCGTGCTGCTCGAGACGCTACGGAGCGAACGCGAGGCGCTGGAGTCCGGCTGGCGCGCCGACGTCGAGCGCCTCCAGGAGGAGCAGATCCGGGAACGCGGGGTGCTGGAAGAGGGCTGGCGCGCCGACATCACGCGGCTCCAGGCGGAGCAGGAGCAGGCGCGTGCGGTCATGGAGGCCGGCTGGCGCGCCGATGTGGAGCGGCTGCAGGCCGAGCAGCAGCGCGATCGCGTGGAGCTCGAAACCATGCGGCGGCGCTGGTTCGAACTCTCGCACCGGCTCGACATCATTCTGGCCGAGAGCTGAGCGACCACGGCCGGCATGTCGGCGTCCGATGTCATGGCTCTTCGGCAGGCCGCCTGGCGTGAGCGCCAGCGGCTGGCCGAGGACCGCTGGCGGCGGTTCCAGGCGAGCACCCGCAAACGGTACGGCGGCTCCGCGGCCCGCGCCCTGCCTCCCGCCGCCGCCCGCCTGCTGGCGCGCGGCAAGTTCCCCGGCCGCGCCCTGCTGCTGGCCCTGTCCGGCGCCTGGCTGGACGACGTCGAGGCCGGGCTCGGCAGCCGGCCCGGCGAGGTCTCGAACCTCCTCGACTACGTCCGCGCCGGCCCCGACCCGGCGGCCCAGCCCCGCGCCCTGTTCGACCAGGCCTGGTACCTGGAGCAGGCGCCCGCCCTGGCCGGCAGCCGTTGGGCTCCGCTTGCCCACTACCTGATCCTCGGCGACCTGGAGGGGCGCAGCCCGCACCCGCTGATCGACGTCAGACGCCTGCGCGGGCCCGGCGACCGGCTGACGGCCCTCCAGCGCTTCCTCTTCCACGCGGCCGCCGAGGGGATCGACCCCCATCCCCTGTTCGACCTGCGCTTCTACGTTGGCCAGTCGGACGAGCTGGCGGAGACCGGCGAGAACCCGCTTGTCCACTACCTGCGGCAGGGCTGGCGCGAGGGGCGCGACCCGCACCCCCTGTTCGCCAACGCCTGGTACCTGAACCGCACGCCGGGGGCCCCGGAGGCCGGGATCGCGCCGCTGCTGCACTACGTGACGACGGGAGCCGCGGCGGGCGCCGACCCGCACCCGCTGTTCGAGACCGCCTGGTGGGGCCTGGAGCCGCGGCGCGCGTCCGCAGCCCACGACCCGCTGAGCGACTTCCTGCGGACCGGCGGCCCGATGCGGCGCAGCCCCACCCCGCGGTTCGATCCGGACCACTACCTGGCCCAGGCGGGCGGCGACCCGGCCGCCGCCGCCAGCCCGCTCCTGCACTACGTGACGGCGGGGACCTTCCTCGGCCTCTCCCCGGCGCCGGATTTCGACGAAGCGGCCTGGTTCGCCGCCCATCCCAAGGCCGCCGCCGAGGCCCGCAGCGCCCTGGAGTTGGCGGCGCGGGCGGAGCCTGCCACGGCGCGCCCCGCCCCCGCCCCGCGTGACGACTGGGTGAGCTACCTGGCCGAGATGGGGTCGACGGCGCCCGGGCGGCGGCCGGGGCTGGAGCCGCAGGCCTTCGTGGTGCGGCGCGGCCCGCCGGCGGATCTCGCCACGGCCGACCGGCTGCTCGCCCGCCACCGACTGGCCGGCTTCTGCCACGAGGTGGCCAGCCGCGAGGAAGCCCGGGCGCTGTGGGCGGCCGGAGCGGCGGACCTCCCTTTCCTGCTGGCGCTGGCCGGTCCGGTCGAGGCGGGGGCCCTGGCCCCGGCGCTGTCGTCCGACAAGGCGCTGCGGATCGAGGGACGGCCAGCGCTGCTGGTCCCGCCCGGCGTCAGGGCGGAAGGCCTTGCGGGCTTCCACGTGGTCTCGCGTGGGGCCCTGCCCTGCGTGCGCGCCGGCAAGGGCGGTCCGGGCGTCCTGCAGGCCCGGCTCGAACGCGCCATGGCCGACGCCCCGGTGCTGCTCGTGGACGACTGGGACGCCGTCGCGCCGGGCGAGCGCGGCCACGCCTGGCTGGAAGCCTGCGCCAACGCCTATGACGCGGGGCTGCTGGAGCGGTGATGACGGGTCCGGCGATCACCCTGGTGGGCTATCCCTTCGCGCCGACCGGCATGGGCGAGCACCTGCGCGTGACCCTGCACGCCCTGCGCGCCGCGGGCCTGGAGGTGCGGCTGCTGGACGTGGCCGACACCCGCAGCCATCCGGACCCCGCGCTCGAGCCGCTGCGGGACCTGGCCGTCGACCGGCTGGGCGAGCTGAACATCTTCTGCGTCAACGCCGACGAGGTCGACCGGGTGATCGACCGCCTGCGGCGGGCAGCCTTCAGGGCGGCGGTCAACGTCGTCTATCCGGCCTGGGAGCTCGCCCGCTATCCGGCGCCCTACGCCCGGGCGGTCGCCCAGTTCGACGAGGTCTGGGCGCCGTCCGTGTTCATCCGCGACGCCATCTCGGCGGCCATCGGGCGGCCCGTCCACGACATCCCGCTGGCGGTGGAGCCCCGCGTCTCGCGCTTCCTCTCGCGGCGCTACTTCGACATCCCCGAGGCGCCGTTCACGGTGCTGTTCTTCTTCGACTTCGCCTCCTACGCGGAACGCAAGAACCCCGGCGCGGTGCTGAGCGCCTTCGAGCAGCTCGTGGCGCGACGGCCGGAGGCCGAGTTGCACTGCGTGATGAAGGTGCGCGGCGCGCCTCCCGACCGGAAGGCCCGCGACGCCTTCCGGGCCCGGCTGGCCGCGCTGGGGGAGCGGGTGCAGACCCTGGAAGGCGATTTCACCGACAACGAGATCAAGAACCTGATCCGGGTCTGCGACGTCTTCGTGTCCCTGCACCGCTCGGAGGGGTTCGGACGCGGGCCGGCGGAGGCCATGGCGCTGGGCCGGCCGGCCATCGCCACCGGCTATTCCGGCAACGTCGACTTCATGCCGCTGGGGACCTCGCTGCTGGCGGACTACGAGCTGGTCCCGGTGGCGCCCGGCGCCTATCCGCACGGGGAGGGCCAGGTGTGGGCCGAGGCGTCGGCCGGGCACGCCTCGCGCCTGATCGAGGGGCTGTACGACGATCCCCGCGGCGCCGCGGCCCTGGGCGAGCGCGGCCGCCGGCACATCCGCGAGACGCTGTCCTATGCGGCCGTCGGCGCGCGCTTCCTGGCGCGCCTGCAGGCGCTCGCCCGACCCTAGGCCCTGCGCCGCTTCCAGACGGCCGGATCGAGCGACAGGTAGACGAGGCCGGTAAGCGCGGCGACGTCGAGGAAATAGAGATAGCGGTAGTCGCAGGCCAGGGAGATCACCAGGAAGCTGGCGGTGAAGCCCAGCGCCGCGACCTGCAGTCCGATGACGGCGACATCCTCCGGCCGCCGGCGCAGCAGGAGCGCCCCGGCCACCAGAAGCGACAGCACCGCGTAGGCCGCGTGCGACATCACCGGCGTGTCGAGGAACCAGGTGACGTAGTTGAACAGCTCCTGGTCGTCGCGGTCGCGGCGCGCCTCCATGCCCAGCTTGGCCAGCTGCTCGGGCGGGCCATCGATCCCGACGTGCACCGGCAGGCAGCGGTCGATCACCGGGGCGGCGAACACCCAGCGGAAGTCGGCGAAGCGGGTCTTCAGATAGATCCCCGGATGCTCGGCGATCAGGTTCAGCCATTCGGCCTGGATCGCCTCGTCCGGCAGCCCCCAGAAGGTGGCGCCCACCGCCGGATCACGGTCGAGGTGGTCGATCCGCTCGGGCGAGAACTGCGCCCCGGCGCGCCGGCGCAGCTCGTCGTCGGCGTCGGGATCGGCGCGGTCGATGTGCTCCAGCGGCAGCGTCGGGTCCAGGGCCAGCGCGCCGGCGATGTCGTACTGCTGCACGAGCCGCACGCCGCGGGAGACGGCCACGTCGTCCTTCTCGGGGGCCGGGATGGCGGCGACCGAAAGGGACTGGGTGACCAGGGCCACGGCGACGAGCCAGCCGAGGCTCCAGCCGGCCATGGCCTTCCAGCCGCGGTCGCGCAGCCCCCAGGCGATGACGGCGGCGGCCGGCAGCCAGGCGATCAGCCCGTTCTGGCGCACCAGGGCGGCCATGGCGAACAGCAGGCCGGCCGCGGCGAGCGCGCCGAGAGGCCGGCGTCCCGCCGCCCAGGCCTGGGAGGCGGCCATCAGGCAGATGAAGCCGAGCGTCGCGCTGTTGGCGAAGAACACGTCCTTCCAGACGATGCCCTGGTAGACGAGGATGTTGGGCGTGAGCACGACGGCGGCGGCCACCGGGACCGAGAGCCATGAGGCCCGGCCGGTCATCCGCAGCATCCAGAGCCAGCCCCCGAACAGCATCAGGCCGCTCGCCACCACATAGAGCGAGGTCCCGGCCAGCAGGTCGTCGAAGACCCCGAGCAGCCAGGCGTAGAAGGGCGGGCCCCAGGTGATCCGTTCGTGGAAGCGGCCCTCGTAGAGCGAGAGCACCGGATCGACGGACATGTGGCCGGGCAGGTTGGCCGCCAGCATCAGGAGGTAGCCGGCGACGATCACCCAGCGGGTGGCGTCGACGGCGGCGATCCGCACGCCCGGCCGGGTCATGCGGCGGTCCCGGGACGGGCGACCACGAGGAACAGGCCGGCCATCATCAGCAGGTAGCCCGCGGCCATCGACCAGGAGAACTCCTCCTTGAACACCAGCCAGCCCATGGTCGGCACCAGGCAGGCGCCGACCAGCGAGAAGGCGTAGGCGGTCGACAGCGGCACGCGGGTGAGCACGTAGAACCAGAGAAGCGCTGTCAGCGCATACCAGGCGAAGGCGCCGATCAGCGGCCAGTTCTGGATCACGCGCAGGAGGAAGGGCCCCGAGAGCCGCCCGTCGTAGATGGCGCCCCACTTGAACATGATCTGGCCGAGCGGCATCGCCACCGCGAAGGCGCTGCAGAGCGCGATGTCCTTCGGCGTCACGAGCGGGCGTCCTCTTCCTCTTCCATGCGGGCGATAGTCCGCAGGTAGGGGTGGATGGGCCGGGTCGGCACGTTCAGCACGTCGAAGTTCATCGCCTGCAGCAGGAACTGGGCGCCCAGGATGATCGGCAGGGCCGCGGCCATGACCACGCCGGCCGAGGCTGCCTGGCCGGGGACGCGGGTGGCCAGGTAGTGGGCCGCGTAGCCCACGCCGAACAGCACGCTGAAGATCCCGAACACCAGCTCCAGGCTGGCGGCGTGGAAGTCGCGCACGAAATACTGTCCGAGCACCCGCTGGACGAAGTTCCTCAGGTGCTTCAGCGCGAAGGGGCCGACGATGGCGCCGATCCGCAGGTTGGACACCTCGTCGGCGTAGCGCGCGGGCATCGGCACGTCGCGGACCACCGCGCGCAGGGTGCCCAGGTGGTAGAGCAGGTCGGTCTCGAAGAAGAAGCGCTTGGCGACCCGCTTCTCCATGACCATCCGGGCGACGTTGGCCTCGATGGCGGTGTAGCCGTTGGTGGGATCGAAGATGTTCCAGTAGCCGGTGGAGAGCTTGGCGGCGAAGCTCAGAACCGCGTTGCCGAACACCCGGATCGACGGCATCGAGCGCAGGTGGCTGATGGAGGTGAAGCGGTTGCCCTTGGCGTAGTCGGCCTCGCCCAGGAGAATCGGCGCCACGAGATGGGCGACGTAGCCCAGGTCCATCTGGTCGTCGCCGTCGACCTTGACCAGGACCTGGCCGCCGCGGCGGGCGGCCTCGCGATAGCCGGCCATGGTCGCGCCGCCGACGCCCTGATTCTGCGGCAGCCGCACGACCACCACGCGGGGGTCCGTGTTGTTGGCCTCGATGAAGTCGGCCGAGCCCTCCGGGCAGGCGTCGTCGACGCAGACGATGCCCTCGACCCAGGCAGGAGTCTTGGCGATCACCCTCAGGATGTGCGCCTTGACCTTGTAGCAGGGCACCACCAGCCAGACGCCGGCGCCGTCCAGCTTCGGCGGCAGCACGCGCATCAGCTTGCGCCGGTCGTCCGGAGACAGCGGCGCCTGGCGCGCGATGTTGTCGAAGGACGTCATTTCTCTCAGAACAGGTCCGGCCCCTTGGACGTGCGGGCTAACACGGAAGCGGCGGGGCTTGCAAAGCTGGCCTTGCGCCCGTCCGCGCGGCAAGGCGCCGTGTTGCGTGGCGCAGACCCAACTGATACCTCCGCGCCCTCTCGTCGGGAGTGTTGATGGAAACCGCCACCCACATGCTGCGGACCGGACGGCGCGGGACGCTGTTCGAGTTCCAGATGGCCCTGCGGGACCTGAAGACCTCGGGCGAGCGGCTCGGGCTGGCGTGGTCGCTGGCCTGGCACGACGTGGTCTCCCGCTACCGCGGCTCGATCCTGGGTCCGTTCTGGATCACCCTGTCCATGGGCCTGATGGTGCTCGGGATCGGCTTCCTCTACTCGCGCCTGCTCAGCATCTCCCTCGAGGAGCTGATGCCCTATGTGGCGCTCGGCATCGTCTTCTTCGGCGTCATCGCCGGCGTCGTGAACGAGGGCTGCGACACCTTCGTGCAGGCGTCGGGCATGCTGTCCCAGACCAGCCTGCCGATGTTCACCTTTGTCTGGCGCACGGTGCTCAGGAACCTGATCAACCTCGCCCACCACCTGGTGATCGTGGTCGCGGTGCTGATCTGGTTCGGCTACTGGCGCGAGGCCAACCCGCTGCTGGCGCTGGCCGGGGTGATCTTCCTGATCGTCAACGTCTCGTGGATGAGCATGCTGGCCGGCATCGTCTCGGCGCGCTTCCGCGACATCCCGCAGATCGTCATCTCGGTGATGCAGTTCGCCTTCTTCATGACGCCGGTGTTCTGGCGGCCCGACCGGTTCGGCGACCAGCACATCTTCCTGACGTTGAATCCGTTCTACCACATGCTGGAAGCCATCCGGGCCCCGCTCCTCGGCATGCCGGTCAGCGGACTGAGCTACATCGTGCTGAGCGCCATGGCGCTTCTCGGCTGGGCGGTGACGTTCAGCGTCTTCGCGGTCACCCGCCGCCGGATCGTGCACTACCTATGAAGAAGGCTCCGCCCGTCTCCATCTCCTGCCGGGACCTGACGCTCCGCTTCCCGGTCTACGGCGTGGACGCCAAGTCGCTGAAGAAGCACCTGGCCAACATCACCGTCGGCGGCAAGCTCGGCCAGCACCACGGCTCGACCGAGGTCACCGCGCTCTCCCACCTGAACCTCGAGCTCAAGGCCGGGGACCGGCTGGGCCTGATCGGCCACAACGGTTCGGGCAAGACCACCCTGCTGCGGGCGCTGTCGGGCGCCTACGAGCCCGACGAGGGCCAGATCGAGGTGGAGGGCCGCATCGCCGCCCTGCTGGACCTGGGCCTCGGCATCGACCCGTCGGCCACGGGCTACGACAACATCCGCCTGCGCGGCCGCATCGCCGGCCTTTCCTCGAAGGACATCGAGGAGAAGATGGGCGAGATCGCCGAGTTCACGGGCCTCGGGCCGTTCCTGGCCATGCCGGTGAAGACCTATTCGGCCGGGATGCAGGCGCGCCTCGCCTTCGCCGCCGCGACGGCCGTGGAAGCCGACGTGCTGCTGATGGACGAGTGGATCGCGGTGGGCGACGCCGACTTCCAGAAGCTCGCCCACAAGCGGCTCCTGAAGCTGGTGGAGCGGGCCGGCATTCTGGTCCTGGCCAGCCATGACCTCGACCTCCTGCGGCTCTACTGCAACAAGGTGATGCGGCTGGAGGGCGGCGTCGCCTCGGCGGTCACCGACATCCGCAAGCTGGACGAGCTGCTCGCGGCCTGACGGAAGGCGCCGACTTGGACGTCATCTTCACCATCGTCTCCCGCAACTACGCCGCGCTCGCCGCCAGCCTGATGCAGAGCGTCGCGGCGCACGAGCCCGCCGCCCGGCGCGTGGTGGTGGCCACCGACGGCCCCCTGCCCTCGCTCGAGCCGATCGCCGAGGTGATCGACGCGAACGACGTCGGCGCGCCGTTCCGGGACATGGTCGTCTATTACGAGGCGCTGGAGCTGAACACGGCGGTGAAGCCCTATGTGTTCCGCCACCTGATGGCCCGGGCGGGCGTCGGCAGCGTCACCTATCTCGACCCCGACATCCGCCTGTTCCGGCCGCTGAGCGCCGTGCGCGAGGGGCTGGAGGCGGCGGAGCTGGTGCTGACCCCGCACCTGACCCGGCCGCTGCTCGGCGACGCCAGCCCCAACGACCGCAACATCCTGCAGTCAGGCAGCTACAACCTCGGCTTCGCCGCCATGCGCGACACGGCCAAGGTGGACGGGCTGCTGGCCTGGTGGGCCGACCGCTGCCGGTTCGACTGCCGGGTGGACCTGGCCAACGGCCTGTTCACCGACCAGCGCTGGATGGACCTGTCGCCGGGCTTCGTGGACAGCCTGCGCCTGATCCGCCACCCGGGCTACAACCTCGCCTACTGGAACCTCGAGGGCCGGATCCTGGAGCGCGCCGCCGACGGCTGGCGGGTGGACGGCGAGCCGCTGCACTTCTTCCACTTCTCGGGCTTCGACCCGAACCGGCCGAAGACCCTGTCCAAGCACCAGGACCGGCTGACGGTGGAGCCGGGGTCGGGCCTGGCCGAGCTGCTGGCCGACTACGGCAAGACCCTGCTGGGCAACGGTCACGCGAGCTCCAGCGCCATCCCCTACGGGCACAACAAGCTGGCCGACGGGCGCGTCATCACGCGGCCCATGCGCCGCCGCGCCCTGCGCGCGGCCCGCGCCGGCGAGACCTTCCCCGACGGCCTGGGGCCGGCCACCTCGGCCTGGTTCGACGAGGCCGAGCCCGAGGCGGTGGTCCCCGGCCTTCCCGACATCACCCGCGTGATGGACCAGGCCTGGCGCGACAGCCCGGCCGCCGACCCCTTCGACCGCGCCACCGCCGAGGGCCGCCTGGGCTTCATCCGCTGGGCCGGCGACAACGCCCAGGCCCTCGGCCTCGACGCGCGCGCCGTACAGGCCGCCGAGCGGCTGGCGGCCACGGGCGGCGGCGGCCGCGACCCCGATCCCTCCGCCTGGCGCGAGGCGCCCTGGCGCGGTCCGGCGGCCGAGGCGCTCGGCTGGCTGCGCGAGCCGCACCAGCCGCCGCGGGCGGCGCTGGCCCTGCTGGCCGCCCGAAAGGACCTGCGCCAGCGGTTCGGCCAGGACCCGCAGGCCCTGCTCGCCTGGTGCGTCGGCCCGGAGGCCGCGGCCCGGCGCTTCGACCTCGACCTCTTGCCGCCCGCGGTCGTGGAGGACCTCGGCCGCGACGGCGCCCTGCTGGTGCGCGCGGCCCGGTTCGCGGACCCGTCCGGCTCGGCCACCGAGCTTCGGCGGCGCCTGGCCGTGGGCTTCGGCGTCGGAGAGCGGGCCCGCTGGCCCGAGGCCCTGACCGGCCCCCTGCGCGCGCCGCACCTGGCGCCCGCCCCGGGCCTTCCCGCGCCCTTCGTGCGGCTGTTCGCCGATATCTGGGAGAGCCGGGGCGACCTGCAGCGGCTCTATCCGCTGCAGACGGCGGTCGGCCGAATCCGCTTCCTGCGCTGGCTGCTGGCCGGAGGGCTGGCGGAATACGGGGTGGAGTTCGCCGCCCTGCCGGCCGCCGTCCGCCGCCACCCGCTGATGCGCCTGGCCGAGGCGAGCCTGCGCGGCCGCCGCAAGACGGCTCCGCCGCCCGCTCCGGCCACGACGGCGCGCGCCGATCGGCTGTTCGTGGTCGACCGGGCCGAGGACGCGCCGGACCTGCCGGCCGGCGCGGCGGTCTACGAGGCGGCGCGCGGCCGCTTCAAGGGGCCCGCCCCGCAGCGCGCCGACCAGGTCCTGTTCCTCACCGACCCGGCCTGCGTGGCGGCCGACGCCATCGCCCTGCACGCCCAAGGTATCCGCTGGGCGCGCGCCGCGGCGGTGTGGGACGCGGAGACCGTCGCCGCCCTGACGCACGACACGCCGGGCCTGGGCTTCGTCGACGAGGTGTGGAGCCGGGGCGCGGCGCGCGACGACCTCCCGCGCCCGGTGAAGCCGGTGGACGCCGACCGGCCGCTGCAGGCCGCCCTGGCCGCATGAGCCTGGCGGCGGCCCAGGCCCTCTGGCGTCGCGCTCTGCCCGAACCCGTCCGGCGCGTCGCCGCGCCCGCCGTCACCCGCGCCCTGCGCGCCTATGTCCACGCCGCAGGTCGGCCCGGAGCGGCGCCCGGGACCGCCGGCCTGCCGATCAAGGTGGTCGGCCTTTTCGAGCGGTCGCACGGCATCGCCGCCTCCGCCCGCCTGGCGGTGCGGGCTTTCGAGGCCCTGGGCGCCCGCGTGGAGCCGGTGAGCCTCACCGGCGGCGGCGACTGGCGACGGCGCCTCGCCGGGGAGACCCCGGCGGCGGCCTGGATCTTCCACCTGAACGCGCCCGAGATGGTGGGCGCCCTGGCCTGCCTCGGGCCGCGCCGGGTGGTGGGGCCGAGGTACGGCTACTGGGCCTGGGAACTGCCGAAGGCGCCGCGCAGCTGGCTGAAGGACGCGCGGCTGGTGGACGAGGTCTGGACGCCCAGCCGCTACACCGCCGAGGGCCTGGCCGGCGCCTCCGCCCCCGTCCGCGTGGTGCCGCACCCGCTGTCCCTCGAGGACTACCAGGGGATCGCGCCGCTTCCCCGCCGGGCCGCCTTCCAGGCGGTGGCGATGTTCGACTTCAACTCCTCGGCGGCGCGCAAGAACCCGCGCGGCGCGATCGAGGCCTTCCGCCGGGCGTTCGGCGACCAGCCGGGGGTCGAGCTGACCCTGAAGACCCAGAACGGCGCCCGCTTCCCCGACCTGCTGGCGGCGTTGCGCCGCGACGCCCCGGACAATGTGCGGATCGTCGACGAGGTCTGGCCCTATGCGGAGGTGAAGCGGCTGATCGCCGGCGCCGACGCCCTGGTCTCCCTCCACCGCGCCGAGGGGTTCGGTCTGCCGATGGCCGAGGCCATGGCCCTGGGCGTGCCGGTGGTCGCCACCGCCTTCTCCGGCAATCTCGACTTCATGGACGGGGACTCCGCCCTGCTCGTGCCGGCCGGCCGCACGACGGTGGCGGATCCGCAGGGCATCTACCGGGGCCAGAGCTGGGCCGAGCCCGACCTGGACGTCGCCGTCCAGGCCCTGGTGACGCTCCGCCAGGACGCCGCCCTTCGGGCGCGCCTGGGCGCGGCCGGCCGCCGCATCGTCGCCGAGAGGCTGTCGCCCCAGGCCTGGTTCCGCAGCCTTCCCGAGGCGGTGCGCACCGCCGCCCTGGCCGCCTGCGAGGACCCGCACCGGCCCGTTCGGAGATAGCCGCGAAAGCTTGGCTTTATTCTTTAGCATGCCGATCAGCCGATCACCCCACTGATCGCCAGATGATATAGTCAAGCTTTTCCCGGACGGGTTGCTTCTGTCGCCGGGCCTTGTCACTTCCTGTTGCTCGGCGCATCATCCGGTCGATCTCAGGTCTACAGCAGCGCTTGTCTTGAAACCTTGTTCCGGAGGCTACGGCTGCGCTATTGTGTCACAGGCGCGACTGGGTCGCGCCTGTGGATCGTCCGCGCCGCTTCGGCCTATCAATCGACGGGGGACGGTTCGTAGTACGGAGGCGAGCGGGTGCTTGTTCTCGTCGTAGAAGACGAACCCATGATCGCGGCCTCGATCCAGTGGGAGCTGGAGGACGCAGGCTATGAGGTGCTCGGGCCCGCCACGGGGGTGTCCGAGGCGGAGGCGCTGGCCCGCCAGACGCGGCCCGACCTGGCGTTCATAGACATCAACCTGGCCGGGCACGACGAGGGCGTGGGACTGGCGCGCGAGCTGAAGGCGCGGCTGGGGGTGCCGTCGATCTTCGTCACGGGTCAGCTGGCGCAGGCGCGACAGGCGAGCGACGCGGCGCTGGGCGTCCTGCCCAAGCCTTTCAACTTCCAGTCCCTGGTGCAGGCCGTGCCGGTGGCCCAGGCGCTGGAGCAGGGCCGCCGGCCCGCGCGCCTGCCGCTCGGCCTCGAGCTCTTCGCGCCCCGGCCGGTGGCGCAGGCCAGCTAGGGGCGCTCAGTCGTCGTCGGACTTGAAGCTGCGCGGTTCGCCCGCCACCAGCACCCGGGCGCGGCCGCCGCTCTTGCGCAGGATGTCGGCCGCGGATTCCGCCAGCCGTTGCGCCTCCGCCTCGCTCTCCGCGAGCGCCAGGAGCTCGCGCCCCGCGCTCACCCCCCAGCGGTCGCCGGTCTTCGCGACCACCAGCACGCTGGGCGTCATCGTCTTGCCTCGGTCTGGACGAGGGCGGAGCAGGCCGCCTTGAAGTTCCACGAGGCGACCAGGGGGACATAGAGGCGCGACCCGCTGGGCAGGGTGTAGACCTCGACCCGGGTCCCGTTCGCGGTCTGCCTCACCTGCACGACGCGCTGTCTCGGCGGCACGGCTCTCTCCCTCCACGCGCCCCGATGGCGCGCCGGACGGCTGACAACCCGGCGCGAAGGACGCGGGTTCCAGGCGCCCGCGGCCCGGGCGCCCGCCGGAAACGGCCCCTCCGGCCGGCCACGGCCTCTTGGAGCCGCGCGGCGAAAGCCTTAGCCTCCGGGAGAACCCGCGTCCGCGCGGAAGAGCCGGAGAGCCAGCGCATGAAGATGATCATCGCGATCATCAAGCCCAGCCGCCTGGATGCGGTGCTCGAAGCGGTGACGGAGGCCGGGGCCTCCGGCCTGACGGTCACCGAGGTCCGCGGCTACGGCCGGCAGCGCGGCAAGACCGAGGTGTACCGGGGCGCCGAGTACGAGGTGAAGCTTCTGCCGAAGGTGAAGCTGGAGATCGCCGTTCCCACCGACATCGCCGAACAGGTGGTCGAGGCCGTGGCCCGGACGGCCAACACCGGCAAGATCGGCGACGGCAAGGTCTTCGTCCTCGACCTGGAGCAGGCCCTGCGCATCCGCACCGGCGACCGCGACGCCGCGGCCATCGCGGGCTAGGCCTTCGCCCGCGCCCGCCGCTTCGGCTTCGGGGGCTCGGACTTCGGCAGGGCCACCTCGCCGAACAGGTCCTTCGGCACGTCGTCGGGCTGTCCCTCCGTCCGGCGGCTGAGCAGGAAGAGGGCCGATTCCGAGCGCCAGTTCTCGAGCGGCCGCTTGGGGTCGATGGGCCGGGCGGCCTTCCCGTTGGCGAGCGCCGCGCAGGCGTCGATCCGCAGGTCCAGGTCCTCGCAGAGGTCGGTGAAGTCCCTGAGCGTGCACAGGTGGATGTTGGCCGTCGCCCACCAGGGATCCGGCAGGGCGCGGGTCTCCGGCATCCGCCCGCGCGTCATCAGGCTCACCCGCATCCGCCAGTGGCCGAAGTTGGGGACCGAGACGATCGCCTGGTCGGCGATGCGCAGCAGCTCGGAGAGCACGTGCCGCGGCTCGCGCATCTGCTGCAGGGTCTTGGACAGGATGGCGTAGTCGAAGGCCCGCGTCGGGAAATGGTCGAGGTCGCGGTCGCCGTCGCCCTGCACCACCGCCAAGCCCCGCGCCAGGCAGGCCGAGACGCCGGCCTGGCTGATCTCCAGCCCCTGGCCGTCGACGCCCTTCTCCCGCTGCAGCAGCTCGAGGAGTTCGCCCTCGCCGCAGCCCACGTCCAGCACCCGCGCGCCGGGCCGCACGAGCCGCAGGATCTCGCGGAAGTCCTCGCGGATGACGCTCACGCGAGCCCTCGCGCCTGGGCGGTGGCCTCCAGGAAGCCGCGCAGGGTGGCGTCGAGCTGCGGCTCGTCGAGGAAGAAGGCGTCGTGGCCCTTGTCGGTCTCGATCTCCACGAAGCTGGCCCGGCAGCCGGCGGCGTTCAGCGCGCGCACGATGTCGCGGCTCTCGGCCGTGGAATAGAGCCAGTCGGACGAGAAGGAGAGCACCATGAACCGCACCTGGCGGGCCTTGCGGAAGGCCTGGGCCAGCACGCCCTCGTGCCCGGCCGCCAGGTCGAAATAGTCCAGCGCCCGGGTGATGTAGAGGTAGGAGTTGGCGTCGAAGCGGTCGACGAAGCTCGCCCCCTGGTGGCGCAGGTAGCTCTCCACCTGGAAGTCGGCGTCGAAGCCCCACGACAGGCCGTCCTTGCGCAGCTCCCGGCCGAACTTCCGCTGCAGGGCGGCTTCCGACAGGTAGGTGATGTGCGCGGCCATCCGGGCCACGGCCAGGCCCTTCGACGGGCTGACGCCCTCGCTCTGGTAGGCGCCGCCGCGCCAGTCGGGGTCGGCCATGATCGCCTGGCGGCCGACCTCGTGGAAGGCGATGTTCTGGGCCGAGTGGCGGGCGGCCGCGGCGATGCAGACGGCGCTGAACAGCTTCTCCGGATAGTCGGCCGCCCACTGCAGGACCTGCATCCCGCCCATGGAGCCGCCGATCACCGCGAACAGGGTGTCGATCCCCATGGCCTCGATCAGCATGGCCTGGGCGCGGACCATGTCGGCGATGGTGATCATCGGGAAGGCCAGGCCGTAGGGCTCGCCCGTCTTCGGATTGGCCGACCCGGGCCCCGTGGAGCCCATGCAGCCGCCGACCACGTTCGTCGAGATGATGAAGTAGCGGTCCGGGTCGAGCGGCAGCCCCGGCCCGATCACCCGGCTCCACCAGCCCGGCTTGCCGGTGATCGGATGGGTGGAGGCCGCGTACTGGTCGCCGGTGAGCGCGTGACAGACGAGGACGGCGTTGGTCCGGCTCTCGTTCAGCCGGCCGTAGGTCTGGTAGCCGATCTCCAGCCCCGGCAGGACCGCGCCCGAATCCAGCCGCAGCGGCGCCCCCGCCGGGAAGCGCCAGACGCCGCCGTCGGTCTCGATCGCAGGGCTCAGCGCGGCCTGGTCGTCCATCGTCGCCCTGAAGACCGCCAAGCCCCACCGGTGTCAATGGCTTCGCAGCCCCGCCGGACCCCGCTATGAGGACCGCCGAGGGGTGTGTGAATCTCCATGGACCGTCTGATCCTCTTCCGCCACGGCAAGGCCGAGCCCGACTCCGCGAGCGGCGACGACTTCGACCGCCGGCTGGAGCCGCGCGGCGTGCGCGAATCGGCCGCCATGGGCGAGAGCCTGGCGGACCTCGGCATGCGCCCCGACCTGGCGCTGGTCTCTGCGGCGACCCGCACGCGGGAGACCTGGGCGGCGGCCGAGGCCGTCTTCCCCGGCGCCGAGGTGCGCTTCGAGAAGGACCTCTACCTCGCCGACGCCGGCTCCATCCGTCAGGCGGCCGAGCGCGCGGGGCGCGGCCGCGGCACGGTCATGGTGGTGGGCCACAACCCCGGCCTCCAGGAGCTGGCCGTGGACCTGCTGACCGAGGGCAAGGCGCCGCCGGCCCTGATCGCGCGGGCCGCCCGCAACTTCCCGCCGGGCGCCGCGGCGGTGTTCCTGATCGACAACAAGGGGCGCCCCGCCTTCGACGGACTGTTCTATCCGGAGCGCGGGGAGTGAGGATCTACAAGATCCTGTCCCGCGACGAGTGGGCGGCGGCGCAGGCGGGCGGCCGCTTCGAGGGCTCGGCCGTGGACCGGGCCGACGGCTTCATCCACTTCTCCACGGCCGCTCAGGCGCCCGAGACGGCGCGGCGCCACTTCGCCGGACAGGCGGACCTCGTCGTGCTCGAGGTGGAGGCCGACGACCTCGGCGAGGCCCTTCGCTGGGAGCCCTCGCGCGGCGGCGACCTCTTCCCCCACCTGTACGGGCCGCTGGACGCCGCCCGCGTGCTGGGCGTCACCGAGGCCCCACTGGGCGCGGACGGCGGCCCTGTCCTGCCGGCGCTGGCATGACCACCCTGCACGGCCTCGCCACCCGGGCGCTGCGCGGCCTCGACCCGGAGGACGCCCACGGCCTGGCCATCCGGGCGCTGCAGGCGGGCCTCGGGCCCCACGGCGGCCGCGACGATCCCGTCCTGGCGACGACGCTGGCCGGCCTGTCCCTGCCGAACCCTGTGGGCCTCGCCCCCGGCTTCGACAAGAACGCCGAGGTGTTCGGGCCCATGCTGCGGGCGGGCTTCGGCTTCGTGGAATGCGGAACGGTCACGCCGCTGCCGCAGGCCGGCAACCCGCGGCCGCGGCTGTTCCGGCTGACCGAGGACCGGGCGGTGATCAACCGGATGGGCTTCAACAACCAGGGCCTGGAGGCCTTCGCCGCGCGGCTCGCCCGCCGGGGCCCGGGCGTGGTGGGGGCCAACATCGGGGCCAACAAGGACTCCGAGGACCGGGTCGGCGACTACGTCACCGGCCTGACCCGGCTGTGGGGCCTGGCCAGCTACTTCACGATCAACATCTCCTCGCCCAACACGCCCGGCCTGCGCGCCCTGCAGACCCGGGCGGCGCTGGAGGAGCTGCTGGGCCGGCTCGCCGAGGCCCGCGACGCCCTGCCGGGGGCCGGCCGGGTCCCGATGTTCCTGAAGGTGGCGCCGGACCTGGCCGACGGCGAGGCCGAGGCCATCGTCGAGACGGTGCTGGCCAACGGCCTCGAGGGGATCATCGTCTCCAACACCACCATCGCCCGGCCGCCGCTCGCCTCCCGCTTGCGCGACGAGGCCGGCGGCCTCTCCGGCGCGCCGCTCACCGCGCCGTCCACCGAGATGCTGCGCCGCTTCGCCGCCCTGACCGCCGGGCGGCTGACCCTGATCGGGGTCGGGGGCATCGGCTCCGGCGCGGAGGCCTACGCCAAGATCCGCGCGGGCGCGGCGGCCGTTCAGCTCTATTCGGCCCTGGTCTTCGAGGGGCCGGGACTCGTCACCCGCATCAAGCGCGAACTGGCCGGGCTGCTGCGCGCGGACGGCTTCCGCGCCGTGGCCGACGCCGTCGGCGCCAACTGATCGACCGGCCGGGCGGCGCCTCCCCACAGCGGGACGCGTTGCCCAAGCTTGCTCACTGATTTAACGGGATACCCTATGGCGGACGCGCCCTCGCCGCAGGAACTTCCCAGACCGGACAGGCGCCGCTTCTTCTGGCCGGGCGGCCTGTCGGCGCGACTGCTCACGCTCACCATCCTGTTCGTCGCGGCCGGGGGCATGATCGCCCTGCCGCCGGCGCTGGCCGCCTACCAGGAGAGCTGGCTGCTCGACCGGGTCCGGGCCGCCGAGACCATCTCGCGCATCTCCGACATCGCGCCCGAGCGCATGGACCTGGAGCAGCGCGAGCAGCTCCTGCAGGGGGCCGGCGTCGAGTGGGTGGCGATCTCCACGCCGGACGTTGGCCTCAGGCTCGTGCTGCAGGGCCGCAAGCGGCCGCAGCGGCCCTACCTCGTGGACCTGCGCCAGCAGGGGCCCGGCTCGTGGCTGGTCGGGCCGTTCAACACCCTGTTCGGCGGTGAAGGCCGCTCGGTGCGGGTCCGCGCGGAGCCGCGCTTCGTCGAGGCGGACTTCGTGGAGGTGGTCGCGCCCGACGCGGAGCTGAAGCAGGAGCTGTGGGACTACCTCTGGCGGCTGATCATCATCGTGGCCTTCGTCTCCACCCTGGCCGGCGTCCTGGTCTACCTGTCGCTGAACCTCTTCCTGGTGCGGCCCATGCAGCGGATCACCTACGCCATGGAGCGGTTCCGCGCCGATCCGGAGGATCCCGAGGCGCGGCTGGAGCTCTCCGGCCGGCACGACGAGATCGGCCGCGCCGAGGCGGAGCTCGGCCGGATGCAGGCCGACCTGCGCGCGGCGCTGAATTCCCGCGCCCGGCTGGCGGCGCTGGGCGAGGCGGTGGCCAAGATCAACCACGACCTGCGCAACATGCTGACCAGCGCCCAGATCGCCTCGGAGCGGCTTGCGGCGCTGAAGGATCCCAAGGTGCGCGAGGCCCTGCCCCGCCTGGAGCGCGCGCTGGACCGGGCCGTGAAGCTCGCCTCCGACGTGCTGACCTACGGCAAGACCCAGGAGGCCGCGCCGGAAGCCCGGCCGGTGAGGCTCGCGGCGGCGCTGGAGGCGGCGGCCGAGGAGGCCCGTCTGTCGGACGAGGGCGTGCGGCTGGTCTGCGAGGTCGGCCGGACCGACCAGGTGATCGCCGACCCGGACCAGCTGCACCGGATCCTGGTCAACCTGCTGCGCAACGCCCGCGAGGCCATCGAGCACCAGCAGGACCGCCGAGAGCCCGGCCGGATCCGCGTGACCCTGGAGCAGGCGGACAACGCCAGCCTGGTGCGCGTGGCCGACAACGGGCCGGGCGTGCCGCCCCGGGCCCGCGAGCGCCTGTTCCAGCCCTTCGCGGGCTCCAGCCGGCCGGACGGCGCGGGCCTGGGCCTGGCCATCGCCCGGGAGCTCGCCCAGGGCCACGGCGGCGACCTGGGCCTGGTGGAGAGCACCGGGGCCGGGGCGGTGTTCGAGCTGCGCCTGCCCGGCGCTCCGCCCAAGGCGCCCTCGCGCGCCCGCGCCGCCAGGAGCTCGGCCTAGAAGCCGAGGGCCACGCCGTCGCGCCGGGGATCCGCGCCGCCGCGCAGGCCCTCGGGGACCCGCTCGATCCCGTGCAGGCCCGAACCCTCGGCGCCCGCGCCGGAGCGCAGCTGCACGCCCCGGGCGGCCAGGCCCTCGACGACCGGGGCGGGGAACTTGTCCACCTCGGCGGCATAGTAGGTCCCGCTGGCGATCAGGTTCGGCAGGGCGACGGCCTCCTGCATCGGCAGCTTCCAGTCCAGCACGGCGGTGAGCGCCTTCAGGTTGTAGGCGAGGATCGCCGGCCCGCCGGGCGAGCCCACGGCGGCCACGAACCGCCCCTGGCGGTCGAGGACGATGGCCGGGGCCATGGAGGAGCGCGGCCGCTTGCCGCCGGCCACGGCATTGGCGGCCGGCGCGCCGTCGGTGAAGGTCGGCTGGAAGGAGAAGTCGGTGAGCTGGTTGTTCAGGAAGAAGCCCGCCACCATCCGGCCCGAACCGAAGATGCTCTCCACCGTGGTGGTCATGGAGACCACGTTGCCGGCGGCGTCGACGACGGTGAAGTGGGTGGTGCCGGCCGGCTCCACCGTGCGGTCGGGGGCGCGGACGCCGGCCCCGCGGGGATTACCCGGCGGCGGCGGCGGGCCGGCCTTTTCGGGATCGATCAGCTTCGCGCGCCGGTCCAGGTAGGCCGGCTCCAGCAGGCCCTCCACGGGGACCTCCACGAAGGCCGGGTCGCCGATGTAGCGGTCGCGGTCGGCGTACATCAGCCGGCTCGCCTGGCTGAACAGGTGCCAGCCCTGCGGGTCGGCCGGGCCGCGGGCGGCGATGTCGGTGCGCTCCAGCAGGCCCAGCCCCTGCAGCACCGCCGGCCCGCCCGACGGCGCGCCCGGCGTGCAGACCACATAGACGCGGAAGGGGCGGCAGAGCGCCGGGCCCTTCTTCGGCCGGTAGGCCTTGAGGTCGGCGAGGGTCATGGCGCCCGGCAGCGGGTCCTGGCGCAGGCGCGCCACGATGGCCTCGGCGATCGAGCCCTCGAGAATCGCCTTCGGACCCTCGGCGGCGATCCTGCGGACCGTCTCGGCGTAGGCCGGATTGCGGAAGGTGTCGCCCGGCCGGATCCGGGTCCCGTCGGGCTTGGTGAAGTAGGCCGTCGCGTCCGGCGTCTGGCCCTGGGCGGAGCGGCCGTTGGCGGCCTCGCCCAGCCGGCGGGGCACGACGAAGCCCTGGTCGGCCAGGCGCTCGGCCTCGCCGAACAGCTGGCTCCACGGCAGCTTTCCATGGTCGGCGTGGGCCATGGAGAGCATGGCGACCGCGCCCGGCACGCCGGTGGAGCGGCCCGAGAGGATCGCCTGCACGCGGTTCAGCGGCTTGCCGTCGGGGCCCATGAACATGTCGGGCGTGGCCGCCGCCGGCGCCGTCTCGCGGCCGTCGTAGGCGGTCACCGAGCGGGTCCTGGCGTCGTAGTAGGTCATGAAGGCGCCGCCGCCGAGGCCCGAGCTCTGCGGCTCCACAAGGCCCAGCACCGCCTGCACCGCCACGGCGGCGTCCACGGCCGAGCCGCCCGCCCGCAGCACCTTCAGGCCGGCTTCCACGGCCATCGGGTTGGCGGCGGAGACCATGGCGTGGGCCGCCACGCCCTGCGTGGTCGGCGCGTCGGCCGCGGCTGCTGGCGGCGGCGGGGCCGAGGTGGTGGTGCAGGCCGCCAGCAGGGCGGCGAGGGAGAGGCTGGCGAGACGCTTCAGGATCGGCACTGGGCTAAGGGCTCCGGTGGTGAGGTCCCACCCTTAGGGCGTCTGCGCGTGGACAACAAACCTCCCGGCGTGCGACGTCGGGTTCCGATGGATGAAACGCGGCCCAGCGCAGCGCCCGGCGCCCGCAACCTGATCACCGACGTGCCGGGCCTGAAGGTCGGGCAGGCGGAGGATCCCCGCGCCCGCACGGGCGTCACCGTCATCCTGCCGGACGACCGCGCGGTCTGCGCCGTGGACGTGCGCGGCGGGGCGCCGGGCACGCGGGAGACTGACGCCCTCGCGCCCGAGAACCTGGTGGACGCGGTGGACGCCGTCGTCCTGTCCGGCGGCTCGGTCTACGGGCTCGGCGCGGCCGACGGCGTCGTCGCCTGGCTGGGCGCGCGGGGCCGGGGCTACGGGATGGCCGTCCAACCGGACGTGCCGCCCTCCCCGGTCGTGCCGGCCGCCATCCTCTTCGACATGGCCAACGGGGGCGACAAGGCCTGGGGCGAGACCCCGCCGCACCGTGAGCTCGGCCGGGCCGCGGTCGCCGCGGCCGCGGACCGGTTCCAGCTGGGGACCGCCGGCGCGGGCTACGGGGCGATGG
>NZ_DAISJG010000017.1:0-63059 GCF_036821595.1 Phenylobacterium sp.
CCACGGACCCGGCCGCACCCGCGCGGGTCCTGCGCGGCTCTGTGGAGAGCGCCCCCGTGCGGACGGCTGCCGTTCCCAGGCGCGCGCCCCGTCCGGCCGCCGGGCCCCAGCCGACGGAGGCCGAGGCGCCCGAGCCTGCGCCGCCGGCGGTGACGCCGGCCCCGCTGGTGGTCCCGCCGCCGCTGGTCGTCGCTCCCCAGCCCGCGCCCACGCCGGCCCCCACCCCGGCGACGCCGCCGCCGACCGATCCCGAGGCGCCGATCTCCACCCGTTCGCCCTACGGCGAGTAGCCGCCTCCCGATTCCTCTGCGAAGCTCCGCCGCAAAAGTGCGGGGGAATGCGTATGGAACGGGTGGTGCGGCTGGCCGCGGCGCTGTGCGTGGGGCTGGCGCTGGCGGCGTGCGGGAAAGGCGTCGACGGCGCGGCGATCGAGAGGGCCGATCCGGGTGAATGGCTGACCTACGGCCGCACCTACGACGAGCAGCGCTTCTCCCCCCTGACGCAGGTCGACCGGACGAGCGTCCGCCGCCTCGGCGTCGCCTGGTGGGCGGAATTCGACACCGACCGCGGCCAGGAGGCGACGCCGCTGGTCCACGACGGCGTGCTCTACACCACCACCGCCTGGTCCAAGGTCCACGCTTTCGACGCCAGGACCGGGGCGCGGCTGTGGAGCTACGACCCCAGGGTCCCCGGCGAGGCGGGCTTCAACGCCTGCTGCGACGTGGTCAACCGCGGCGCGGCGCTCTGGAAGGGCCGGCTCTACGTCGGGACCCTGGACGGGCGGCTGATCGCCCTGGATGCGAAGACCGGCAAGCCCGCCTGGACGGTGCAGACCACCGACGCCTCGAAGCCCTACACCATCACCGGCGCGCCCCGGGTGGTGAAGGGCAAGGTGCTGATCGGCAACGGCGGCGCCGAATACGGCGTGCGGGGCTACGTCTCGGCCTATGACGCAGCCACGGGGAAGCTCGCCTGGCGCTTCTACACCACGCCCAACCCGACGGGCGCGGCGGACGGGGCGGCCTCCGACGGGGTGCTGAAGGCGAAGGCCGGCGCCACCTGGAATGACGGGGCCTGGAAGCAGAGCGGCGGCGGCGGCACGGTCTGGGACGCCATCACCTACGACCCCGGGACCGGCCTGGTCTTCGTGGGCGTCGGCAACGGCAATCCCTGGAACCACAAGCTCCGCTCGGGCGGCAGGGGCGACAATCTCTTCCTGTCGTCCATCGTCGCCCTGAAACCCGAGACCGGCGAATACGTCTGGCACTACCAGACCACGCCCGGCGACAGCTGGGACTACACCGCCACCCAGCACATCATGCTGGCCGACCTGCCGGTGGGCGGGACCTCGCGCCGCGTGGTCATGCAGGCGCCGAAGAACGGCTTCTTCTATGTCCTCGACGCCGCCACGGGGAGGCTGCTCTCCGCCGACAAATACGTGCCCGTGGACTGGGCCGAGCGCGTGGACCTCGCGACCGGGCGGCCCGTGGAGGCGCCCTCCGCCCGCTATGCGAACGGCGCCGTGAGCCGCCAGATGTCGGGCGCGCTCGGCGGCCACAACTGGCAGCCGATGGCGTTCAGCCCGAAGACCGGCCTCGTCTACATCCCCGCCCAGCTCGGCCGCGGAAACTACGCCGATCCGCAGCACTTCCGGTTCGCGCCGGGCCTCTGGAACACCGGCATGCGCCGCTACCCCGACGGGCCCTCGGCGAAGCTGGTCCGTCCGGGTGCCCGCGAGCCCGCCCGCGGCGAGCTGATCGCCTGGGACCCCGTCGCCCGCCGCGCGAGGTGGAAGGTCCCCTTCGAGCGGTCGTGGACGAGCGGGGTGCTGGCCACCGACGGCGGCCTCGTCTTCCACGCCGTCGGCCCCCGCTTCACCGCCCATGACGCCGCCACCGGCCAGGCGCTCTGGACCCACGACGCCGGCGCCAATGTCATCGCGCCGGCCATGACCTACGCGATCGACGGGGAACAGCACCTGGCCCTGATGGTCGGGGCCGGCGGCGCGGGCGGCGGCGACCAGGCGCGGCGCAAGGGCCGGCTGCTGGTCTTCCGCCTGGGCGGGACGGCGAAGCCGCCCCCCTATCCCGAGGACGTGCTTCCGGCCGCGCTGGACCTGTCGCTTGCCACGCGGTCCGCCGGCGACGCCGACCGGGGCGGGGTGGTCTACGACCAGTACTGCGCCGCCTGCCACAAGGCCGGACCCTACCTGCCGAACCTCGCGCGCTCGCCGGCCATCCTGGAGCCGGAGGGGTTCCGGGCCATCGTGCTCGACGGCGCCCTGAAGGCCAACGGCATGGCCGGCTTCCGCCGCCACTTCGACGAGGGCGCCGCGGAGGATCTGCGGGCCTACCTGCTCTGGCGGGCGGGACTCGAGACTCAGGCCGCCGCCCGCGCGGAGGCGCCCGCCCACGCCCAGTAGCCCGCCCCGATCACCTCTGCGCGACCTTCGCCTCATTTCGCAGAACGGCGGAACCAAGCCGCGCCGTGAAAAATTACACGGCGTCGCTTCACGACATGAGGAGAACAAGATGCGCTTCATCGTTTGCGCGGTCGCCGCCGCGGGCCTCCTGAGCGCCTGCGCCAGCAACAACGACGAGATGGCCGCCGACACGGGTTCCTACGCGCCGGTCGCCGAGACGGCTCCGGCCCCCGCCCCGGCGCCGATGCCCGAACCGGCTCCTGCGCCGGCTCCGGCCCCCGCGCCGAGCACCGGCGAGCGGGGCTGACCATAGCCCCCTCGACCAGCGCGTCCGGTCGCCGACCGGGCGCGCTTCTCGCCGCTACCATCCTGACGGCGCTCGGCCTGGCCGCCGCAGCGGCCCCGGCGCAGGCCCAGCTCCCGGACCCCTGGTCGGGCTCGGCAATCGCCGACACGGTGCTGCGCGCCGAGGTCCGCTACCGCCTGCTGGCCCCAGCCGCCGATGACGGCGATCTCGCCGCCTTCTACGCCGCACGCGGCCACGCGCCGGTCTGGATCGACGGCGGGCTGAAGCCGCAGGCGCAGGCCCTGCTCGATCGCGTCCGTGACGCCGAAGCCGACGGCCTCGACGCCGGCCGCTACCGGCCCGACGACCTGGCCGCCGCGCTCGCCGCCGCCGCGACCGGCGATCCCGCCCGCCTGGCCGAGGCCGAACTGATGCTGTCCCGCACGCTGGCGGACTTCGTCCTCGACCTGCGTCAGGGCCGAGGCGACGCCGGTCAGGCCTTCGTGGATCCGCAGGTCGGCTCGCCGCCGCTCACCGTCCGCGCCGTCCTCGACCAGGCCGCGCAGGGCGACGAGCCCGACCTCGCGGCCGTCACCCGCATGAACCCGATCTACGACGGCTTCCGCCGTGCGTTGGCCGCCTACCGCGCCCGGGCGGAAGCTGGCGAGGCCGATCTCGGCGAGGAGAGCCTGATCCTCGCCAACCTGGAGCGGGCCCGCGCCCTGCCCGCCGAATTCGGCGACCGGTTCATCCTGGTGGACACCGCCGCGCGCCAGCTCTGGCTCTACGAGGACGGCGAGCTGCGCACCGCCATGCGCGTCGCCGTCGGCAAGCCCGACCAGCCGACCCCCCTGATGACCGGCCTGATCCGCCACGCCATCTTCAACCCCTACTGGAACATTCCGGCGGACCTCGTGCGCACCACCGTCGCCCGCAACGTCCTCGACCAGGGCCTGGGCTACCTCCAGACGGAGGGCATGGTGGTGTTCGCCGGCTACGAGGACGACTCGCCCGAGCTCGATCCCGCGACGCTCGACTGGGAAGCCATCTACCGGGGCGACCTGGAGGTCCGGGTGCGCCAGCGGCCTGGCCCGCGCAACATGATGGGCAAGGTCAAGCTGATGCTGCCGAATCCGCTCGGCATCTACCTGCACGACACGCCCAACAAGGCGGTGTTCGGTGAGGAGGCCCGCTACGTCAGCTCCGGCTGCGTGCGCCTCGAGGACGCCGTCGCGCTCGCCGCCCAACTCCTCGGCGACACCGCCCTCGAAAAGGCCGCCGGCGAGGAGATCGAGCAGCAGGTGAACCTGGAAAAACCCGTCCCCGTCTACATCACCTACTTCACAGCCATGCCGAGCGGTGGCGGCCTGGCGCTGCGCGAGGACATCTACGGCCGTGACGCGCCGCTGCTGGCCCAGCTCCAGGGCGGCGGCCCCGCGCTCGCCCAGGCCGGTCGCTGAACTTCACCCCACCGAATCTTGGACTTCCCGCCCGTTCGCCCGCACCCTGCGGGGACGGTCCTTGCCATCGTCAACCCACGCCTCGCCCCCTATGCGAAGCGATGCTGCCACCAACCCCAACAGGGTGCGGTTCAGGGCTTCAGGCTGGCCACGTACTGCCGGATGAGCGCCACGCCCTCTTCGTGGACGAGGCTGCGGCCGAGCTCGGGCATCATCACCCCCGGCTCCGACGAGGCCATGCGGTGCACCAGGATCGACTTCTCCGGGTGGCCGGGCTCGATGGAGACCTCCAGGCCGCCGGAGCCGCGGCCCGCCGCCACCGGCCGCTTGCCGACGCCGAGGTTGGCCGCGCGGGTCTCCTCCAGCTGCAGGAACAGGCCCGAGTTCGACGCGATCCCCGCCGGGTTGTGGCAGTGGGCGCAGTTGGCGTCGAGGTAGGCCCGGGCCCGCGCCGCCAGCGGCTCGGCGGGATCGTCCCAGACCGCCGTCCGCGGGGCCGCGGCCGAATGCGGCGCGCCCGCCAGGATGCCCAGCCGCGTCCAGCGGGCGAGCTGGTTCTCCCGGCTGTCGGCATAGGCGAAGTCGCCGTTGAGGTTGCGCGCCCGGGGGCCGATCGGGGCGATCGCCTTGTCGACCTGGTGGCACTCCTTGCACTGGTTCTGGTTCGGCACGGCATAGTCGATGTCGCGCCGCTTGCCCGTCGCATCCACCACGCTCACCGGCAGCCGGGCGCCCGCCCGCTTCAGCACCGCCTGCGTCTGCGCAGCGTTCCAGACATAGGCGTAGGCCGCCCAGCCGTCGGCCTTGTGGATCAGGAGCCGGGTCTCGACGAGCCGCACGTCGTCGGCCGGCCGGCGCAGGTCGGCCGGATAGGCGAAGGTCTTCACCAGGGTCGTGCCGACGGGAAAGTCCAGCGCGCCCTCGGCGGCGTACCGGGCGGCCTTGCCTTCGGGCACGAAGACATAGCGGGCCTTCTCGGCGTAGTCGCTGAACAGCGGTGTGTTCAGCCCGTAGGGGATCACCCGCGGACTGGGCTGGCGCCCACCTGAGTCCACGAACAGGCCGTAGACGTCGAGCGTCGGGGCCGGAGTCTCCGCCAGCAGGGCCGTCATGCTTACCCCGCTCGGCGCGGGCGCGGCGCCCAGGCTCAGAAGCGCCGCGAGGCTGGCGAGCAGTCGCTTCAAAGCCCGGCCTGCTCCGCCGGCAGCACCACCGCCCTGGGCTCGGTGATGGCCGCATCGCCGGCCGTCGGCGTCACGGTCGGATCGGCGCTCATCAGCTGGCCGGGACCGGCGAGCCTGAGGTTCAGCACCGGCCCGTCCTCGATCCGCACGCGCACCGCGTCAGTATTCTGCGGGTGCGCCGTGACGCCGTCCCACAGCACCGGCGGGATGGTTCCGCCCACCGCCTTGGCCAGGATCTCGGCGCCGGCGAACTTGGGATCGTAGCCGTTCCGACCCATCCGGTTGCCGCGCACCACCACGTCCCGCGGCAGCGGGTTGTAGGTCTTGTCGTCGAACGTCTGGGTGTAGCTCACCAGCATCACGGCCGCCGACTGGTTGCCGTCGATCTCGTTGTCGAACACGTGGACGTTCCTGTTGGCCATCACCATCACCCCGGTGCCCACCGGCACGCTGGCCACGATGTTGCCCTTTGGCGCGAAGTTCGGCGTGTCGTTCTGGACGATCCGGTTGCGGTAGATCCGGTGCGAGTGGCCGCCCATCTGCGGCAGGTTGGGCAGGTCGAACACCAGGATGCCGCCGGTGTTGCGGGTCGCCACGTTGTCGAAGACGTCGGCGTTGTACGAGTTCTCGATCTCGATCCCGGCGACGTTGAACTCGGCGCGGCTATTCTTCACCACGATGTTCTTCGACTGGCCGACGTAGATCCCGGCGTCGGAGGCGCCCTTCACCACCGCCCTGTCGATCAGCACATTGGTCGAGGAGACTGGGTAGACCCCGTAGGCGCCGTTGGTCTCCTTCGGCCCGCCGGTCCATTCCACCCGGACGTTGACGAAGCTGATGCGGTCCGAGCCCTTGGCCTTCAGGCCGTCGCCGCGGGTGTCCTCGACGCCGAGGTCGCGGACCGTGACGCGGTCGGAGGTGACCAAAAGCCCCTCCCCCGCCCCCTTCTGGCCCTTGAAGGAGAGCACCGTGGCCTCGGGCCCGGCGCCCTTCACCGTGACGTTGTCCACGTCGAGCGACAGGCCGTCGGAGAGCTCGTAGCGGCCGGCGGCGATCTCCACCACGTCGCCGGACTTGGCGTCCAGCAGCGCGGTCTGGATCTTCTCCTGGGCGTCGCCGCCGGGCGTCACCATGAGCGTCTTCGCCTGGGCCGTGCCGGCGGCCACGAGCGCCGTGGCCGCAAAGAGCGCGTGCCGGATCATGCGTTGTTCCTCCCCGTATTGCGGGCAAGGTGAACGCTGTTCAGCCGCGGCGCAACCTCAGGCCGGCGTCAGGCCCGGGGCGCCCGATCCGTGCGGAAACTCCTGAAGGTGATCGAGTAGCGGTGCTCGGCCACCGGCGGGATGGAGTGCTCCCACTGCTCCCGGGCCTCGCCCGAGATCAGGTAGACTGAGCGCGGCGCAAGCGTCAGCGACCGGCGCTCGAAGCCAGAGCCGATGCGCCGCCGCAGGCGGAAGACGCAGGGCGCGAGCACGGAGATACCCACCACCTTCTCGAACTGCGGCCGGTCGCGATGCCAGCCGATCGGCGCGCCGGGCAGGTACTCGTTGATCAGCAGCTGCTGCAGGCCGCCGGGCGAGACGCCGGCGAAGGCTTCCGCACGTTCGCGCGCCGCCTGCAGCCACGCCGGGATCGGCTCGGCCGATTCCAGCCGCGCGGAGTTGAAGTCGTAGCGGTAGCCGAACGACACCACCCGTCGCCGCGCCTCGTAGCCGCGGAACTGGA
Source organism: Phenylobacterium sp. (assembly GCF_036821595.1). Lineage (GTDB taxonomy): Bacteria > Pseudomonadota > Alphaproteobacteria > Caulobacterales > Caulobacteraceae > Phenylobacterium. Next base: position 7,078 of record NZ_DAISJG010000017.1, read on the forward strand.
AGGGCTCGAACGGCAGCTTCGCCAGTTCGGCGGCGATCGCCTGCTCCTCCTCGGCCGACAGGAAGTCGGGCCGATAGTCGAAGCCCTCCGGGAGGTCGGGCTCGGGAGCCCCGAAGAGGTCGGCTTGTAGAGGCGTCGAGGGCGGCATCGCACGCCCATATGGGAAGTCTAGCCCAGTCCTCCAGCATGCCAGGCCAGGCGAAGTGGTCGGCTTGTGCGCGACGCCAGGCCATCGGTAGATGGGCCGATGCCGCTGGACCAGTTCGACGTGATCATCAGGGTCGCCGGCGCGACCCTCCTGCTCCTGGCGGCGGCGACCTCGCACGGCCGGATGGGGCGGGCCCGCGCCTTCTTCGTCCCGTTCGCCGTCTGCCTCTGCGGCTTCCTGGCCGGAAACACCCCGGACCCGAGCCTGCAGCTCGGCGGACCGTTGGGGTCCCTGGCGGTGATCCTGGCGGGATACGCCGCCGTCTTCCTGTGGTGGTTCTGCCTGGCGGTGTTCGACGCCAGCTTCCGCCCGCGCGGCCTGGTGCTGGCGATCGGGGTGGCCTGGATCGTCATCGCCAGCGCCGACCGCGGCCTGTTCGGCGAGCGGCTGGCGCAGGCCGGGCTCTCCTGGGTCCTGGTCGTACTGGGCCTCGTCATGGTGGGGCATCTGGGCTGGCGCCTTCTCGGGGATCGCGAGGGAGACCTCGTCTATGGGCGCAGGCGGGTGCGGCGGGCCGTTGTCGCGGCGCTCGGCGGCCAGCTCGCGGCCGACATCGCCGTGGACCTCGTGCTCGGCATGGACTGGCAGCCGCAGGCGTTCGCGATCGCGCAGAACGGCGCCCTGCTCGCCTTCACCGTCTGGCTCCTCAGCCTGGCGCCGCGGCGCCATCCGGTGGCCGAGGCCGCGCCGGCGGAAGCTGAGCCGGACGCCGACCCGGCCCTGGTCCGGCTCCGGCGGCTCATGGAGGTGGAGCGCGTCCATCTCGATCCGGAGCTCACCTTCGGGGAGTTCGTGAAGGCCGTGGGCGGGTCCGAGAAGGTCGTGCGGCGGCTGATCAACCAGCGGCTGGGCTACGACCACTTCCGGACCTTCCTGAACAGCTACCGGGTCGCCGAGGCCCGCCGGATGCTGGCCGACCCGGCCCGGCGGGGCGACAAGCTGATCGCCGTCGCCCTCGACAGCGGCTTCGCCTCCCTGCCCTCGTTCAACCGGGTGTTCCGGGAGATCGAGGGCCGGACGCCCAGCGCGTTCCGGGCCGCGGCGCTCGCGGACGCCGCGCCGGGGGAGACCGGGAAGCACGCCACGGCCGTGTTCTGAGGCGCCTTGGGCCGGCTTTTGAGACGCCGGCTTCCGCAGAGCGCCCTAATGCCTCCCCCATCAATAGCGGAGGCGAGACCTTGAACGGAATCATTGGCATGGCGGGCGTCCTGGCGATCCTGCTCGCCGCGGGCGGACTGGTCGCGCTCGTCCAGCGGGGCGGCGTATCCGCCCGCTGGCTGGGCGCGGCCGCAGGTCTGGTCCTGCTGAACGACCTGCTGCTCACCCGTCTCTACGGCCTGCTGCCCGACCTCACGCCCGGCGCGGACTGGAACTGGCAGGGCAAGCTGCTGGCGCTGGCCGGCACCCTGGCCGTAGCGTCCCTCCCCGCCTTCGGCTGGCGCGCCTCGGGGCTGGCCTTGCCCCAGGCTGATGACGGCTGGCGGCCGGTGCTGCTCGTCTCGGGGGCCTACGTCGCGGTCTTCCTGGCGCTCGCCCTGGCCTTCCCGAACGCGCCCGCCTCGGCCGAGACCGTGGCCTTCCAACTGACCCTCCCCGGCCTCGAGGAGGAGCCGTTCTATCGCGGCGTGCTGCTGATCGCGCTCATGCGCGCCTTCCCCGGGCGCAGGCGTATCCTGGGCGTGGACTGGAGCTGGGGCGCGGTGGTCTCCTGCGGCCTGTTCGGCCTGGCGCACGCCTTCGGCTATTCGAACGGCGCCTTCCAGTTCGACCCGCTGACCATGCTGCTGACGGCAGGGCCCTCGTTCATCGCCGTGTGGCTCGCCCTGCGGACGCGCAGCGTGCTGCTGCCCGTCCTCCTGCACAACTTCGGCAACGCCATCGGCCTTGTGATCTAGGACGCGATCAGCCCAGGCGGCCGATCGCCGCCGCTACCGCCTCGGTCTGCTCCAGGATCACCATGTGGCCGGCCTCCGGGATGGAGACCAGCTCCGCCCCGGCGACGCCCTTCTTGAAGGCGTGGGCGTAGACCGGCGGGATCAGGCGGTCGCTGTCGCCCCAGACGATCACCGTCTTGGCCCGGATCCGGTAGAGGCGGTCCTTCAGCCCCCGCTCGGGGATGGGGAACAGGATCCGCCCGGCCATGCCGAGCTGGCGGGCGTTGGTCACCAGGTACTGCTGCAGGAAGCCCGGATCCTCCACGTTGCGCCCGGCAGTCAGCAGGGCCGCGCCGGCCGCCGCGTCGTGGAACAGCAGGGCCGGCATCTCGTAAGGCAGGGTGGCGAACAGGTCGGCGATCGGGTGGTCGTCGTCCCATAGGCCGGCCGGGGCGATCAGCGCCAGGCGCGAGACGTCGTGCGGCTGCACCGCCGCCATCTCGGCGGCGATCATCCCGCCCATGGAGTGGCCCACCAGGATCGGATCGCGGACGCCCAGCGCGTCGAGCACGTCCCAGGTGTGCAGGGTGAAGTCCAGCATGTCGCGGATGGCCGGCGCCTCCTCGCTGTCGCCGTAGCCGGGGACCAGCGGGGCGATCACCCGGTGGTCGCGGGCCAGCGCCTTCAGCAGCGGGTCCTCCGGCGTCACGCCGCCGGCGCCATGCAGGAACACGAGCTCCGGCCCCGCGCCGCCTTCGATGTAGCGGACCGGAACGTGGTGGGTCTGGACGGTCTTCAGCTCGAGCATGTCCGCCTCCGTCACTCGGCCGGGATCGGCGCGCGCGCCGGCGCGGCGGGCAGGGAACCTGGCGCGACCCGCTTCTGGAGCGGCTTGCACCAGAAGCGGTCGTCGTCGGCATAATCGGGGAAGATGTTGCGCAGCTTGGGCATCACCTTCTCGGCGAACAGCCGGGTCGAGTACATGCACTTGTCGGCGGGCATGTTCCCGACGTGCATCAGACAGAAGATGTTGCCGACCCGCAGCCCCTTGATCAGGTCCTCCATCCGCTGGCGCACGGTCTCGGGGCTGCCGGCGATCACGTGGCCCTGTTCGGTGAGCTCCTTCCAGGTCAGCGTCGCGTAGCCGCCCTTCGGCGGGGCGTACTGCGACAGCGCCCCCGACTGGATGGTCTTGATGGTGCGGTAGCCCGGCGCGTCCGCGAACCCCGGATAGACGTGCAGACAGCGGTTGTAGAAGTAGCTGACGTGCTCGGAGTAGAGCCGCTCGGCTTCCTCGTCGGTCTCGGCCACGCAGATCGTCTGGGCGAAGCCGGCCCGATAGGGGCTCTTGTCCGGCGCGCCCCGCTCCTCGACCCGTCGCCAGTAGCCGTCCATCAGCGCCTGGGCCCGCAGGTAACCCGAGAAGCTGAGGTAGGAGTAGGAGTAGGTGTTGTCGATGCAGAAGTCGTAGGTCTCCACCGAGCCGCCGCCAGGGATGTGCACCGGCGGGTGCGGCTGCTGGATGGGGCGCGGCCAGATGTTGACGTGCCGGAGCTTGTTGTAGCGGCCGTTGAAGGCGAACGGATCGCGGGTCGTCCAGGCCTTGATGATCAGGTCGTGGGCCTCGGCGTACTTCTCCCGCGTCAGGCTGGGAATCTGGCCGTAGCAGTAGTTGGTGTCCATTGACGTACCGACCGGGAAGCCGGCCACCAACCGCCCGCCGGAGATGCAGTCCAGCATGGCGAACTCCTCCGCGACCCGGACCGGCGGATTGTAGAGCGCGATGGAGTTGCCCAGCACGACCAGGGCCGCGTCGCTCGTCCGGCGCGCCAGGCCTGCGGCGATGATGTTGGGGCTGGGCATGATGCCGTAGCCGTTCTGGTGGTGCTCGTTGACCCCGATGCCGTCGAACCCCAGCGTCCCGGCGTACTCCAGGAGGTCCATGTAGGTGTTGTAGACCTCGTGGCTCCTGGCCGGGTCGAAGAGCCTCTGGTCGATGTCCACCCAGACCGAGCGGTGCTTTTCCCGGAAGTCGTCCGGAAGATGCGGCCACGGCATCAGGTTGAACCAGGTGAACTTCATGGCGTCGTCCTCCCGCGGCCGCCTCTGGTGGGCGGTCCGACTGAACGACGATAACCGGCTGGCGCCCGGCGCCAAGCGCCGACTGACCCCCCAGGGAACGCAACCTGCGACCGACCGTTTCCCGACCCCAAGAAATTTCCAATTGATCTTGGAATTTTGATCGGCGGGGATTATGTTGAGAACCGTTCGCAACAGGAGCGTCGCCATGCGCACCGCCAAGAAGACCGTCAGCTACTCGATCATGCACCTGGTGGTGGCGATCACCGTGGCCTACGCGCTCACCCGCGACTGGCGGGCCGCGCTCGCCATCGGGCTCATCGAGCCCATCTTCCAGACCCTGGCCTTCGCCGTGCACGAGCGCGTGTGGGAGCGGATTGGCCGGCGCGAACGCGCCGCGGCCGCCTAACGAATAGGAGAGCACCATGTCCCTGAGGATCGACACCGGCATCGACACCAGGGGTTGCGAAGACGTGGCCTCGGGCCTCTCCCGGCTCCTGGCCGACACCTACGCGGTCTATCTGAAGACCCACGGCTACCACTGGAACGTGCGGGGCCCCAACTTCGCCTCGCTGCACGCGCTGTTCATGGAGCAGTACACCGAGATGTGGAACGCCATCGACGACATCGCCGAGCGCATCAAGGCGCTGGGGGCGACGGCGCCGCAGGGCTACCGCACCTTCGCCAATCTCTCCGGCATCCAGGACGGCGATCCCGAACAGGACGCCGAGGGCATGCTGGCGGAGCTCTCGACGGACCACGAGACCCTGATCCGCAGCGCCCGCGCGGTGCTGCCCGCGGCCCAGCAGGCCGGCGACGAGGTCACGACCGGCCTCATCACCGACCGCCTCACCGCCCACGAGAAACACGCCTGGATGCTCCGGGCGAGCCTCGGGTCCCGCTAGAGGCCGAACGGCCAAGTCTCCTCCGCCCCCGTCTCGTGGTCGGGAAGGGGGCGGGCCTCCAGCGGGGTGACCGGCGACGTCTCGTCGAACCAGACGTAGGCGTCGAACTGCTCGGGCAGGACACACTCCACGTAGTGGCTCCAACGCTCCGTCTCGGGACGGTAGATCACGCCGATGAACCGCTCCAGCCGCGGGGCCATCAGCCGGGCGCGGAGTTCGTCGTGACGGCCAGGCCGCAGGTCGACGAGCGCGCGCGCGCGGCCGGCGTCGTGGGCCAGCCGCTCGTAGCTGTCAGCGCGCGACGGGACCACGGTCTTGACCTCCATCGGCTCGTCCCAGTCGGAGGCGCAGGCGACCTGCCCCGTATGCGTCCCGAGGCCGATCAGCCGGGCCTCGTCGCCCCACCGCTGGCGGCAGAGCTGGCCGAGGTTCAGCTCGCCCCGCTCGCGCCCCATGCCGGTCGCCCGGGCGTCGCCGATGTGGGAGTTGTGCGCCCAGACCACGGCGCGGGCGTCGGGGCCCTTGGCCTCGAGCAGCGCCTCCAGGGTCTCGAACATGTGGGTGTCGCGGAGATTCCAGCTCTCCTCGGCGCCGTAGTACATCACCCGGTAGTAGGCCTCGGCGTTCTGCACCAGCCGGGCGTTCATCGCCGCGTCCAGCACGTCGTCGCCGTCGCGGGCGGCGAGCTCCCGGGCCAGCATGTCCTTCAGCATGGCCACGACCTCCGCCTCGCAGGGCGCATAGCCGCGGGAGAGCGCCACCCGGCCGTAGACGGCGGGCTCCCGGCTCCAGGGCAGGATGCAGCCGTAGCGCGCCCGCGCCACCCGGGCCGCCTCCGGGTCCACCCGGTCGAGGTAGTCGACCACCGCCCGGATCGAGCCCGACATGTTGTAGAGGTCGAGGCCGTAGAAGCCCGCCCGGCTCGCCGCGGCGCGCATCCGGTTGTGGTCCCGTAGCCACTCGGTGAACTGCTGGACCTCGCGGTTGCGCCACATCCAGGTGGGGAACCGGGCGAAGGCATCGGCGTCCCCGTCCGCGCGGCCGCGGTAGCGGACATGGCGGTCGATCGCCGCCGCGTCGGGCCAGTCGGCCTCCACCGCCACCACCGAGAAGCCGTGCTGCTCGATCAGCCAGCGGGTGATCGCCGCCCGCGCCCGGTAGAACTCCGACGTGCCGTGGCTGGCCTCGCCGAGCAGCACCACCCGGGCGTCGGCGAAGACCTCGAAGCAGCGCCCGAACGCCAGGTCGTCCGGGTCCGGAAGGGGCGTCGCCGCCTCGGCGATCAGCCGGGCGATCGATGCGCCGGGCTCCCCGCCCGGCCGTTCGGAAGGCGTCATGGCGATGCTCCGTCCTCAGGCCTGAACTGAAGCACGGAAGGCCGGGTTCCTGTATCTGACGGACGTCAAACCAGGAGGCGGGATGCCGGTCGAGCTGCGCAAGGTGGAAACCGTCTACCAGGGCTATTCCACGATCATGGTGGCCACCCTGGCCGACGCGGGCGGGGAGACCTTCCGCCGTGAGATCGAGCACCACGGCCGCGCCGTCTGCGTCCTGCCCTACGACCCGGTCCGCAAGGTCGCGCTGCTGGCCAGCCTGCCCCGGCCGCCGGTGATATGGGCCGGCGGGCCGCCGGAGCTCGCCGAGGCGCCGGCCGGGATGGTCGAGGACGAGGACGTGGAGGACACCGTCCGCCGCGAGGCGCTGGAAGAGGTGGGCGTCCGGCTCGACCGGCTGGAGCACGTGGGCTCGCCCTTCTCGACGCCGGGGATCTCCTCGGAGCGGATCGACCTCTTCCTCGCGGCATATGCAGCAACGGACCGCGTGGCCGAAGGCGGCGGCGTCGACGGCGAGCGCGAGGACATCACCGTCATGGAGGTCCCGCTGGCGCAGCTCTGGGACTGGGTGGCGCAGCGGCGCATCGAGGACCTGAAGACCCTCGCCCTGGTGCTGGCGCTGCGCGTGCGCCGGCCCGAGCTGTTCCCCGCCTGAGCTTGGCGGAACCCACGGCGCGGCGGCCGGTTGGTGGGGAAGGAAGGCTCAAGGAGCGGTCATGGCGGGCAAGGGCGTCTTCATCGGATGGTCGGTGGACCGCGAGGACCGGCGCCAGCTCCTCGCCCGCTTCCCGCCGCGCTACGCCGAGACGGTGGCCGATCATGTGACCCTGAAGTTCGGCCCGGGACAGATGAAGCTGCCCACCGAGCGCGCGGGCGAGATCGTCGGCGAGGCGGACGACGGCGAGGGCGTACAGGCCATGGTCGTGCGGATCTCCGGCGCCACCGACCGGCCGGACGGCTCCACCTACCACATCACCTGGTCGCTGGCGCCGGGCCGCAGGGCCAGGGAGAGCAACGACGTGTTGCGGCACATGGGGTGGCGGCCGTTTCCCGAGCCGATCCCGGTACGGCTGGAGCCCAGGGCCTACGGCGCGGCGGGCTGAAGCTTGGCAGCAGTTGCGCTTGATGAGTGCTAAGTCGCGGAATTCATGGAACATTCAGACGAATCGCGCGTAGCTCTCGGTGCGCGGTGACTGCGCGCCGCGCCTGGACCAACAGCGTCGAGGTTGCACATGCTGGCGTCGCCCGAATTCCGGAAGCAGCTGGAAGGCTACAGCCTGACCACGGCCGAGATCCTCTACCGGATGCCCGACCACCCCGCCCTGCTGCAGAGCTACATCTGGCAGGACTACGACGTCTTCCCGGAATTTCCCGTGCTGAAGAAGTTCCTGGACTTCTGGGAGCGCACGCTCGACGGCCCCCTGTTCAAGGTCACCATCGGCCACTGCAAGCTGATCAAGCCGGCCGAGCTGAAGGCCGTGGCGGGCGAGTTCCGGCTGCACTGAGGCGGCTCGACAACGGGCCCGCCGGCATGGCGTGATGGCGGCCGCTTTGGAGCAGGGGTCGCCGTGAAGAGTAGGTTCTTATCCGTGGCGCTGGCCGCCGCCGCCGTGGCGCTGGCCGGCTGCCAGGGGAAGGTGCAGCGGCCCGCCTGCCCCGCCGGCCAGACGTGCCTGGAATACGGCATCGAGATCGAGCCCCTGACGCTCGACCCCCAGAAGGCCAACCTGCTCTCGGAGAGCCGGGTCATCGGCGACCTGATGATGGGCCTGACCACCGAGACGCCCGACGCCACGCCCTCGCCCGGCATGGCGACGTCCTGGGCCACCAGCCCCGACGGCCTCACCTGGACCTTCCAGCTTCGCGAGGCGAAGTGGTCGGACGGCAGGCCTGTGACGGCCGACGACTTCGTCTTCGGCTTCCGGCGTGTCCTCGCCCCCGAGACGGCCTCGATCTACGCCTACATGGTCTACATCCTGAAGAACGGCCAGGCGGTGAACGAGGGAAAGGCCGGGCCCGAGACCCTCGGCGCCCGGGCCCTCGGCCCACGGACCCTGGAACTCACCCTCGAGCATCCCGCGCCCTACCTGCCCCAGCTCCTGATGCACCAGAGCTTCTACCCGGCCCCGAAGCACGTGGTGGAGAAGCACGGCGACGCCTGGGTGCAGCCGGGCAAGTACGTCTCCAACGGCGCCTTCCAGCTGGTCTCCTGGCGTCTCGGCGACCGCATCCAGGCGGTGAAGAACCCGCACTTCTTCGAGGCCGACAAGGTCTGCCTCGACCGCATCAACTACTATCCGACCCCCGACGCCGTGGCCGCCGAGCGGCGCATCGAGCGCGGCGAGCTGGACATCAACACCAGTTTCCAGTCGAACCGGTTCGAGCGGCTGCAGAAGACCCTCCCCGGCTACGCCCGGACCCATGTGGCGCTCGCAACCTCCTACCTGTCGTTCAACACCCGTGACGTGGCGCCGCTGAAAGACGTTCGCGTGCGCCGCGCGCTCTCCGAGAGCATCGACCGGGACTTCATCACCAGGAAGCTGCTGCGGGCGGGCCAGCTATCGGCCTACAGCTTCGTGCCGCCGATCACCGCCGGCTACGCGCCGGGGCCGAAGGTGGTCTGGGCGGACAAGAGTCTCGAGGCGCGGCAGGCGGAGGCCCGCGCGCTCCTGGCCCAGGCCGGCTACACGCCCGAGCGGCCGCTGAAGATCGAGATCAAGACCGCAAGCAATACCGACTCCCTCCTCCTCATGGAGGCGGTCCAGGCCGACTGGCGGGCCATCGGGGTGGACGTGAGCCTGGTGCAGAACGAGGGCGCCATCGCCTTCGCCGCCTACCGCGAGCGCGACTTCCAGGTGGGTTCGATGAGCTGGTACGCCGACTTCAACGACCCCGTCACCTTCCTTGCGCTGATGCAGTCCACCACGGGCGCGCAGAACTACGGCGACTACCGCAATCCCGCCTACGACGCCCTGCTGGCCCAGGCGGACCAGGAGCCGGACGCGGCCCGGCGCGCGCAGATCCTGTCGCGCGCCGAGCAGATCATGCTGAACCAGGAGGGGACGGCGCCCCTGTTCTACCAGGTGACCCGCGCGCTGGTGAACCCGCGCGTCACCGGTTGGACGGACAACGCCCTGAACTTCCACCGGGCGCGGTGGATGTGCGTGAAGGGCTAGAGCGCGTCAGGCGAAGCATGGGCGGTCCGCCGCCGGGACGCGCTCCGACCCCATGAGCCCTCAGCGCCGCACGTACTCGTAGTGGCAGTTCTTCTTCTTGGCCTTCTTCTTGGCCACCTGGTGGCCCACCACGGCGCCGACGCCGGCGCCGAGCACCGTGCCTTCCGTCTTGGCCCCGTTGCCGGCCACCGCGTTGCCGAGCACGCCGCCGGCCACCGCGCCGACGATCGTGCCGGTGTTGGCCTTCTTCTTCACCTTGCCGTCGCAGACCAGCACCCGCTGGCGGGTCTGGGCCTCGGCGACCATGGGGGCGGCGGCGAGCGACAGGGCCGAGGCGGCCATGGCCGCGGCGGCGAAAATCTTCTTGGTCAAGGGATGGTCTCCTTCAGTCCCAGCGACACGCGAAAGGCCTAAACCCCTGCAGGCGGTCGAGGTTGCGAGCGCCTCCGCGCCGGAGGGCGACGGAACTAACTGCGCCTTGCGGACTTTTTCGCGGCGCCTGCCGGGACGGACGGCAGGCGCGACCCTGGGAGACGCCATGTCCATCCTGGCCTGGATCATGCTCGGGCTGATCGCCGGCTTCATCGCCAGCAAGCTGGTGAACCGGCCGCGCGGCAAGCTGGTCGTCGATCTCCTCCTGGGCGTCGTCGGCTCCTTCGTCGGCGGCTTCCTGTTCACCCGCTTCGGCGGCCCGGCCGTCGATGGCGTCAGCCCCTACTCGATCCTGGTGGCGATCATTGGCGCCGTGGTCGTCCTGCTCGTCTATCACGCGGTGACCAGCCGGCGCGCCTGAGCGCCGGCGCGGGAACGCCGGAACGGGCGCCCAGCCGGGCCGTTAGCTCCCGGTCCATCTGTCGAGGAGCCGACGCATGAAGGCGCTTGTCCTGAACTGCACCCTGAAAGCCTCCCCGGAGGTCTCCAACACCGAGGCTCTGGCCCGTGTCGTCATGGACCAGCTGGAGAGGGACGGGATCGGCGCCGAGATGGTCCGCCTCGTCGACCTCGACATCAAGCCGGGCGTGACGTCCGACGAGGGCGGCGGAGACGAGTGGCCGAAGGTGCGCGAGAAACTTGCCGGCGCCGAGATCCTGATCGTCGCCACGCCCACCTGGATGGGCCAGATGTCCAGCGTCGCCAAGCGGGCCCTCGAGCGCCTGGACGCGCTGCTCTCCGAGACGGACGACCAGGGCCGCTCGCCGGCCATGGGCAAGGTAGCCGGCGTGGTGGTCACCGGCAACGAGGACGGCGCCCACCACATCGTGGCGACGGTCGCCCAGGCGCTGATCGACGTGGGCTTCACCGTTCCCGGCCAGGCCTGGACCTACTGGCACCTGGGACCCGGCCCAGGCCCCGACTACACCGAGACCCGCCAGGCGCACGAGTACTCCGACCGCGTCGGCCGCAACTGCGCCCGCAACCTCGCCTGGGCCGCCCGGGCGCTCGCCGGCGAGCCCGCGCCTGCGCAGGAGAGCTAGGCGAAGGCGATCCAGCGGCCGGCGGCGGCGGCGGTCACCCACACCAGGATGGTGGCGTAGCCGATCGTCCTGGTCAGCGGGCCGCCCTCCGGCCCGCGGCCGGCGGCGAACAGCTGGAACCCCGCCAGGCCGAAGATCCAGGCGGCGAACACCCAGGCGAAGGCGATGTTCACCGGGTCGAGCCGGGCGTAGTCGTCCGGCTTGATGACGATGTGGGTGGCTCCGAACTGCGCCAGGATCAGCAGGATCAGGCCGGTCAGGTAGACCCAACGGATCGGCCCGCGGGTGACGAACAGCACCATCAGCGCCGCGGCCGTCAGCACGTGGAATACGCCCGGATTGATCAGTTCCGCGGTGACGAACACCCACAGCGCGAAGGCGAACACCGCCATGCCCAGCAGGAAGAAGACCCTGGCGGCCGGCGTGACCTGGCCGTCCGCCCTGGCGGTCAGCCCGCTCGCGCCATAGGTCAGGATGATCCCGGCGAGCAGGGCGGCCATCTTCACCGTGAACGCCGCGCTGTCGTAGAGCCGCTCGGCGTTGGCCATGCCGATCAGCACGCCGCTGACGATGATGCCGACGACGCCGACGTGGATCCACGGCCGCAGGTTGCGGTGGATCTCCGAGGGCGGCTCCTCGGTCAGGCCCACGCCGATCAGGCGCAGGTTCAGGAGGATGCTGGCGCCGCCGAGGATGACGAGGGACAGGATGTGCAGCACCTGCCACTGGGCGAACTGCGGCTTGATCACATAGGCCGGCCAGACGTTGACCAGGTTCTCGACCCAGGGCCGCAGTTCGGGAAACACTTCGGCGGGGGTCATTGGGCGCCTCCCAGGGGGGCCGCGCCGCGCTCCGAGGCGGCGCACTCCTGAAGGGTGTTGGCCCAGTCGGGAATCGGCTTGCCGCACTCGTACCAGTCGTAGGCGATGAAGCGGCCCAGCATGATCACCACGGCCCAGGAAGCGAGCGAGATGACCGCCGAGGCGCGCGCCGCCCTCGGGGGGCTCGCGAGGGTGTCCCACTCCTGGATGTTGCGCTGCACGCGACGGTGGAAGACGACGATGTTGATCAGCGCCAGGACGATGAACACCAGCTTGGCGCGGAACCAGATGTTGTGAAAATAGACCAGCGGCTTGGCGTAGAAGAGCGCCAGTCCGGTCAGGATCACCAGCACGAAGCCGAAGATGGTGAGCGGCAGCACCTTGTCGCTGAGCACCGAGACCGGGGTCCGCCTGAAGGTGACGCCCAGAAGCCGCAGGTCGACCACGAATATGGTGCCGGCGAACAGCATCAGCGAAAGCAGGTGGGTGCCTTCCAGGAGACCCCAGAAGTTCAGCGAGCCGAGGAGCGCCTCGCTCCAGGACATCGGATACTCGCCGGGCCCCTTGCCCAGTTCGGTCTGCAGCCAGACCAGGAACTCTCGTATCACAGAAGCCCTCCCCCGGACTTTCGCGGCCCCGTGCGGGTCACCCCGCCGTACCGTTCTTCCGAAAAGTGTCTAGCGTATTGCTGAGCTGTTTCGCCAGCCGTTTCAGCGAGAGAACCGCATTCGCGGCCCCAGGCATAGCGGCCTTGCGTCCGGGCAGGGCCCGGTGTTCGACTGGGCGTCAGGGCCTCCCGCGCGTGCGAGAGGGGCCGGGGGAGGAACATCGATGCGCAGAGCCCTGCTCGCCGGCCTGGCCCTTGGCCTGTTCGCCGTCGCCGGGACCGCCGCCGCCCAGGCGCCGCGGCCGCCGGCCAACGACTACGCCCGCGATGAGGCCTGGCTGTGCCGGCCGGGACGCAGCGACGCCTGCGACCTCGACCTGACCGCGACGGTCGTGGCGGCGAACGGCGCGTTCAGCCGCGAGAGCTGGACACGCCATCCGGCCCCGGAGGTCGACTGCTTCTACGTCTATCCCACCGTCTCGGCCGACACCGCGCCCAACAGCGACATGGTCCCCGGAGCGGAGGAACGCGCGGTGGTCTCTCGCCAGCTCGCCCGCTTCGGTCAGGTGTGCCGGATCTTCGCGCCGCTCTACCGGCAGATCACCATCCCGGCGCTTCGGCGGATGACGGCCGGGGAGGATGTGCCGGTGGACCGCGACCTGGCCTACGGCGACGTGCGCGACGCCTGGCGCCACTATCTCGCGCGCGAAAACCAGGGCCGGGGGGTCATCCTGTTCGGCCACAGCCAGGGCGCCAGCGTGCTGAAGCGGCTGATCCAGGAGGAGATCGACGGCAAGCCGGCCCAGGCGCGCGTCGTCGCCGCCTACCTGCTGGGCGCCAACGTCCTCGTGCCGAAGGACAAGGATGTGGGCGGCGACTTCCGCGCCATGCCGCTCTGCCGCAGCCGCGACCAACTGGGCTGCGTGGTGACCTATGTGAGCTTCCGCGAGCGCGCCCCGCCGCCGGCCAACAGCCGCTTCGGCCGCACCACCGCCGAGGGCATGCAGGTGGCCTGCACCAATCCGGCCGCCCTCGGCGGCGGCCGCGCCACCCTCAATCCGGTGTTCGGCGCCAGGAGCATGCACCCCACCGCCGCGCCGCCGCCGCCCTGGGTGACGCCCGACAGGCCCGTCGACACGCCGTTCGTGAAAGTCCCCGGCCTGATCAGCGGCATCTGCGTCTCCGACGACAACGGCTCCTACCTGGCGGTCCGGGTGGAGGCCGATCCCGCCGATCCGCGCACCGACGAGATCTCGGGCGACCATCTCGCGAACGGCGCCGTCCTGCCGGACTGGGGGCTGCACTCGCTCGACGTGCCGGTGGCCATGGGCGACCTCGTGGAGCTCGCCTCCGACCAGGCGGCCGCCTGGCGCGCCAGGCGCTAGACGGCCGCGCCCGCCGGGGAGGCCTGACCGGCTACCCGCTCAACCGTTGGCGAGCCGCAGCGCCGGAAAGGCGATCGTCGTCTCGCCGTCTAGCCGGCCGCGGATGCGCCGCAGGAGGCTCAGCGCCTGGTCCACCTCCTCGCGACTGACGCCCTCCATCACCTCCTGCCGGAGCGCCTCGCCGACCGCGTCGATCTCGGCCAGCACCGGATGGGCGGCATCCTTCAGGTGGACCACCTTGACCCGCCGGTCGCCGGGGCGGGGCCGGCGCTCCACGAGCCCCTGGGCCTCCAGGGCGTCGATCACCCGGACCAGGGTGGCGGCCTCGACGCCGGTCCGCTCGGCGAGGGCGGTCTGGCTGACGCCCTCCGGCGACTGCGACAGCCAGTAGAGCGTCGACCAGCGCGCCTGGCTCATACCGAGCACCTTCAGCCGTTCGTCGAGGCGGGCGCGCCAACGGCGCGCGACGATCACCAGCTCGCGGGCGAACTCGTGGCGGTCGTCTGGGGTGAGCTTGTCCATTCGGTCGTTCCCGGGGCCGGTCGCGAAGTTCGCGAACGGCTCCGGCTATCACGGCGGGCGGGTCTTCAATCGTTAACAAGCGCCGGTCCGCGGCCGCCCGCCTACTCATTTTAGGTGGCCGCCTCGCCGCGGGCGGCGGACCGGCCATCTTCCGGTCGCGGTTGACCGCCAGGCTCCCGGGGTGTCTGGAGTTCGCCGATGACCCTTCGCCTGCTCGCCCTCGCCGGCCTCGCGCTCGCCTTCGGACCGGCTGCCGCGGCGGAGGAGGCGATGGCCACCGCCGGCGCGAGCGCCTCGCCGCCGCCGGCCGCAGAGACGCCGCCCGCAGCTCCGGGCCCTACCGCCGCGGAGGACCGCGCGGCCCGCGAGATCGGCGACTGGGCCCGCGGCGTACTCGACGGACGCCCGTCGGAGGAGATCGCCGCGGCCGGGGCTTCCCGCTGTCCGGCTTCCGACGGCAGGCCCCACGGCCAGGTCTGGGCCGGGATCGGCACGCGCGGCTACCGCACGGTGGGCGGCGTGGTCACCCAGCCGCTCGGCGACTGCGGCCAGGTCACCGTGGGCGTGAGCCACACCGAATCCGACTTCGGTCGCCGCCGCCGCTAGGCTTGACCGTTATCAACGCCGGACGCCGCCTCGCGGCCTAGGGTCCGGCATGGCCCACGCCGACCGCCCGCGCCACAGCGTCTTCCACGCCTCCCTGCTGGGAGCGCTCGTGCTGGCGGTCATCTTCCTGCTGAGCTGGGTCGGCGAGGCCATGGGCGGCGCCCCGCCGACCCGCGCGGTCGTCGCCTTCTTCGGCCCGAACGGGGCGCTGTCGCCGCGGGTGCTGCTGCAGGGCGTGGCCTGGGCCATCGCCTTCGGGGCGATGGCGGGCGCGCTGCTCGCCCTGTGCGGCAACCTGCTGCAGGATCTCGGCCGCCGCCGGTCGTGATCCCGGCCGCCCCGCGGCGGGGTATCAGCGCGCGTCCGTTCCGACGGCGCCAGTTGGGCCCCGGGTTCGGGCGGAGTCGCCGCGCCGGAAACTGCGGAACAGCAGGACCAGACCGCTCAGCGCCAGCCACGCGGCCCCCGTGCCGACCGTGACGATCAGCGGATGGTTGAAGCTCTGCCGGTCGCGGTAATCCATGATGTGCAGCATCCAGGCGATGTCCCACAGCCGCCAGGTGTCGTTCCTCGCAGCCAGCACCTCGCCGGTCTCCGTGGAGACCAGCAGGGTCGTGCGGTCAGGATCGGCGAACTCCACCCGCCAGACCGGCAGGGTGACGTCGCGGGTCTCCAGCGTCGTCTTCTCCACCCGCTCGACCGAACGGACGGGCGCGCTGCCGCTGAAGCGGGCCACCGCCAGCTCCCGGCCCTTGGCCGCGTCGATCTGCAGGACCTGGCCGCGCGCGGCGTCCACGAGCCGGACGCCCTGCGGCGTCGTCGCCTCGTAGACCCAGGCATCGTAGAGCGGCTTGAGCTGGAGCTTCAGGATCGGCGCGCCAACGGCCTCCGCCACCCGGGCCAGCGGCAGCGGATCGGCCGGCGCCGCGGGCTGGGCGACCGGCAGGACGGCGTCCTCGGCGGCGACCTTGCGGTGGTCGAGCAGGGCCATGGTCGCGCCGCTCACCGACCACAGCAGGAACTGCAGGCCGAGCGCCAGGCCGATCCACTTGTGGAGCCAGCGGATCAGGAACATCGGGGACCAGGTCATGTCGCGGCCTCCCGGACCCGTCGCCTGCGGCGGAAGCTGTAGAGCAGGAGCCAGCCGCCGGAGGCGGCGGTGGCCACGGCGAGCCAGGTGAAGACGCGGATCAGCACGTTGTTCACGTCCAGGCGGTCGTCGTAGTCCATGATGTGGAGCATCCACACGACGTCGAACATCCGCCACAGGTCGTGGCGGCGCGACACCAGCTCGCCGGTGAACGGCGAGATGTAGAAGGTTGGCCGCCAGGCGCCCTCGAACTCCACGCGCCAGACCGGCGCCGGCCGGGTCTGGATCTCCAGGGGCGCCCTGGTCAGGTACCGGGCGCCGACCACCGCGCCGTCCTCGGCGAACAGGGCCCGGGCCCGGGCCTTGGCCTGGTCGGCGTTCAGCGGCGACAGCTTCCGGCCCGTGCGGGCGTCGAAGAGGGCGGGGCCGCCCTCGGCCTGCACCACATAGACCGGCTGGCCGAGCTGGGTCTCCAGCCGGGCGCTCGTCATCCCCGGCGCCAGGCGGGCCAGGTGGGCCGGCTCCACCAGGCCGGCCAGGGCGATCGGGCGGGCGGGCGGCGCCTTCACCAGCCGGTCGCCGTGGATGATGTCGATGTGGACGGCGGTCATGTAGACGCCGCCCAGGGTCCAGAGGACCGCCTGGATCGCCACGACGAGGGCGAGCCACTTGTGGATCTTACGGGCCAGGGCCGGCCAACGCATGGGCATCTCGCAACAGGAGGCGCCGGAGGGGTGTCAGGTCCCCTCCGGCCCCGGACCTCAGGTCCCTGGAAGGACGTCGCCGCGACGACCGGACCGGCCGTACGTCATGGCGTCGGTGTCGGCGTCCGTCCAGCCCGCGATGACGCGCCGTCGCAGATCGCCCGGCGGCCGCGGGATCAGAACCAGGCGCGCAGGCCGACGACGAAGCGGGTATCCTCCACCCCCTCCCCGGCGGCGCGGGCGAAGTCGGCGGTGTCGCCGAACTTCCGCTCCCAGTTCACGCCCACGTAGGGGGCGAACTCGGGCCTGATGGCGTACCGCAGGCGAAGGCCGAGCTCGACGTCGCGGACGCCCGCGCCCGCCTCCAGCGCCCGGTCGGCGCTGGCGGCGAGGTTCACCTCGGCCCGCGGCTCCAGGATCAGCTTCTGGGTCAGCCGCAGGTCGTAGGAGCCCTCCAGCCGGGCCGAGAGATCGCCTTCGTCCGACAGGAAGAGCGCCCCGCCCACCTCGAACCAGTAGGGCGCCAGGCCCTCCACGCCGACGGTGGCGTAGGTCCGGCGCCGCCGGGGCTCGAAGTCCTGGCGGACGCCGGCCTGCAGGTTGAAGTAGGGCCCTATCGCCCGCGAGTAGAGCGCCTGGACCTCCGCCGCGTGCAGGTCGCCGTCCTCCGCCTCGCCTTCCGTGGAGAGGACGAAGCGGTTGATGTCGCCGCCGAACGAGGCCTCGCCCTCCCAGGCGTAGGCGTCGCCGTCGTCGGAGGGCCGCACCTCGGCCGTCTCCAGCAGCACCCGCGACCAGCGGATGTCGCCGTGCTCCTTGCGGAGCAGGGCGCGGGCCTCGGCCATCGCCCGGGCGTCGAAGAAGCGCTCCGCCGCATGGTCCGTGGGGGGAGCCGGGGCGGGCTCGGAGCCCACGGCCGACGGCGCCATGACGTGTCCGGCGTGCGGGTCGGCCGTCGGCCCCGGCATGGCGTGCCCCGCATGCGGATCGGCCGGCTGGGCCGGGGCGGCAGGCGTGTGGTGCCCGGCGTGCGGATCGACCGCCGCCGGGGCAGGGCTGGCCGGCATGCTGTGGCCGGCATGCGGATCGGCGGGCGCCGGAGCCTCGGCCGGCATGTGATGACCGGCGTGGGGGTCGGCCGGGGGAGCCGGCGCGGCGGGCATGTGGTGGCCCGCGTGCGGATCGGCCGCAGTCGGGGCGGGGCTGCCCGGCATGCTGTGGCCGGCATGCGGGTCGGCCGTCGCCGGTGCGGGGCTCGCCGGCATGTTGTGGCCCACGTGAGGGTCGGCCGCAGCCGGCGCCTGGGCGGGCATGTGATGGCCCGCGTGCGGGTCGGCGGGCTGGGCCAGGGCGGGGGCGGCGAGCGCCAGCGGCGCGGCGGCGATCAGCAGCAGGCGCCTCATGCCGCGGCCCCTTCCATCGGACGCACGGTCACCACGCGGAACATGCCGGCGTGCATGTGCAGCAGCATGTGGCAGTGGAAGGCCCAGTCCCCGGGCGCGTCGGCCACAAGGTCGAACGACAGCTTGCCTCCGGGCAGGACGTTCAGGGTGTGCTTCAGCGGCTGGTGGTCGCCGTGGCCGTTCACCAGGGCCATGAAGTGGCCGTGCAGGTGGATCGGGTGGGCCATCATGGTGTCGTTCACGAGCGTCACGCGCACCTTCTCGTTCAGGCGGAACGGGATCGGCCTGGTGGTCTCGGAGTACTTCTCCCCGTCGAACCCCCAGATGAACCGCTCCATGTTGCCGGTCAGGTGGATGTCCAGGCTGCGCGACGGCGTGCGGGTGTCCGGATTGGGCCGGGTCGCCACGAGGTCCGTGTAGGTCAGCACCTTGTGCGGCGCGCCCTCGAGGCCCGTGCCGCGGTCGCCCACCCGGTCCACAGGCATGGGCGAGATCATCTGCACGCCCGGCGTCATCTTCACCTGCGGGGCGTTGGCGGGATCGCGCATGCCCATGGAGCCGTGGTCCATCTGGTGGCCGCCGTGGGCCCCGTGGTCCATGCTCCCCATGCCCATGTCCTTCATGGTCAGGATCGGCCGATCGCGCAGGGGCGGGACCTCGGCGGCCATGCCGGGCCGCGGCGCCAGGGTGCCGCGCGCCATGCCCGAGCGGTCGGAGGTCTCGGCCACCAGGGTGAAGGCGCGGTCCTCGGTCGGCTGGACGATGACGTCATAGGTCTCGGCATTGGCGATCTGGAACTCGTCCACCTCGACCGGACGCACGTCCATGCCGTCGGCCTGCACCACCGTCATCTTCAGGCCCGGGATGCGCACGTTGAAGATCGTCATGGAGGCGGCGTTGACGAACCGCAGCCGCACCCGCTCGCCCGGCCGGAAGAGGCCGGTCCAGTTGTCCTTCGGACCGTGGCCATTGACCAGGTAGCTGAAGTTGGCGGCCGTCACGTCGGCGATGTCGGTGGGGTCCATGCGCATCTTCGACCATTCGATGCGGTCCTTCAGCGGCTGGTCCTTGCCGGCCAGCAGTCCCGCCACGGTCTGCTTCTGGCGATTGGAGTAGCCCGGCTGCTGCTTCAGCTTCACCAGCAGGTGATGCGGATGCATGAAGGTGTAGTCCGACAGCACGATCACGTGCTCGCGGTCGTAGGGGTTCGGCTCCTCGCCCGCCGGATCGATGACCATCGGGGCGTAGTGGCCGATCATCTCCTGGAGGCCGGAGTGGCTGTGGTACCAGTAGGTCCCCGCGTGCTTCACCGGGAACTCGTAGGTGAAGGTCTCCCCCGGCTTGATGCCCGGGAAGCTGACCCCCGGCACGCCGTCCATCTGGAACGGCAGCAGAAGGCCGTGCCAGTGGATCGAGGTCTCCTCGTCGGTCAGGGTATTGGTGACGTGCAGGCGGACGTTCTGGCCTTCCCTGAGCCGGATCAGCGGCCCGGGCACGGTCCCGTTGATCGCCACCGCGTGGCCACGACGCCCATCCACCTGGAAGGGGACGTGGCCGATGCTGAGCCGGATGTCCTCGCCTTCCAGCGCGACGGGGCGCGGGCTCAGACCCGGCGTCTGGCTTCGCGCCCAGCCGGGCAGCAGCCCGGCCGCGGCCAGGCCGACGCCGCCAGCCAGGATCCGGCGTCGATGAGGATTCGGGTGTCCCGCGGCCATGCCGTCTCCGGTGTCGTTCGACAAGTCAGGAAGCGGCCGATACGGCTTCCCATGGTGGGAAGGTCAAGGGCTTCGTCGGGATTCCGGTGGACTGGCGGTGGAACGGCCCCGCCTCACCTGGGAAGGCTCCGCACCGCTTCGGCCAGCAAGGGGGCGACGGCGATCCGGTTGCTCGGGTGCGGCACGGTGTCGGTGGAGACCACCGCGCGGGTGGCGCGCGCGAGGCGGCGGCCGACATCGGCGTCGAACAGGGCGTGGACGGCCAGGCAGACCGGCGGGGCCAGGCGCTGGCGGACGATGCCCGCGGCGGCCTCGATCACCGTCTGGCCGGAGGAGACGATGTCGTCGATCAGCACCGGCTGACGGTCGCGCCAGCCGGCGAGGTCGGGGACCTCGATGGAGACGTCGCGGTCGCCGTGACGGGACTTCTCCAGGACCACATGGGGCGCACCGGCCAGGGCCGCGACCTCGGCCGCCCACTGCTCGCTCTCGGCGTCGGGCCCGACGACCAGCGGGCGCTCGAGATTTCCCGCGACCCAGGCGGCGAGCAGCGGCGCGGCGCGGGCGGCGACCGCGGGTATGGCGTAGATCTCGTCCAGCGAGCTGTGGCGGTGCAGGTGCGGATCGACCGTCACCAGGCCGTCGAACTCCCGCGACACCAGCTCGGCGAAGTGGCGCGAGGTGACCGCCTCGCCGGGCAGGAAGCGCATGTCCTGGCGCATATAGGCCAGATATGGGGCGACGAGGTCGACCCGCGCCGCGCCGAGTTCGCGGGCCGCGCGGGCCGCGAAGACCAGCCGCAGGAACTGCTCGTCCGGCCCGGCCAGGCTGCAGACCGCCAGCACCCGGCGGCCGGCCACGTCCGAGCCGAGCCGCACGTAGGTCTCCCCGTCCGGGAACCGCCGGCTCTCCAGCACGCCCAGGTCCGCGCCGAGGACGTCCGCCAGCGCGGCGGCTTGGGCTTCGGAGCCCGGGAAGGGGAGGATCAGGTCGGACAGGTCGGGGTCCGATCGGTATCGGCCCGCCAGATTGGCGGCGTGGCGACGCGGCCCTTAGGAATGGCGGAGAGGGTGGGATTCGAACCCACGGTACCCTCGCGAGTACGCCGCATTTCGAGTGCGGTGCTTTCGACCACTCAGCCACCTCTCCAGGCCGTCTTTTCGGGCCGCCGCAGAGGGGCCCGCCGAGTGAGCGGCGGAACCTACTCATCCGACCCCGCTCGCGCAAGCGGCTGATTAGCGCGGGTAAAGCACCATCTGGGTGCAGCGGAACACCGCCATGATCCTGCCGGTGGTCTCGTTGACCGCCTCGGCGTCCCAAACCTGGGTCATGCGGCCGCCGTGCACCAGCCAGGCGCGGCAGGCCACGACCTCGCCCACCTTGGCCGTGGCGAGGAAGTTGGACTTCAGTTCCACGGTGGTGAAACCGCCGGCGCCCTCCGGCAGCGAGGCCGCGCAGGCGTAGCCGCAGGCGCTATCCACCAGGGCGATCACCGAGGCGGCATGGACGAAGCCGTTGGGCGCCATGTGGCCCTGGGTGACGCTGAAGCGTCCGCGCGCGGCGCCGTTGGCCACCTCCTCCCATTCGATCGCGAGATTGCCGGGCAGCGTACCCTTCTGCCGCTCGGCGAACGCCGCCGCCTGGTTGCCTTCCATCATAGCCCTGCCCTCCGTGCTCGACCCGACTTGGGAGGCGGACGTCGGGGAAGACAAGCCGGCGCCCCGAACTTCCTCACGCCGCGGTCGCCGGGCCTTGGTAGCCGTCGCGCAGCTCCCGCTTCAGGATCTTGCCGATGTGGCTGCGCGGCAGGCTGTCCACGAACTGCAGGTCGGCGAGACGCTGGGTCTTGCCGACCCGGCCGTTCAGCCAGGCCTTAAGCTCGTCGGCCGACACCGCCTGGCCGGGCTTCAGGGCCACATAGGCCACCGGGGTCTCGCCCCAGGCCTTCGACGGCACGCCCACGACCGCGGCCTCGAGCACTGCCTCGTGCTTCACGAGTTCCGCCTCCAGGTCGCTCGGGTAGATGTTGAACCCGCCCGAGATGATCATGTCCTTCTTGCGGTCCATCAGGGTGAGGAAGCCGTCCTCGTCGAACCGCCCCACATCGCCCGTGCGGATGTAGCGCAGGCCCTCGGGCGACCACCATTCCGCCTCCGAGGTCTTCCCCGGCTGATTGTGGTAGCCGACCATCATCGCGCCGGAACGGCCGACGACCTCGCCGATCTGGCCCTGCGGGACCTCCTTGCCGTCCTCGTCGATCAGCCGGATGTCGTGGCCCGGCAGCGGCCGGCCCACGGTGTGCAGCTTTTCGGGGAACTCGTGGCACTGAAGGCCGCAGGAGCCGCCGCCCTCGGTCATGCCGTAGTATTCCACGAGCCCGCCCGGCCAGCGGTCCAGCACCTGGCGCTTCAGCTCGGCGGAGAAGGGCGCCGAGGTGGAGAACTTCATCTGGAAGGCGCTCAGGTCGTAGCGGTCGAAATCCGGATACTCCATCAGCCGGCGATACTGCACCGGCACCAGCATGGCGTGAGTGGCGCGATGCTTTTCCGACAGCTCCAGGAACTGCTTCACGTCGAACTTCGGCATCAGCACCGCCGTGCCGCCGTTGGAGATGGTCGGCAGGAAGGAGACCAGCGTGGTGTTCGAATAGAGCGGCGTCGAGACCATGGTCACCGCGCCCGGCGGATAGACTCCGCGGCGGATCTGGCCCCAGCGCATGCGGTGCGGCTGGACGATGCCCTTCGGCGCGCCGGTGGTGCCCGACGAATAGATGATGTTGAACCCCTGGTCGGGGTCGACCTCGTGCAGCACGGGCTTCGCGCCCTCGGGGGCCAGCCAATCCTCGAACGGCGTCCCGCAGTCCGAGCCATCGAGGCTGACGCGTTTCGCCTTCACCTGGTCGAGGACGCCGGCCATGTGGTCGGCGAGCTGCCTGTCGAGGAAGAAGACCTTGGCCCCGCTGTCCTCCAGCTGGACGATCAGGCTCTCCGGCGTCGAGGAGGGCGCCAGCGGCGCGACGATGGCGGCGGCCCTCAGGACGCCGAAGAAGGTGGCGCCATACTCCACCGACGAGGAGGCGCAGATAGCCGCCACATCGGCCTTGCCCACGCCGTCGCGCTGCAGGGCCGCGGCGATCCGGTCCATGAGCGCGTCCAGCTCGGCGTAGCTGATCGTGCGCTTGGCATCGACGAGGGCCGGCTGGTCCTTCAGCGCCTTCGCCTGCTCACGGATGACATCGGCGATGGTCCCGAAATCCTGGGCGAGCAGTTCCTCGACGGACATGGCGGCTCCTCAAACAATCGTTTCAATCTGACGTCATAGCGCCTTGCGGACGCAGCGTCAGGGGGGTTCAGTAGCGCCAAGCAAGCGCGGGACGAACCCGCCGGCGGAGGGATGGATGGCCGACGACGAGATGATCTCCTTCGGGGCGAAGCTGCGCCAGCACGCGCGCTTCCAGCCGAACGCGCCCGCGGTGAGCTGCGGAAGCGAGACCCTGACCTACGCCGAGCTGGACCGGCGCTCGAACCGCATCGCCCGCGGCCTGCAGACCTACGGCGTCAAACAGGGCGACCTGGTCACCCTCGGCCTGCCGAACATCGTGGGCTTCGTGGAGGCGGCCCACGCCATCTGGAAGCTCGGCGCAACCCCGCAGCCAATCTCGTTCCGTCTGCCGAAGGCGGAGCTGCAGGCGATCGTCGAGCTGGCGAATTCGCCGGTGGTGATCGCAGCCTTCGACCACGCCATCGACCGGCCGATCCTCAGCGTCGCGGACCTGACGGCGAAATCGGACGACGACAGCGACCTGCCGGACGCGGTCCCGCCGATCTCCAAGGCGCCGACCAGCGGCGGCTCGACAGGGCGGCCGAAGCTGATCCTGGCTGGCCAGCCGGGGCTGACGCCGCGCGAGACGCCGGAGATGGGCGGCTTCCGGCTGCGGCCCGTCGAGACCGCCCTGATCCCGGCGCCGATGTACCACAACGCCCCCTTCGGCATGATGATGCAGGCCACGGCGCTCGGCGCCCACGTGGTGGTCATGCCGCGCTTCGATCCCGAGGCGACCCTGGCGGAGATCCAGGCGCGGCGGGCGACCTGGGTCTACCTCGTGCCGACCATGATGAGCCGCATATGGCGGCTGCCGGAAGAGGTCCGGGCGAAGTACGACCTCTCCTCGGTCGAGACCCTCTGGCACATGGCGGCCCCCTGCCCGCCCTGGCTGAAGGAGGCCTTCATCCACTGGATCGCGCCGGGCGAGGTGATGGAGCTCTACGCCGGCACCGAGGCCCAGGCGGTGACCATCATCACCGGCTCGGAGTGGCTGGAGCACCGCGGCTCGGTGGGCCGGGTGGCGATCGGGGAGATGGCCATCTTCGGCGAGGACGGCCGGCCGCTGCCGGCCGGCGAGACGGGCGAGATCTACATGCGCCGGCCGCCGGGCTCGCCGGCCACCTACAGGTACGTGGGCGCGACGCCCAAGACCCTGCCCGACGGCTGGGAGAGCCTGGGCGACATCGGCTGGTTCGACGCCGACGGCTACCTCTATCTGGCCGACCGCCGGGCCGACATGATCCTGGTCGGCGGCTCCAACGTCTATCCGGCCGAGATCGAGGCGGCGCTGGAAGAGCACCCGGCCGTCCAGTCGGTGGCGGTGATCGGCCTGCCGGACGAGGACCTGGGCGCCACGGTCCACGCCATCATCCAGGCCCGTTCGCCGGTGACCGAAGACGAGCTGCGGGCGCACCTGAAGGAGCGGCTGGTCACCTACAAGCAGCCCCGGACCTACGAGTTCGTCGACGAGGCGCTGCGCGACGACGCCGGCAAGGTCCGCCGCTCGGCGCTCCGGGAGGCCAGGTTGAAGAAGAGTCCGGAGCCGGCGTGAGGGCAGGCCGGACTTCCTGCCGCCGCGTCAGGCCTGCTAAGCCCGCGCGCATAGCTTCGAACGATTGTTTGGGGAGTTCATGAGCATCAACGGCCAGGCCTATGTGATGGGCGCGTTCGAGCATCCGCTCCGCGACGCCCCCGACACCTCCACACCGCAGCTGCACGCCGAATGCGCCATCGGCGCGCTGAAGGACGCCGGGCTCAGCCACGACGACGTGGACGGCTATTTCTGCGCCGGCGACGCCCCGGGCTTCGGCGGCCTGTCGATGATCGACTACATGGGCCTCAGGAACGTCCGTCACCTGGACTCCACCGAGACCGGCGGCTCGTCCTACATCGTCCACGTGGGCCACGCGGCCCAGGCGATCGCGGCCGGCAAGTGCAAGGTGGCGCTGATCACCCTGGCCGGCCGTCCGCGCAACGGCGGCAACCGGCCCGGCGCCAGCATGCGCGGCGGCCCCGCCGGCGGCGGCGGCCTGACCGACGGCCCGCCGGAGGCCGGCTTCGAGAACATCTACGGCGGCTCGACCCACAACACCTACGGCATGTGCGCCATGCGCCACATGTACGAGTACGGCACCACCTCCGAGCAGCTCGCCTGGATCAAGGTGGCCGCCTCCCACCACGCCCAGTGGAACGAGCACGCCTTCCTGAAGAACGTGGTCACCGTCGAGGAGGTGGTGAACTCGCGGATGATCTCTGACCCGCTGCACCTGCTGGACTGCTGCGTGGTCACCGACGGGGGCGGCGCCCTGATCGTCACCTCGCCGGAAATCGCCCGCAGCCTCAACCGGCCGAAGGTGCGGGTGCTGGGGGCGGGCGAGGCGCCCAAGGGCCCGATGGGTGGCCTTGACCTCGACCTCACCCATTCCGGCGCCGTCTGGTCCGGACCGCGGGCGTTCGAGGAGGCGGGCATCACGCCGGCCGACATCAAGTACGCCTCGATCTACGACAGCTTCACCATAACGGTGCTGATGCAGCTCGAGGACCTGGGCTTCTGCAAGAAGGGCGAGGGCGGTAAGTTCGTCGCCGACGGCAACCTGATCTCGGGCGTCGGCAAGCTGCCGTTCAACACCGACGGCGGCGGCCTCTGCAACAATCACCCCACCAACCGCGGCGGCATCACCAAGGTGATCGAGGCGGTGCGCCAGCTGCGCGGTGAGGCGCACCCGAAGGTGCAGGTGCCCAACTGCGACCTGGCCATCGCCCACGGCACGGGCGGCTCGCTCGGCCTGCGCCACGGCTCGGCCACGGTGATCCTGGAACGGGAGGCGTAAGAGATGCCGGACGTGATGACCCGCCCCGTCCCCGCCCCGCCGGTGACCATCGAGTCCAAGCCGTTCTGGGACGCGGCCCGCGAAGGCCGGTTCCTGATCAAGCGCTGCACGCCGTGCGGCAAGGCGCACTGGTACCCGCGCAACATCTGCCCCCACTGCCTCTCCGCCGAGACGGTGTGGGAGGAGAGCCCGGGCGAGGGGGTGGTCTACACCTTCTCGATCATGCGCAAGTCGCCGACCGGGCCCTACGCCCTGGGCTACGTCACCCTCGACGAGGGTCCCGCCGTCCTCACCAACTTCGTCGACGTGACGCCCGAGGACCTGAAGATCGGCATGCGGGTGAAGGTGAAGTTCCAGGAGACCGAGGGCGGGCCGCCCGTGCCGGTCTTCGTGCCGGCCTAGGTCTCCAGGCAGGCGTCCGCCGCCAGCTTCGCGATCAGCCGCCCGGCCTCATGGGGGCGGCTGATCCGATGCTTCTCCACGTGCGCCAGCCGCGGATCGGCGAAGAGGGCTTCGTACTGCAGGCGGCGGCGCTGGAAGGTGTCCCAGGCCCAGCGGATCGGATGCTCGCGGTCCAGCCAGCGGCGGAAGTCCTCGCGGTTGCCGGTGCCGGGCCACAGCTCCCGGCCGCCCGCGGCGCGGACGAACGAGCGGCGGATCACCCGCGCCATCACCAGCGGCCGCGGATAGTCCAGCCAGATCAGGTGCGTGGCGCCGGGCAGGGTGCGCGCGAGCGCCGCCCGATAGTTGCCGTCCGTCACCCACCGCGGGACGCGGATCGCCTCGTCCACACGGCGCTCGAAATCGGCCGGGTCGATGGCCGAGCGGTTGGTCCAGCCTGGGCCCCAGTTCAGCGCGTCGAGCTCGATCCGCGTCAGGTCGCAGGCGGCCGCCAGCCGGGCCGCAAAGGTCGACTTTCCCGATCCCGAGCTGCCGATGACGACGGCGCGCACCTCACGCCTCCTCGCCCTCGCTCACCTCGGCCAGGACCTCCTCGGTGTGCTCGCCCAGGCGGGGCGGGTGGCGGCGGATGTTGGCCGGGCTCTTCGAGAACTTCACCGGCGGCTTCATGGACCGGTAGCGGCCGGCGTCCGGGTGATCGTAAACCTCGAAGAAGCCCACGGCCTTCAGGTGCGGCTCGTCGTGCAGGTCGTCCAGCCGGTTGGTCTTCACCACCGGGATCGACAGCGGCTTCAGGAGGTCCAGCCACTCCTGGGTGGTCTTGGTGGCCGCGGCCTGCTCGACCAGGGCGTACAGCTCGTGGGTGTGCTTCGCCCGGGTCGCGTAGTCGGCGAAGCGCGGATCGCTCTTGATCTGCTCGCCAAAGCCGGCGGCGTCGAAGAACTGGTCCCATTGCTTGTCCGTATATGGAAGCAGACCGATGTGGCCGTCCTTGGTGGCGAACGGCTTGCGGTAGGGGTTGATCACCCGCTGGTAGCCCCACTGGCCGATCGGCGGCTCCCAGGTGTGGTCGTAGAGGTGCTCCACGAGCAGGAAGCTGGTGACGCACTCCAGCATGGGGACCTCGACGAACTGGCCCTCGCCGGTGCGGGCCCGGTGCAGCAGGGCGGCGGTGACCGCCTGGGCCATGAACAGGCCCGACACCTTGTCGGCCACGAGCGTCGGCAGGATGCGCGGCGTCGGATTACCGTCGGTACGCGGAAGAACATCCGCCAGGCCCGAGGCGGACTGGATCAGATCGTCGTAGGCCGGCTCCCCCGCATAGGGCCCGTCCGAGCCGTAGCCGGCGGCATGGACGTAGACGATGTCCGGCCTGATCGCGGCCACGTCCTCGTAGCCCAGCCCCAGCCGCTTCAGCCCCTCGTAGCGGACGGAGGCGGCGAACACGTCGCACGATTTGATCAGCCGCCGGATCGCGCGCCGCGCGCTCTCCTGCTTCAGGTCGATCACCACCGAGCGCTTGTTGCGATTGATGGTCAGGAAGATCGGGCCCATGTCGCGGGGCGCGCCGTCCGGCACGTGGCCGGCCCAGCGCATGATGTCGCCCCCGGAGCCGCGGCCGGAGCCCGGGTCCTCGACCTTGATCACGTCGGCGCCCTGGTCGGCCAGGATCTGGGTGGCGTAGGCCCCGTTGACCACGCTGGTCAGGTCAAGAACCCGGATTCCCCTGAGCGGGCCGGTGGCCTCCCTCGCCAGAGCCTTGCCTTCCGTCACGTCCGCCCTCCCCTCTCCGCCATCGCCGGTTATGATCGGCCAATAAGACCAGAGTGACCCCGGGGGAGGCCAGTGGACTTCGAACTCTCCGAAGAGCACCGCATGCTCAAGGACCTCGTCGCCCGCTTCGTGCGCGACGAGCTGATGCCCCTGGAAGCCGGGGTCATGGCCCGCGAGGCCGAAGGCGGCGGGCTGGGCCTCGCGCCCGAGGAGCACGCGCGCCTGGACAAGGTAGCCGGCGAGCTCGGCCTGTTCGGGCTGGACGCGCCGGAGGACGTGGGCGGCTCCGACCTGCCGATGACCGCCATGGTGGGCGTCGAGGAGGAGATCGGGCGCTGCGTCACGCCCTACACCCTGCCGCCGGACTCGCCGAACCTGCGCATGCTGATGCAGACCGTGAACGAGCGGCAGCGGGCGGCCTACCTGGCTCCCTACGTGGCCGGCGAGACGGTGTCGGCGATCGGCATCTCCGAACCGGGCGCGGGCTCGGACCCGGCGGCCATGACCACCCGGGCGGTGCGCGACGGCGACGACTGGATCATCAATGGTCGCAAGATCTGGATCACCCGGGCGCAGGACGCCGACTTCACCATCCTGATGGCGGTGACCGATCCGGAGAAGAAGGCCCGCGGCGGGATCACCGCCTTCCTGGTGGACCGGGGGACGCCCGGCTTCAACGTGCTGCGCCGCATTCCCATGGTGGGCGGGCAGTACACCTATGAGATCGCGCTGGAGGATTGCCGGGTGGAGGGGTGGAAGCTGCTCGGCCAGGAGGGCGCGGGCTTCGCGCCGATGCAGACGCGGCTGGGCACCCGGCGCATCCAGATGGCGGCCTGGTCGGTGGGCATGGCCCAGCGGGCGCTGGACATGGTCGTGGAGTACGCGCCCCAGCGGAAGACCTTCGGCGCGCCGCTGTCGGAACGGCAGGCGATCCAGTTCTGGGTGGCCGAGGCGGCGACCAAGATCCACGCCACGCGGCTCATGACCTACGACTGCGCCTGGAAGCTCGACCAGGGTCGCGATGTCCGCAACGAGATCAGCATGATCAAGTGGTACGCCACCGAGATGGCCTACGAGACCGTGGACCGCGCCATGCAGGCCTTTGGCGCCATGGGCGTCACCAAGGAGCTCCCACTCGCGTTGATGCAGGCGAAGCTGCGCACCATGCGCATCTACGACGGCCCCACCGAGATCCATAAGTGGGTGGTGGCCCGCAACCTTCTGGGGACCCGGAAATGAAGACGGCTTACGGCGAGAACATCACCACGGCCATGGACGGCCATGTGGCCGTCGTCACCATCGACCGGCCGCCCACAAACTTCGTCTCGGTGGACCTCGTGCGCGACCTCGCCGAGGCGCTGGAGGCGGCGGACGGGGCGGACGCGGTGCGGGCCATCGTGCTGCAGGCGGAGGGCAAGGCGTTCTGCGCCGGGGCCGACCTGGCGCGCTCGGACGACCGGGTGGCGATCGGCATGGAGGGCGTCTCGGCGCTCTACCAGCAGGCGGCCCGGCTGTTCGCGATCGAGACGCCCGTTGTCGCGGCCGTCCAGGGCGCGGCGGTGGGCGCGGGCCTGGGCCTCGCCGTCTGCTGCGACTTCCGGATCGCCTCGCCGGAAGCGCGGTTCGCGGCCAATTTCGTCAAGCTGGGCTTCCACCCGGGCTTCGCGCTGACCCACACCCTGCCGCGGCTGATCGGTGAGCAGCGGGCGCACCTGATGTTCCTCACCGGCCGGCGGATCAAGGCCGAGGAGGCGCTGGCCTGGGGCCTGGTTGACCAGCTCGTCCCCGCCGAGGACCTGCGCGGCGCGGCGCTGGCGCTCGCCCGGGAGATCGGCGAGAACGCGCCGCTGGCCGTCGCCGCCACCCGCAAGACGTCGCGCAGGGGCCTGCTCGAAGCCGCGCGCGCGCAGATGGCCCACGAGCACCAGCAGCAGACGATCCTGCGGGCCACCGAGGACTTCGCCGAGGGGGTCCGCGCGGTGAACGAGCGGCGGGCGGGGAACTTCAAGGGCCGTTAGCCCTCGCTGAACCTCGTGCCCGCGGCGCGCTCGCATTCGGCGGCGAGCTCCCGGAACAGCAGCGACAGGATGACCAGCGCCCGGCCTTCCACGTCGGGGGCCTCGGCGCCGGGATGCCAGTCGACGACCATGTCGAAGGCGAGCTCGGGGACCAGGGCGTTGCGGGCCAGCACGCTGACCGTGGCCGCGCCCGGATCGCCCGGCTTGGCGCGCGCCGTGACGAGCCAGCGGAGCTGTTCGTTGGTGTGGGTCATCAGCCCTCCACCGAAGCCGGCGGGCGCGGGGCGAGCGCGGCGGCCTCCCGGGCCAGGGCGGTGATCCTGCCCCAGTCGCCGGCGCGGACGGCGTCCGTGGGCGCGACCCAGCTGCCGCCCACGCAGAGCACGTTCGGAAGCGCCAGGTATTCCGCCGCGTTGGCCGCGCTGACCCCGCCCGTGGGGCAGAACTTCGCCTGCGGGAAAGGACTGGCGTAGGCCTTCAGCGCGCCGGGGCCGCCGACCACATTGGCCGGGAACAGCTTGAAGCACTCGAAGCCGGCGGCCAGCCCGGCCATCAGTTCGGTGGCGGTGGCGATCCCCGGCAGCAGGGGGACGGGGCCCTCGGCCTCCTCGCCTTCGATCAGGCCGGGGCTCACCACGAACCGGGCGCCCACGTCGGCGGCCGCCTGCCGCATGGACGGGGTGAGCACCGTGCCGGCGCCGACCACCGCGCCCTCGATCTCGCCGGTCATGCGGGCGATGCACTCGGAGGCCACCGGCGTGCGCATGGTGATCTCGAGCACCGAGAGGCCGCCTTCCACCAGGGCGCGGCCGAGGGGCACGGCGTGGGCGACGTCTTCAATGATCAGGACCGGGATGACCGGGGCGCGGGTGAGGATGTCCTGGATCTTCATAGCCGCTCCATCTGCTCCAGCTCACGCGCCGCCCCGACGATGGCCGGATAGGGGTGGAGCACGAGCGAGGTGGGGATCTGCCGGACGTAGTCCGCCAGGCGGCCCTTGTCCTCGAACCGGGCGCGGAAGCCGCCACGGTCGAGCCGGTCGCCGAGGCGGGGCGCGATGCCGCCGGAGATGAAGACGCCGCCGCGGGCCCCGAAGGTGAGCGCCAGGTCGCCGGCCACCGAGCCCAGGATGCCGCAGAACCGGTCGAGCGTGCGGTCGGCCAGCGGATCGCCCCGATTGCCGGCCTCGGTGACCTCGCGCTGGTCGGCCAGCGGCGCGGGCGTGCCCTCGATGTCGCCGAGCGCCCGGTAGAGGTCGAAGAGCCCGGGCCCGGACAGCAGCCGCTCCACCGAGACCCGGCCGTAGCGCGACTGCAGCCGGCGCCAGACCTCAACCTCCACCTCGTCGGTGGGCGCGAAGGCCACGTGGCCGCCCTCGGTGGCCACCGAGACGTCGCCGCGGTCAGCGCGGGCGAGGCCGGCCACGCCGAAGCCGGTGCCGGCGCCCAGGACCACCATGGGGCAGTCGGAGCCGCCCTTCAGCTTGGGACCGATGGGCTTCAGCTCTTCCGGGTCGAGTGTCGGGCAGGCGAGCGCCTGGGCCGCGAAGTCGTTCAGCAGCTTCACCGCCTCGAAGCCGAAGTCGGCGATCAGGTCGCCTTCGGAGATCTGCCAGTCGAGGTTGGTGAACTCGATCTCGCCGTCGACCACGGGGCCCGCGACGGCGATCACCGCCCGCGGCGGCCGCTTCCGGCCGCAGGTGGTCTCCAGGTACTCGCCGATCACCTCGGTGATGGTGGCGTAGTCCTTGGCGGGGAAGATGCGCGGATTGCGGATGTGCCCCTGGGCGTCCACCACGGCGAAGCGGGCGTTGGTGCCGCCCACGTCGCCCACCAGTCCGACATAGCTGGGTTTCACTAGGCGGCCTCGAACAGGGCGCAGGCGCCGGCGTCGGCGGGTCCCGCGGCGCGGCGCATCCAGCCGAACAGCTCGCGGCCGTAGCCGAAGCCCGACGGCCGAGGGGCGGCGGGGGTGCGGCTCATCAATTCGTTCGCTTCCACCTTGATCGTCAGCTCCCCGGTGAGCGCGTCGAGCCGGACGATGTCGCCATCGCGGACGTAGGCCAGCGGGCCGCCGTCGGCGGCCTCCGGCGTCATGTGGATGGCCGCCGGCACCTTGCCCGAGGCGCCCGACATCCGGCCGTCCGTGACAAGGGCGACCTGATAGCCCTTGTCGAGCTGGACGCCCAGTGCCGGCGTGAGGGAGTGCAGCTCCGGCATGCCGTTGGCCTTCGGCCCCTGGAAGCGGACCACGGCCACGAAGTCCCGGTTGAGCTCGCCGCGCTTGTGGGCGGCGAGCAGGTCGTCTTGGTCGTCGAACACCAGGGCCGGCGCCTCGATGACCAGGTGCTGCGGCTTCACCGCCGAGGTCTTGATGACGCCCCGGCCGAGCGCACCCTTCAGGAGGCGCAGCCCGCCCTCGGCCTGGAAGGGGTCGTCCACCGGCCTGAGCAGGTCGCGGTCGAGGGAGGCCGCCGTCCCCTCGCGCCAGACCAGGCGGTCGCCGTCCAGGAAGGGCTCGGCGATGTAGCGGCGCAGGCCGCGGCCGGCGACGGTCATCACGTCGTCGTGGGCGAGGCCCGCATCCAGCAGCTGGCGGATCACGAAGGCCATGCCGCCGGCCGCGTGGAAGGCGTTCACGTCCTCCGAGCCGTTCGGATAGACGCGGGCGATCAGCGGCGTGATCCGGGACAGGTCGTCGAAGTCCTCCCAGGTGATCACCACTCCCGCCGCCCGCGCCATGGCGAGGAGGTGCAGGGTGTGGTTGGTCGAGCCGCCCGTGGCCAGCAGGCCGGCCAAGGCGTTGACCACGCTCTTCTCGTCGAACACCGCCGACATGGGCGTGTAGTCGTTGGTCCCGTCGCGGATCTCGACCGCCCGGCGCGCGGCAGCGGCCACCAGGGCGTCGCGCAGCGGGGTGTTCGGCTGGATGAAGGCGGAGTTCGGCAGGTGCAGGCCGGTCATCTCCATCATCATCTGGTTGGAGTTGGCGGTCCCGTAGAAGGTGCAGGTGCCGGGCCCGTGATAGGACTTCATCTCGCTGTCCAGCAACTCCTCCCGGGTCGCCTTGCCCTCCGCGTAGAGCGCCCGCGTGCGGGCCTTCTCGGCGTTGGAGATGCCCGAGGTCATCGGGCCGCCCGGTACGAAGATCGTCGGAAGGTGCCCGAAGGCCAGCCCGCCCATGGTCAGGCCCGGCACGATCTTGTCACAGATGCCGAGCATCAGGGCCGCGTCGAAGGCGTCGTGGGTCAGGGCCACGGCCGTCGACATGGCGATGACGTCGCGGGAGAACAGGGAGAGCTCCATGCCCGGCCGGCCCTGGGTGACGCCGTCGCACATGGCGGGCACGCCGCCGGCGAACTGGGCCGTGGCGCCGACCTCGCGGGCCGCATGCTTGATGATCGCCGGGAAGCGCTCCAGCGGCTGGTGGGCCGAGAGCATGTCGTTGTAGCTGGAGACGATCGCCACGTTGGGCGCGGTGGGATCGCGCATCCGCAGCTTGTCGCCCTCGCCCACCGCGGCGAAGGCGTGGGCGAAGTTGGCGCAGGAAAGCTTGGCCCGTCCGGGGCCGGCGTGCCGGGCGGCTTCCATCCGCTCCAGGTAGTCGGCCCGCGTGGCGCGGCTGCGCTCGACGATGCGTTCGGTGACCTCGGCCGTGACCGGATGCATGGCGGTACCTCTAGTGACCTGCCGGGTCCCGGGACGCGGACACGGCGTACTCGAAAACACCTAAACGCATTCGCGTCACGAATGCTCGGGCGCCCACAGGACGCGGACGGGAACCTGGTCCTGGACGAGGAGCGCCCGCACCGGCAGGTCGGCTCCGGCCCGGGCGCGGGCGATCACCTCGCGCTTAGCCTCCCCGGCGATCAAGAGGAAGATGGCGCGCGCCTGCAGCAGGGCCGCCAGCGTCAGCGTGATGCGCGCCAGCGGCGGCGAGCCCAGACCGGCCGGCACGGCGCGGGTCAGCGCCTGTCCCTCCGGGTCCAGTCCAGCGGCGAGATCGGGATCGCCGGGGATCAGGGAGGCTACGTGGCCGTCCTCGCCCATGCCCAGCAGCACGGCGTCGAAGGGCAGGAGGGCGCTCAGCGCGGCGGCCTCGGGCTCCGGCCATAGCGGGATGAAGTGGGCCTTGGCGGGTTCGCCGGCGAACAGCCGTTGCGTCACCAGCCGGGCGTTGGCCTCGGGCGCGTCCGGCGCGACGCAGCGCTCGTCGGAGAGGGTGACGATCACCCGGGCCCAGTCCACCTTCGCCCCGTGGAGGGCGTCGTAGACCGCGCCGGGCGAGCGGCCGCCGGTGGCCACCAGGCTCGCCCGGCCACGGGTGCGCAGGCCCTGCGCCAGGGCGGCCTCGACGCCGTGCGCGGCGGCCTGCGCCATGGCGGCGGCGGAGGGATAGGTTTCCAGCATGCCGTCCTAACGCGCCACGAGCCGGCTAGCGCCGCGGAGTATGGGCGAGCCGCAGGATATTGGCCGCGCCGGGCGAGCCCATGGGAAGGCCGGCGAGGATCAGCACCCGCTGGCCCGGCGGGGCGAGTTCGGTGGCGACCGCCTGCTCCACGGCGACGCGGGCGAGGTCCTCTGGATCGAACAGCTCGGGGATGATCCGGGGCTCCACGCCCCAGGCCAGGGCGAGGCGGCGGGCGGTGTTGAGGCTGGGGGTGAGCGCCAGGGTCGGCTGCAGCGGCCGCTCCCGCGACAGGCGAAGCGCCGTCTGGCCGGTGGTGGTGAAGGCCGCCAGGCAGGCGGTGGACGCGGCTTCCGCGGCCCGCCGCGCGGCGGCCACCAGGGCGTCGGCGTCGGCGTCGTCGACCGGATATTCGGCGCGCATGAGCTCCGGCCAGCGGGGGTCGTGCTCCACCCGGGTGATGATGCGGTCCATGATCGACACCGCCTCGATCGGATAGTCGCCCACAGCGCTCTCGGCCGACAGCATGAGGGCGTCGGCGCCCTCGTAGACGGCCCCGGCCACGTCCGAGGCCTCGGCCCGGGTGGGGGTCGGCGACTTGGTCATGGATTCCAGCATCTGGGTCGCCACGATCACCGGAATGCCGCGCAGCCGTGCGGCGCGGACGAGCTGCTTCTGGACCACCGGCACGTCCTCGGGCGCGAGCTCCACGCCGAGGTCGCCGCGGGCGACCATGATCGCCTCGGAGAGGTCGAGGATCTCGTCCAGCACCTCCAGCGCCGCGGGCTTCTCGATCTTGGCCAGGACGCCGGCCCGCCCCTGCACAAGGCGTCGCAGCTCGGCCATGTCGGAGGCCCGCTGCACGAACGAGAGCGCCACCCAGTCCACGCCCTGGTCCAGGGCGAAGGCCAGGTCCTTGCGGTCCTTCTCGGTCAGCGCCGGGATCGGGATGGCCAGGCCCGGCAGGTTCAGGCCCTTGTGGTTGGAGAGCTGCTCGCCGGCCTCGACGATGGTGTCCGCGAAGTCGGGACCGTGCCTGGTGACCCTCAGCCGGACCTTGCCGTCGTCCAGCAGCACCACGGCGCCGGACCTTAGGGCGGCGAACACCTCCGGGTGCGGCACGCCGATCCGCGCCGCGTCGCCGGCGGCGGCCTTGAGGTCGAGCCGCAGGCTCTGGCCCGCCTTCAGCCGCACAGCGCCGTCGGCGAACTCGCCCAGCCGCAGCTTCGGCCCCTGCAGGTCGGCCAGCACGGCCAGCGGCCGGCCCACCGCCGCCTCGGCCTTGCGCACCGACTGGATGGCGCGCGCATGGTCGGCGTGGCTGCCGTGGCTGAAGTTCACCCGGAAGACGTCCGCGCCCGCCTGGGCGAGTTCGCGGATCTTGCCGGCCTCGCGGCTGGCGGGGCCTAGGGTCGCGACGATGCGGGCGCGTCGGGCTCGGATCATCCGGCTGATTTCCGTCTGCTCTGGTGGGGTCGACTGTCGAGAACGCGCGAGCGACTCGCCCGGCTTCCGGAGCCAAGGTTATCAAGGCACGTTTAGCGCACGTCGAGCGGAAACGGGGCTCCGCCCGGTATCGATACCAGAGAGAAGGGATCCGAAGGCTTGGGCCAGACACTCGACCTGTTCCCCATTGGAAACTGCACCGCCAGCGCGCTCGTCGACCGGGCCGGCCGCTTCGTCTGGGCCTGCGTGCCCCGGGTGGACGGCGATCCGTTCTTCTCCGCCCTGCTCGGCAGCCGCGACCCGGGCGACGAGATCGCTCAGGGCGTCTGGGACGTGCAGGCGGAGGACCAGGCGGAGGTGCGCCAGGGCTACCTGCGCAACACGCCCATCCTGCGCACCGAGATCGCCGACCGTTCGGGCGCGCGGTTCGAGGTCATCGACTTCTGTCCGCGCTACCGCCAGCTCGGCCGCGTCTACCGCCCGCTGGCCTTCATCCGGCTGATCCGGCCGCTGGCGGGCACGCCACGGATCCGCATCCGCCTGCGGCCCACCGCCAACTACGGCGAGCACGCCACCGGGACCACCGTGGGCTCTAACCACATGCGCTTCGTGGGCCCGGAGGTGACGCTCAGGCTCACCACGGACGCCCCGATCAGCCACATCGGTGACGAGCGGACGTTCAGGCTGGAGGAGCCGATCGCCATGTTCCTCGGTCCCGACGAGGGCTTCGGCTCCGACGTGGCGACCACGACGGAGCGGATGCTGCGCGAGACCACCGACTACTGGCGGGGCTGGGTGCGCACCCTGTCGACGCCCCTGGAGTGGCAGGAGGCGGTGATCCGCGCGGCGATCACCCTGAAGCTCTGCGCCTACGAGGAGACCGGCGCGATCGTCGCGGCGCTGACCACCTCCATCCCCGAGCACGCCGACGACAGCGGCCACGCGCGCAACTGGGACTACCGCTACTGCTGGCTCCGCGACGCCTACTACGTGGTCCAGGCGCTGAACCGGCTGGGCGCGGCCGACATGCTGGAGAACTACCTGGTCTATCTACGCAACCTGGTGGACCAGGCGCGCAAGGGCGACGAGGCGCCGGTCTACGGGGCGGCGGGGGCCGGCGGCCTGGGCCCGGCCACGGTGGTCGACACCAGCCGCGCCGGCCACGTGCAGCCGGTCTACGGCGTGGGCCTGGAGCCGGTGCTCACCGAGTGGATCGCGCCGCACCTGCCGGGCTATCGCCGTATGGGGCCCGTGCGCGTCGGCAACCAGGCGCACGAGCACCTGCAGCACGACGTCTACGGCCAGATCGTGCTCTCCACGGTCCAGGCCTTCTTCGACCAGCGCCTGCTGCGCCCGGCCACGGTGGACGACTTCCGGGCCCTGGAGCCGATTGGGGAGCGCGCCTTCGAACTGCACGACAAGCCAGACGCCAGCCTGTGGGAGTTCCGCGGCCGGGAGGCGGTGCACACCTATTCGTCGGTGATGTGCTGGGCCGCCTGCGACCGGCTCGGCAACGCCGCCGAGAAGCTCGGCCTGAAGGATCGCGCCCGATACTGGAACGGTCGGGCGGCCGAGGTTCGCCAGACCATCGAGACCCGCGCCTGGAACGAGGAGCTCGGCCGCTACGCGGCGACCTTCGGCGGCGACGAGCTGGACGCCTCGCTGCTGCAGCTCGTGGACGTGCGGTTCTGCCCGCCGGACCATCCGCGCATGGTGGCCACCATGAAGGCGGTGGAGGAGGGCCTGCGCCGCGGGCCGTTCATGCTGCGCTACGCCATCCCCGACGACTTCGGCGAGCCGAAGACCGCGTTCAACTTCTGCACCTTCTGGCTGATCGAGGCCCTGCACCTGTCGGGCCGCTCGGAGGAGGCGCGGGAGCTGTTCGAGGAGATGCTCGGCCGGCGCACGGCCGCGGGCCTGCTGTCGGAGGACATCTCGTTCTCCGGCGACGGCGAGCTCTGGGGCAACTATCCGCAGACCTACTCCCTGGTGGGCCTGATCAACTGCGCCGCCCTGCTCTCACGGCCCTGGTCGAGCGTGCGCTAGGGAACCTTCACCGCATCTGGAGCGTCGTCCGCCCATGACCGACCATTCGAAGCCCCACGGGAGCCCCGAGGAGTTGCGCGCCGCAGCCGAGGCCGCCGACGCCTTCATCAGCCGCATCCAGGAGAAGGTCGCCGACCGGCTCGCCCGTCCCGACGACTTCGACGAGGCGAAGGCCTTCTACGAGATCGTCGAGATGCTCGAGACCTCGCAGGAGATCACCACCCTGCGCATGGCGCTCGGCCGCGACCCTCACCGGTTCGGCGAGCCCAGCCCGCTGAGCCGCGCGGGGCACACGGGCTAGGACCTAGTCGTACCAGGCCCGGCCGGCGCGCTCGATCAGGGCGAAGGCGCCCGCGGGGCCCCAGGAGCCGGCGGCGTAGGGCTTGGGCGTGAGGCCGGCTTCCTTCCAGGCGTCGGCGACGCCGTCCACCCAGCGCCAGGCCTCCTCCACCTCGTCGCGGCGGACGAACAGGGTGGAGTTGCCGACGATGACGTCCAGCAGCAGCCGCTCGTAGGCGATGCGGCGGCGCGCGCCCGGGCCCTGGTAGGCCTTGAGCAGGCTCAGCGACAGCGGCAGGGACTGCAGGCGGATGCCGCCCTGGGTGATGCCGGGGGCCTTGTTCATCAGGAGGAGCTCAATGTCCTCGTCCGGCTGCAGGTCGATGACCAGCCGGTTGGGGGTGAGGTCGTCCTTCGCGGCGTTGCCGAAGATCGAGTGGGGCACGCCCTTGAACTGGATGGCGATCTGGGTCCGCCGCTCGGGCAGGCGCTTGCCGGTGCGCAGGAAGAAGGGCACGCCCGCCCACCGCCAGTTGTCGATGTCGGCCCGGAGCGCCACGAAGGTGTCGATGTCGGAGGGCTCGCCGCGCTCCTCCTCGTAGCCCTTGGCTGTCTTCCCGCCGACCACGCCCGGCGTGTACTGGCCGCGGATCGAGGCGGCCTGGGCGTCCGCGCGGGTGAAGCGGCGC
This sequence comes from Phenylobacterium sp., assembly GCF_036821595.1. Classification (GTDB taxonomy): domain Bacteria; phylum Pseudomonadota; class Alphaproteobacteria; order Caulobacterales; family Caulobacteraceae; genus Phenylobacterium. The sequence goes on from NZ_DAISJG010000017.1 coordinate 46,197, forward strand.
AGGGAGCGGAGCACCTTCACCTTCTCGTTGCGCACGGAGTCCGGCTCCATGTCGGCCGGCGGCTCCATGGCCACGAGGCAGAGGAGCTGCAGCATGTGGTTCTGCAGCATGTCGCGCAGGGCGCCGTACTCGTCGTAGTAGGGCCAGCGCTCGCCCACGCCTTCCGTCTCGGCGACCGTGATCTGCACGTGGTCGACCGTGAGGTTGTTCCACAGCGGCTCGAACAGGGTGTTGGCGAAACGCAGCGCGATGAGGTTCTGGACGGTCTCCTTGCCCAGGTAGTGGTCGATCCGGAAGATCCGGTCCTCGTCGAAGACCGCGCCGACCGAGACATTGATCACCCGCGAGGATTCCAGGTCCCGGCCGATCGGCTTCTCCAGCACGATCCGGCTCTCGTCGCTGGCGAGCCCGGCCGCGGCCAGCGCGACGCAGACGCGGCCGTAGAGGCTGGGCGAGAGCGCCAGGTAGAAAATCGGGGCGCGGACGCCCTCCAGGTGCGGCTTCAGGGCGGCGACGCCCTCCGGCGAGGTGGCGTCGGCGGCCACGTACTCGACGCGGGCCGAGAACCGCGCCCACACCGTCTCGTCCAGGCCCTCGGGCCGCGCGGCGAGGTCGGCCCGGACCATGTCGAGGAAGGCCCCGCGGGTCATGTCCGAGCGGGCGGTGGCCACGAGCCTGAAGCCCTCCGGCAGGAAGCCGTCGGAATCGAGGAAATAGAGCGACGGCAGGAGCATGCGCCGGGCGAGGTCGCCGGCGCCGCCGAACAGCACGATCACGTCGGCCTGCGGCGTCTCGGCCATCGGCGTCACCTCTTCTGCTTGCGGATTGACGGCGCGCATAGCGGCGACTGGATAATGCAACGTCAAGGGGCTTCGGGAGTTGTTCCATGTTGATATGGCGCCGCCGGCGACGGCCGGCCGCCTTGCGTGTGGTATGGGCAGCGGGGGCGCCGCAACTTCATGACTTTCGAGGAGCTGACCATCGGACTGCCGGCGCCCAAGCCCCTGATGCTGGCCGACGCGGCCCTGTTCCTCGACCTGGACGGCACGCTCGCGCCGATCGCCTCGCGCCCGCAGGACGTGCGTCCGGAGCCCCGCCGCACCCGGCTGGTGGAGAAGCTCACCCGCGCCATGGACGGACGCCTCGCGGTCATCAGCGGACGCACGCTGGCGGACGTGGATCGGATCCTGGAAGGCCGCGTCGTCGCCGTCGCCGCCGTCCACGGGCTGGTCCGCCGGGAGCCCGACGGCACGGTGCACGAGGCCGATCCGCACCCGGCCCTGCCCGCTGCGGCCCAGCGCTTCCGTGACTTCGCGAGCCGGGACTCCGGACTGATCGTCGAGGAGAAGGGGCTGAGCGTCGCCCTCCACTACCGCCTGGCCCGTTCCCACGCCGGGCCGGCGCGCCTGCTGGCCGAGGAGATCGCCGCCGGGACCGGGCTGACCCTGCAGCACGGCGACATGGTCGAGGAGCTGCGCACGCCCGGCCCCACCAAGGGCGACAGCGTCGGCGACTTCCTGGGCCAGGCGCCGTTCGCCGCCGCGAAACCGATCTTCATCGGCGACGACGCCACCGACGAGCACGGCTTCGAGGCCGTGGCGGCGGCCGGCGGCCTGGGCATCCTGGTGGGCCCGCCGCGGCCGACGGCGGCCCGCTTCCGCCTCGCGAGCGTCGAGCAGGTCCTGACCTGGCTGGAGGCGGCGCTGTGAGCCGCCTGATCGTCATCTCCAACCGCGTCCAGCCGCCCGGCGGCAAGGGCGACGAGAGCGTGGGCGGCCTGGCCATGGCGCTCGCCGCGGCGCTGCGTGAGTATTCCGGTCTGTGGTTCGGCTGGAGCGGCAAGATCACGCCCAGGTTCACCGGCCAGCTGTCGATGCAGAAGATCGACGGGGTCACCGCCGCCACCATCGACCTCGAGGAGGCGGACTACGATGAGTACTACAACGGCTACGCCAACAAGACGCTCTGGCCGCTGTTCCACTACCGGTCCGACCTGACCGCCTACGACCGGGCCTATGGCGAGGGCTACGAGCGGGTGAACCGCCGCTTCGCCGAGACGCTCCGGCCGCTCATCGAGCCCGACGACCTGATCTGGGTGCACGACTACCACCTGATCCCGCTGGGGCGGGAGCTGCGGCGGCTGGGCGTGAGGAACCGGATGGGCTTCTTCCTCCACGTGCCCTGGCCGGCGCACCAGCTGGTCACCACCCTGCCCGGCCACCGCCAGCTCGTGCAGGCGATGTTCGACTACGACCTCGTGGGGTTCCAGACCGCCGAGTACCGCCAGGCGTTCGAGGAGTACGTCCTGGCCGAGGCCGACGGCGAGCAGCTGTCGCCTGGACGCCTGAAGGCCTTCGGCCGCACCGTGCAGGTGGACGCCTATCCCATCGGGATCGACGCGGGCGACTTCGCGCGGATGGTGACCTCGCCCAAGGCGCGGCGGATGCGCGACATCATGATCGCCTGCACCGTCTTCCGCCGCCTGATCGTCGGCGTCGACCGTCTGGACTATTCAAAGGGCCTGGAGGAGCGGTTCCTCGGCTTCGAGCGGCTGCTGGCCGACAACCCCGACCTGCGCCGGGAAGTCCTCATGCTGCAGATCGCCCCCGTCAGCCGGGAGGGGGTCGAGGCCTACCAGGAGATCCGTGGTCGCCTGGACGCCCTGTCGGGCCGGATCAACGGCGAGTTCGCCGACGTCGACTGGCAGCCGTTCCGCTACGTGAACAAGAACTACCGCCGCGACGAGCTGGCCGGGATCTATTCGGCCGCCCGGGTGGGCCTGGTGACGCCGCTGCGCGACGGCATGAACCTGGTGGCCAAGGAGTTCGTGGCGTCGCAGAATCCGGAGGACCCCGGCGTCCTGATCCTCTCCCGCTTCGCCGGCGCCGCGCGGCAGATGGAGGACGCCCTGCTGGTCAATCCGAACAGTCCCGAAGAGGTCGCCGACGCCCTGAAGCGGGCGCTCTCCATGGAGAAGCCGGAGCGAATCCGGCGCTGGCGCGCTCTCTTCGACACCGTCGAGCGCGAGGACGTCACCGCCTGGCGCGACGCCTTCGTCACGGCGCTGGCCGGCGTGGAGCCGAGGGTTACGGCGCTGGCCAGCTGAAGGAGCCCGGATGGCCGACAAGAAGCTCGCCCGCTACCAGTCGATGCGGGACTTCTCCAAGACGGAGGAGCCCAGCGGCGAAGATCCGGTCAAGCCGTCCAACAGGCTGCGCTTCGTCATCCAGAAGCACGCGGCGAGCCGCCTGCACTACGACTTCCGCCTGGAGCTGGACGGCGTCTTCAAGTCATGGGCGGTGACCAAGGGCCCCTCCCTGGACCCCGCGGACCGCCGGCTGGCCGTGGAGGTGGAGGACCATCCGCTCGACTACGGCGACTTCGAGGGGACCATCCCCAAGGGCCAGTACGGCGGCGGCACGGTGATGCTGTGGGACCGCGGCTACTGGGAGCCCGAGGGCGACCCCCACGCCATGCTGAAGAAGGGCGACTTCAAGTTCACCATGGACGGCGAGCGGCTGAAGGGCGGCTTCGTCCTGGTGCGCATGAAGCGCCGGCCGGGCGAGAAGAAGGACAACTGGCTGCTGATCAAGCACCGTGACGGCCAGGAACTCGACGGCCACGGCGACAGGCTGGTGCAGGAGGCGCTCACCTCGGTCGCCTCCGGCCGGAGCATGGACGAGATCGCCGCCGGGAAGGGCAAGGGGCCGAAGCCGTTCATGAAGGGCGGCCGCGCCCGGGCCTCGGCGAAGAACATCTGGCAATCGAACCGCACCGAGGCCGAGGCGCCCAAGGCCGCGGCCCTGAGGGCTGCGCCCGGGCCCAAGCTCAAGGCCGCGGGCCTTCCCGGTTTCGTGCCGCCGGTGCTGGCCAAGTCGGTGGAGCGGCCGCCGCAGGGGTCCGGCTGGGCGCACGAGATCAAGTTCGACGGCTACCGGCTTCAGCTCCGGGTCGAGAAGGGCAAGGCCCAGGTAAAGACCCGCTCCGGCCTGGACTGGACACCGAAGTTCAAGGAGATCGCCGCCGACGCCGCAGCCCTGCCGGACGGCCTCTACGACGGCGAGGCCTGCGCGCTCGACCACAACGGCTCGCCGGACTTCCCGGCGCTGCAGGCCGCGCTGTCGGACGGGAAGACCGCCAACCTGATCTTCTTCGCCTTCGACGTCCTGTTCCTGGACGGCGAGGATCTGCGCAACCTCCCCCTGCGGGACCGGAAGGCGAGGCTCCAGGCGGCGCTCGAGGCGGCCGGGAAGAAGGTCGAGAAGCGGATCCGCTACGTCGACCACTTCGAGACCGCGGGCGAGGCCGTGCTGCAGTCGGCCTGTCGGATGTCGCTGGAGGGCATCGTCTCCAAGAAGCTGGACGCGCCCTACCGCTCCGGCCGCGGCGAGGACTGGGTGAAGTCCAAGTGCCGGGCGGGCCACGAGGTGGTGATCGGCGGCTGGACGGGCGAGGCGGGCCAGCTTCGCTCCCTGCTGGTGGGCGTGCACCGGGACGACAAGCTGGTCTACGTCGGCCGGGTGGGGACGGGCTTCGGCCGCGACAAGGTCGCCCGCGTCCTGCCCCGGCTGCAGAAGGCGGAGAGCGACAAGAGCCCGTTCAGCGGCCCCGGCGCGCCGCGCAAGGAGGCCAACGTCCACTGGGCGAAGCCCGAACTGGTGGCCGAGATCGAGTTCGCCGGCTTCACCGGCTCCGGCATGGTCCGGCAGGGCGCCTTCAAGGCGCTGCGGGAGGACAAGCCCGCCGCCGAGGTCGAGGCCGAGACGCCCGCGCCGCTCTCCACAGAGATCGCCGAGCCGACGCCGAAGGCGGCCAAGGCGCCCCCGAAGCCGAAGGCCGCCGCGAAGGGGCCCGACCCGGTGGTGATGGGGGTCCTGCTATCCAACCCGAACAAGGCGCTGTGGCCCGACGGCGGCGACGGCAAACCCGTCACCAAGCTCGACCTCGCCCAGTACCTGGAGACGATCGGCCCCTGGATGATGCCGCACATCAAGGGCCGGCCCTGCTCGATCATCCGCATGCCGGACGGCATCAACGGCGAGCAGAGGTTCTTCCAGCGCCACGCCGGCAAGGGCTCGTCGGCCCTGATCACCGAGGTGCAGGTGTTCGGCGACCACAAGCCCTATCTGCAGCTCGACCGGGTCGAAGCCCTGGCCGCCATGGCCCAGATCGGGGCCCTGGAATACCACCCGTGGAACAACCAGCCCTTCTCGCCCGAGACGCCCGGCCGGCTGGTCTTCGACCTCGACCCTGACGAGGACATCCCGTTCGACCGGGTGATCGAGGCCGCGCTCACGGTGAGGGCGAAGCTGGACGAGCTGGGCCTCGTCTCCTTCTGCAAGACCACCGGCGGCAAGGGCCTGCACGTGGTCACGCCCCTGAAGGGCGGCAAGGGCAAGATGGACTGGCCCACGGCCAAGAAGTTCGCCCAGGACGTCTGCCTGGCGATCGCCGCCGGGGAGCCCGACAAGTACGTGGTCAACATGGCCAAGGCCAAGCGGGTCGGGCGGATCTTCCTCGACTACCTGCGCAACGACCGGATGAGCACGGCGGTGGCCCCCCTCTCGCCGCGCGGGCGGCCGGGCGCGCCGGTGTCCTTCCCCTTGACCTGGGCCCAGGTGAAGCCCGGCCTCGACCCGAAGAAATACACCATCCGCACCGCCCCCGGCCTCTTGAAGAAGACCAAGGCCTGGGCTGATTATTTCGACAGCGAGCGGCCGCTTGAGCCCGCGATCAGGAAGCTGAGGGGCTGATGGGCAAGTGGATCGTGATCCTGCTGGGGGTGATCTTCGCCGCGGCGGTGGTGGGCTTCCTGGTGGACGCCATCCGGGTGATCGCCTGGGCGGTGGTGGTGGTCCTCGCCGTCGTCCTGGCCTTCCAGATGTTGACGAAGAAGAAGTCCTAGTCGGCAAGGGCGCACCCGTTTCGCCGGCGCAATCCCTCGAAACATTCTGGCGACGTCCGGCGGCTTCGCTGGCCGGACCAGAACAGGGAGCGACGCCATGGACCTCACCAGACGCAGCCTCATGGCCGCCGGCGCGGCGGCCGCCCTGCCGCTTCCGGCGCTTGCCCAGGCGGCGGAACTCATCACCAAGCCGATCCCGTCGAGCGGGGAGGCCCTGCCGGTGGTGGGCGTCGGCACCGCCCGCCGCTACGACGCCGCGCCGACGGAAGCGGAACGAGCGCCGCTGCGGGCGACGCTGAAGCGCTTCCACGACCTGGGCGGCAAGGTGATCGACACCGCCCCGTCCTACGGCCAGGCCGAGACCATCGTCGGCGAACTGGTGGCGGAGCTGAAGATCCGGCCGGGCCTGTTCCTCGCCACCAAGGTCGGCGCCGACAGCAAGGAGGCCGGCCGGGCGCAGATCGAGGCCTCCTTCCAGAAGCTGAAGACGGAGCGCCTCGACCTGATCGCGGTGCACAACCTGCGCGACATCACCAACCAGCTGGCGACCCTGCGCGACCTCAAGCAGTCGGGCCGCATCCGCTACCTCGGCGCCACCACCTCGTTCGACAACCAGTACGCCGACTTCGAGGCGATGATGCGCCGGGAGACCCTGGACGTGATCCAGGTGGACTACGCCCTGGACAACCGCGGCTCGGCCGAGCGCATCCTGCCGCTGGCCCGCGACCGCGGCATGGCCGTGATGATCAACCTGCCGTTCGGACGGGGCCGGCTGTTCCAGGCGACCCAGGGCCGGCCGCTGCCGGACTGGGCGAAGGAGATCGACTGCGCGACCTGGGCCCAGGTCTTCCTGAAGTATGTGGTGTCGCATCCGGCGGTGACCTGCGCCGTGCCGGGCATGGCCCAGGCGCGGTATGTCGACGACAACCTCGGGGCCGCCCGCGGCCGGATGCCGGATGCGGCGCTGCGCACGCGGATGGAGCAGTTCATTGACGGCCTCTGAGGGCGCGCGCCGCCGGGGCCCGGCGGCCGCCCTCTCCCGCCTGATCGTCGCCGAACCGCAGGAGGTCGCCGCCGTGGTGGCGGGCTTCCTGGTCTTCTTCCTGCTGTTCACGGGCTATTTCATGCTGCGGCCGGTGCGCGAGACCATGGGCGTCGCCGGCGGGGTGGACAATCTCCAGTGGCTGTTCACCGGCACCTTCGTGGTCACCCTGCTGGTGGTGCCGTTCTACGGCTGGGTCAGCACGAAGATGCCGCGCCGCCGCCTGCTGCCGGTCACCTACAGCTTCTTCGCCGCCAGCTTCGCGGCCTTCGCCTTCGGCATCTGGCGGGCCAGCGACGACGTCTGGCTCGGCCGCGCCTTCTACATCTGGCTGTCGGTGTTCAACCTGTTCGTGGTCTCGATCGCCTGGAGCCTGATGGCCGACGTCTTCCATCCCGGCCAGGCGAAGCGGCTGTTCGGTCAGATCGCGGCCGGCGCGAGCCTCGGCGGCCTGATGGGCCCCCTGACCAGCGGACTGCTGGTCGCCTCCGTCGGTCACGCGGGCCTGCTGCTGATCTCGGCGGGCCTGCTGATGGCCAGCCTGCTGCCCGTCCTCTTCCTGCTGCGCTGGCGCGACCGCCAGCCGGGCGAGGCCCAGGCGGCGGCAAGCTCCGGGCGGCCGATCGGCGGGAACGTCCTGGCCGGCCTGACCCTGATCGCGCGCTCGCCCTACCTGCTCGGGCTGTCCCTCTTCGTGGTGCTGCTGGCGACCGTGACCACCTTCCTCTACTTCGAGCAGGCGCGGCTGGTGGAGGCGACCTTCCCGGACAGGACCCGCCAGACCCAGGTGTTCAGCGCCATCGACGTCGCGGTGCAGAGCCTGACCATCTTCGTGCAGGTGTTCCTCACCGGCCGGCTGACCCGGCGGCTGGGCGTCACCGTCCTCTTGACCGCCGTGCCGGTCGCCATGGTGGCGGGTTTCGGCCTGCTGGCGGCGGTCGCCACCTTCCCGGTGCTGGCGGGGGTGATGGTCCTGCGCCGGGTCGGCGAATACGCCCTGATCCGGCCCGGCCGCGAGATGCTGTTCACCACCGTCGACAACGAGACCAAGTACAAGGCCAAGAACGTCATCGACACGGTGGTCTACCGCGGCGGCGACGCGGTCAGCGGCTGGCTGAACGCCCTCATCGGGGCCATGGGCTCCGGCGGGGCGGTGGCCCTGCTGGGCGCCGCCTTCGCGGCGGCCTGGGCGGCCCTGGGCTTCCGCCTCGGCCGGATCCACGACCGCCGCTCGGAGGCCGGCTGACCTCCCGCCGCGGCCTATTGCGGCGGCGCGCCTGAGGCGGCGTTGTTTGTGGTGTTGGGCGCGCCCGACGTGGGCGAGTCGCCGGCATTCGCGCCCGTGGAGCCGGGACCCAGGGAGCCGGTGTCGGCCGGGACGCCGATCTCGCCCGCGCCGCCCGCCTCGCCCCCCTGACCGGTGTCGCGTCCGGTGTCCGCGCCGCCCACCGTGCCCGGCGCGGCGGCCACGCCGGGATCACCGGCCTGGGTGGCGCCGTCGGCGTTCTGGGCCGAGCGGTCGCAGCCCACCACCAGGGCCGAGGCGGTCACGGCGGCGGCCGTGGTCAGAAGGGTCTTCATCATCGTGGTCTCTCCCGTCTGGAAATGGTCAGGCGCGCTTCTTGGCGGCCGGCTTCTTGGCCGCGGGCTTGGCGGCCTTCTTGGCGGCCGTGCGGCCGGCGGCCGACTTGGCCGCGGGCTTGCGGCGCTCGCCGCCGCCCGAGGTCTGGCCGAGGCTGCGCCGCAGCGCCTCCATGAGGTCGATGACCTCCGCCTCCTGCGGCTGCTGCGGGGCGGTGACCGAGTGGCCCTTCTCCTTTTCCTTGATCAGGGCCCGGAGCGCGTCCTCGTAGCGGTCGTTGAACTGGCTGGGATCGAACGGGCCCTCAAGCTGATCGATGATCTTGGCGGCGATCTCGACCATCTGGGCGGGGGGCTTCACATCCGGGATGTTCGCGAAAACCTCCTCCGGCTGCTTCACCTCGCGCCTGTTGCGGATGGTGTAGGCGAGGATGCCCTTGTCCCGCGCCTCAAGCGCCATCAGCCGCTCGCGCTGGTGCATGACCAGGCGACCGAGGGCCACGCGGCCCTCCTTCTTCATCGCCTCGCGGATCACGGTGAAGGCCTCGACGGCCATGTCGCCGTCGGGCGCCAGGAAATAGGGGTCGTTCCAGTAGAGCCGGTCGATCTCGTCCTCGCCGACGAAGCGCTCGATATCCAGGGTGCGGGTCGTGGACAGCCGGACCGCCTGGATCTCCTCGTTGGTGATGACGACGTAGCGGCCCTTCTCGATCTCGTAGCCCTTGACGATCTCGGAGCGGTCGACCGGACCCGTCTCCGGATCCGTAGGGATCATCCGGATCCGGTTATGGGTGTCCTTGTGCAGCATGTTGAAGTGCACCTCGCCCGTGCGCGAGGTGGCGGTGTAGAGCGCCACCGGGCAGCTCACGAGGCTGAGGCGCAGGTAGCCTTGCCATGTCGGACGGGTGGCCATGCCGGTCTCCGGATCCCCAGGGTCGAGACTCCGGAAACGCCCCGCTTGGCGAATCAGTTCGTTGGCGTGTTCGCAGGCAGGCCCAGGGTCGGCAGCGCTACCGCCTGGACGGCGTCCAGCCGGGCCTTGCGGAAGCCGGTCCGCACGCCCGGGGCGGGGCCGAACTCCATGAGCTGGTCCGCCGCCGGCCGGTAGGCGGGCCAGGCTTCGGACCCGCAGGCTGGCGCGTCCGACCTGGCGAAGGCGACCCAGCAGGCGTGCATCAGGGCGGCCATGGCCCGATCCTCGTCGGAGACCTGGCTCATGGGCGTGCGGCGGCCCCAGTATTCGAAGACGTACTGGATCTCGGCGGCGTGTCCGGCGCGCGTCACGGCCGGGCGGAAGCGCGAACCGATGTAGGAGAAATGATAGAGCCAGGCCGGCTTGCCGTCGGCCGCCTTCGCCGCCACCCAGCGTGCGGGGCCGCCGAACACCCGGTCGGTGAACAGGGCGCGGGCGAGCGTTTCGTCGCCGGCGGCGGCCTCCTCGCGGTAGACCAGCCGGGCGGCGGGCGGGATGTTCGAGGTCTGCTCGAGCCGGAGCGGGCCTGGGCCCATCAGCGAGTCCTCGCCCGAGTTCCAGCCGATGATCAGCGGCACGTCGTCGAACCGGCCCGCCGCCAGCGCCTGGGTGGGGGTCTCGGGCATGAGCCGCCCGTCCGGGAACGGGCCGTAGCCGCCATCGAGGGCGGCCAGCGTCTCGGCCGGCAGGGCGCGCAGTTCGGCGGCGGTGGCGGTGGGCGCGACGCCCAGCGGGGCCAGCAGCTTCGCCCCCTCGGCCTCCTTCTGGGCCAGGGTGGTCGGCGCGAACCAGCCCAGGCCCGACTGCACCACCGCCTTGCGGTAGAGACCGCGGGCCCTGGGCGTGGCGAGGAGGGCCAGCGTCGACATGCCGCCGGCGCTCTCGCCGAAGACGGTGACGTTGCCCGGGTCGCCGCCGAAGGCCGCGATGTTGCGCTTCACCCATTCGAGCGCCGCGACCTGGTCCATCAGGCCGTAATTGCCGACCGGCTCGCGGCCGCGCGCGGCCCTGGTCAGCGCCGGGTGGGCCAGGTAGCCGAGCGCGCCCAGGCGGTAGTTGATGGAGACCAGCACCACCCCGTCGCGGGCGAAGCTGGAGCCGTCGTAGACCCAGCCGGCGCCCGTGCGGTGGGAGCCGCCGTGGATCCAGACCATCACGGGCGCGGCCTTCGCCCCCTTCGGCGCATAGACGTTGAGCTGCAGGCAGTCCTCGGAGACCGGACCGTTGGCGCCGCCGGTGTTGGGCGTGCCGTTGGCGTTCATCGGCTGCGGGCAGGAGGGACCGGCCTGGGTGGCGTCGCGCTCGCCCGTCCAGGCGGCGGCCCGCTTCGGCGGCGCCCAGCGCAACGGTCCCACGGGCGAGGCCGCATAGGGGATGTTCAGGAAGACGTTCGCCCGGTCGTTGGCCTGGCCGGCGACCACGCCGGTTTCCGTGCGGGCCTTCACCGGCTGGGCCCCGGCCGCGCCGGCCAGGGCAAGGGCGCAGGCGAGCGCGCCGAAGAACCGCAGCATGGACATCCCCTCCCCGGTGAACGCCGCGAGCATTCGGCGGCGCGGGGGGCCGGTCAATGGAAATCCCGGCTGCGGATCAGGCGGCCGGTGACGCGGCTGCGCACCTCCGGCGGCGGGTCCTCGCCGTCGCGCATGGCGCCGAGCTTCCAGGAGAGGTCGGTGAAGCGCTCGGCCACAAGGTGGATGACCTCGCCCTCCTTCTGCAGCTGGCCGTGGACGATCAGGAAGGAGGCGCCCATGACCAGGCGCCGGTTGGCCTCGAAGACGTCCTTCCAGACCACGATGTTGGCGATGCCGGTCTCGTCCTCGAGGGTCAGGAAGACCACGCCCTTGGCGGTGCCCGGCCGCTGGCGCACCAGGACGAGGCCGCCCACGGCGAGACGCCGGCGGTCGCGCATCGCCTTCAGCGCCTGGCAGGGCGCAATCTTCTGGGCGGCCAGCTCCTCCCGGAAGAAGGCCACGGGGTGGGCCTTCAGGGACAGGCTGGTGGTGCGGTAGTCCTCGGCCACCTGCTTGGGCAGGCTCATGAAGGGCAGCTGCACCTGGGCCTCCTTCAGGCTCTGGCGGGCGACCAGCGGCGCGGACTTCTCGGCGCCCACCTCGTCGGCCAGGCCCTTCACCGCCCACAGCGCCGCCCGGCGGTCGAGCCCCAGGGAGCGGAAGGCGTCGGCCTCGGCCAGGAGCTCCAGCGACCGGCGCGAGAGGCCGGCGCGCAGGGCGAAGTCCTCCAGCGTGGCTGCGCCCGCCTTCCGCGCCAGCTCGATCCTGCGGCCGTCCTCCGCCTTCAGCCCCCGGATCTGGCGCAGGCCCAGGCGGAGCGGCCGGTGGGGCAGGCGCGGGTCGTCCTTCTCCTCCAGCGTGCAGTCCCAGTCGGAGAAGCCGACGTCGGGCGGGCGCACCTCCACCCCGTGTTCGCGCGCGTCGCGGACCAGCTGGGCCGGCTGGTAGAAGCCCATGGGCTGGGCGTTCAGCAGGGCCGCGCAGAAGGCGTCGGGGTGGTGCTTCTTCACCCAGGCCGAGGCGTAGACCAGTAGGGCGAAGCTGATCGCGTGGCTCTCCGGGAAGCCGTAGGAGCCGAAGCCCTCGATCTGCTTGAAGCAGCGCTGGGCGAACTCGACGTCGTAGCCGCGGGCCGCCATGCCCGCGATGAACTTCTCGCGGTACTCCCACAGCCGCCCGTTGGCCCGGAAGGTGGCCATGGAGCGGCGCAGGCCGTCGGCCTCGTCGTCGGTGAACTTCGCCGCCTCGATGGCCAGCCGCATGGCCTGCTCCTGGAACAGCGGCACGCCGAGCGTCTTGCCGAGCACCTGGCGCAGCTCGTCCGGCGGGCCGTGCTCGGGCGAGGGCCCGGGGAACTCGGCCGCCTCGCTGCCCTCCCGGCGTCGCAGGTAAGGGTGGACCATGTCCCCCTGGATCGGCCCCGGCCGGACGATCGCCACCTCGATCACCAGGTCGTAGAACTTCCGGGGCTTCAGCCGGGGCAGCATCGACATCTGCGCCCGGCTCTCCACCTGGAAGACGCCCACGGAATCGGCGCGGGAGAGCATCTCGTAGACGCCCGCGTCCTCCTGCGGAACGTCGGCGATGTCGGTGATCCGCGTCCCGTCCGGCAGGGCCGGCAGCATGTCGAAGCTCTTGCGGAGCGCCGTCAGCATGCCCAGCGCCAGGATGTCGACCTTCATCAGGCCGAGCGCGTCGATGTCGTCCTTATCCCACTCGATGAAGGTGCGGTCGGCCATGGCGGCGTTGCCGATCGGCACGGTCTCGTCGAGGCGCCGCCTGGTCAGCACATAGCCGCCCACGTGCTGCGACAGGTGCCTGGGAAAGCCCAGCAGCTCCTGGGCGAGCGCGGTGGCGCGGCGGATCTCGGGGGCGTCCGGGTCGAGCCCCGCCTGGCGGATGTGGGCGTCCGGCACCCCGTCGCCGTAGGAGCCCCAGACGGTGCCCGCCAGCGCCGCGGTGATATCCTCGGTGAGCCCCAGCGCCTTGCCCACCTGCCGGATGGCCATGCGCGGGCGGTAGTGGATCACGGTGGCCACGATGGCCGCCTTCTCCCGCCCGTAGCGGCGGTAGACGTACTGCATCACCTCCTCGCGCCGCTCGTGCTCGAAGTCGACGTCGATGTCGGGCGGCTCGCCGCGCTTCTCGGAGATGAAGCGGGAGAAGAGCAGGTCCTGGTCCGGCTTGGTGGGATCCACGGCGGTGATGCCGAGGCAGAAGCAGACGCAGGAATTGGCCGCCGAGCCGCGGCCCTGGCACAGGATGCCCTGGCCGCGCGCCCAGTGGACGATGTCGTGGACCGTGAGGAAGTAGTTGGGGAAGTTCAGTTTCTCGATCAGGTCCAACTCGTGGGCGATGACCCGGCGCTCCTTCTCCGGAACGCCGCCCGGGAAGCGCCACGCCGCCCCGGCCCAGGTCAGGTCGCGCAGGTGCTGGATGGGGGTCTTGCCGGGAGGCACCGGCTCGTCGGGGTATTCGTAGCTGAGCTGGGAGAGATCGAAGCCGATCCGCTCCACGATCTCGACGCTGCGCTCCACCGCGCCCGGGAACTTCGCGAACAGGCGGGCCATCTCGGCCGGGCCCTTCAGGTGCCGCTCGGCGTTGGCCTCCAGCCGCAGGCCGGCCTCGGCGATGGTGCAGGTCTCCCGGATGCAGGTGAGCACGTCCTGCAGCGGCCGCCGCTCCGGCCCGTGGTAGAGGACGTCGTTGGTGGCCACCATCGGTGCGCCGGCGTCCTGCGCCAGGGCGGCCAGATGCGAGAGCCGCGGCAGGTCGCGCGCGCCGTAGCGGCGGGCCGCCGCCAGCCAGACGTCGGGCAGTTCGCCCCCGATCCGCTTCAGGTCGGCCTCGAAACGAGCGTCCAGCCGTTCGGGCGGGACCACCAGGACGAGCTGGTCCTCGGCATGGTCGACGAAGTCCGTCCAGTGGAGGCGGCATTCGCCCTTCTCCGCACGCCGCTGGCCGAGCGTTAGCAGCCGGCTCAGCCGGCCGTAGGCCTCGCGGTCGGATGGATAGACCAGCAGGCTCGGCGAGCCGTCCACGAAGTCCAGCCGGCAGCCGGTGAGCGCGCGGATCCGGGAGCCGGCCTCGCGCAGGTCCTGCATGGCCGACCAGGCGCGGACGACGCCGGCGAGCGTGTTGCGGTCGCAGACGCCCACCGCCTCCATCCCCAGGGCGGCGGCCCCGACCACCAGTTCGTGCGGATGCGACGCGCCCCGCAGGAAGGAGAAGTTGGTGGCCGCCTGAAGCTCGGCGTAGCGGGTCATCCGAACAGCCCGTGCAGCCACCACTGCGCCGCCTGACCGGGGGCGTAGAGGCCGGCGCGGAACACCCAGAAGCGGGCGCCGTCCTGGTCCTCGACCCGGTAGTAGTCGCGCACGTGGGTCACCGAGACCTCGCCGATGTCGCGCCTCCACCACTCCTCGCCGACCCGCTCGGGGCCCTCGGCGCGGCGGACGCGGTGGGTGCGGCCGCGCCAGCGGAACTGGTTGGGCGGATCGTCGGGGGTGAGCGCAATGACGCCCTCCAGGGGCTCGGGCCGGCGGAACAGACGCACAGGCCGCGGCGTCTCGGGATCCCAGGGCCGGGCGTCCGGCGCGGGCGCGAGCGGGCGGGCGCGGGCCGCGGCCAGCTCGGGGACGTGGCTCTCCGCCGGCACGGCGCGCCAGACGCGGTCCTCGCCAAGCCGGTTGGCCAGCCGGTCGACGAGCGGGGCCAGGCCGTCCTCAGCCGAGGGTTGCTGGCGGGCGTCGAGCGTCACCTGCCGCCCGCCGACCGGCTCCACCTCGTGGGCCTCGACCGTCACCACCTCGATCCCGAAGCCGGGGTCGATCACGTCGAGCTTGGGGACGAACAGCTTGGCGATCCGCGCCGGGTCGCGGCCGGGCAGCGACAGGCCCACGCCTACGGGCAGGGCCTTGCCGTCCAGGCGGTGGAAGCAGAGCTCGAAGCGGCGGCCGCCCTGGCCCTCGGCCTCCAGCCGGGCGCAGAGCTTCGCCGTCACGTCGTGGGCGACGCGGGCCATGTCCTCGGGCGCGCTGATCGGCTCGAAGAAGGCGAGCCTCGCGAACCACGGCGTCGGCGGCCGGCGGAAGGTCAGCGCCTCCTTCGTGCGGCCCAGCGCCTGGTCCAGGCGATCGAGCGCCGGCTGGCCGAAGCGGCGGGCGAAGGGGCCGCGCGGCAGGTCCATGACCTGGCCGAGCCGCTTCAGCCCCAGCCGCTCGATCTGGGCGGCGGCCTCGGGCTCGAGCCTGAGCGCGGCGGGCGGCAGCGGCGCGATCAGCTCCCTCTGCCCGCCCGGCGGCGCGATCGTCCCGTCCACGGCGTAGTGAGCGAGCGCCCAGGCGGCGCCCGGGGTGTCGGCGACGGCGCAGCGGAACGGCAGGCCGTTGGCGGCGAGCCGGGCCCGGAAGTCGGCCACCATCCCCCGCTCCCCGCCCCACAGGTGCGAGGCGCCGGAGATGTCCAGGAAGAGGCCGTCGGGGGCGTCCGGCGCCACGGCCGGCGAGAAGCGCACGCACCAGTCCACGAGCGCGGTGAGCGCCGCGGCGTCGGCTTCGGGTTCGGCGTCGGCGGTGGCGAGATCCGGGACCAGGGCGCGCGCGTCGGTGGCCTTCTGGTCCGGGCGCAGGCCGAGCTTCAGGCCCGCCTCGTTGACGGCCGCCAGCTTGCGCACGCCACGCGCGGTGGCCAGCAGGGCGAAGGGGACCGCCTCAGGCGGCGCGGCGGTCGGGTTGCGCCGGCGCCAGGCCGCGATCGCCCAGATCGGCGACCAGGCGCAGAGGATGCGCGACATCCGTCCTCTCCGTGAAAACACCTTCCGGCGAATAGGCCCCCGCCGCCTCCACCAGCCACGCCCCCGTCCGCCCGCCGCGGCAGCGCTCCAGCGTCACCGCCCAACGGGGCGCGCCCAGGCCGAACTCGCCGGCCGCCGGTTCCGACAGGGCCGGGGTCACGCGCCAGCGGGTGGCGGCGGCCGAGCCCGTCGCCTCGCGCTTCGCCGCGCCCCCGAACGGCCGGCGGCGGATCACGAAGCCGGTGGCGCCCTGCCGTTCGCAGGCGAGCTGCAGGCGCCGGCCGGCGGTGAGGTCCACGGCCTCCGCCTCGCCGAACACCGCCGCCACGCCGACGGTGGCCAGCGCGTCCTCCATCACCGCCAGGACCTCGGCCTCGTCGCGGGCGCAGACCTGGATCAGCCGCCCGGGCGGGAAGCCAAGGCCCGTCAGGCCTGGCGCCCAGAGGTCGTCGCGGCGCACCACCCAGACCGCCTCCCCGCGGCGGGCCAGCGGCGCGGCCATGAGGGCGGCGACGGCGGCGGGAGCGGCGGCGGTCTCGGTCTCCATCCCGCCGGCGACGAGCTCGTGCCAGCGGCCGAGCGGCAGGCCGCCGCGGGGCAGGCAGGCATCGATCGAAGGCGCCCCGAACGGCAGGGATTCAGAGTCCGCCCGTCCGCCCGCTTCGAGTGCGGCGACCTTCGCCTTGAGAGCGGCGAGCTCCCGAGCGCGAGATCCGGACATGGCTTTGCGGACTCCTTTCGTTCCAGTTTTGTTCTAAACCCGATGCGGGGGGAGTCAAGTTCCCCGGTTTGTCGCAGTCAGTCGGACGGACCCCGAAGTCGAAGGCGGGCTCGCGCTTGACGTTTTTCGGGTCGCGTGTCGGGACTGGCGCAGCTGGGACGTCCTTTGGGGAGGAGGAGGTTCATCCATGGCGCACGCGACCCAACTGCTCGTCGGCACCCGCAAAGGGGCTTGGATCTACCGCAGCGACGGCGACCGGCGGGACTGGAAGGTCCAGGGGCCGATCCTGCTGGGCTGTATCGTCAACCACCTGGTCCTCGATCCGCGCGACGGGA
>NZ_DAISJG010000018.1:0-59732 GCF_036821595.1 Phenylobacterium sp.
CGCCGAGCTCGCCGTCGTCGTACTCGCCGGTGTGGATGTAGACCTTGTGGCCGCCGACCGCCGCCTTCTGGATGTAGCCCTTGCGGCGGTCCGGCAGCTTGCGGCGGACGCGCTCGCGCTCGACCACGCGCTCGACGATCCGTTCTTCCGGCGCCGGCGACGCCTCGCGCGTGGCGCGGGCCTCGGCCACGGCCGGGATGTCGAGCGCCAGGTCGGCGGGCGGCGCCGTGCGCCGGACACGGACGGGCAGCGGCGCGGCGAAGGCGGCCATCACGTCATCCACCGTGGCGGCCCAGGGCAGGGTAGTCTCCAGCACCGGCGCGAAGGCGAGCACCGGCTGCAGGATCGTCAGCATGGCCCGCGCAGGCGCCTCGCCGAGCTCGTCGGCGGTGCGGAACGCCCGGCGCTGGGCCGGGGCGAGGAGCGCGGCTTCCGCGAGCGTCTCCGCGCCCAAGGCGTAGGCCTGGGCCTGGGTCACCTCGGCCTTGCCGAAGCCGGCCAGGGCCAGGACGTCGAGCCGCGGGTTGGCCAGCTGCTCGGCCGTCGCGCCGAGTACGTCGCGCACGAAACCTTCGCCGACCACGGCCGGGACGAAGGCGTCTTCCAGTCGCGACACGAAGGGCAGGGCGGCTTCCGCCGCGGCGATCTCGTGGTCAGTGAAGCCGCGGGCGGCGAGCGCCCGATGGTCGACGGCCGGCGCGGCGGCGAGGTCGCCTGCGCCCAGAAGCACGGCGCGCGCCTCCCCGAGGTCCGCGCCCATGGCCGTCAGGCCGCGCAGGGCGGCGTCGGACACCACGCGGACCGCCTCGCCATCGGCGGTCTCGGCGGAGGTGACCGGGCCCGCCCAGGGCGCGCCGGCCAGGCCGCCGCCGCCCAGGCGGAGCGACAGCTCGGGATCGGAGAAGACCGCGAGGCCGCCCTCCAGGGGGACGCCCTCCAGCGCCTTGGCGGCCGCGAGGTAGAGCTCGCGCGCCGTCTCGCGGCCCTCGGGACTGTCGTAGTCGAGACCGTGGGCCACGAGCCACTCGTGCAGGCCGGCGAGGCCGAGCAGCGCCGGCCCGTCGGCCGCGGCGGCGAGCGCCTGGCCGAGGAGCCGCACGGCGGCCTCGAAGGCCTCGATGTCGAAGGCGTCGTCGGACCACAGGGCCATCAGGTTGACGCCGCCGCGTAGGCCCGCCTCCTGCGCCGCCGCCTGCTCGGCGGCGTCCGGGCCGGGCGCCACGGCCACGGCGCCGGTCGCCCAGGCGGCCAGCGCGATCTCGCGGCCCAGATTACCCTTCAGGTCGCGCTTGGACGCGGCGACGGCGAGGCGCAGGCGCTGCGCGTCCTCGGCCGGCGGTTCGGCGGTCCAGGCGGTCTCGCTGGCCTGGGCGAGCGCCACCGCCTCGAGGATCATGGGGTCGTCGGCCCCGGCCGCCCGGGCCGCCTCGGCGGCGCGGGCGAGGCTCGCGTTCTTCTGCGGGTCGGCGCAGGCCTCGGCGTCGCCCTCGCAGCGCAGGATGGCGTCCATCACCGCCTGAAGCTTCTCGGTGAGCGTGCGAGCCGACGCGCGCGCGGCCGCCTGGCCGCGGTGCTGGGCCGTCAAGGCGGCGAGCGCGGAGCTCAGATGCGGGGCGGTGGCGGCCAGGACCAGCGGGCGAGGCCCCTGCGGCGGCGGGGCGATCGCCAGCACCCCGCGGGCCAGCGCTTCGGCCAGCTCGTCGCGGAAGCGGCCCCGGCCGCGCGCGTCCTTCACGATGCCGCGGGCCTGCGCCTGCAGCGCCAGCGCCTCAACATAGTGGGTGATGGCCTCGGTCATGTTCGCCTCCCCGTCCGCCCAGTCCAGCCAGGCTTCGGCGCGCGCGTCGGTCCAGGCGGTGGGCGCCTGCAGCTCGACAAGGCCGCTCGAGAGCTCCAGCACCCGGCCTTCGATTCCCGCCCGCCACGCACCTTCGCCCATCATCCGACTCCCATCGCGGAAGGGTAGGCGGGCGATTCAGGTGCTAGCAATAGATGTTGCGGTCACAAGGCCGTTCATCCCCAACATCTTGCCATTTGGCGCGGCGCTCCGCGCGGCTGGACGCCCCATGGGGCGCCGCCTATAGTCCGCGCGCGTTCAAGCCTCCCCAGAGCAGTCGAGCCGTCCTTTGTCGAACCTTCTCAAGACCCTCTTCACCTGGTGGAACGGCGCCACGCCGGGCATCCACTTCACCATCGCCCGCCGCGCGCGGCTGGTGGGCAAGGACGAGTACGGCAACCGCTATTACGAGGCGAAGGACGACCGCGACAGCTACGACAAGAACCGTCGCCGGCGCTGGGTGATCTTCAACGGCTACGCCGAGGCTTCCAAGGTCCCGCCCGACTGGCACGGCTGGCTGCACTACACCTTCGACGAGCCGCCCACCGAGATCCCGCTGCCGCGCAAGGCGTGGGAGAAGGAGCACCGGCCGAACCTCTCGGGCACCATCTACGCCTACCGCCCCAAGGGCTCGCTGGCCCGCGGCGGGGAGCGCCAAAGGGCCACAGGCGACTACGAGGCCTGGACGCCGGAATAATCGCGGCCGTGACCCGACTCGCCCCATCCCGTCTGCTGAAGCGCGCCGTCTGGGCCCTGGCGCTGACGGGGATGACGGCCGGCGGCCTGGTCTCGGCCCAGCCGGCGCCGCAGCAGGGCCCGCCGCCCGCACCGCTCCCGACCCCCGGTCCGGGCGCTCAGGTGCCCGAGGAGGCGCCGCCGATCGACGTCCCGCCGCCGGCGCCCATGGTCGTGCCGCCGATCTCCGAGAAGGAGGTCGCGCCCGCCCCGGCGCCCAGGGCGCAGGTGGTCGAGACGCCGGCCGAGACGCCGGTGCGCCGCGCCCGCTACGACGTCGCCATCCTGCAGGCCCTGGACAAGGTGACCGCCGAATCCCTCCGGTTCGAAGCCGCCGTGGGCCGGCCCGTGCGCTACAAGAACCTGGTGTTCACGGTGCGCGCCTGCGAGCGCTCGGCGCCGGACGAGCCGGTCGAGGACTCCATCGCCTACCTGACGGTGGATTCCCAGCCCAGGCCAGCCCCGGGCAAGCCCGCGCCGCCGGCCCGCCAGGCCTTCCGCGGCTGGATGTACGCGTCCTCGCCGGGCCTGAACCCGCTGCAGCACCCGAGCTACGACGCCTGGCTGATCACCTGCAGGGCCGCGCGACCGCTGACGCCGGCTCCGGCCGCCGGGGCGTCCCGTTCCGCCGCCGCCGTCCCACCGGCGGCGAGGCCCGCGGCTCCGCCCCCCAAGGCGGAGCCGGCGCCGGCGGCCAAGGCATCCGCCTCGCCTGCGCCGAAGGCGGCGCCAACTCCCGCGCCCAAGGCGGCGACGCCACCCGCGCCGGCGCCCAAGGCCGCGGCCGCTCCACCCCCGGCCGAAGAGCCGATCACGTAGAAGTCGCCGTCGACGGCAAGCGCCCGGTCTAGACGCTTCAGGTACTCCCGGCGGGGGATTTCCTCCGCGCCGAACTGGGCGAGATGCTCGGTCATGAACTGGGCGTCCAGCAGCCTGAACCCCCCGGCGATCAGCCGCGCCACCAGGTGGACCAGGGCCACCTTGGAGGCGTCGCGCGCCCGACTGAACATGCTCTCGCCGAAGAAGGCGCCCCTCAGCGCCACGCCGTAGAGGCCACCGACGAGGACGCCGTCCTGCCAGCATTCGACGCTGTGGGCGAAGCCCTGGTCATGGAGGCCGACGTAGAGGCGCTCGATCGGGTGGTTGATCCAGGTCTCCGTGCGGCCGGGCTTGGATTCGGCGCAGGCCTGGACCACGTCGCGGAAGGCGGTGTCCACGCGCACCTCGAAGACGTCTGAGCGCACCGTGCGCGCCAGCCGCTTCGACACGTGGAAGCGGTCCAGCGGGATCACCCCGCGCCGCTCCGGGTCGATCAGGAAGACCCGCATGTCCTCCCGCGCGTCGGCCATGGGGAAGACCCCGCGGGCGTAGCAGGCCAGGAGGTCGCGAGGTCCGAAGCCGGTGCTCATGGAGCCTTGGGATCGTGGGCGTTGATGAACTCCACCAGGGCTTCCTTGTAGCCGGGATCGGCCAGGGCCGTCGCGTGGTCGCGGCCCTTCAGCACCACGAGCCGGAAGTCGGGCAGGCTGCGCCTCATCAGTGCGGTGAAGCGGGTGGGGGTGTCGTACTCGCCGATGATCGCCAGCACCGGGAAGGACACCCTGCGCGGATCGATGGCGGGGGTGGTGGCCGGCTGCGCCCGGCGGCCCTGCTCCATGGCGCGAAGGGCCTCCAGGTTGCGCTCGACCCAGAGTTTGCGTGCCAGGGGCGGCGGCTCGCGGTCGCGGCCTTTCGGATCCTGCGCCAGGGCGGCCGCGTCCGCCCGACGGTCGGGCTCCAGCAGGCCCGAGCCGCCAAAGGTGGCGGTGATGATCCGCCCGGGGGCCAGGGCCAGGAGCGGGGCCATCATCTCCCCGCCCATGGAATAGCCCGCCATATGGGCCTTCTCGATCCCGAGCTGGTCCATGATCTCGAGCACGTCCTGCGGGAAGCGGTCCGAGGCGTAGCGCTTCGGGGCTGTCGGGCGGTCGCTCCGCCCCTGGCCGCGGAAGTCCAGGGCGAGGACGCGGTGCTCGGCCGCCAGCGCCGGCAGGATGCCGGTGGCGACGTAGTTGGACTCCGCCGTCCCGGTGCTGCCGTGCAGCAGGATCACCGGCGTGCCGGCGCCCGCTTCCAGGTAGTGAATTCTCACGCCATCCGAGACGGTGGCGAACTTCGAGGCCGGGGCCTGGGCGTGGGCCGCCCCGCCGAGGAACGCGACGAACAGGAGGATCAGGACGCCGCGCAAGAGCTCCCCGTCAGGCCGCCGCCTGGGCCTTCATCCAGTTTTCGAGCCAGTGGATGTTGTAATCGCCCTTGATGATGTCCGGATTGGACATCAGCTCCTGGAAGAGCGGGATGTTGGTGTCGATGCCGGCCACCACCACCTCGTTCAGGCAGCGGCAGAGCCTCGCGATGCACTCCTCGCGGTCCCGGCCGTGGACGATCAGCTTGCCGATCAGGCTGTCGTAGTAGGGCGGGATCGAATAGCCGGCGTAGAGCGCGCTATCCATCCGCACGCCCAGGCCGCCGGGCGCGTGGAAGTCGGTCACCAGGCCGGGCGAAGGGGCGAAGGTCTTCGGGTTCTCGGCGTTGATCCGGCATTCGATGGCGTGGCCCTCGAAGACCACCTCCTCCTGCCGGAACGACAGCGGCTCGCCCGCGGCGATGCGGATCTGCTCCCTCACCAGGTCGATGCCGGTGATCGCCTCGGTGACCGGGTGTTCCACCTGCAGGCGGGTGTTCATCTCGATGAAGAAGAACTCGCCGTCCTCGTACAGGAACTCGATAGTGCCGACGCCGAGATAGCCTATGGCGCGGACCGCATCGACCACCACCTTGCCGATCTTGGCGCGGGCGGCGGCGTCGATGACCGGGGAGGGGGCTTCCTCCAGCACCTTCTGGTGCCGACGCTGCAGCGAGCAGTCGCGTTCGCCCAGGTGCACGACGTTGCCGTGGCTGTCGGCCACGACCTGCAGCTCGATGTGGCGGGGCCGCTGGAGGTAGCGTTCCATGTAGACCGCGTCGTCGCCGAAAGCCGCCTTGGCCTCGGAGCGAGCGGTGCCGACCGCCTCGGCGAGGTCGGCCTCGGTCTTGGCGACCTTCATGCCGCGCCCGCCGCCGCCGGCGGCGGCCTTGATCAGGACCGGGAAGCCGATCTCGCGGGCCGCCGCGAAGGCTTCCTCCTCGGTGGTCACGCCGCCGTCGGAGCCGGGGACGACGGGGATGCCGGCTTCCTTCACCGTCTGCTTGGCGGTGATCTTGTCGCCCATGATCCGGATGTGCTCCGGCTTCGGCCCGATGAAGGTGAAGCCGTGGGCGTTCACGATCTCGGCGAAGCGGGCGTTCTCGGACAGGAAGCCGTAGCCCGGATGGATGGCCTGGGCGCCCGTGATCTCGGCCGCGGCGATGATCGAGGGGATGTTCAGGTAGCTCTTCGCCGCAGGCGCGGGCCCGATGCAGACGCTCTCGTCGGCCAGCCGCACCCACATGGCGCCGGAATCGGCCTCCGAGTGCACGGCGACGGTGGAGATGCCCATCTCCTTGCACGCCCGGTGGACGCGGAGCGCGATCTCGCCTCGGTTGGCGATCAGGATCTTCTCGAACATCGAATCTACTCGATGACCGCGAGCGGCTCGCCGAACTCCACCGGCTGGCCGTCGGCCACGAGGATCTCCACGATCTTGCCGGCCTTCGGCGCGGGGATCGGGTTCATGGTCTTCATGGCCTCGACGATCATCATCGTCTGGCCGGCGCTGACCGTGTCGCCCACCTTCACGAAGGGATCGGCGCCCGGCTGCGGCTGCAGGTAGACGGTGCCGACCATCGGCGAATTCACCGCGTCCCCGCGGATGCGCTCGGCCGGAGCGGCCTCGGCAGGACCGGCGGCCGCCGGAGCATGGGCCGGCGCGTGTGCGACGGGGGCCGGGGCGGCGGCGTAGTGCACGGGCGCCGCGGTCAGGGTCTTGGCCACACGGATCTTCAGCTCCCCGTGCTCCACCTCGATCTCGGACAGGCCGGTGTCGGTGAGGATGTCGGCCAGTTTGCGCACCAGGCGCGCGTCGAACGGATCGGCGGGAGCCTTGGGACTGCTAGCCATGGAATAGCCCTTGTTCAGCAAAGGGGATGTGCCGGTAACGCCCGGCGCAGCCTCAGTGTTCGGTTTCGGTGTGGCGACGGTGGCGCGGTCGAGGGGGCTCGGCCCCGCAGGTCTCCGGCTCGCGACCCGCGCGGACGTTGGAAATGGGGCCGCTCAGCACATAGATCGGTTTCGACATTCGGCTCCGCCGTCGATTCCGGCGTCTTGTAACGGGCAGGGCGGCGGGTCACAAGCATCCCAACCGGAGGCCTGCATGAACCTGATCCTCAACGGCGAAGCGCGCGCCTTCCAGGGCGTGGCCGACGTCGCGGGTCTGGTGGCGGAACTGGGCCTGGACGCGCGCAAGGTGGCCGTGGAGCGGAACCTGGAAATCGTCCCCCGCTCGGCCTATGCGCAGACCGCGCTTTCGGACGGCGACCGGATCGAGATCGTGCATTTTATCGGAGGCGGCTGAGATGGACGGCAACGCGCAGGTCGAGGACACCTGGTCGGTGGCGGGCCGGACCTTCCGCTCCCGGCTGATCATCGGCACCGGCAAGTACAAGGACTACGCCCAGAACGCCGCCGCGGCCGAGGCCGCCGGAGCCGAGATCGTCACCGTGGCGCTGCGCCGGGTGAACCTCTCTGACCGCAGCCAGCCGATGCTGGTGGACCATGTGAAGCCCGACCGCTTCACCTTCCTGCCCAACACCGCCGGCTGCTACACCGGCGAGGACGCGGTGCGGACCCTGCGCCTGGCCCGGGAGGCCGGCGGCTGGGACCTGGTGAAGCTGGAGGTGCTCTCCGACACCAAGCATCTGCTGCCGGACATGGAGGAGACGCTGCGGGCGCTGAAGATGCTCGTGGCAGAGGGCTTCCAGGTGATGGTCTACTGCTCGGACGATCCGGTCTACGCCCAGAAGCTGGAGGACGCAGGGGCCTCGGCGATCATGCCGGCGGCGGCCCCGATCGGCTCGGGGCGCGGCATCCAGAACTTCCTCAACCTCGGCCTGATCATCGAGCAGGCGAAGGTCCCGGTCCTGGTCGACGCGGGCGTCGGCACGGCCTCCGACGCCGTGCTGGCCATGGAGATCGGATGCGACGCCGTGCTGATGAACACCGCGATCGCCGGCGCCAAGGATCCGATCCGCATGGCCCGGGCGATGAGGCACGCCGTCATCGCCGGGCGCGAGGCCTTTCTCGCCGGGCGGATGTCGAAGCGGATGTACGCCGAGCCGTCCTCGCCGCTCTCGGGGCTGATCTGAGCCATGGCGGGGGCGCGGAAGTCGATCTTCATCACCGGAGCCGCCTCCGGCATGGGCCGGGAGACGGCGCGGCTGTTCGCCGGCAAGGGCTGGTTCGTGGGCGCCTATGACGTCAACGAGGGCGGGCTGAAGGACCTGCAGACCGAGCTCGGCGCGGAGAACTGCCTGATCCGGCGCCTGGACGTCACCGACCGCGCCGACTACCGCGCCGCGCTCGACGCCTTTGGGCCCGTGGCCGGCGGGCGGCTCGACCTGCTGTTCAACAACGCCGGCATCGGCAAGGGCGGGCCGTTCGACCAGCAGCCGTTCGAGGACATCCTGGCGGTGGTGCAGGTGAACCTGGTCGGCGTGCTGATCGGTATCTACGAGGCGATCCCGCTGCTCAAGGCCACGCCCGGCTCGCTCTGCTTCACCACCTCGTCCTCCTCGGCGACGTTCGGCATGCCGGGGATCGCGGTCTATTCGGCGACCAAGCACGCCGTTAAGGGCCTGACCGAGGCGCTGTCGGTGGAGTTCAAGGCCTATGGCGTCCGCGTCGCCGACGTCCTGCCCGGCCTGATCGACACGCCGATCCTGCCCCGCGAGGCGCTGGAGAACGCGCCCAAGGAGGGCATGTTCAGGGCCATGCCGGCGAGCGCCGTGGCCGAGGTGGTCTGGGAGGCCTACCACTCCGAGAAGCTGCACTGGTACGTGCCGGAGGAGATCGCCGAACTGGACAGGATGGCGACGCTGGCGCCCGAGGCGACCCGCGACCAGATGGCCCAGCAGTCGCTGTTCGGGAAGCGCGACTAGGCGGCTTCGAGGCGGCGCAGGTCGGCGTCGGGGGAGAGACCGAGCATGGCCAGCATCTCGGTGCGGCCGGGCCCGGCCTTGGGCCGGTAGGCGGCGGCGTTGGCCTTCCTGCCGCGCGCCCAGTAGCCCAGCACCTTGGCGAGGTTCGCCGGACGCTTCAGCCAGGCCTCCGGATGCTCCAGCATGTGGAAGCCGCGCAGGAAGGCGCGGAGCAGGTCGGGGTCGGAACGGATGGCGACCGTCACCCCGTCCTCCAAGAAGGCCTTGCCGAGCTTCTGACGCAGGCCGGGACGGTAGCCGGGGGTCAGCGCCTGCCGGGCGCGGGCGATCCCGCGCCGGTCGGAATCGCGCATCACGTCATAGTAGGGCCGGATCTCGGCGGTCACCTTCGCCTGGTAGCGCACCAGACGATCGGCGGGATCGGCGGCCTCCTCCAGAGCCTGGCGCAGCAGGGTGGCGCTGACCGCCGCCACCGAGCAGCCACGGCCGTAGAGCGGGTTGGTGCGCACGTGGCTGTCGCCGACGGGGAAGAAGCCGAGGACGGCGGCCCGGCCGCCCGGCGCCAGGTCGTGCCAGCGGTTCTGCAGGTCGCCCATGCCGTAGACGCGGCCCACGCCCTGCGCCCGCTCCGGCGCGATCCAGGGCGCCACGCCTGGCAGCGCCCGGCAGATGGCGTCGAAGGTTTCCGGGGCCATGATCGCCCGGCGCAGCTCCTCCTCGACCTCGGGCAGGCAGAGCGTGATCGAGAAGCAGCCGTTGTCGCCGGGGAAGACGCCGAACTTCAGGTAGTCGAGATCGCCGGTGGACGGTGGGCCGCCGCGCGGCGGCTCGGCCGCGCCGGGAAGAAGGCGGTAGTGGCGGGTGAAGTAGAGGACGCCGGTCGGCTCGGTGTCGGTCGCCACGGTGGCCCCCGCGGCCACCAGGGTCGCGACGGCGTCGGAGGTGCGGCCGCCCGCGTCGACGACCATGTCGCCGGAGAGCTCCGAACCGTCCTCCAGCCGCACGCCGGTGACGCGGGGCGGCGTTCCGGACGCGATCACCAGTTCGCGCACGAAGGTCTCGGCCCGCAGGGTGACGCCCGGCAGCCGTTCCACATAGCCGCGGATCACCAGCTCCAGGGTCGTGCGGCGGCTGGTGAGGATGGCCAGGTCCGCGTCCACGGGCTTGGGTGAGTAGGCGCGCCGGTGGACGGGGGTCAGGCCCTCCTCGAAGGTCAGCTCGCGGCAGCCGGCGGCCAGCAGTTCGGCCAGCAGGGCGGGGTGCTCGTCCCGGATCAGGTTGCGCAGGCGGGCCAGGAAGGCGTGACTGTGGCGGAGCTGGCCGACGCCGCGGCGGCTCCAGTCGGCGAAGGCGGCGTCGGGACCGCCCGCCGGCGGCCCGGGATCGCGCTCCAGCAGCATGACCTCGCGGCCTGTGGGCGCCAGCGCCAGCGCCGTCCACAGCCCGGCCATGCCCGCGCCGATCACCAGCACCTTCTCGGACATTCCCGGGCTCCGCCTCGGCCTCTCGATGGCGGCAGGGTCCGTGCTTGCCGCAGGGGCGGTCAAGCGGATCCGCGGGGCGCGGTCTAGCTGATGCGCTTCAGGTCCTTGCCCTTCACCTGCAGGATGGCGGCGCGCAGGGCGTTGACGTCGGCGCCCGGGATCATGACGTCGCCGACCACGAAGGCCGGCGTGCCCTCGATGTTGAGCGCCTGGGCGAGCGCCCGGGTGTCGGAGATGTGGCGGGCGATGGCGGGGGCCTGCGCCGCCCGGCGGGCCTGGGCCGGGTCGATCCCGACCTCGCGCAGGTGGCGGTCCAGGGCGGCCTCGGTCAGCGCCTTGTCGGCCATCCAGCGGCCGTAGACGTCGAGGCCCTTGGCCTTCACGGGCTGGGTCAGGGCGAGCCGGGCGGCGGAGTCCGACACCTCGCCGAAGATCGGCAGCTCCTTGAAGACGAAGCGGACGTCGGGGTTCTCCCGGATCAGCTTGGTCACCTCGGGGGCGACCACCTTACAGTAGCTGCAGCGGTAGTCGTAGAACTCCACCACCGTGTACTTGCCGTTGGGGTTGGCCACGAAGTCGCGCGGATCGCGTTCCAGCGCCGCCCGGTGCTTGTCGATGGCGGCGGTGGAGGCCTTGATCGCCTCCGCCTGCTTCTTCTCGTTCAGCTTCATCGCCACCTCCTCCAGCACCTCCGGGTGCTCCAGGAGGTAGGCGCGCACGCGCTCGCCGAAGGCGGCGTCCTGCGGCTTGTCGCAGGCGGAGAGGGCGAGGGCGGCGGAGAGCGCCAGGACGACGCGGGGAGGGGACAGCATGGGGCTCAGATAGGGCCTGGGCGCCGCGGCGCCTAGCGGGTCTGGCGGGCGGAGATGGAGCCTTCGCGCGCCAGGTCCTTCAGATCCTCGCGGTCGGGGCTGGAGGCGAGCACGATGTCGGTGGCCCGCCGCCACTGAGGCGAGCCCCGGTCCAGCATCTCTCGGGCCCGCATGGCGAACACCCGGGCCTGCCGCTTGTCGCCGACGTTGAAGTTGTACTCGGCGGTGGCGAGCCGGGCGAGGCCGTCCTGTCCCTGCCGGTCGTAGGCCTCGGCGAGCAGGCGCCAGGCGACGGCGTTGTCGTCCTCCTGGGTCAGCGCCTTCTTCAGCTCGGCGATGCCTTCCTCGACCTTGGCCTTGTCGTCCAGGGCGATCAGCGTCTGCCCCAGGTTCACCCGCAGGAGCGGGGCGTCCGGCTTCAGCTCCACGGAACGGCGCTGCGGCTGCTCGGCCTCGGCCGCGCGGCCGAACTCGAACAGCACCTGGCCCTTCAGTTCCCAGAGGTACGGATTGTCCGGCTGCTCCTGCAGCAGGGCGTCGATCAGCTTCAGCGCCCGGTCGGGCTCCTTGAGCTGGTAGTAGGCGATCGCGCGGGCGTAGCGGGCCGGATAGGACCTGTCGGTCTCGGCGTACTTCACGATCGCGACCTGCGGGTTCAGGAAGCCGTCCAGCTTGGCCTTCATGACCGCGTGCTCGGCCATCGCCTCGGGCGTGTCGACCTTGTCGTAGTTGGGCAGGGCCTCGACCCGACGGCGCAGGGCCTCGATCCGGTCGGACGAGAGCGGGTGGCTGCGGAAGTAGGCGTACCGGCGGCTTTCGCTGAAGACCTCCTGGTAGCGGAAGTTGTCGAAGAAATCGGCCAGGCCCTTGCCCGAGATGCCGGCCTTCTCGAGCAGGGTGGCGCCGGCCTGGTCGGCGCGGCTTTCCTGCTCGCGGCTGTAACCCAGCGCGCCCAGCGTCCCGAAGTAGCTGGCCGACCCGGCGAGGCCCGCGGCGGCCTCGGGAGAGCCGGCCAGGGCGGCGAGCACGCCCAGGCCCATGGTCAGCAGGAACGGCCGCATGCCCGCCCGGTTCATGTCGCCCGAGCGGGCGCTGTGGCCGGCGGCCAGGTGGGCCACTTCGTGCCCGATGACGCCCTGCAACTCGTTGGGCGTCTTCGATTCCAGGATCAGGCCCGTGTAGACGCCCATGGTGCGGGGCGCCGCGAAGGCCTGCAGGTCCTTGCCGCCGATCAGCAGGATGTCGATCGTCTTCGAGTCGATCCCGGCGGCGTCGAAGATCGGCGCGGAGTCCTTGCGCAGGATCTCCTCGATCTCGGTGTCGCGGATGAGGGAGATGCCCTCGCCCTGGGCGACCGCGGGAGCCGGGTGGATCACCAGGCTCGCCGCGGCCGTCAGGGCCAGGGCGAAACAGCGAACCGACCGGGAAAGGGACACCATGCTCAACGTCCTGTCACGCCCCTCGTCCCCGTCGGAACCCTAACGCGTCAGCCGCGTCGCCACCAGCCTCGGCGCGGCGCGGCCGGCGGCGCGGAGATCTCCGCCGGATCCGGCGTGGCCGGGACGGGAGCTGGCGCAGCTGCCGGTTCGGGCGCGGAAACCGCCTCAGGCTCAGGCGCCGGCGCAGAGGCGGTCGCCCTGCGACGGCTGGCCCGGGGCGCGCGCTCGGCCGCGACGGCGACCGGCTGGGGCTCGGGCTCCGGCGCTGCAACCGGTTCCGGGGCGGTCTCGACCGCCGGAGAGGCCTCCGCCGCCGGCGCTTCGGCGACCACGGTCTCGGTCTGCGCCTCGGTGGCGACGTCCGCCTTGCGGCTGCGGCTGCGGCGGGCCCGCTTCGGCTTCTCCTCCAGCGCGGGCAGTTCGACCCAGATCTCCTCCTCGGCGGCCGGAGCCGGCGCGGCGGAAACCGACGGGGCCGCCTCGACCGCTTCCGCCGCCACGGGAGCGGGCGCCGGCGCCGGCCGCTCGTCGTTGGCGGGCGTCGGGGTCGGCGCAGAAGCCTGGGCGCGCCTCAGGTCCTCGGCCGGGTCGTACCAGACGAACGGATCGTCGCCGTAGGGCACCCACGGACGGGTCCAGGCGAAGGCGTCCTGCGGCCGGGCGTCGTCGCGCATCCGGCGACCGCCGCGGCGGCCCCGGCGGCGGCGGCGTCCGCCGTGCCCGCCTTCCTCGTCGTCCTGGGCTTCCACCGGGCGGGGCGGGGCCTCGCCGGCTTCGCGCGGCTCGCGGGCCTCGCGGGGTTCGTCCCCGCGGCGACCGCGGCGGCGGCGGCGGCGTCCGCCGCGGCGGCCCTCGGCGTCGTCGTGGCGGTCCTCTTCACGCGGACGGCGCGGCTCGGCGGAGGTCGGCTCCCCGTCCTCTTCGGCTTCCTCGCCGTCCTCGTCTTCCTCTTCCTCGTCCTCGTACGCCTCGTCGTCATAGCCGTCGTCGGCCGGCGGCTCGTAGGCCTGGACCGGGGCGTGGACGATGGCGGCGTGCTCGGCGCGGGTCTCCGTCGCCGTCCGCTCGATCTGGTGGTCGGCGTGCGCCATGTCGTCGTCGATGACGACGGTCACGAACAGGCCGAACGCCTGGTGCAGGCGCGCCAGATGCGCGCGCTTCTCGTTGAGGATGTAGAGGCCCACGGCGCGGGGCACGGTCAGCGTCGCCTCGCCGCCGCCCTTCAGCGCCTCGATCTCCAGCGCCCGCAGGGACGCCAGCGCGCTCGATTCCACCGAGCGCACCCGGCCGGTGCCGGCGCAGTGCTCGCAGACGTGGGTGGTGCCTTCCAGCACGCCGGTGCGGCGGCGCTGGCGGCTGATCTCCATCAGGCCGAACGGACTGATCTTGCCCATCTGCACGCGGGCGCGGTCGTCCTTCAGGCAGTCCTTCAGCTTCTTCTCGACCGCCCGGTTGTTCTTCGCCTCATCCATGTCGATGAAGTCGATGACGATCAGGCCGGCCAGGTCGCGCAGCCGGAGCTGCCGGGCGGCCTCCTCGGCGGCCTCCATGTTGGTCTTCATCGCCGTGGCTTCGATGTTCCGCTCGCGGGTCGAGCGGCCGGAGTTCACGTCGACGGCGACCAGCGCCTCGGTCTGGTTGATCACCAGATAGCCGCCGCTGCGCAGCGGGACCACGGGCGAGTAGATCTGGCTGAGGTGGTCCTCGACCCGGTGCTTGACGAAGAGCGGGGTCGGCTCGCGGTAGAGCTGCACCTTCTTCGCCTGGCTGGGCATCAGCATGCGCATGAAGTCGCGCGCTTCCTTGAAGGCGCTCTCGCCCTCGACGAACACCCCGTCGATGTCCTTGTCGTAGAGGTCGCGGATCGCCCGCTTCACGAGGTCCTCTTCCTCGTAGATCAGGGCCGGCGCGATCGAGTGCAGCGTCGTCTCGCGGATGTTCTCCCAGAGGCGCAGCAGATAGTCGTAGTCGCGCTTCAGCTCGGCCTTGGTGCGCTTGGCGCCCGCCGTGCGGACGATCAGGCCCATGCCCTGCGGCACGTCGAGGCTCTGGACGATGGTCTTCAGGCGCTTGCGGTCGGTGGCCGTGGTGATCTTGCGGCTGATCCCGCCGCCGCGGGCGGTGTTCGGCATCAGGACGCCGTAGCGGCCGGCGAGCGACAGGTAGGTGGTCAGGGCCGCGCCCTTGTTGCCGCGCTCTTCCTTGACGACCTGCACCAGCATGATCTGCCGGCGGCGGATCACCTCCTGGATCTTGTACTTGCGCATCAGCCGGCGGCGGCGGCGCGCAAGCTCCTCCTCCATGACGTCGTCGTCGTCCTCGGAGGCGGTGGCGGCGTCCTCGTCGTCGCCATCCTCGGAGGGTTCCTCCGAGACGGCCGCGCGGCGGCCGCGGGCGGGACGTTCGTCCTCCTCGTCCTCCTCGGCCTCCTCGCGCAGCAGGGCTTCGCGGTCGGCGACCGGGATCTGGTAGTAGTCGGGGTGGATCTCGTTGAAGGCGAGAAAGCCGTGGCGGTTGCCGCCGTACTCGATGAAGGCCGCCTGCAGCGACGGCTCAACGCGCGTCACCTTGGCGAGATAAATGTTCCCTCTGAGCTGCTTGCGGTTCTGGCTCTCGAAATCGAACTCTTCAACGCGGGTCCCGTCGACGACCACCACACGCGTTTCTTCCGCGTGCGCTGCGTCGATCAGCATGTTCTTGGGCATTAAGTGAATCTCCACGGCGCGCTGAGCGCTGCCGGCAAATGGAATAGGCGCGCGCGCCGCCCGGGAAGACGCCGGAGTCGGCGTCTCGGGAGGCCATTGGGCCAGTATCGGCGTGAGCTGCGCAGCCCATCAGGTGTGTTCCCAGGCGCGTCCTTGATTGGGCGCGGATCGGATGATGCGTCGTCACCGAGGGTTCGGTCGAAGCCGACGCGGGCTTGATGTCGCGCGCTCCTGGCGAGGCCGGTTCGGCGCGGCGGGCGGGACTTTGCAACACCGGGCAGGAAAAGGAAAGCCGAACCCGCCCCCGCCGGGCGAAAGGTCTTGTTAACCGATTGTCCACCGACCCCGCGGCTATATGGCCCTTCATTCCTCTTTTCGAAGTCCGTAGGCTGGAGCCCGCAAAAATGCTGGCGCGTATGGGGCAGGGTTTGTGGAGGCATAAGGGCTGGGCCGCGATCGGTTCGGCCGCCGCGGTGCTGTGCCTGGCCGGCGTCGCCGTGGGCCACGCCGCCGCCGCTTCCGCCGACCTGCTGAAAGTCCGCCTGGGCGGGGACGCCGCCCAGACCCGCATCGTCATCGATCTCGACCGCTCGGCCAGCGCCAAGCTGGTCTCCGACGGCGCCGCCGACCGCCGCGTCACCGTCGTGCTGCCGGGCGTCACCGCCTCCGGCGGCCTGCAGGGCGGGGGGCACGGCCTGGTGCGGGCGTGGATGGTCGACCAGACCGCCGCCGGCGCGCGGCTGCAGCTGGACCTCGCCGCCGACGCCAAGGTGAAGCGCCGCTTCCTGCTGCCGCCGGCCGACGGGGTGGACCACTACCGCTATGTGGTGGACGTCGCGCCCCTGCCGCCGGCCGAGGTGAAGCTCGCCAAGGCGAGCGCGCCGAAGCTCCGGCCCCGGCTGCTGCCGGTCCGCGACGAGCTGTCGCTCAAGAAGGTGGTGGTGATCGACGCCGGCCACGGCGGAAGCGACCCCGGCGCCCGCGGCGCGGAGGGCTTCGAGAAGGACCTGAACCTCGCCGCCGCCAAGCAGCTGAAGGCGCGGCTGGAGCGGAGCGGCCGCTACAAGGTCATCATGACCCGCGAGACCGACGCCTATGTCGGCCTCGCCAGCCGCGTGCGCATCGCCCAGCGGGCCGACGCCGACCTGTTCATCTCCCTGCACGCCGATTCCGGGCCGGAGCCCGGCCTGCGCGGCGCCAGCGTCTACACCCTCTCCGACAAGGCGAGCGCGCGCGCCGCCCAGTTCGTCAGCAAGGACGACTGGTTCATGAAGGCCAGCCTGTCCGGCGACCGCGGCGTCAGCGACATCCTGCTGGACCTCACCCAGCGGGCGACCCGCAACCGCTCGGCCGCCTTCGCCCAGACCCTGGTCGCCAACATCGAGGGCGAGGCGCCCCTACTGCGCCGCAGCCACCGCGACGCCGGCTTCATGGTGCTGCTGGCGCCCGACGTGCCGGCCGTGCTGCTGGAGATGGGCTTCGTCTCCAACCCCGAGGACGAGCAGCTGCTGCGCGACGTCCAGCGCCGCGGGGCGCTGATGAACGCCGTCGGCGACGCCATCGACGACTACTTCGCCGAAGCCACCCGGCTTGCGGCGCGCTGACGCGGCAGGGGCGGCGGGCCGTTGGCGCCCGCCCCGACGCACGCTAGACGAGGTCCCGAGGGGCGCCATCGCCCCGGAGGCAGGGTCCTAAGTTGAATCCCCAGGAGAGCAGACCCGAACGTTGGGTCGCGATGGTCGGCGTGGTGGTGCTGAGCGCCATCGCGGTGGCGGGATTCGCCACGGCCATCTGGGCGGCCTGGCTGTTCAAGAGCATGCCGGACGCCGCGGACCTGGCCGACTACCATCCGCCCACCGCCACCCGCGCCTACGCCTGGGACGGCACCCTGATCGGCGAGTTCTCCCGCGAGCGCCGGATCTACGTGCCCTACGACGCGATCCCGTCGCGGCTGGCGCAGGCCTTCCTGGCGGCGGAGGATCACAACTTCTTCAAGCACAGCGGCGTCGACGTGGGCGGCTTCGGCCGGGCCATGGCCAAGAACGTGATCAACGTCGCCCAGGGCCGGCGCCTCGAGGGCGGCTCCACGATCACCCAGCAGGTGGCCAAGAACATCCTGCTGACGAACGACCAGACCATCGGCCGCAAGCTGAAGGAGGCGATCCTCGCCGGGCGGCTGGAGCAGACCCTCTCGAAGGAGCGGATCCTCGAGCTCTATCTGAACGAGATCTGGCTGGGCTACCGCTCCTACGGCGTCGGCGCGGCGGCCTACAACTATTTCGGCAAGTCGATCTCCGAACTCAGCATCGCCGAGGCGGCCTACCTGGCGGCCGTGCCAAAGGGGCCGGACAACTACCATCCGGTCCGCCGCAAGCAGCAGGCGCTCGCGCGCCGCAACTGGGTCATCGACCAGATGGCCGGGCACGGCTGGATCACCCGCGCCGAGGCCGAGGCCGCCAAGGCCGAGGACCTGAAGGTCCAGGCCGAGCCCACCCGCGCCAAGTACCGCGACGCGGACTATTTCGTGGAGGAGGTGCGCCGCCGCGGCCTCTCCACCCTGGGCGAGAAGCTCACCGAGGGCGGCTACTACATGCGCACGACCCTCGACCCGCGGCTGCAGAGCGCCGCGCGGCTGGCGCTGATGAACGGCCTCGAGGCCTACGACCGCCGCCAC
This sequence comes from Phenylobacterium sp., assembly GCF_036821595.1. Lineage (GTDB taxonomy): Bacteria > Pseudomonadota > Alphaproteobacteria > Caulobacterales > Caulobacteraceae > Phenylobacterium. The sequence continues at coordinate 17,801 of NZ_DAISJG010000018.1, forward strand.
GGCTGGCGCGGGGCCTGGGGGCATGTGACCACCCTGGCCGGCTGGGAAGACGTGGCCCGCAAGGAATCCCGACCCGCCGAGCGCCGCAGCTGGCGCCAGGCCGTGGTCACCGACGTGGCCGGCGGCAACGTCCAGGTCCGCACCATAGAAGGCCAGGCCGGCGCCCTGGCGTCCGAGGACGTCGCCTGGGCCCGCCGGGGCAAGGGCATCGGCGCGGGCGACCTGGTCTTCGTCGCGCCCAGGGAGGACGGGGCCGCGGGCTTCCGCCTGAAGCAGGTTCCGGCCGTCAACGGCGCCCTGGTGGCGATGGAGCCGCACTCGGGCCGCGTGCTGGCCATGGTCGGCGGCTATTCGTTCTCGCTCTCCAGCTTCAACAGGGCCACCCAGGCCGAGCGGCAGCCGGGCTCCGCCATCAAGCCCATCGTCTACGCCGCGGCGCTGGAGAACGGCTACACGCCGGCCAGCGTGGTGATGGACGCTCCGATTACCCTGGCCGGGGCCGGCGGCCAGGCCTGGAGCCCAGAGAACTACGAGCGGAAGTACTACGGGCCGCTGCAGCTGCGGAAAGGCCTGGAACTGTCCCGCAACGCCATGACCGTGCGCCTGGCCCAGGGCGTGGGGATGACCAAGATCTCCGGCCTCGCCGAGAACATGGGCGTCACCAAGAAGATGGACCGGGTGCTGGCCATGGCGCTCGGTTCCGGCGAGAGCACGGTCTTCCGCATGGCCGGCGCCTATTCGGCCTTCGTCAACGGCGGGCGCAAGGTCGAGCCGCACCTGATCGAGCTGGTGCAGGATCGCGAGGGCAAGACCATCTACCGCCACGACCGGCGCGACTGCGACCGCTGCGGCGTGGGCTTCAACGGCGGGGAGAGTCCGCGCATCGCCCCGGCCGGCGGCCAGGTGATGGATCCCATCACCGCCTACCAGATCACCTCCATGCTGCAGGGCGTGGTCCAGCGCGGCACGGCGGCCTCCGCCTCTTCGCTCGGCTATCCGCTCGGCGGAAAGACCGGCACGACCAACGACTACCGCTCGGCCTGGTTCATGGGCTTCTCGCCGGACCTGGTGGTCGGCATCTACGTCGGCTTCGACGACAACCGGAGCCTGGGGGAGGGCGAGACCGGCAGCCAGTCGGCCGTGCCGATCTTCATCGACTTCATGAAGGTGGCGCTGGAGGGCGTGGAGAAGAAGGAGTTCAAGGCGCCCAAGAACGCCAAGTTCGCCATGGTCCGCGGAATCCGCGAGGCCTTCCGGCCCGGCACCGAGCCCCGGGTCGCCACCGCGCCGATCGGCGGGGAAGGGGGCCTGCTGCGCAGCGGGCCGCAGCCCTACAACCAGGTCTGGAAGAACGGCGTCACCGGGGCGCCCAGCGCGGGCGCCGCCGTGGCTCCGCCGCCGCCGCCGAAGCGACCGCCGGACGACACCGCCGGCTTGTACTGAGCCCCGGCGCGGGCTATCTGCCGCGCCCTTACCGTTGGAGCTTCTCACATGAGAGCGGATGTCGAGGCCGCCAAGGCCGACATCGAGCAGTCGATCGAACTGCTCAGGAGGCGTCTTTGACTGGGAGCCAGCACTCCGAAAGCTCGATGAGCTGAACGCCCGGGTCGAGGACCCGAGCCTGTGGAACAATCCTGACGAGGCCCAGGCGGTGAGCCGCGAGCGCTCGCGGCTGGCCGCCCAGGTGGACGCCGTCAAAGCGCTGGAGACCGGGCTCGCGGACGCCATCGGCTATGCCGAGCTGGCGGACGAGGAGGGCGACGAGGCGTCCCTCGAGGAGGCCCGCGCCCAACTGAAGGCCATCAAGGAACGCGCCGGCCGCGCCGAGCTCGAGGCCCTGCTGTCCGGCGAGGCCGACGGCAACGACGCCTATGTCGAGATCAACTCCGGGGCCGGCGGCACCGAGTCCAACGACTGGGCCGGCATGCTGCTGCGCATGTACACCCGCTGGGCCGGGGCCCACGGCATGACCGTGGACGTGATCGAGGAGACGCCGGGCGAACAGGCGGGGATCAAGTCCGTCACCCTGCAGGTCAAGGGGGCCAACGCCTACGGCTGGCTGAAGACCGAGGCCGGCGTCCACCGCCTGGTGCGGATCAGCCCCTACGACTCCAGCGCCCGGCGCCACACCAGCTTCGCCTCGGTATGGGTCTATCCGGTGATCGACGACAACATCGAGATCGAGATCAATCCGTCGGACGTGCGCACCGACACCTACCGGGCCTCCGGAGCCGGCGGCCAGCACGTCAACAAGACCGACTCGGCCGTGCGCCTGACCCACATCCCCACCGGCATCGCCGTGGCCTGCCAGACCCAGCGCTCGCAGCACCAGAACCGCGAGCAGGCCTGGAAGATGCTGCGCGCCCGCCTCTACGAGCTGGAGCTGGAGAAGCGCGAGGCCGCCCAGGCGGCCATCGAGGACCAGAAGACCGACATCGGCTGGGGCCACCAGATCCGCAGCTACGTCCTGCAGCCGTACCAGATGGTGAAGGACCTGCGCACCGACGTGGAGACCTCCGACACCCAGGGCGTCCTGGACGGCGATCTCGACGAGTTCATGGGCGCGGCCCTGGCCCAGCGCGTGGGCGCGACCCGCGACGCGAAGGAAGGGGCCTAGGGCCTACTCCGCCGCCTCGGCGAGCGGGACGGGCTCGGCCACGGCGGCCGGGGCCTCGAAGCGCAGGCTGCGGCCTTCGAAGCGGGCGCCGGCGTCGACGGCGAGCTGGGTGTGGGTGACGTCGCCGATCACCTGGGCCGAGGCGTGCAGGCGCACCTGCTGGGCGGTGATCGAGCCGGTGACGCGGCCGCGGATGTCGACGGCCTCGGCCTCGATGGCGCCTTCCACCTGGCCGCTCTCGCCGATGGTCAGGCGGCCGACCCGCAGGTCGCCGCGGACCATGCCGTCGAGCTGCACGTCGCCGTCGCTGGCGAGGTCGCCGTTCACGGTCACGTTCTCGGCGATCAGGGAGGCGGCGATGGGCTTGCGGGCGGGCTGGGCGTCAGGCGCCTCGGCCCGCGCGGACGTGGACTTCGTGGGCTTAGCCGGCTTGGAGAACATAGGCGCCTGCCTTGAGGAAACGGTCGGGGTTCTGGGCGCGGCCGTTCACCCACACCTCGTAGTGCAGGTGGGTGCCCGTGGAGCGCCCGGTGGAGCCCATGCCGCCGACGCGGGTTCCCACGGCCACCGGCTGGCCCGTCCGCACGCCGATGGCGTGCAGGTGGGCGTAGCGGGTTTTCAGGCCCCGCCCGTGGTCGATCTCCACCACATTGCCGTAGCCGGAGCGCACGCCGGTGAAGGACACCACCCCGGGCCCGGTCGCATAGATTGGGGTCATGTGGCCGCCGCCGAAGTCCAGCCCCGAATGGAAGGCCGGCCGACGGGTGAAGGGGTCGAAGCGGACGCCGAAGCGGCTGGTCTGGGGCGTGCCCGCGGTGGGGCGGGCCAGCGGCAGCTTCTCGACCGCCGTGGCCAGCGCCCGGGCCTCGCCCAGGTCGGTGGCGGCGTGCTGGATCCGCTCGGCGAAGTCCTCGTCCACGTCCAGCACCGCGGCGAGCGCGCGGGGATCCTTGGACTCGATCAGCGGTCCGCCGAGCGAGCCGCCCTTCGGCACGTAGGCGTTGGGCGTCAGCCCGGCGAGGCGGAAGGCCAGGCGCAGCCGGTCGGCGCGGCTCTTGGCGAAGGTGTCGGCGGCGTCCAGGAGCTGCTCCTGGCTGATCCGCACCATCTCCACCCGGCGGACCGGATTGGTGTCCTGGGCGGCGAGCGCCCGGTTGATGGCGGGCGTCAGGGCCTCGGCGGCGCCGGGCGCGCCCTTCATGTCGGTGAGCAGGAGGGCGAGCGCCGCGTGACGCTTCTCGATGGTGGTGGCGAGGTCCTCGTTCGAGCCCGAGGCGGCGTTCAGCTGCGCCACGGCCGAGTTCAGGCGGGCCTGCCGGTCGGCGATCCAGCGCTCGTACTTGGCCTGGGTGCGGGCGATCTCGCGATCCGCGGCCGAGGCCGAGAACACGTTCACCAGCATGGCGGCGGTGGCCACCCCCATCCACAGCGCGGCCCCGGCGACGACGCCGGCGGCGGCCATCTGCTTCTTCGCGGTGAGAACGAACGCCTTCATCTCGCCGCCCGAACGGACATAGAGGTGGCGTTCCGGAAACAGGTCTTCGAGCGAGCGGCGTAGGCGCGCTATGCGTTGCATGCTTTTCGCTAGGTCCCCAGCCCCATGGACGCTGGAGATATGCAACGAGATTTTTGGAGCGCGCAAGGCGCTTTGACGTCCCAAAAGGACGCAGTCCGGCACGCTGCAAATATTCGCGGCTTCGGTTAACGCAGCCTGAACGGCGTTAAGGTCTCCGTCCATCGCCGGCCGCGCCCGCCGCGCACAAAGGCGGGCGGCGCGGCAAAGCTGCAACAGGCCGCCGGACGGCGGCTCAGAGGGCTTTTGCGGCGTCCAGCACCTGCTGGGCGTGACCCGGGACCTTCACCTTGCGCCAGATCTTCCGGATCACCCCGTCCCGAATGAGGAAGGTGGAGCGGTCGATGCCCATGTATTGGCGGCCGTAAAGGCTCTTCTCCACCCAGCTCCCGTAGCGCTCGATCACCGCCCCCTCGGGGTCGGCGCCGAGCCGCACGGCGAGGTCGTACTTCTTCGCGAAGCTCTGGTGCTTCTTCACGCTGTCCTTGGAGACGCCGATCACCGTCGCGCCCGCGGCGGCGAACTCCGGCGCCAGGGCCGAGAAATCCTGCGCTTCGCGGGTGCAGCCGGGGGTGTCGTCCTTCGGGTAGAAATAGAGCACCAGCGTCTTGCCCGCGAAGTCGGAGAGGCGCACGGGCCCCTCCGCCGTCTCCAGCTCGAAGTCGGGCGCCTGGGCGCCCTCGGTCACGTCAGCCATCCGTCCCTCCGTCAGACCGGCTTCACGAGCACGATCTTCTTCTTGCCGGCCGCCAGCTTCACCGCGCCGTCCACCAGGTCGGCGGTGGTCACGGCGCGGTTGGCGTCCGCCTCGGCCTTGTCGTTGACTCGCAGGCCGCCGCCCTGGGCCAGCCGCCGCGCCTCGCCGCGCGAGGCCGCGAGCCCTGCGTCCGCCGCCAGCGTCGCCAGCACGATGCCGGCCTCCAGCTCCGCCGCCGGGACCTCGTGGGTGGGCAGGTCGGCCGAGAGCTGGCCCTTCTCGAAGGCGGCCTCCGCCGCGGCGGCGGCCCTGGCCGCTTCCTCCGCCCCGTGCAGCATCCGCGTGGCCTCGTTGGCGAGCACCTTCTTGGCCTCGTTGATCTGCGCGCCGGGCAGCGACTCCAGCCGGTCGATCTCGCCCAGCGGCAGGTCGGTGAACAGGCGCATGAACCGGCCCACGTCGGCGTCCTCGGTGTTCCGCCAGAACTGCCAGTAGTCGTAGGGGCTGCGCATGTCGGCGTTCAGCCAGACCGCGCCCGACATGGTCTTGCCCATCTTCTGGCCGGAGGCGGTCGAGAGGAGGGGGGTGGTCAGGCCGAAGGCCGGCTTCTGCTCGACGCGGCGGATCAGCTCCACGCCGTTCAGGATGTTCCCCCACTGGTCGGAGCCGCCCATCTGGAGCACGCAGTTGCGGGTGCGGTGCAGCTCGAGGAAGTCCACCGACTGCATCAGCATGTAGTTGAACTCGAGGAAGGTCATCGGCTGCTCGCGTTCCAGCCTCAGCTTCACCGAGTCGAAGGCCAGCATCCGGTTGATCGTGAAGTGGACCCCGTAGTCGCGCAGGAACTGGACGTAGCCGAACTTCGACAGCCACTCGTCGTTGTCGACCATCACCGCGTCGGTGGGGCCGTCGCCGAACGTCAGGAACTTGGCGAAGACGGTCTTGATCGAGGCGATGTTGGCCTGGATGTCGGCCTCGCTGAGCAGCTTGCGGGCCTCGTCCTTGCCCGTGGGATCCCCCACCTTGGTCGTGCCGCCGCCCATCAGGACGATCGGCTTGTGGCCCGCCTGCTGCAGTCGTCGCAGCAGCATGATCTGGATAAGGCTGCCCACGTGCAGGCTGGGCGCGGTGGCGTCGAACCCGATGTAGGCGGCGATGGTCCCGGCCGCGGCGGCTTCGTCCAGCTCCTCCGGATGGGTGATCTGGTGGATGTAGCCGCGCGCCTGCAGGGTCTTCAGGAACTCGGACTTGAACGGCGCGTCGGACATCTGGGGATTCCCGGGACTTCGGTGGCCGGGCTCTAGCACGGCGGCGCCGGGGATTTCGAGGGACATGGCGGCTCCTTGAGACTGGGGAGGCCGGCGTCGTCTTGTCAGGATGGGCGCCGGCCGGGAGGGCAGGCGCGTGGGATCGGACGCCTGCTAGGAGGGCAGGCGGTAATAGCGGCCGAAGCGGGCGTCGCGTCCGATCATGCGGCTAGCTACCGAGCCGGAGCCGTGGCAGTCAAGCCGCATGCGCGTGCTCGGATTCATGACCGGGACCTCCCTCGACGCCGTCGACATGGCGGTGCTGGAGACCGACGGCGAGGCGATCCAGGCCTTCGGGCCGGCCGGCGAGCGCAAGCTCGGCGAGCCGGTCCGCGACCTGGTCGTCGAGGCCACACTGCAGGCGCTGAAGTGGGAGCGTGGCGCCCCGCCGCCCGAGATCTTCGCGGAGACGGCCCGCGCCGTCGCCGAGGAGCACCTGGCCGCGGCCGAGGATTTCCTGGCGGCGCACGGGCTGACCTGGGCCGAGCTCGATCTGATCGGCATGCACGGCCAGACCGTGCTCCACGAGCGCCCGGACAACGGCGCGATCGGGCGCTCGGTGCAGTTGGGCGACGCCCAGTGGCTGGCGGACCGCACCGGCGTGCCGGTGGCCTGGGATTTCCGCTCGGCCGACGTGGCGGCGGGCGGGGAGGGCGCGCCGCTCGCGCCGGTCTACCACCTCGCCCGGGCGAGGGCCTCGGGCCTTGAGCCGCCGCTGGCGGTGCTGAACCTGGGCGGGGTGGCGAACATCACCTTCTGGTCGGGCGGCGAGGCGATCTCGGCCTTCGACACCGGCCCCGGCAACGGCATGATCGATCTCCTGGTGCAGGACCGCGGCGCAGGCCGGTTCGACGACAAGGGCCGCTACGCCAGCGTCGGCAAGCCTCAGGAAGCGGTGCTGCGGGCGCTGCTGGCCCATCCCTATTTCGAGGCGCCGGCGCCGAAGTCGCTGGACCGCTACGACTTCTCGCTGGAGCCGCTGGCCAAGTGCGAGCTGGAGGACGCCGCCGCGACCCTGGTGGCCTTCACCGCCGAGGCGGTCCGGCTCGGCTTGGAGCTGGTCGGCGAGACGCCGCGCGAGGTGATCGTCACGGGCGGCGGGCGGCACAATCCCGAGATCATGAAGGCGCTGGCGGCCCGCCTGCCGTGCCCGGTGACCACGGCCGAGGACCACGGCTGGCGCGGCGACTCCATTGAGGCCGAAGCCAGCGCCTACCTGGCGGCGCGCATCCTGCGCGGCCTTCCGATCTCTTTCCCGAAGACCACGGGCGTTGCGGAGCCGATGACCGGCGGCCGGATCGCCAGACCTAGCAGTGAGGGGGCTTCCGATGCGTAAGATGTTCCTGGCGGCCAGCGCCGCCGTCGCGGTGTCCGTCGCCGCCCCGGCCGCGGCCCAGGCGCCGGCGGCGGGGCCCTACGACGCGGCCGTGTTCGCCAAGGCCAAGGCGCTGCAGCCGAAGGTGGTCGCCTGGCGACGGGACATCCACCAGAACCCGGAGCTCGGCAACCGCGAGGTGCGCACGTCCAAGCTGGTCGCCGACCACCTGCGGAAGCTGGGCTATGAGGTGAAGACCGGCGTCGCCAAGACCGGAGTCGTCGCCGTGCTGAAGGGGGGCAAGCCCGGGGGGGTGGTGGCCCTGCGCGCTGACATGGACGCCCTGCCCGTGGCCGAGAAGACCGGCCTGCCTTTCGCCTCGAAGGCGACCGCCCAGTACAACGGCCAGACGGTGCCGGTGATGCACGCCTGCGGCCACGACGCCCACGTGGCCATCCTGATGGGCGCCGCCGAGGTGCTGGCCTCCATGAAGGCGGACATCCCCGGCACGGTGGTGCTGATCTTCCAGCCGGCCGAGGAGGGCGCGCCCGCGGGCGAGGAGGGCGGCGCCAAGGTGATGGTCGAGGAAGGAGTCCTCCAGAATCCCAAGGTCGACGCGGTGTTCGGCCTGCACGTGGTGCCCGGACCCGTCGGGGCGCTGTTCTGGCGGCCCGGCCCGATGATGGCCGCCTCCGACCGCTACGAGCTCGCCCTGAAGGGCAAGCAGACCCACGGCGCCCAGCCCTGGTCCGGCATCGACATGGCCTCCGTGGCCGCCGACATCGTCACCGCCTTCAACCAGATCGCCGCGCGGCAGGTGAACGTCGCCAGGTCGCCGACGGTGCTGACCGTCGGCACCATCCACGGCGGCCTGCGCTACAACATCATCCCCGAAGACCTGGAGATGGCCGGCACGCTCCGGACCTTCGATCCCGACATGCGCAAGGACGTCATGGGGCGGATCGAAAAGACGGTCACCTCGATCGCCGAGCGCTACGGCGCGAGCGCCAAGCTCACCTGGGGCACCCCCAACCCGGTCACCAACAACAACCGCGAGCTCTCGGCGCAGATGAAGCCCACCCTCCAGCGTGCGGCCGAGGGCGGGAACATCAAGGACGACATCGACTACATCACCGGCGCCGAGGACTTCTCCTACTACCAGCTGAAGGTCCCGGGCCTGTTCTACGACCTCGGCGTCGGCAATCCGCCGGGCGTGAACCACTCGCCCTTCTTCACCATCGACGAGCGGGCGCTGGAGGTGGGCGTGCGCGCCCAGGCTCTCACGGCGCTCGATTTCCTGAGGAGTGTGGCTCCCGCTCCATGACCGGCTCGTCCGGCGGCGGCAGCGGCCGGGCGAGGTCCTCCGCCGCGTCGTTCGCCGTCATCGGGTGGGGCGGAGCGGCCCGCCGGGCCGCGGCAGCCGGATGGTCCAGCCGCAGCGCGGTGAGGGCGTCGTCGCCCTCGTGGCCGAACAGGCCGCGCAAGCGCACGTCCATCTGGGCGAACGGCACCTCGATCCCGGCGCACTCCAGGGCCTCGGCGATGGCCCAGGTGTAGGCGGCGTGCATGGTGGCGGGCCGCTTCACCGCCTCCAGCGTCGGCCAGACCAGCAGCTCGAAGTCGAGGCCGGACTCGCCGAAGCCGACCAGCCAGACCTGGCTGCGCTCCGTTTCGGTCTCGGGCAGGGTGAAGGGGACGCTGCGGGCCGCTTCCAGCACCACCTCGCGGACCCGGTTGCGGTCGGCGCCGTAGGCCACGCGGAACGGGATGTGGATGCGGCTGCTGCTGTCGCGCAGGGTCCAGTTGACCACCGGCCCCTCGATGAACTTCGAGTTGGGCACCACCAGGTCGATGTTGTCGTTGGTGCGGACCCGGACGGCCCGGGGCCCGATCTCCTGCACCAGGCCTCGCCGTCCGTCCGCCAGCTCGATGTAGTCGCCGACGTTCAGCACGCGATCGAAGATCAGCACCAGGCCGGAGACGAACTCCTTCACCACCCCCTGCAGACCGAGGCCCACGCCGACGCCCAGGGCGCCTGCGAACACCGCCAGGGAGGACAGGTTGATGCCGACGGTCGTGACGCCCACGACCAGCGCCACGATCACGACGCCGTAGGTGATCAGCTTCTCGGCGATATAGAGGGCGGCCTTGCCGTGGCGGGTGCGGCCGCGCATGCGCGCGATGGTCAGCCGCAAGATCCGCGCCGCGAGGAAGCCGGCCAGGATGATGACGACGCCCGTCACCACGCCGCCGAGGGTCACCGGCGTGCGGCCGATGGCGAACAGGACGAACCCCTCCAGGTCTTCGATGTTGTCCATCACCGCCGCGAACGCCCGCGGCCAAGCTGTCGTTCCGGGCGCCGGCGCCTCAGCAGGCCTGACCGGCGCACCAGCCGCTGGCCCAGGCCCACTGGAAATTGTAGCCGCCCAGCCAGCCGGTGACGTCCACCACCTCGCCTATGAAGTACAGGCCGGGGACGGCCTTGGCCGCCATGGTCCGGCTGTCCAGGCCGTCGGTGTCCACCCCGCCCAGGGTCACCTCGGCCGTGCGGTAGCCCTCCGAGCCCACCGGCTTCACCCGCCAGCGGCTCACGCTGTCCGCCACCCGCCGCAGCACCTTGTCGGACGCGTCGGCGACGTTGCCGGGGAAGTCCCCCGCCAGCAGCTGGGCGAGGCGCTGCGGCACGAACCGCCCGAGCACGGTCGCCACGGCCTGCTTGCCCTGCGCGGTGCGGGCGCGGCGCAGCTCGTCGAACACGTCGACGCCGGGGGCCATGTCGATCTCGATCTCCTGCCCCTCGCGCCAGTAGGACGAGATCTGCAGGATCGCCGGTCCGGAGATCCCCCGGTGGGTGAACAGCATGGCCTCCTCGAAGCGCGCCTTGCCGCAGGAGACCCGCACGTCCACGGCGACGCCGGCCAGCGGCTTCAGCCGCTCCAGCAGGGAGACATCGAAGGTGAGGGGGACGAGGGCCGGCCGCGTCTCGGTGAGCGCCAGGCCGAACTGGCGGGCGACGTCATAGCCGAAGCCGGTGGCGCCCATCTTCGGGATAGACTTGCCTCCGGTGGCGATCACCAGGGAGGCGCAGTCCAGCGAGCCGTTCAGCCGGAATCCCGTGCCGGTCTTCTCGATCCGCTCCACGGTCTGGCCGAGCCGCAGGACCACGCCGGCGGCCGCCATGTCGTCGAGCAGGCCCTGGATGATCTCCTTCGCCGAGCCGTCGCAGAACAGCTGGCCCAGGGTCTTCTCATGCCAGGCGATGCCGTGGCGCTCCACCCAGGCGACGAAGTCGGCCGGCCGGTAGCGGCGCAGGGCCGAGACGGCGAACTTCGGGTTCCGCGACAGGAAGTTCGCGGGTCCGGCGTGGATGTTGGTGAAGTTGCAGCGCCCGCCGCCGGAGATGCGGATCTTCTCGCCGGGGGCCTTGGCGTGGTCGAGCACGAGCACGCGGCGGCCGCGCCGGCCCGCCTCGATGGCGCAGAACATCCCCGCCGCGCCCGCGCCGACGATGACGACGTCGAAGTGCTCGCGGGCGCTCACCCGGCCTCCCGGGACTCTGGGGTTAGTCCTTGGCGCGTTCCTGGTAGGAGCCGTCCTCGGTCAGCACCACGATCTTGGTGCCCACGGTGATGTAGGGCGGGACCATGGTCTTCAGGCCGTTCGACAGGATCGCCGGCTTGTAGGACGACGACGCCGTCTGGCCCTTCACGGAGGGCTCGGTCTCGACCACCTCGAAGGTCGCCAGGCGCGGCAGGTCGATGGCGATCGGCACGCCCTCGTGGGTCGACAGCGACACGGTGCAGCCGTCGGTCAGATAGGGCGCGGCGTCGCCGATCACGTCCGGCGAGGCCACGAGCTGGTCGTAGTTCTCCGGGTTCATGAAGTGGAAGCCTTCGCCGTCCTGGTAGAGGAACTGGTAGGGGCGGTCGTCGACCACGGCCCGCTCCACGGTCTCGGTGGTGCGGTAGCGCTCGGAGATCTTCACGCCGTCGGAGATGCGGCGCATGTCCAGCTGGGTGACGGGGGTGCCCTTGCCCGGGTGGATGTTCTGGGCGCTCAGCACCACGTAGAGCTTGCCTTCCAGATCGACGACGTTGCCCTTGCGGAGCGAGCTGGCGATGACCTTCACGTAGAGTCCTCGAAGATGCAGGGAAGCGGGCAGGGTGGTCCTGCGCGATTCCATTGATCGAATTGTTGTCGCGCCCCTATAGCGACCTTCGCCGAAATCGCCAGCCCCACGCCGGGTCGCACCCATTTGCCAGATCCCCGACCTTCGCCCTGGTGGGCGCCTGACATGCACGCCGACCGCCGGCCGTTCCTGACGGCGCGCAACGCGGTCACCCGCGCCGTGCGGCGGTGGTTCGAGGACCGCGGCTTCACCGAGGTGGAGGCCGCGGCGCTGGCGGTGTCGCCGGGCAACGAGGCGCACCTGCACGCCTTCGCCACCGAGGCCCTCACCACGGCGGGCGAGGCCTCCACCCTCTACCTGCACACCTCGCCTGAGTTCGCGGCCAAGAAGCTGCTGGCGGCCGGGGAGACGCGGATCTTCAACCTGGGCAAGGTCTGGCGCAACCGTGAGCGCGGGCCGCTGCACCATCCCGAGTTCACCATGCTCGAGTGGTACCGGGCCGAAGAGCCGTACGAGATCCTGATGGACGACTGCGCGGCGCTGCTGGCGCTGGCGGCGGAGACGGCCGGCGCCAGGGCGCTCACCTGGAACGGGCGCGAGGCCGATCCCTTCGCCGAGCCGGAGCGGCTGACGGTTGCCGAGGCGTTCGAACGTTACGCGGACGTCGACCTCCTGGGCAGCGTCGCAGCCGACGGATCCACGGACCGCGACGCCTTGGCCGCCCAGGCGCCGGTGCGGGTGGCCGCCGACGACACCTGGGCCGACGTGTTCAGCAAGATCATCGTCGAGAAGGTGGAGCCGGAACTGGGCTTTGGCCGGCCGACCATCCTCTACGAATACCCGACCGCGGAGGCGGCGCTGGCGCGGCCGGCCCCGCGCGACGCCAGGGTCGCAGAGCGGTTCGAGCTCTATGCCTGCGGCGTGGAACTGGCCAACTGCTTCGGCGAGCTGACCGACCCGGCCGAGCAGCGCCGCCGCTTCGAGGCCGAGATGGCCGAGAAGGCGCGGATCTACGGCGAGCGCTATCCGGTGGACGAGGACTTCCTCGACGCGCTCGCGATCATGCCGCCCGCCTCCGGCGCGGCCCTGGGCTTCGACCGGCTGGTCATGCTGGCGACGGGGGCCCGGCGGATCGAGCAGGTCCTGTGGACGCCGGTTCCCGGAGGCTGAGCCGGTCGAAGGCGGCGAGCACGGCCGGCAGGGCCTGGTGGTGGACCATGTGGCCCACGCCCTCGAGGATCGTGACCTCGGCCTGGGGCAGGAGGGTCGGCAGGAGGTCGGCGTGCTGCCTGTGATCCACGATGCGGTCGTCGGCGCCGTTGAGGACGGCCACCGGACAGCGGATGGCGCGGAAGTCCACGAGGCCGGCCGGCGAGCCCGGCAGGAGGGCGGCGGAGTCCTCGCCTTCCTCCACCATCTGCGAGGGGCGCAGCACCGTCTCCTCGGGGTAGCGGCCCAGCCAGTCGGCCGGCGGCTCGTCCGGCGAGAACATCAGCTTCTGCACCATCCGCAGGAAGGGCCGGTCGACCGTCCACCGCGCCGCTTCCGACAGCACCGGCCCGAGCAGGGGCGCGGCGCGCGGGCCCAGGAAGGTGTGCTCGACGGCGCGGAACTCCGGCCGCGTGATGGGCGCGAGCAGCAGCAGGCTCTCCACCTCGTCCGGCCATTCGGCGGCCCAGGCGAGGCCCACGATGCCGCCGAAGGAGTGGGCGACGATCCGGACGCGGCCCGTGATCCCGAGCGCAGCCAGGCCGTCGCGGATCTGCCCTGCCTGGGTGCGCGGCGTGGCGTCGTAGCGCGGGCGGGCGCTGCCGCTGTGGCCGGGGCGGTCGACGGCGATGGCTCGGCCGCGGGCGGCGAAGGCGGCGAGCGGGGCGTCCAGCCAGTCCACGTGCGTGGCGAGCGCGCCGTGGATGAGGACAATGGGCTGGCCGTCCCCTGCCTCGAGGAGGTGCAGGCTGCGCTGGGCGCCGAGGGGGATCGTCCGGGAGATGGTCATGGGAGGGGTAACGCGCAGAACGGCCTGCCGCGTTGCCCCTGCGGGCCGCATGGGCCATATGCCCCCGCCATGACCGCCGCGCGCACCCTCCGACGCCTGCCGGACCTCGCCGAGGCGGGACTGGTCGCGGCCGAGCGCCTGCCGGCCCTGGAGCGGGTGGCGGCGCAGTACGCGGTGGCGATCACCCCGGCCATGGCCGACCTCGTCGAGGCTGCCGACCCGGCCGACCCGATCGCGCGCCAGTTCGTCCCCACCGCCGCCGAACTGGTCCAGGCGCCGGAGGAGAGCGCAGACCCCATCGGTGACGAGGCGCACAGCCCGGTGGAAGGGATCGTCCACCGCTACCCCGACCGGGTGCTCCTGAAGGTCAACCACAACTGCGCGGTCTACTGCCGCTTCTGCTTCCGGCGCGAGATGGTGGGGCCCGACGGCCTGCGGCCGCTGTCGCCCGAGGCGCTGGATGCGGCCATGGCCTATATCGCCGGCCGGCCGGAGGTCTGGGAGGTGATCGTCACCGGCGGGGATCCCTTCGTGCTGTCGCCGCGCAGGCTGGCCGACCTGATGGCCCGTCTGGACGCGATCGGGCACGTGAAGGTGGTCCGCTTCCACACCCGCGTGCCCGCCGTCGAGCCGGAGACGGTGACCGACGGGCTGGTGGCCGCGCTGAAGGGGTCGGGGAAGGCCGTCTACGTCGCCCTGCACGCCAACCACGCCCGCGAGCTGACGCCGGCGGCGCGGGCGGCCTGCGCGAGACTGGTGGACGCCGGAATCCCGATGCTGGGCCAGACGGTGCTGCTGAAGGGGGTCAACGACGAGCCCGAGTCGCTGGCCGCGCTGATGCGGGCCTTCGTGGAGACGCGGATCAAGCCCTACTATCTGCACCACGCCGACCTCGCGCCCGGCACCGGCCACCTGCGCACCAGCATCGAAGACGGGCAGGCCCTGATGCGCAGCCTGCGGGGCGATGTCTCGGGCCTCTGCCAGCCGACCTACGTCCTCGACATTCCTGGCGGCCACGGCAAGGCGCCGGTCGGCCCCGCCTTCCTGGAGGACGGGGAGGTCGAGGACTTCCGGGGCGTGCGCCACCCCTATCCGCCGAAAGCCGGCTGATGGCCTGGACGAAGCGCTACGACGAGGCCGAGCCGCAGCGGGTCAACAAGTGGCTGGCCCAGAACGGCGTCTGCTCGCGCCGCGAGGCGGAGACCCTGATCGCCGAGGGCCGGGTCTCCATCGACGGGGAGGTGGTCGAGGACGCCGGCCGCAAGATCCAGCCCGGCCAGACCCTGACGCTCGCCGACGCCGGCGGGGCGGGCCCGCTCAGTGTCGTGCTGCACAAGCCCATGGGGATCGTCTCGGCCCAGCCGGAGCCCGGCCAGGTCCCGGCCGTGCGGCTGCTGACCCGCGAGGCCCTGGTCGGCGACAGCCCGGTGATCCCGGGCCGCGACACCCGCCTCGCGCCGCTCGGCCGGCTGGACATGGATTCCCGCGGGCTCCTCATCCTCTCGGAGGACGGGGTCCTGGCCAAGGCGATCATCGGCCCGGAGAGCGACCTGGAGAAGGAGTACCTCGTCCGGGTCACCGGCAAGATCACGCCGGAGAAGATCAGGCTGCTCTGCCACGGCCTGAGGATGGACGGCCGCGAGCTGAAGCCCGCCAAGGTCAGCGTCGTCGAGGGCCAGCAGCTCCGCTTCATCCTCAAGGAGGGCCGCAACCGCCAGATCCGGCGGATGTGCGAGCTCGTGGGCATGCACGTCATGGACCTGGTGCGTATCCGCATCGGGCCGCTGCGGCTGGGGGACCTGGCCGAGGGCCGCTGGCGGGTGCTGACGCCCGAGGAGCGCGCGGCGCTGATCGGCCGGGGCTGAGCCGGTCTGCACCGGACCTGCACGCCAGCGGGTCGGGCGGTGCATGAGGCGTCCCATCGGGGTGGATGCGACTCCAGGAGTGTGGCGGCTCGTACCGGAGTATCGCCCATGCCCGCCGCCGTCCGCGCGCCGACCTTCTGGACCAAGGTCCTGCTCGCGGCAGGACTGGTCGCGCTCGCCGACGGACTGCTGTTCCAGAGCGAAGGGCCGGGGGCCAACCTCGGCGTCTTCGCGCTCGCCTGGGTCGCCGCCGCGGCGGTGGCGACGCCGGCCGTGCGGCGCGACCCGATGGGGCGCTGGGCCCTGCTGGCCGCGGTGTTCTTCGCCGCCCTCCAGATCGAGCGGCCGACCCTTGTCGGCTGGCTGATGTTCGGGATCGCCCTGGGCGTGGCGGCCATGGCCCCGCGCGCCCGCCGCGACGACGCCTGGCGCTGGACCCAGCGGATCGTCGTGCAGGGCCTCAAGGGGATCGTCGGGCCGCTCCTGGACCTGGGTCGGCTGCAGAACCCGAAGCTTCGTCGTCGGGCGCCGCAGCTGCGCGTCGCCGCGCTGTCAGCCGTGCTCCCCGTGGCGGGCGGGCTGGTCTTCCTGGCCCTGTTCGCCGTCGCCAACCCGATGATCGAGAAGGCGCTGCCGGCGCTGGACCTGCCGCGTTTCGACCCGGCCCGGGCCTTCTTCCTGGGCGTGGTGCTGCTGGCCGTCTGGGGCATCCTGCGGCCCCGCTTCCTGCGCCGGCCGTGGCGGCTGCCGGAGGCCCGCGGCGACCTCGACCTGCCGGGGGTCACCCCGGCCTCGATCACCGCCTCGCTGGCGGTGTTCAACGCGGTCTTCGCCCTGCAGAACGGCCTCGACCTGGCCTTCCTCTGGAGCGGGGCGAGCCTCCCCGAGGGCATGACCTATGCGGAGTACGCCCACCGGGGGGCCTATCCGCTGATCGTCACCGCCCTGCTGGCGGGGCTGTTCGTGGTGGTCTTCCTGCGGCCCGGATCGGCGACGGCCGGCTCCCCCCTGGTGCGGCGGCTCGTGGCGCTGTGGGTGGCGCAGAACCTGTTCCTGGTCGCCTCCACCATCCTGCGGACCCTGGCCTATGTGGACGCCTATTCCCTGACCGCGCTTCGGATCGCGGCCCTGGCCTGGATGGGGCTGGTGGCGGTCGGCCTGGGGCTGATCGGCTTCCGGCTGCTGCGGGGCCGCAGCGCCGCCTGGCTGGTCAACGCCAATGTCGCGGCGGCCGGCGTGGTGCTGGCGGCCTGCACCGTCTTCGACCTGAGCGCGGTCGCCGCGGCCTGGAACGTCCGCCACGCCCGCGAGGTCGGCGGCCGGGGCGCGCCGCTGGACGTGTGCTACCTGCTGGCCCGGGGCGAGCCGTCGCTGGTGTCCCTCGTCGAGCTGGAGCGGCGGCCGATCCCCTACGAGCTGCGCCGGCGGGTGTACGGCGGGCGCGTCGCCATGCAGGAAAGGGTGCGCGGCCGCCAGTCGGACTGGCGGACCTGGACCTTCCGGGCCGCCCGCCGCCTGGCCCGCGCCGAGCGGCTGGCGGCCGCTGTCCCGGCCGTCCCGCCCGCCGAAGAGCTCGGCTGCGACGGCCTGCCCGCGCGGCCGGTGCGCGTACCGCCCGTTGACGCCTGAGGCGCAACCGAGAACATGAGCCCGATGTCCCAGACCGTCCTCGTCGTCGACGACGACCCGCATATCCGCCAGCTCCTCGTCTTCGCCCTGGAGAAGGCCGGCCTCGCCACGCGGGAGGCCGACGACGGGGAGGCGGCGCTGGCGGCGGTCGCGGAAGGCCCGCCGGACCTGGTCATCCTCGACATCAACATGCCCAAGCTGAACGGCCTCGACGTCTGCCGCCGCCTGCGGGCGCAGGGCGAGCTGCCGATCCTGTTCCTGTCGTCCCGCGACGACGAGATCGACCGGGTGCTGGGCATCGAGCTCGGCGGTGACGACTATGTGGTCAAGCCGTTCAGCCCGCGTGAGGTGGTGGCCCGCGTGCAGGCGATCCTGCGGCGCGCCCGCGGCCCGGCGGAGCCCCCGGGCTCGGCGATGAACGGCCTGCTCACCCACGGCCGGCTGACGCTGGACCCCGACAGCTGGACCGCCCGCTGGGGCGGCCAGGAGGCGCCGCTGACGGTGACCGAGTTCACCATCCTCAAGACCCTGATGGGCGCCCCGTCCCGGGTGTTCACCCGCGACGCCATCATCGACCGGCTGCACGGCCCCGGCTTCGCCATCACCGACCGGACCATCGACAGCCACGTCCGCAACCTGCGCGGCAAGTTCGCCAGCCTCGGCGGCCACGACGTCATCGAGACCCGAGCCGGCGTCGGCTATCGGCTCGGGGCCTGCCTCGGCCAGGCGGCGTGAGCCTGAAGGGGCTCGTCCGCCGCCACTGGCCGCCGCTGCGGCTGCGGGTGATCCTGTTCGGCGTGCTGCTGCTCGTGGCGGCCCTGCCGGGCGTCGCCGCCATTTCGCTTCGGGTCTACGAGAACACCCTGGTGCGCCAGACCGAGGCCGAGCTCCAGGCCCAGGGGGCGGCGCTCGCCGCCGCGGCCTCGGCCCAGTGGCCCGGGACGACTCCGGACCGGCGGCCGTTCAACCGCCGCGCCCTGAACTACTATGTGCCCGAGCGGACCACGATCGACCTGTCCCGCTCGCCGGTGCTGCCCGAGCGGCCGCCGCCGCGGCGCACGCGGCGCCCGGCCGATCCGGCCGCGCTCACCGTCGCCTGGCGCATGGACCCGGTGATCGAGCGCACCACGCGCACGACGCTGGCCTCCATCCTGCTGCTCGACCGCAACGGCGTGATCGTGCGCGGCCGCGGCTTCGGCCGCGAGCTCTCCATGCTGCCGGAGGTGCGCGACGCGCTCGCCGGCGAGGCGCGGACGGTGTTCCGGCGCAACGGCGACTACAAGCCGACCTACTCCTTCGAGTGGTTGAGCCGCGCCTCGGCGCTGCGCCTGCACCATGCCCGCCCCATCGTCGCGGACGGAGAGGTGGTGGGCGTGCTGCTGCTCTCGCGCTCGCCGCGCGCCCTGTTCCGCGGCCTCTACGAGGACCGGGGCAAGATCCTGATCGGGGTGGGCGTGATCTTCGGCCTGCTGGTGCTGATGGCGGGCCTGGTGTCCCGGGGCGTGACCCGGCCGATCGAGGCGCTGAGCGCGGCCTCGCGGCAGGTGGCGGCCGGCGGCGGCGGCATCCCCGAGACCCCGGCCACGGCGGCGGTGGAGATCCAGGCGCTCTACGAGGACTTCCGGGCCATGGCCGAGCGGATCGAGCGCCGCAGCGGCTACCTGCGCGACTTCGCCGCCGCCGTCAGCCACGAGTTCAAGACGCCGCTGGCCGGCATCCGCGGGGCGGTGGAGCTGCTGCAGGACCACCTGGAGACCATGAGCCCGGACGAGCGCCGGCGGTTCCTCTCGAACATCGAGGCCGACGCCGAGCGGCTTTCCCAGCTCGTCGGACGGCTCCTCGACCTGGCGCGGGCCGACATGGCCACGCCCGAAGCCGGGGTGGCGGTGGCGGTGGAGCCCGCGGTGCGCCGGGCCGCCGACGGGCAGGCGGGGACGGGATTCCGGATCGAGGCGAACCTGCCGGGGACGCTGCCCGCCGTCGCCGTGCCGGAGGCGACCATCGAGACCGTGCTGACCGTCCTGCTGCAGAACGCGCGGCAGGCCGGCGCGTCGCTCGCCCGCGTCACGGCGGAGGCGGGGGCCACGGAACTGGTGCTGGCGGTGACCGACGACGGGCCGGGCGTTCCCGCGGCCGACCGCGAGCGGCTGTTCGAGCCCTTCTTCACCAGCCGCCGCGCCGAGGGCGGCACGGGTCTCGGCCTTTCCATCGCCCGCTCGCTGCTGACGGCCAGCCACGGCCGGCTCACCCTGGCGGACTCATCCCGTGGCGCGCGGTTCGAGGCGGCCCTGCCGCTGGCCTGAGCCGGGTCTGCACCGGAACTCCTCGGGTGTCGCCGACCTGCCTGCGCGCGCCCCGCCGAAGCTCGGCCCCGGCAGCAGGAGGACGGCCATGGACGACGTGCAGTATGCGATCTCGAGCGGCTACCGGGTGGCGGTGACGGAGGCCGGCGAGGCCTGGCTCTGGCGGCTGACCACGCCGGCCGGCCGCGACGCGGGCGGCTTCGCCCCGGACGAGGCGAGCGCGAAACGCTGCGCCGCCTTCGCGGCCTTCACCCTGAGCGCCCTTGAACGGGCCGCAGCCCGGCGCGTCTAGCCCGCGAGGGTGACGAACAGCTCGCTTTCGATCACCCACTGACCGGTCTGCTTCCGCCACGCGGCCATGTAGGCGCCGGCCATCTCGCCGGATTTCCACCGCGCCACCCAGCGGCCGGTCTCGGCGGCGCGCTCGCCCGCCGCGTCGAGCTCCACCGTCTCCGGCGTGCGCACATAGGTCCCGAAGTCCGGGTCGCGGAACTGGCCCGCGAAGGCGTCGACGATGGCGTCCGCGCCCAGGATCAAAGCGCCGTCGCCGGCGATCAGCCGGGCGTCGGGGGCGAAGAAGGGCTTCAGCCGCGCGGCCTCGTGCGCCGCGATCAGCTTGTTGGTCAGCCGCCGGCGCGCGCGGATGGCGTCTTCCGGCGCCGTCACGGGCGTCAGGCCGGCTCGGCGGCCAGGCGCTTGTCGAGATAGGCGCCGACGCGGGCCTCCACGTCCGGCAGGTTCTCCATCCAGAAGTGGGACGCGCCCTCGATCACCTCGTAGTCGATGACGATGCCCTTCTGGGTGCGCAGCTTGGAGACCACGCGCTCCACCTCGACCGGCGGGACCACGGTGTCCGCGCCGCCGTGCAGGATCAGGCCCGAGGCCGGGCAGGGGGCGAGGAAGGAGAAGTCGTAGGCGTTGGTCGGCGGCGAGACCGAGATGAAGCCGTCCGTCTCCGGCCGGCGCATCAGCAGCTGCATGCCGACCCAGGCGCCGAAGGAATAGCCCGCGACCCAGCACTGGGAGGCCGCCGGGTTGGTGGACTGCAGCCAGTCGAGCGCGGTCGCCGCGTCGGCCAGCTCGCCGATGCCCGCGTCGAACTCCCCCTGGGAGCGGCCGACGCCGCGGAAGTTGAACCGCAGGACCGAGAAGCCGCGCTTCATGAACAGGTGGAAGAGCTGCACGGTGACCGGATTGTTCATCTGGCCGCCCGCCTTCGGGTGGGGATGCAGGATCAGCGCGACCGGCGCGGTCTCGCTCTTGCCCTGCGTGTAACGGCCTTCGATCCGCCCGGCCGCGCCGGTCAGAACCACCTCTGGCATAAGATCCCTCTTCCCAGCCCAAATACTTGACTGCCGCGCTGGGTCTTCCTAAGTCCGGTCCATCCGGCCGAACCGGGCTAGAGCCCGCGCGCAAGGCGGCGGCTTGTAGCACAGGCGAGCCCGGATGCGCGCGAAAACTGCATTGGGTCAAAGCCATGCGCCTCTCCACCAAAGGCCGCTACGCCGTGATGGCGATGGCGGACCTCGCGCGACGCCAGACCGACGCCGAGCGCGCCGTGGCGCTCGCGGACATCGCCGCGCGGCAGGAGATCTCGCTCTCCTACCTGGAGCAGCTCTTCGCGCGCCTGCGCCGCAAGGGGCTGGTGAAGAGCGCCCGGGGCCCCGGCGGCGGCTACCGTCTGGCGCGGACCGCCGAGGCGACCTCCATCGCCGAGATCGTCCACGCCGTGGACGAGCCCCTGCGCGCCACCCGCTGCGGCGGCAATCAGAGCAAGGGCTGCATGCTGAAGGGCGAGCGCTGCCTGACCCACGACCTGTGGGAGGACCTCGGCCAGCAGATCGAGACCTATCTCGCCTCGGTGAGCCTCGCCGACGTGGTCGGCGGCCGCGTCGGACCGAACCGGCAGGTCGCCGCATGAGCCGCGCCGTCTACCTCGACTACAACGCCACCGCCCCGGTGCGGCCCGAGGCCGCCGCCGCGGTCGCGCGCGCGCTCGAGGCGGGCGGCAATCCGTCTTCCGTCCACGCCGCCGGCCGCGCCGCGCGGGCCACGGTCGAGCAGGCGCGCAGCGCCGTGGCCGACCTGATCGCCGCCCCGGCCTCGACGGTGGTGTTCACCTCCGGCGGCACGGAAGCCAATGCGCTGGCCGTCGAGAGCGCCGTGGCGGCGGGCGCGCGGCGGCTGATCGTCTCCGCCATCGAGCACGACAGCGTGCTGGAGAGCGCCCGGGCCACGGGCGCGGCGGTGGAAGTCCTGCCGGTGGACGCCGACGGCGTCGCCGATCTGGCCTGGTTGGCCGAGCGGCTCGGCCGCTGGGACGCCGCCGACGGCAAGCCTTTCGTCGCCCTGATGCTGGCCAACAACGAGACCGGCGTCATCCAGCCGGTGAAGGAAGCCTCGGAGATCGTCCGCGCCGCCGACGGCTGGCTGCACGTGGACGCCATCCAGGCGGCCGGCAAGATCGTCATCGACAGCCGCGGAATGGGCGCCGACACCCTCAGCGTCTCGGCCCACAAGCTGGGCGGACCGCAGGGCGTGGGCGCCTTGACCTTCGGCCCCCGCGCCACCCTGTCCCGCCGCCTGCACGGCGGCGGCCAGGAGCGCGGCCGGCGCGCCGGCACCGAGAACGTCCCCGGCATCGCCGGCTTCGGCGCCGCCGCCCGGGCCGCCAATCCGCGCGAGTTGGCGGCCCAGGCCGCCTGGCGTGACGCGGTCGCCGCCCGGCTGAAGGCCGGCGGCTGCACGATCATGGGCGAGGGCGCGCCGCGCCTGCCCAACACCCTCTGCTTCGCCACCCCCGGCTTCTCCTCGGAGTTGCAGGTGATGGGCCTCGACTTGACCGGCGTCATGGTCAGCGCCGGCTCCGCCTGCTCTTCGGGCAAGGTGAAGCCGAGCCCCGTGCTCATCGCCATGGGGCAGGGGGACCTCGCCGCCTGCGCCATCCGGGTGAGCGGCGGGTGGAACACGTCCGAGTCCGACTGGAACAGGTTCGCAGAGGCCTGGTTCGAAGCCCATGCCCGGCATGCGGCGCGTCGCGCGCCCGCCGCCGTTGGAGTTGAGTAATGGCCGCCGTCAAACAGACCGTCGAGCACGTCCAGAGCCTGGAGAAGTACAAGCACGGCTTCGTCACCGACATTGAGCAGGACTTCGCGCCCAAGGGCCTGAACGCGGACATCGTCCGCTTCATCTCGGCCAAGAAGGAGGAGCCCGCCTGGATGCTGGCCTGGCGACTGGACGCCTTCGAGCGCTGGCAGGCGATGGAGGAGCCGGGGTGGGCCAAGGTCTCCTTCCCGCGCATCGACTACCAGGACTCCTACTACTACGCCGCGCCCAAGCAGAAGGAGGGCCCCAAGAGCCTCGACGAGGTCGATCCGGAGTTGCTGGAGACCTACAAGAAGCTCGGCATCCCGCTGCGCGAGCAGGAGGTGCTGGCGGGCGTCCAGGGCGCGCCGAAGTACGCGGTCGACGCGGTGTTCGACAGCGTCAGCGTGGTCACCACCTTCAAGAAGGAGCTGGCCCAGGCCGGGGTCATCTTCTGCTCCATGAGCGAGGCGATCCGCGAGCACGGCGACCTGGTGCGCAAGTACCTGGGCTCGGTGGTGCCGGTCTCCGACAACTACTTCGCCTGCCTGAACTCGGCGGTCTTTTCCGACGGCAGCTTCGTCTACGTGCCCCCGGGCGTGCGGTGCCCGATGGAGCTCTCCACCTATTTCCGAATCAACGCCGAGAATTCCGGCCAGTTCGAGCGCACCCTGATCATCGCCGACAAGGGCGCCTACGTCTCCTACCTGGAGGGCTGCACCGCGCCGATGCGCGACGAGAACCAGCTGCACGCCGCGGTGGTGGAACTGGTCGCCCTCGACGACGCCGAGATCAAGTACTCCACGGTGCAGAACTGGTACCCGGGCGACCCGGAGACCGGGAAGGGCGGCATCTACAACTTCGTCACCAAGCGCGCCGACTGCCGCGGCGACCGCTCCAAGGTCTCCTGGACCCAGGTGGAGACCGGCTCGGCGATCACCTGGAAGTATCCGTCCTGCGTGCTGCGCGGAGAGGGGAGCTCGGGCGAGTTCTACTCCATCGCCATCACCAACGGCCGCCAGCAGGCCGACACCGGCACCAAGATGATCCACCTGGGCGCCAACACCCGCTCGCGGATCATCTCCAAGGGGATCAGCGCGGGGCGGAGCACCAACACCTACCGCGGGCTCGTCTCGGCCCACCCGAAGGCGAAGGGCGCGCGCAACTTCACCCAATGCGACAGCCTGCTGATCGGCAAGCACTGCGCGGCCCACACCGTGCCCTACATCGAGGCGCGCAACGGCCAGGCGAAGTTCGAGCACGAGGCGACCACGACCCGCCTGTCGGAAGACCAGCTGTTCTACGCCATGCAGCGCGGCCTCTCCCAGGAGGAGGCCGTGCAGCTGCTGGTGAACGGCTTCGTGAAGGACGTGCTGCAGGAGCTTCCCATGGAGTTCGCCGTGGAAGCCCAGAAGCTGGTGGCTATCTCGCTGGAGGGGAGCGTCGGATGACGTCGAGGACCAAGAAGGACGCCGTGAAGGCGCTCACCCTGAAGGACGCCTTCGAGGTCGAGCATGCCCGCCGCGAGATGGAGCGCCGCGCCCGCGACGAGGCCGAGCGCCGGCAGCAGGAGGCCGACCTCGCCAACGCCGAGACTCTGCACGCCGCCCTGTCGGCGGACCCGGCCTTCCTCGCCGCCCGCGACCTGACCGTCGACCGGCGCCGCTACACGGTGTCGCTCGACCACCAGAACTTCCGGATCGCCGCCTACTGGGAAGCCGGCAAGGGCAGCGTCACCTCCTCCGACAAGCGCAGCACCCTTCCGGGGTCGGCCGCGCCCCGCAAGCAAGAGACCGTGGAGAGCGTCGAGGACGCCCTTCGGGTCATGGCCCAGTTCCTCGTAGACGAGACCCGCTGATGCTTTCCGTCCAGAACCTGCACGCCGCCGTCGACGGCAAGGAGATCCTCAGGGGCCTGTCCCTCGAGGTCCCGGCCGGCGAGGTGCACGCCATCATGGGGCCGAACGGGGCGGGCAAGTCGACGCTGTCCTACGTGCTGACCGGCCGCGAGGGCTACGAGGTCACGGAAGGGTCGGCGACCCTCAACGGCGAGGACCTGCTGGCGCTGGAGCCCAACGAGCGGGCCGCCCGGGGCGTCTTCCTGTCGTTCCAGTACCCGCTGGAGATTCCCGGCGTGCCGGCGCTGACCTTCATCCGCACCGCGCTCAACGCCCAGCGCAAGGCGCGCGGCGAGCCGGAGGCCTCCGCGCCGGAGTTCCTGAAGCTGATCCGCGCCAAGGCCGCGGAGCTGAAGATCGACTTCGAGATGCTGAAGCGCGCGCTCAACGTCGGCTTCTCCGGCGGTGAGAAGAAGCGGATGGAAATCCTTCAGATGGCTGTGCTTTCGCCGCGCTTCCTCATCCTTGACGAGACCGACAGCGGGCTGGATATCGACGCCCTGCGCATCGTCGCCGACGGGGTGAACGCCCTGCGCGCGCCGGACCGCGGCATGCTGGTGATCACCCACTACCAGCGGCTCCTGGACTACATCAAACCCGACCGGGTGCACGTGCTCTCGGCGGGCCGCATCGTCGCCTCCGGCGGGCCGGAGCTGGCGCTCGAGCTGGAGCGCGAAGGCTACGACAAGTACGCGAGGGCCGCTTGAGCCTCGCCCTCGCCCTGAAGACGCGCGACGTCGCCGACCTGCCCGGCAAGCGCCACGAGGACTGGCGCTGGACCGACCTGCGCGGCCTGATCCGCGTCCTGCCGGAACCCTCCGCGCCGGTCTCCGGCGACCTGGGCGCCGGGCCGTTCGACGGCCTCGCGGAGCGGGTGCTGACCGTCGCCAACGGCCGCGACGAGCAGACGATCAGCGTCGGCGCCGGCGAGACGGCCGCCGTGGCGCTCCGCATCCTTGGCCGCGGCGACGGCGCCCATGCGGCAGGCGTGCGGATCGAGGTCGCCGAGGGCGGCCGCCTGACGCTGCTGGAAAGCTACGAGGGCGAGGGCGGCTATCTCGCCCAGACCTCGCTCGCCATCCATCTGGCCGCGGGCGCGAGCGCCGAGCGGATCGTGCTGGCCGACGAGGGCCCTGACGCGGTGAGCGTCAGCCATGCCGAGGTGCGGCTGGCGCCCGGCGCAAGCTTCGCCCAGACGGCGCTGGTCTCCGGCGGCCGCCGGCAGCGGGTCGAGACGCGGGTGACCCATCCGGGCGGCCACGCGGCCCTGCGTCTGGACGGCGTCTACCTGCTGGCCGACAAGCGCCACGCCGACCTCACCACCGTCGTCACCCACGAAGGGCTCGACGGGACGACCGAGCAACTCACCAAGGGCGTGGTCCGCGATCAGGCCCGCGGGGTCTTCCAGGGGCGCATCGTGGTCGCCGAGGGGGCCGACCGGACGGACGCGCGGATGGGCCATCACGCTCTGATCCTCTCCGACCGGGCCGAGGTGGACGCCAAGCCCGAGCTGGAAATCTACGCCGACGACGTCTCCTGCGCCCACGGCAACACGGTGGGCGCCCTCGACGAGGACGCCCTGTTCTACGCTCGCCAGCGCGGCATGCCCGAGGCCGACGCCAGGGCCCTGCTCACCGAAGCCTTCATCGGCGAAGTGATCGACCGGATCGGCCACGAGGGCGTCCGCGAGGCCGTGCGCGCCTGGGCGGCGGAAAGGCTTAGGGCTTGAGCATGGCCTTCGACGTCGAAGCCGTTCGCGCCGAGTTCCCGATCCTGCAGCGCCAGGTGAACGGCAAGCCGCTGGTCTATCTCGACAGCGCCGCCTCGGCCCAGAAGCCCCGGGCCGTGATCGAGGCCATGACCCGGGCGATGGAGCACTCCTACGCCAACGTCCACCGCGGCCTGCACACGCTCGCGAACGAGACCACCGACGCCTACGAGGCCGCGCGCCGCAAGACCGCCGCCTTCATCGGCGCGGCCGAGACCGAGGTGGTGTTCACCAAGGGCGGCACCGAGGCGATCAACCTGGTGGCCTCCGGCCTGGGCGCGAGCCTTCAGGCGGGGGACGAGATCGTGCTCTCGGAGATGGAGCACCACGCGAACATCGTCCCCTGGCACTTCCTGCGCGAGCGCAAGGGCGTGGTGCTCAGGTTCGTCCCCGTCACCGACGACGGCCAGCTCGACCTGGAGGCCTTCCAGCGGCTGCTGGGCCCGAAGACCAGGGTCGTGGCGCTGAGCCACATGTCGAATGTGCTGGGCACCATCAACCCGGCGATGGAGCTCACCCGCATGGCCCATGAGGCCGGCGCGGTGGTGCTGCTCGACGGCTGCCAGGCCGTGGTCCACAAGCCGGTGGACGTGAAGGCGCTCGACGTCGACTTCTACGCCTTCTCCGGCCACAAGCTGTACGGCCCGACCGGCATCGGCATCCTCTACGGCAAACCCGAGCGCCTGGCCGCGCTGCCGCCCTACCAGGGCGGCGGCGAGATGATCGGCACGGTCACGCTCGACGAGATCACCTACGCCGACCCGCCGCACCGCTTCGAGGCCGGCACGCCGCCGATCCTGGAGGCGATCGGCCTGGGCGCGGCCATCGACTGGCTTTCCGGCCTGGACCGCACCGCGATCGCCGCCCACGAGCACCAGCTCTACGAGCGGGTGCGCGAGGGGCTGAACGGCGCCAACTGGCTGAAGGTGATCGGCGACGCGCCGGGGAAGGGGGCCATCCTCTCCTTCACCGTCGAAGGCGCCCATGCCCACGACGTGGCCCAGATCCTCGACCGCTACGGGATCGCCGTGCGGGCGGGGACCCACTGCGCCGAGCCGCTGATGCGCCGGTTCGGGGTGACCTCGAGCGCCCGGGCGTCCTTCGCCCTATATAATACCGAGGCGGAGGCCGACGCCTTCGTCGACGCCCTGACCAAGACCCAAGCCTTCTTCGCGTAGACGGGACCCATGGACGACGCCACCTCCATCGAGACGAAGACCACGACCCCGCTCACCCAGGCGGAGCTCGACGTCCTGACCGACCAGCTCATCGAGAAGCTGAAGACCGTCTACGACCCGGAGATCCCGGTCGACATCTACGAGCTCGGCCTGATCTACAAGGTCGACGTCTCGGACGACAAGGACGTGGCCATCGACATGACCCTGACCGCCCCCGGCTGCCCGGTGGCCGGCGAGATGCCGGGCTGGGTCGAGGACGCGGTGAGGGAAATCCCCGAGATCAAGTCGTGCAAGGTCGAGCTGGTGTTCGACCCGCCGTGGGACCCGTCGCGGATGTCCGACGAGGCCAAGCTGCAGCTGAACATGTTCTGATGGCGAACCTGGAATTCACCCCGGCCCCCCGCACGCGCCGTCCGCGCCCGAAGGTCGTCACCCTGACCGAACGGGCCGCCGAGCGCGTCCGCGAGATCATGGCCAAGGCCGAAAAGCCCTATGCCGGCCTGCGCGTCGGCGTGAAGAACGGCGGCTGCGCCGGCCAGGAGTACGTGCTGGAGTATGCCGAGACCGCCGACCCGCTCGACGAGGTGGTCGAGGACAAGGGCGTCACCATCCTGGTGGAGCCCAAGGCGGTGCTGTTCCTGGTGGGCTCGGAGATCGACTACGAGGTCAACAAGCTGTCGGCCAAGTTCGTCTTCCACAATCCCAACGAGACGGACGCCTGCGGCTGCGGCGAGAGCGTCACCATCCAGCCCGCCGAGGACCGCGAGGTCTGACGTCGCGCTCCCCGCCGACCGGCGTTATGCTGCCGCAGGGATCGGGGAGAACCAGATGACCGACGACGTCGAACTGCGCCGGCTGGCGGAGCGCCGGGCCGATATGAAGCTCGCCTTCCGCAGCCACCTGACCGCCTATCTGATCGTCAACGCCGGCCTGTTCGCCATCGACTGGGTGACCTCGCCGGGCATCGACTGGGCCTTCTGGCCGGCGATCGGCTGGGGCCTGGGCCTGGCTTCCCACGCGGTGGTGACCTTCGCGGATCCGGTCGCCACCCGTGAGAAGCTCATCGAGGCCGAGCTGCGGAAGCTTCGCGAGCGCCGCTAGCGGCCCTTGAACTCCGCGGGACGCTTCTGGACGAAGGCCATGATCCCTTCGCGGGCGTCCTCGGTGCGGCCGGCCTGGCCCTGGGCGTAGGCCTCGGCCTCGAGCTGCAGGTGCCAGGGGGCGTCCAGCGCCTCCCACACGAGGTTGCGGGTCAGCCCCAGCGAGGCCGGGCCGTCGGCCAGCGCCCGGGCGTAGGCCATGGCCGCGTCCATCAGCTCGGCGTCGGGCACGCACTTGTTGATCATGCCCCAGTCGAGCGCCGTCTTGGCCGGCAGCTTCTCGCCCAGCAGCATCAGCTCCATGGCGCGCGCCTTGCCCAGGTGGCGGGGCAGCATCCAGGTCGCGCCGCCGTCCGGCACCAGGCCGATGCGGCGGAAGGCCAGCAGGAAGTAGGCGCTCTCGGCGGCGACGATCAGGTCGCCCATCAGGGCCAGGGAGACGCCGACGCCGGCGGCCACCCCGTTCACCGCCGAGACCAGCGGCTTGGGCGACTTGCGCACCATGCTGACGAACGGGTTGTAGGTGCGCAGCAGGGACTCGTTCGGCCCGTTCGGATTGGGCTGCGAGCCGGCCCGTCCGCCGCTCAGGTTGGCGCCGGAGCAGAAGCCGCGGCCCTCGCCCGTGATCACGATCGCGCGGACCTTGTCGCCGTAGGCGAAGTCCTCGAACGCGCTCTGCAGCTCTTCCATGAGGTCGAGCCCGGCGGCGTTCAGCGTGCCGGGGTCGGAGAGGGTGATGATGCCGATGCGGTCCTCGACCGCGGTCTTCACCTTCGCTGCCGTCTGGGCGCCGTCCATGAGGTGTCCTCCCTCGAACTCTCTTGGGTCCGATGGAAACAAGGATACCCCGGCGTCAGGCCAGCGGAAATCCGCGTCAGGCGGCCGCGGCCACCGGGTCGGCGGTCGAGGTGCGGTTGCGGCCGCCGCGCTTGGAGGCGTAGAGCGCCGCGTCGGCCCGTTCCACGAGGCCGGACACGGCCTCGCCGGGGCGGCGTTCGGCCAGGCCCGCCGAGATGGTGATCGCGCCCAGATCCTCGTTGGTGGAGCGGCGCTTCAGCACGCGGGAGGAGACCTCCTCGCGGATCTCCTCGAGGGTGGCGAGCGCGGTGGCGGCGCCTTCGCCCGGGAAGATGATCGCGAACTCCTCGCCGCCGTAGCGGGCGGAGAGGCGGGGCGGATGGCCGGCGCGGCCGATCACGCTGGCCACGTAGCGGATCACCTGGTCGCCGGTCTGGTGGCCCCAGGTGTCGTTGAAGCTCTTGAAGTGGTCGATGTCGATCACCGCCAGCGTCATCACCTGTCCGTCGGCCTCGGCCTGGGCGCAGGTGCGTTCCAGAGCCTCGTCGAAGGCCTTGCGGTTGGCGAGGTTGGTGAGCGCGTCGGTCATGGCGTCGCGGCGCACCAGCTCCAGGTGCTCACGCAGGCGGCTGACTTCGGCGGTGGTGTCGGCGAGCTGGGTCTCCAGCGTCCGGTTCTCGCGCTGCACGCGCTGGGTGGCCGTGGTCAGGGTCTCGACCATGGCCTTGATCGCCGTGGCGTCCTCGGCCTCCAGCGACTTGTGGGCGGTGGCCAGCTGCTGGCCATAGGCCTCGCTGGTCTCGCGGGCGCTCTCGATGGCGCGGGACACGCTGTCCAGTTCCTGGGCCAGGGCGTCGCCGGCCTGCATGATCTCGCCGTCGAGCTTGGCCTTGGGCAGGTACTGCGCGGCGAGCTGCTCGCCCACGGCGTCGGTGAAGGCCTCGCCGGACTCGATCAGCTGGTCGATCTCGGCCGCCAGCGGGCTTTCCTTGTCGCAGAGGTAGTGGACCCAGAGTTCGAAGTTCACCGGCGTCGGCCAGACCTTGTGCGCCTCCATGGCCTGGATGGCCTTGCGCGCCATGGCGTAGGCCTGCGGCGCGCGAAGGACGGTCTCGACGTCGGCGGACATTCGCTTCTTTCCCACACCGGGCCGTTTCCGCTGCCGGAGCGGCCAGCCCTCTTCCGTGGAGGAAGCCTAGTCGGGAAGGCCAAACGGCCGGTTAAGAGGGGCGGTTAAGACCCGCCGTCCTCGCGCCGCAGGCGAGGGCGGCCAGCCGCGGCGCGCCAGTCGCGCGCCGCCGTTCCCCTGGAAGGCGAGCGCCTCAGTCGTCCGCGGGACGGGGGGCGGGGGCCCGCATCAGGAAGGCCGGCGTCTCGTCGCCGAAGCCCACCACGCGCTCGCCGTCGCCGC
Organism: Phenylobacterium sp.; assembly: GCF_036821595.1. GTDB lineage: Bacteria > Pseudomonadota > Alphaproteobacteria > Caulobacterales > Caulobacteraceae > Phenylobacterium. Next base: position 48,471 of record NZ_DAISJG010000018.1, read on the forward strand.
GTTCGCGGTCGCGCCCACGATCGCGCCGGTCGCCGCGGTCCCGCTCCGGACGGGGGCCGCGGTCACGGTCCCGGCCGCGCTCGCCCTCGGGCCGCTCGGCGCGCGCCTCACGCTCGGGACGCTCGCCGCGCGGACGTTCGTCGCGGCGGGGACGATCCTCGCGGCGGGGACGATCCTCCCGCTGCGGCCGGTCCTCGCGCGGGGCGTGCATCTCGGCTGCCGGGGCGGCGACGGACGCAGCCTCCGCGGCGGGCGCGGGAGCGGGCTCGGCCGCCTTGCGGCTGCGCGAACGGCGGGCCGGCTTGGCCGCCTCAGCGTCGCCGGCCGGGGCCTGCGCCTCGGCGGACGGCTGGAACGGCTCCATCGAGGCGCGCTGGCCGTGCTCCTTGATCTCCCGCGGGCGGCGGTCGCGGTCGCGGGCGCCGGAGCGTTCACGGCTGCGGCCACGGTCGCCGTCGCGGCGCGCGCGGGGCTCGTCCTTCAGGCTCGCCCAGTCGAGATCGAGCACGATCTCCTCGGGAGTCTTGCCGATCAGCTTGATGACCTTGTCGATGTTCTTCGCATCGGCCGGGGTCACCAGCATGAAGGCCTCGCCGGTGCGGCCCGCGCGGCCGGTGCGGCCGATCCGGTGGACGTAGTCGTCGGCGTGGTGCGGCACGTCGTAGTTGAACACATGGCCGACGGCCGGGATGTCCAGACCGCGCGCGGCCACGTCGGAGGCGACCAGCAGCTTCAGCTCGCCCTTCCGGAAGCTCTCCAGGGTCCGCATCCGGGTCTGCTGGTCCAGGTCGCCGTGGATCGGGGCGGCGTCGAAGCCGTGGGTCTTCAGCGACTTGGCGACGATGTCCACTTCCGACTTGCGGTTGCAGAAGACGATGCCGTTCACGACCTCGCCGCGCTCGATCAGCGCGCGCAGGGCGGTCCGCTTGGCCTTCGGGTCCGAAACCGGCAGCCTGGCCATGTACTGGGTGATGGTCTCGGCCGTGGTCGCCGGGCGCGAGGCCTCGATCCGCACCGGGTCACGCAGGAACTGCTTGGTCAGCCGGGTGATCTCCGGCGGCATGGTGGCCGAGAAGAACAGCGTCTGCTTGGCGGCCGGCGTCAGCTTGAAGATCCGCTCGAGGTCCGGGATGAAGCCCATGTCGAGCATCCGGTCGGCTTCGTCGACGACCATGATGTTGACGCCGGTCATCAGGAGCTTGCCGCGCTCGAAGTGGTCGAGCAGGCGGCCCGGGGTGGCGATCAGCACGTCCACGCCGCGGTCGAGCTTCTGCTCCTGGTCGGAGAAGGAGACGCCGCCGATCAGCAGCGCCCAGGAGAGCTTCTGGCCCTTGGCGTACTTCTCGAAGGAGGCGGAGACCTGGTCGGCGAGCTCGCGGGTCGGGGCGATGACGAGGGCGCGCGGCATCCGCGCCTTGGCCCGGCCGGCCTTCAGCCGGTCGATCATCGGAAGGGTGAAGGCGGCGGTCTTGCCGGTGCCGGTCTGGGCGATGCCCAGGACGTCACGCCCCTGCAGGGCGACGGGAATGGCCTCGGCCTGGATAGGGGTCGCGGTGGTGTAGCCGGTTTCGGCGACGGCCTGCAGGGTCGCAGGCGAAAGGCCCAGTTCGGAAAATTCTGTCATTTCATACGAATAAAGCGGGGGCCCGCCGATCCCAGTGAGAGAAGAAGGCTGGCGTACCGCGGCGGCGCGAGCGGAGATCGCTTGCGCGCGCGGAAGATACGATCAGCAACGCTCAAGTCAACGCGTTCCCGCCCCAGCAGTTCATGCGGGCCCGTTCCGTTGTCGCCGAGATCATCCGGGACGGATCAGGTTGATCTGGATGAAGCCGCGGAAGACGTGCTCCTGCGGACGGGCGAAGGCCGCCTGAGCCTGGCGCCGGCCGCGCCACTGGGCGACCCGCACGAGGCCTCGCGTTCCCACCGCGGCGAGCCTGCCGGCCAGCGTCGGCCGGAGCGGATCGTAGGGCAGGGCAGGCGGCGCCGTCAGGGAGGGGCCGCCTTTGAAGCCGGCTGTCTTTTTTTTTCCGCGTCCCCGTCGTCCGGAGTGTCGCGCCAGGGCGGCTGGTGGTCGCCGTCGCCGTGCCGAAGGGCGTCGGCGAAGGAGCGGGCCGCCTCGCCCAGCGCAAAGGCCAGGGTGGCGCCCGCGGCGCCGACCTCACGGCTGCCGCTGTCGCCTGCGTGGCGCACGCGTTCGGCCGTCTCGTGGGCCAGACGGCGGGCTTTCGGGCTTTCGCCGGCCTTCTTGGCGCCCGCGATGGCGCCGCCCGCCATGATCGCCTCGGCGATCAGCACCTGGCCGGTCCGCGAGGCCAGAAGCTCGCCGAACCGGCCCTTGCGCACCGCCTTGGGCACCTTCACCCCGGCGATCCGCTTGGGAAGCAGGCTCTTCGACTTGCGCTTCTTCTTGGCCATGGCGGTCTCCGGAATCCGAACCTGCAACGTGCTTGGCCTTGGCGATGTTCCAGGGCGGGATGCAGTGACTGATAACGATTGCTGATCAATCCTTCGCAGAGATCGATTGGACGGGCGACCGGCGGGCCCGCACTCTGGCATCGGGCCATCAATAACGCACAGGAGGAGCGCCCATGGAAAAGCTGCGTCGCCTCGCGCCGTTCCGCACCTATTCGATCACCCAACTCTGCCGGGAGTTCGGCTGCACGGCCCGCGCCCTGCGGTTCTACGAGGAGCAGGGGCTGCTGTTCCCCCGCCGGCACCAGATGCAGCGCGTCTATTCCTACAAGGACCGCGCGCGCCTCCAGTTGATCGTCCGCGGCCGCAAGGTGGGCCTCTCCCTCGCAGAGATCCGCGACATCCTCGACACCTACGAGGACGGGGGCGAGCAGGCCCAGAACGCGGTCGCGCTGAAGGTCTTCAAGGCGCGGCTGGCCGCGCTGCAGGCCGAACGCTCGCGTCTGGACGACGCCATGCAGACCCTGTCCGCCGCGTGCGAGCGGCTGGCCGGCGGTCCGCCCATGGGCCAGGCCGCCGCCTGACCGCTACTCCGCCGCGCCCACGAGGCGCGCGTCGGGGAACTGCAGGCGGGCCTCCTGCCAGAACGGCTCGGCGGCGGGGTTGCCGCGGCCCGGCGCGCGCACGAGCGCGAGCTGTGTCGTGAGGTCGAGGCCGGCGAGCGGTCGCCGCACCATGTCGGGATCGCTCGCCTCGCCGGTGTTGAACCAGCCCAGGGACACCGCCGCCATGCGGAACTGGCGGCCGTAGCGCTCGACGCCGATCGCGTGCGGCTCGGGCGGCACGATGAGCCGCGCTCCGGCCCGCCCGAGCACGCCGCGCAGCGGCCCGAGGATCGGGTTGCCGTGGGTCCCCCCGACCATCGCCACCGGCAGGTCGCGCAGCGCCTCCGGCGGGATCACGTCGTAAGCCGCGAGCGGCGACTCCATGGGAACCAGCAGCTCCGTCCGCGCCTCGCCCAGCACCATGCGCGGCAGGGTGTCGGGGAACATGACCTCGGCGATCGGCTCGGCATGCCACTGGTCGAGCGGCACGGGCACGCCCAGCATCAGCGCCAGGTCAGCCTCGTCGCGCAGCAGGGCCCGCACGACCTCGCGCTGCCAGAGGGGGGAGACGGTGAGGGGCCGGTCCGGATATCGTCGGAAGAAGGCCTCCAGAAGGGTCTGCCGCTGCCGGATCTCCAGGGTGTAGAGCGCGGCCCCGAAGACGACGCGCCGTTCCCGCCGGCCCTGCGCCCGCGCCACCGCCTCCGAGAAGCGGCCGCTCTCGGCCATCAGGGCCTGAGCCGGCGGCAGCAGGGCCGCGCCCTGGGCGGTGAGCGCCACCCGCCGGGTGCTGCGCTCGAACAGGGAAAAGCCGAGCCGGGTCTCCACCTGCCGGATCTGGGCGGACAGCGCCGGCTGGGTCATGTGCAGCCGCTCGGCGGCGCGGCCGAAGTTCAGCTCCTCGGCGAGCACCACGAAGGCCCGCAGCAGGCGCAGCTCGATGGCGTCCCTCCGCTCCATGGGGGGATTGATAAGTCCCGCCTATAGATCGACCAAGCCTATTGATTGGACCCTGCGCGGCGCGCCAACCAACGTTCGTCCCAGGCGGCGGGAGACCGTCCGGAGGAGACAGGCGTGGACGCTTACGACCTGATCATCGTGGGCGGCGGCATCGGGGGCTCGGCCCTGGCGACCGTCATGGCGCGCGCCGGGCGGTCCGTCCTGCTCCTGGAGCAGACAGAGGCCTACGAGGACCGGGTGCGCGGCGAGTGGATCGCGCCCTGGGGCGTGGCCGAGGTCCAGCGGCTGGGGCTCTACGATCTGCTGATGGGCGCGGGCGGCCATCACATCACCCGCCACGTCACCTATGACGAGACCCTCGATCCCTCGCAGGCGGAGGCCTCGCCCCTGCCGCTGGGGATCTTCCGGGAAGGGGTGCCGGGGCCGCTCTGCCTCGGCCACCCTCGCCATTGCCAGACCCTGTTCGACGCGGCCGCGGCCTCCGGGGCGACGGCGCTGCGGGGCGTGCGGATCCTGGAGCTCGAGGCGGGCCCCGAGCCGCGGGTGCGCTTCGAACACGAGGGCAGGGCGCGCGCCGCGGGCGGCCGCCTTCTGGTCGGCGCCGACGGACGCACGTCCCACGTGCGCGAGACGCTCGGCATAGAGCTGCACCAGGACACCCCGCACCACTGGTTCGCGGGCCTGCTCGTCGACGGCGTCGACGGCTGGGATCCCGAACTCCAGGCGATCGGCACCGAGGGCGAGTTCGGCTTCCTGGCGTTCCCGCAGGGTGGGGGCCGCGTGCGCATCTACGGCGGCTATCCGCTGTCCGAGACCAGGCGGTTCAGGGGGGAGGGCGGCGCGCGCCGCTTCCTCGACGCCTTCGCCATGGACTGCAGCCCGAACAACCGCGCCCTGGTGGCGGGCCGCCCCGCCGGTCCGCTGTTCAGCTACATCAACGCCGATTCCTGGACCGACCGGCCCTATGCCCCCGGCGCGGTGCTGGTGGGCGATGCGGCCGGCTGGAACGACCCGATCCTCGGGCTCGGCCTCTCGATCACCTACCGCGACGTGCGCATGGTCAGCGACATCCTGAAGGCGGCGGACGACTCGTCCGCGCTCGACTTCGCACCCTACGGGGAGGAGCGCGCCGAGCGCATGCGGCGCCTGCGCTTCGTGGCCCGGATCCAGGCGGCCCTGGACATGGAGTTCGGCGAGGCGGCCCGCGCGCGCCGGCGCAGCCTCTTCGAGCGCGCCGCCGCCGACCCCGGCCTGAAGGCCCACGCCTTCGCGGTGATGGCCGGGCCGGAGACCCTGCCGCCCGAGATGTTCACCGAGGACCACCGCGCCCGCGTCCTGGGCGCCCAGGAGGAAAAGCCATGAGCGTCGCCGGGGCCGCGCGCCTGGACATCGCCGACTTCAACGCCCGCTGGCTGGCGGCCTGGAGCGACAAGGACGTGGAGCGCCTGACGGCCTTCTACGCCGAGACCTGCGTCTACAGGGATCCGCAGACGGCCCAGGGCCTCAACGGCCGGGCCGCCCTGCGCAGCTACCTGGAGGGGCTCTTCGCCGCGACGCCGGCCATGACCTATACGCCCGACGAGGTCTGGCCGATCCGCGGCGGATTCTGCGGCCGCTGGTACTGCCAGGTCGAGGGCGGCGCGCGGCTGCGCGGCTTCGATCTCGTGCTCCTCGACGGCGAGCGGATCATCCTCAACGAAGTCTACGTGCACCAGCTGCCGTGACCGTGCTCCTCCGCCCCGACATCCGCCCGCCCGCCGCCGTGGACGGCCCCTGGCTCACCGCCGTGCTCCGCGAGGCCGGCCTCGACGGCGTGGTGCGCGCCGTCCGCGGCGAGCCGGTGGGCACCGGCCAGATCGGCGACAGCGTCCGCTTCCATCTGGACTACGCCCGTCGCGGCCCGGGCGCGCCGGACACCCTGGTGGGCAAGTTCCCCGCCGCCGGCGCGGAGAGCCGGGCCACGGGCCATGCCCTGGGCAACTACCTGCGCGAGGTCCGCTTCTACCAGGAGCTGGCGCCGCGGGCCCTCGTTCGGACGCCGCGCTGCTACCTGGCCGAGGTGGACGAGCCCACCAGCGACTTCGTGCTGATCATGGAGGACCTGGCGCCGGCCGAGCAGGGCGACCAGCTCGCCGGCGTCACCCTGGAACAGGCGCGGCTGGTTGTGGTGGAGGCGGCGCGCCTGCATGCGTCCCATTGGGGCGATGATCGGCTCGACGCCCTGCCGTGGGTCTCGGGCTCCCGCGCGGCCCCGGCGAGCGCCGCCACGCCGGACATGGTCGAGGCGCTGTGGCAGGGCTTCAAGGCCCGTTACGGTCCGCGGCTCACACCCGACTGGGTGGAGGTGGGCGACTGGCTCTGCCGTCGGTTCACCGACTTTGGCGCAGCCCACGACGGGCCGCGCTGCCTGACGCACAACGACTTCCGCCCCGACAACATGATGTTCGGCACGGCGCGCGGCGGCTATCCGGTGACGGTCCTCGACTGGCAGTCCTTCGCCTACGGGGCGGGGGCGACCGATGTCGCCTACTTCCTGGCCGGGGCGCTGGAGCCGGAGGTGCTGGTCGCCCACGAGGCCGAGCTGCTCGACCTCTACCTGCGCACGCTGCACAGCCTTGGCGTGACCGGCTATGGCATGGCCGACCTGCAGCGGCACTACGCCCGCGGCGCCTACCTGCTGTTCGGCACCGCCTTCTTCGCCGCCATGATCGTCACCCAGACGGAGCGCGGCGACCGGATGTTCCTGCAGATGCTGGGCACGGCCGCCGACCACATGCGCCGGCACGGCGTGGTCGGCTGACGGTCAGACGTCGAGGTCGGCCGCGGCGAACTCGGCGTTCTCCTGGATGAAGCGGAAGCGCAGTTCAGGCTTACGTCCCATCAGCGCCTCGACCAGGCTCTCCACCGTCTCCTCGGCGCGGGGCAGGGTGACCTTGGCCAGGATCCGCTTGCTCGGATCCATGGTGGTCTCCTTCAGCTGCGCGGGCATCATCTCGCCCAGGCCCTTGAACCGGCTGATGTCCGGCTTCTTGCCCTTGAACTCGGTGGCCAGCAGCTCGTCGCGGTGGGCGTCGTCGCGGGCGTACATCGACTTGGCGCCGTGGCTGATCCGGTAGAGCGGCGGCAGCGCCAGGTAGAGGCGGCCCGCGCGGATCATGTCGGGCATGGTCCGGTAGAAGAAGGTGATCAGCAGGCTCGCGATGTGGGCGCCGTCGACGTCGGCGTCCGTCATGATGATGATCCGCTCGTAGCGGAGGTCCTCTTCCTTGAACTTCGAGCCGCCCTGGGCGCCGAGCGCCAGCATCAGGTCGGCCAGCTCCTTGTTGCCGCCCAGCTTGTCGAGGGAGGCCGAGGCGACGTTCAGGATCTTGCCGCGCAGGGGCAGAATCGCCTGGGTGCGGCGGTCGCGAGCCTGCTTGGCGGAGCCGCCGGCCGAGTCGCCCTCGACCAGGAACAGCTCCGTGCCGTCGGTGGCCTGGCCGGAGCAGTCGGCCAGCTTCCCCGGCAGCCGCAGTTTGCGGGTCGCCGAGGCCCGGGCGACCTCCTTGTCCTTGCGCCGCTTCAGCCGCTCCTCGGCCCGCTCGATGACGAACTCGAGCAGGGCGCTGGCGGCCTTGGGCTGGGCCGTCAGCCAGTGGTCGAACGGGTCGGCGAGCGCCTTCTCGACCAGGCGCTGGGCTTCCGACGAGGAGAGCTTCTCCTTGGTCTGGCCCTGGAACTCGGGGTCGCGGATGAACACGCTGACCAGCGCGCCGGCCTGGGCCACCACGTCCTCGGCGGTGAGGATCGAGCCGCGCTTCTCGCCGGTCAGCTCGGCGTACTGCTTGAGACCGCGCGTGAGCACGGCGCGCAGTCCGGCCTCGTGGGTGCCCCCCTCGGGGGTCGGCACGGTGTTGCAGTAGGACTGCATGAAACCGTCGGCCTCGCCGAAGCCGGCCGGCGTCCAGGTGACGGCCCATTCCACCTTGCCGGCCTCGCCCGGGCGCTCGTAGCGGCCGGCGAAGGGCTCGGGGGTCACGGTCTCGATGCCCTTCACCCGTTCGGCGAGGAAGTCGGCCAGGCCGTTGGGGAAGCGGAACACCGCCTCGGCCGGGGTCTGGTCGTGGATGCGCGACGGATCGCACTTCCAGCGGATCTCGACGCCGCCGAACAGATAGGCCTTGGACCTGGCCATCCGGTAGAGCCGGGCCGGCTTGAAGGCCACGCCCTCGCCGAAGATCACCGGGTCCGGGGCGAAGGCGATCTGGGTGCCCTTCTTGCGTGTCGGGCCGAGCTTCTCGATGGAGCCGATCGGCTTGCCGCGCGTGAACGCCTGGCGCCACTCGAAGCCGTCCTTCCAGACGGTCACCTCGACGCGTTCGGAAAGGGCGTTGACCACCGAGACGCCGACACCGTGCAGGCCGCCGGAGGTCTCGTAGGCCTTGCCGGAGAACTTCCCGCCCGAGTGCAGGACGGTCATGATCACTTCCAGGGCCGACTTGCCCGGGTGCTTGGGGTGCGGGTCCACGGGGATGCCGCGGCCGTCGTCCTTGACCGAGAGCTGGCCGTCGGCGTCGAGGGAGACTTCGATCACCTTGGCGTGGCCGGCCACTGCCTCGTCCATGGCGTTGTCCAGCACCTCGGCGAACAGGTGGTGCAGGGCCCGCTCGTCGGTGCCGCCGATGTACATGCCCGGGCGCTTGCGGACGGGCTCCAGCCCCTCCAGCACCTCGATGTCCTTGGCCGAATAGCCGCCGGACGGCTTTACGCCGAGCACGGCTGGGTCCGGCCGCGGCTCGTGGCTCTCGGCCAGCGGGGCGGCGGGGACGGGGTTCAACGCTTCGTCTTCGCTGAACAGGTCGAACGGCTGGGCGGCGGACTTGGACATGACTCGCGGAACGTAAGGGGATTCTAGGCGGGTATGAATCGCGGCGGACCCGCGCGCAATGCGGCTAGTTGCGCGCGGCGTAGATGGCGCTCAGCCGGTCCGGGGTTCCGGCGATCCGCTCCAGCCTCGGGTAACGCAGCCCGCCGCGGTAGTCGATGGACACGGTGCGGAAGTGATCGCCCGACTTCACCAGGAGCTCGATCGGCTTGCCGCCCCGGGCGTCCTTGATCGCCTGCTTCAGCCGGTCGGCGTCGTAGGCGACGCCGTTCACCGCCACCACCCGCGCGCCGACCGCCAGGCCGGCGTTGAACGCCGGGCTGTCCCAGAGCACGGCGGTGGCGTCGCCCTCGCGGTTCAGCACCAAGCCCAGGGAATAGGTCAGGTTGGTGTTCTTGGCGTCGGCCTCGACGCTCTTCCAGGCGTCGGTGGGGGTGTCGGTGTAGGTGAGTTTCCAGCCGCCGCGGGTGATCCCGTCGAGCGGGGCCTTGGGCGCCACCTGCTGGACGCGGGTCCGCAGGAACCCCGCCCAGTCGTGCGGCTCGACCGCGTTCAACGCCGCGACCACGTCGTCGAAGGTGTAGGTCTTCGGCGTCCAGTCGCCGCTGCGGCCGCCGAAGAAGGTCCGGGCGAAGTCGTCGAGCGACCGTTTGCCGCCGGACTTCTCGCGGATCAGGGTGTCGGCGTCGAGCCAGATGAGCTGGCCCTCAGAATAGTAGTCCTCCGGCCGCTGCCAGGACTGCCAGGGCTCGGGCCGGCGGCCGGAGATCACCGGCTCCTGGCCGGTGTCCTCCAGCGGGCGCCAGGCGCGCCCAGGACGGTTCTCGTAGGTGGCCGCCGTCATGGCGAGGCTCTCCAGCGCCTCGTCGCGGCTGAGCATCCCGGAGCGGGCGCCCAGCACATAGCCCCAGTACTGGGTCTGGCCCTCGTAGACCCACAGCATGGAGCCGCGCATCGGCGTCGCGTAGGTCGGCGTCCACAGGTCCGCCGGGCGGCGGTACTTGCCGTTCCACGAGTGGACGTACTCGTGGGGCAGCAGGTCGCGGTCGCCGAGCGCCTTCTTCCAGTCGGTGAAGTAGTCGGTGGAGACGCTGTTCTCGGATGAGCGGTGGTGCTCCAGCCCGATGCCGCCCAGGCGGCCGGTCACCGCCAGCAGGAACTCGTAACGGTCGAACTGCCGGGACCCGTAGAGCTTGTCGGCCTGGTCCACGAGATTGCGGTGCAGGCGGATCTGCTCGTCCGTGGGGACCAGGTGCTCGGGCGCGTCGGCGACGATGTTGAGGCGAACCGGGTAGGGGGCGCCGGGGTCCAGGTCGATCCGCCGGAAATGGCGGCCGGCGAACATCGGCGAGTCGACCAGGGTCTCGAAGTCGACGGGCTTGAAGCGCGCAACGCCGCCCTCGTTGGAGGCCGTGTCCAGCGCCACCCCGTAGCCCCAGCCGGCCGGCAGGCGCACGCTGGGCTCGACCGTGATCTGGCGGGTGAAGTGGCCGGCCGGATAGAGCGCCACCTGGTTCCACTGCAGGTTCAGCATCTCCGGCGTGATGACCACGCGGCCCTGGTTCGGCGCGGTGGGCGAGACGAACTGGAATTCGGCCACCACCTCGGCGGCGCCCTGCGGCACGTCCACGTGGAAGGCATAGACGTCGATCGGATCCCGTTTCCAGGGCAGCACCTGGGCGCCGGCGCGGATCGTCAGGCCAGCCACCTTGTCCACCTGGCCGCGCGGCGCGTGGTTGCCCGGCAGCCACTCGGGGAACAGCAGGGTGAGCCGGCCGGGCCGGGCGACGGGGATGGTCTCCTTCACCCGGTAGATGCGCCGCTGCACGTCGGTGGCGTCCACCTCCAGCCGGATCACGCCGGGGTAGGGGACGTCCTGCGCGGCGGGGATCGGCGGCGGCAGGTCCAGGGGCTGCGGCGCCTGGGCGGCGGCGGGCAGGGCGATGGCGAGCGCGAGGGCGGCGGCGGAAAGCGCGGTGCGGCGGCGAAGGGTCATGCGTTGGGTTGTAGAGCGCGCCCGCCGCGCCCGGCAATCGTCACCGGCGACAGGAGAGCCCCATGCCGATCCGATCCGCCCTCATCGCCCTGGCCGCCACGGGGTTGCTCGTGACCGGCTGCCAGCAGGCCGCCGCCGAGGCCGGACCCGGGCCCCAGCCGCCGCCGCGGAGCGAGGCGCCGGGCCGCAGCGCCGACACCGGCGGCATGTGCGGCGGCATCGCGGGCTTCGCCTGCCGCAACCCGAACGACTACTGCAAGCGCCCCGACGGCCAGTGCCGGGTGGCCGACGGCGCGGGCGTCTGCACGCCCCGGACGCCCATGTGCACGCGCATCTACCAGCCGGTATGCGGCTGCGACGGCAAGACCTACGGCAACGCCTGCGAGGCGGGCGCCGCCGGCGTCAGCATCGACCGCCAAGGGGAG
>NZ_DAISJG010000019.1:0-55336 GCF_036821595.1 Phenylobacterium sp.
GGGCGGCCACGGGCGGCGGCGGGCCCTCGCCAGGAGGCGCGGCGCAGGCCGTCACGAGGAGCGCGCCCAGAACCGCCAGCCTGATCCTCATGCCTGCTTCTCCCATCCGCGGGCCTGCTGCTTCCAGTAGGAGACCGGCAGGCCGGTCGCCTTGATCCGGCTCCACTGCGCCCGGGCCATGGCGAGCTGGGCCTCGTCGGCGCCGTCGAACAGCACCACGCAGCGCGCGTAGCCGGCCAGGTCGCCGGGCTCGGCGCCGTCCACCAGGAAGAGCGCGTCGGCGTCGTTCGGGTTCTCGAAGCCGGTGGTCAGCAGCACCGGCTGGCGGGCCGCGCCGGGCTCCTCGGCGGGCGCGTGCGGCAGGAAGCTGTCCTCGCGGTAGCTCCACAGCCAGCCGTCGAGGTGCTCCACGCGCTCGGGCGCGGGGGTGCGGACCACCGCGCGCCAGCCGCGCTGCAGGGTCTTCTCCAGGAGCTCCGGCAGGGCCTGGTCGAGCCCGGTGCGTTCCAGGTGGTAGAACCAGACTTCGCAGGGGTTTTCGGCCATCGCCCCCTCTTAGCGCCGTTTCCGGCGGCTGGGGAGATCAGGCGGCGCGCACGCGGCCCTTGCCCGGGCGGGCCACCGCGCGGCGGATGGCGGCGAACAGCTGCGGAGCCTGCAGCGGCTTGGGGGCCATGTCGGCGAAGCCCAGGGCGCGGTACTCGCCCGCGTTGCGGGAGACCACGTCGGCGGTCAGCGCGATCACCGGGGTCGTCCGGTTCGGGCCGTCCGCCTGGCGCAGCGCCTTCAGCGCCTGGGGACCGCTCATCCGCGGCATGTGGACGTCCATGAGGATCACGTCGAACGGCTGGGCGGCGGCGAGCTTCAGGCCCTCCGCGGCGCCGGCGCACGTCACCTTGTGGCCGCGCTGGCCGAGCAGTTCGCGCAGGACGGCGAGGTTGACCGCATGGTCGTCGAGCGCCAGCACCTTCAGCGGCCGCAGGTCCGCGGCGGAATCGTCGGCGTCGGGGGCGCGCGGCCCCGCCTTGGCCACCTCGAGCACGAGCTCCAGGTGGAAGGTGGAGCCGAGGCCCTGGACGCTCTCCACCCCCAGGCGCCCGCCCATCAGCTCGGTGAGCTGCTGGCAGACGGCGAGGCCGAGGCCCGAGCCGTCGGCGCGGTGAGAGGCGCTCCCCCCGCCCTGGCTGAAGCGGTCGAAGATCTGCGGCAGGACCTTCTCGGAGATCCCCGCCCCGGTGTCGGTGACGGCGATGGTCACCCGGGTCCGTCCCTGGCGAACGGGACCGGCCGACGCGCTGATCGTGATCGAGCCGGCGTCGGTGAACTTCAGCGCGTTGCCGATCAGGTTGAACAGCACCTGGCGCAGGCGGACGGCGTCGACCTTGACGAACTGCGGCACGGACCCGTGCACCTGCAGGTCGAGGGCCAGGCCCTTGGCCTCCGCCTGGGGACGCCAGAAGGCGGCGACCTTCTCGAGGAAGCGCGGCAGCTCCTCGGGCTCGAACACCAGCTCCAGCCGGCCGGCCTCGATCTTCGACATGTCGAGAATGTCGTTGAGGATCGACAGCAGGTACTCGCCGGAATCGGTCAGGGTCTGCAGGCGGGCGAGCTGGACCGGGTCGGTCTCGGCCCGGCGCATGGCCTCGGCCATGCCGAGCACCCCGTTCATCGGCGTGCGGATCTCGTGGCTCATGGTGGCCAGGAAGTTGGCCTTGGCCTGGCCGGCCCTGCGGGCGGCCTCGCGGGCCTCGTCGGCGGCGACCCGTTCGGCGAAGGCGCGGTCGCGGGCGACTTCCAGGTCGCGGATCATCTCCACCGAGGCGTTGTGGGTCTGGCGCCAGACGTCCAGCGAGGCGCCCCAGGTCAGGGACACCATGGCCAGAACCCAGACCGTGGCGGCGAGCGCGATCAGCAGGGCGACGGCGGGACCGAAGCCCAGGAGGTCCACCGTGGCCAGGCCGAAGGCCAGGATCGGCGGGATGGCGAAGCCCCAGAACACCTTCGGCGAGAAGGCCCCGTACGACAGGGCCACGGCGATCAGGGAATAGCCGCCGACCACCGCCAGGAAGAGGATGTCGGCCACCTCGCCGGTGCGCATGGCGGCGGCGAGCGGGGCGGAGGTGTAGAGGGCGGACCGGAAGACGGCGAGCAGCGCCATCTTCCACGGCACGCTCGGGTCGGCGACCTTCAGCGCCTGGGCGCTCCAGCGGGCGAGGATCTTCTGGCCGGCGATGTCGCCGGCCCAGGAGGCGGCGAGCCAGGCCAGCGCCATCCAGGGGTGGCCGAGCAGGGCCAGGCAGAGCGCGCGGACGGCGGACAGCAGGCAGAGGCGCCACGCCGGATAGGTCATGCCGGCGAGCGTCAGATGGTACGGATTGAACAGGTTCGCCCGGTCCGGCTGGACGCGCGGCGCCCATCCCATCCGAGGTCCCCGGCTGTCGCTCATGGACGCGCGATCCCCTTTCGGCGGGGATAAGAGACCGAAATAGTGAATTTTCCGGGAACGCCGTTCGGCAAACCGCCGGAATTCAACCGGGCATTGCGCCCGGCCGGGCAGGTTCCCCGCCGCGCCGCCGCCCGTGGGTTGTGCGGAGGACGCCCGGCGCCCTCCGCACGGCCGGCCTCAGCCTTCGTAGCGGTCCTGCACCATGCGGTTCAGCAGCCGCACGCCGTAGCCGGTGGCGCCTTCCGGCAGGGTCGGCACGGTGGAGCCCTTCTTCCAGGCGGTGGACGCGATATCCAGGTGCGCCCAGGGCAGGCCATTGACGAACTTCTGCAGGAACAGCGCCGCGGTGATCGAGCCGGCCGGGCGGCCGCCGGTGTTCTTCAGGTCGGCGATCGGCGATTCGATCTGCTTGTTGTAGGCCTCCGGCAGCGGCAGCCGCCACAGGGGCTCGCCCTCCTTGCCCGAGGCGTCCAGCAGGTTGTTGGCCAGCTCGTCGTTGTTGGAGAAGCAGCCGGCGTAGTCGTTGCCGAGCGAGATGATGATCGCGCCGGTCAGGGTGGCGAGGTCGACCATGAACCTCGGCTTGAAGCGGTCCTGGCAGTACCAGAGGGCGTCGGCCAGCACGAGGCGGCCCTCGGCGTCGGTGTTGATCACCTCGATGGTCTGGCCGCTCATGGAGGTGACCACGTCGCCCGGACGCTGGGCGTTACCGTCGGGCATGTTCTCCACCAGGCCCAGGATGCCGATGGCGTTCACCTTGGCCTTGCGGCCGGCGAGCACGTGCATCAGGCCCGTGACGGCGCCCGCGCCGCCCATGTCCCACTTCATGTCCTCCATGCCGTCGGCCGGCTTGATGGAGATGCCGCCGGTGTCGAAGCAGACGCCCTTGCCGACGAAGGCCACCGGCTGGGCGTTGGGGTCGGACGCGCCGTTCCAGCGCATGACGACGAGCTGGCTCTCGCGGATGCTGCCCTGCCCCACGCCGAGCAGCGAGCCCATGCCGAGCGCGGCCATCTCCGGCTCGCCGAGCACCTCGATCTCCAGGCCAAGGCGCTCGAGCTCCTTCACCCGGCGGGCGAACTCGGCCGGATAGAGGATGTTGGCCGGCTCGGAGACCAGGTCGCGGGTGAAGCTCACCGCGTCGGCCAGGGCGGCCAGCGGCGGGAAAGCGGCGAGCGCGGCGTCCGCGTCGGCGGCGGTGACCTGGGTCTTGACCACCGAGGGCTTCTTCTCGGCGGCTTCCTTGGTGCGGTACTTGTCGAAGCGGTAGCAGGCCAGCCGCACGCCGAGCGCGGCGCGGGTGGCGATTTCCGGGCTGGCCCCCGGCAGCTCCACGCGCAGGGTCTCCAGGCCGGAGAGCTTCACGGCGTTGTAGGCGCTGGCGCCCGCATGCTCGGCGGCCAGGGCGTCGAAGGCTTCGGACTTGCCGGCGCCGACCAGCACCAGCCGGTCTCCGCCGCCCTCCGGGGCGAGCACGTCGAGGGTCTGGCCCTTGGCGCCCGTGAACCGGCTGGCGGCGACGGCGCGGGCGAGCGCGCCTTCCTGGGCCTGCCCCTCGAAGACCACGCGGGCCACGGCCGTCCGGGGGGCCAGCGGGGCGTCGGCGGCGACGAACTCGATCTCCATCGGAACTCTCTTCTTCTCGCGTCTCAGGCTTGGCGCGGCCACGCTGCGGCCGCTCGTGCGACGGTTGTGCGTCGCGGCGACGCATGGTTTAGAACAGCTCCGCGGCCGGGGCGCGCCAAATCTCCGGGTGAGCCGTAAATCTTACCGATGCGCCTGATCGACCGATACCTGCTGCGCCAGCTCGCCGGCCCCACCCTGCTCGCCACCCTGGCGCTGACGGGCGTCGCGCTGCTGAGCCAGAGCCTGGCGGGCCTCGACCTGATCGTGAACCAGCGCCAGAGCGGCCTCGTGTTCCTGAAGATCACGCTGCTCTACATGCCGCAGCTCATCAACATCATCCTGCCGATCGCCGTGTTCGTGGCGGCCCTGGTGGCGCTCAACCGGCTGCACACCGAGCAGGAGATCGTGGTCTGCTTCGCCGGCGGAATGAGCCGCTGGCGGGTGATCTCGCCGGCCATGCGGCTGGCCTGCACGATCGCGTTCGCGGCGCTGGTGATGAACCTCTTCGTCCAGCCCGCCGCCTTCCGCGCCCTGCGCCAGGAGCTGTTCGAGGTGCGCACCGACCTGGCCTCCACCCTGGTGCGCGAGGGCGAGTTCACCGAGCCGGTCCCCGGCCTCACGGTCTACGCCCAGACCGTTGAAGGCGATGGGGATTTCGGCAACCTGTTCATCCACCAGGAAAAGCCCGACGGCTCCTCGACCGTCTACACCGCCGACGCGGGCCGGATCGACCGCCGGAGCGGCCGCACCGTGCTGCTGATGGAGAACGGCACGACCCAGGAGTTCTCCGAGCGGGGCGTGCTGAACTACCTGACCTTCAACGAGTACGCCTACGACCTCCAGGCGATCACCAATTCCGACGAGCTGATCCACTACAAGCCCTCTGACCGCTACCTGCATGAGCTGTTCTTCCCCGACCTGACGCAGGACTGGGAGCGCAGGAACCGGCTGAGCCTGCTGGCCGAGGGCCACGCCCGGATCACCACCCCGCTCTACAACATCGCCTTCATGGCGCTCGCGCTGTCGGCGATCATCGGCGGCGGCTTCTCGCGGCTGGGCTACGCGCGCCGGATCGCCACCATGGGGGCGGTGGCGTCCGTGGTCCGGATCCTGGGCTTCGTGGTGCAGGCCGCCTGCGAGGACTCGGCCTGGCTTAACGTCCTGCAGTACGTCGTGCCGCTCGCGGCCACCGCGGTCGGCCTGCGCAGCATCTTCCGCCAGCGCGTCAGCCGGTTCATCGATATCCGCCGCCGGCCGGCGGCGGCCCTGGGCGCCGCGGCATGACCGGCGTCGGGCGCCTGGAGCGCTATGTCCTCTACCGCACCCTCGCGGGCGTCGGCGCGGCCCTGGCGGTGATCGCCGCGGTGATCCTGCTGATCCAGTTCGTGGACCTCTCCCGCTCGGTGGGGACGCGGGCCGACGTGGGCGCGACGACCATCTTCAGCCTGACCCTCCTGCGGGCGCCCTCGCTGATCCAGGTGCTGCTGCCCTTCGTCTTCCTGTTCGGCGGAATCAGCGCCTACGTCGGGCTGAACCGGAGGAGCGAGCTGGTGGCCATGCGCGCGGCCGGCGTCTCGGCCTGGCGTTTCATCCTGCCGTTCGCCGTCGCGGCCTTCGTGGCCGGGGTGCTGGCGGTGACGGTGCTGAACCCGGTGGCCGCGGCGCTCAACGCCCGCTTCGAATCCGACCGCGCCCGGCTGATGGAGAACTACCTGGGCGACGCGCCCGAGGACATCTGGCTGCGCCAGGGCGACGAGCGGACCCAGATCGTCATCCACGCCCGCGCCCGCGACACGGTGGACGGCATGGTCCGGCTGCGGCGGGTGTCGCTGTTCGTCTACCAGAAGGACCCCAACGGCCGGCTCGAGTTCAAGCGCCGGCTGGAGGCCGCCGAGGCCAGGCTGATGCCCGGGTTCTGGCAGCTGCGCGACGTGCGCGAGGCCACCGCCGGCGAGAGCTCGGTGCGCTCCGAGAGCCTGTCAATCCGCTCGGCGCTCGATTCGCGCTCGGCCATGGAGCGGTTCGCCTCGCCCGAGGCGATCGCCTTCTGGCGGCTGCCCGACGCCATCCAGCTGACCGAGCAGGCGGGGTTCTCGGCCTACGCCTACCGCCTGCGCTTCCAGCAGCTGCTGGCGACGCCGCTGCTGTTCGCGGCCATGGCGGTCCTGGCGGCGGCCTTCTCGCTCAGGCTGGCGCGGCTGGGCGGGCTGGCCGGGCTCGCAGGGGCCGGCGTGGCCCTGGGCTTCGTGGTGTTCTTCTTCAACCAGTTCGCCGGCGCCCTGGCCCGGGCCGACATCATTCCGCTGTTCGCCGCCGCCTGGGCGCCGGCGGTGGTGGCGCTGCTGTCGGGCCTCACCCTGCTCTCCTATACTGAAGACGGTTGAATCCTGGCCGCGCCCGGCTATGCATCGCCGCAAGCCTTATCGATTGTCGCGCCCGCGCGAGAGGGGATCTGAAGCGTAATGAGTCCGCGCCGGCGCATGCCGTCTGCCGCAGCCAAGCGCGCTCTCCTCGCGGGAGCGGCCATCGCGGCCCTGTGGGCGCCCGCGTCGCTGGCCCACGCCCAGGCGGCGACGGCCCCCGCGCCGACTCCGGCCGCGCCCGGGCCCGACGGGCTGCAGCCCGGCGAGCTCTACATGGAGGCCGACGAGGTCATCCGTGACGACAAGGCCAAGATCACCACCGCGGCCGGCAACATCGAGGTCCGCTACGAGAACCGCACCCTGCGCGCCGACCGGCTGATCTACGAGGAAGCCAAGGAAGAAGGCGGCCAGGGCGTCATCCGCGCCCGCGGCAACGTCGTGATCATCAACGACGACGGCACCAGCGAATACGCCGACGAGTTCGTGCTGGACGACGAGATGCGCGCCGGCGTGGCGCTCGGCTTCTCGGCGCGCCTGCAGGAGAACGTGAAGATCGCCGCCGCCAGCGCGGCCCGGCGCAACGAGAACGTCCAGGAGCTGAACCGGGCGATCTACACGCCGTGCGAGATCTGCGCCGCGGACGGCACGCCCAAGACCCCGACCTGGTCGATCGCGGCCGACCGGGTGGTGCAGGACAAGAAGCGGCGGCTGGTCTACTACCGCAACGCCCGCCTCCGGGTGTTCGGCGTCTCCCTGCTCTACCTGCCCGTCTTCTGGCACGCCGACCCGCAGTCGCCGCGCGCCTCGGGCTTCCTCGTGCCGCGCGCCTCGGCCTCCGACCGCCGGGGCCTGTCCTACGAGCAGCCCTACTACTGGGCGATCAGCCCCTATTCGGACCTGATCGTCAGCCCGCAGGTGAACACCGACGTCAATCCGTTCCTGAACGGCCAGTACCGCAAGCGCTTCTACTCGGGCGATGTGGACCTGCGCTTCGGCTACACCTACGAGCAGGACTTCGACGGCCGGGGCGACCGGTTCGGGGAGAGCACCCACCGCAGCTACATCCTCGGCCGCGGCGCCTTCCGGGCCGGCGAGAAGTGGCGCTGGGGCTTCACCGCCGAGCGGGCCTCGGACGACCTGATCTTCGACAAGTACGAGATCGGCGACGTCTTCGAATCGCGCGGCCCCTACGTCGCCGACGACCGGCGGCTGATCTCCCAGGCCTACGCCATCCGCCAGGACACCCGCTCCTACGCCTCCATCGCGGCGCTGAGCATCCAGGGCCTGCGCCGGGGCGGAGACGAGACCACCAGCCTCGACGACGACAACGACCGCACCTTCCCGACGGTCGCGCCGCTGGTGGAGACCCACTACGAGCCGGTCGCCACGGTGATGGGCGGCCGCCTGCGCGTCCACGGCAGCGCCGTGGCCCTGACCCGCGAGCAGTCGCAGTACTTCCCCACCACCCGCCTGCCCGGCCTCGACAGCCGCCGGGCGACGGGCGAGGCGGACTGGCGGCGCACCTTCACCTCGGCGGCGGGGCTCCGGCTCGAGCCGTTCGTCAACCTGCGGGCCGACGCCTACAGCCTGGGCGACATCCTGACCGGCAACGGCGCGGAGACCACCTCGCGCTCGACGTCGCGGGCGCTGGCCACGGCCGGCGCGATGGTCTCCTACCCGGTCTACCGCCGCTTCAAGGACGCGACGGTGGTGCTGGAGCCGCTGGCCCAGGTGGCGGTCTCGCCCGACGCCAAGCAGGTGGTGATCAGCCGCAACGCCGACGGCACGCCGGTCTACCTCAACGAGGACAGCGTCGCCTTCGAGTTCGACGAGACCACCCTGTTCCGCGCCAACAAGTTCCCGGGCTTCGACCTCTACGAGGACGGCGCGCGGCTGAACGTCGCCGGCCGCGCCTCGGTGCTGTGGGACGGCGGTCGCCGCGCCAGCCTGCTGGTCGGCCGCAGCTTCCGCACCCAGGAGAACGACGTCTTCCCCGAGCGGTCGGGCCTGCGCAACAAGGCCTCCGACTGGGTCGTGGCCGCCGACGCCCAGCCGGTGACCGGCGTCTCCCTGTTCACCCGCGCCCGGCTCGATTCCGACAGTCTGGACATCCATCGCCTCGAGGCGGGCGCCAACGTCAACCGCCGCTGGGGCTCGGGCTTCGTCCGCTACCTCACCGACGACTTCGACATCAACGCCGAGCGCCGGGAGAACCTGGACCTCGGCGGCGAGCTCTATGTGGGCAAGAACTGGGGCGTGTCGGCCTACGGCAACCGCGACATGCGGCAGCAGGCCTGGGTCATCCGCGACGTGGGCGTCTTCTACCGCGACGACTGCATGCGGGTGGACGTGGTCTACCGCAAGGAGGACACCGTGGTCGGCCGCCTGGGGCCGCGGGAGTCGGTCAGCCTGCGCCTAACGCTCGCCACATTGGGCGGACCACTTTATGCGAGATAGGATAACGGGCCGCGGACCGGGCACGGAGCGACCCCTCGAAGGAATGACCTCGTCCATGAATCACCTGCGTAACGTCACGGGCCGTGCGGCGCGCGGCGCGGCTGTCGCCGCGGCCCTGCTGGCGGCGGGACAGCCCCTGACCGGCCAGGCCCAGGAACTCCGCGGCCCGATCGGCGGGCGCGCCGAGACCGCTCCGCCCCAGGCTGCGCCGGCCCAGCCGGCCGGACCCCGGGCGATGTCCGAATCCGTGGCCGCCATCGTCAACGACGAGATCATCTCCACCTACGACCTTGGCCAGCGCATGCGGCTGCTGATCGCCACCTCCGGCGTGCAGCCCACCGAGCAGACCCTGCCCCAGTTCCAGCGCGAGGCGCTGATCTCCCTGGTCGACGAGCGCCTCCAGCTGCAGGAGCTGCGCCGCCAGGAGCGCGAGCAGAAGATCGACCTCGTCGCCAGTGATGAGGAGGTCAACCAAGAGCTGGCCGAGATGGCGCAGCAGAACAACATGCGCGCCGAGCAGTTCGTCGCCGCCCTGCGCGGCCAGGGGATCGGATCGGAGACGCTCCACCAGCAGATCCGCGCCCAGATCAGCTGGCAGCGCTGGATCCGCGGCCGTTACGGCTCGCGCCTGCGCATCGGCGAGGACCAGATCAGCGCCACCCTGCAGCGCCTGCAGGCGGCGGCCAGCAAGCCGCAGTACCAGGTCTCGGAAGTGTTCATCGACGCCAACCGCGTGGGCGGCATGCAGACCGCGGTGCAGGGCGCCGCCCAGCTCGTGCAGCAGATGCAGCAGGGCGCCCCCTTCCCCGCCGTGGCGCGGCAGTTCTCGGCCTCCGCGACCGCCGCGGCCGGCGGCGACGCCGGGTGGATCAGCCCGGGCGAGATGCCGCCGGAGGTGGACGCAGCGCTCGAGCAGCTGCGCCCCGGCCAGCTGTCGCAGCCGATCCCGGTCCGCGACGGGGTCTACATCGTCTACCTGCGCGACAAGCGCTCCGGCGGCGCCGCCACCCTCGTCAACCTGAAGCAGGCGGCCGTTCCGCTGGCGGCGGGCGCCACGGCCGGCGACGAGGCCGCGGCCAAGGTGAAGCTGGAGGCCATCCGCGCCGCCGCCACCGGCTGCGGCGACCTGGAGACGGTCGCGGGCCGGACCCAGGGCGTGGTGGCCGGCGACCTCGGCGAAGCCGAACTAGCCGACCTCGCGCCGGCGTTCCGCCAGGCCGCCGAAGGGCTGCAGGTGGGGCAGATCTCCGAACCGATCCGCACCTCGGCCGGGCTGCACCTGCTGGCCGTATGCGGCAAGCGCGGGGCGGGCGAGGAGGCGATCGACCGCGACCAAATCGAGAACCGGCTCTACGGCCAGCAGCTCTCGATGATCGCGCGGCGCTACATGCGCGACCTGCGCAACTCCGCCACCATCGAGACCAGGTGAAGACCGGCCCGCTCGCCCTGACCCTCGGCGATCCGGCCGGCGTCGGCCCAGAGATCGTCGTCAAGGCCTGGAGCGAGCTGCGCGCCACGGGTCCCGCCTTCATGGCCGTGGGCGACTTCCAGTCGCTGGCGTCCGCGCCCGGCGCCGTCGCCGGCAACCTGCGCCGCGTCACGACTCCGGCGGAGGCCCAGCGGGCCTTCGCCGAGGCCCTGCCGGTGCTCGACCTGCCGCTGCGCGCCCCGGTGGTGGCGGGCCAGCCCGCGGCGGCGGCGGCGGCGGCCATCATCCAGTGGATCGAGACCGCCGTCGGCCTGGCCCTGCGCGGCGACGTCGCGGGCGTGGTCACCGCCCCGATCGCCAAGGCCCCGCTCTACGAGGCCGGGTTCCGCTTCCCCGGGCACACCGAGTTCCTGGGCGAGCTGACCCAGTCGGCGAGCTACGACGGGGCGCGCGGGCCGATCATGATGCTGACGGCGGCCGACCTGCGGGTGACCCTGGTCACCGTCCACGAGCCGGTCGCCCGGGTCGCCGGCCTGCTCAGCGTCGAGAAGATCGTCAATGCGGGCCTTGTCACCGCCCAGGCCCTGCGACGGGACTTCGGCATCCGCGAACCCCGGCTGGCCGTGGCGGGGCTGAACCCGCACGCCGGCGAGAGCGGCGGCATCGGGCGCGAGGAGGTGGAGGTGATCGAGCCCGCCATCCGCGCCCTGCGCGACCTGGGCGTCGACGCCGCCGGCCCCTACCCCGCCGACACCATGTTCCCGGAGCCGATGCGGGCGCTCTACGATGCGGCGCTGTGCATGTACCACGACCAGGCGCTGATCCCGGTGAAGATGCTGGACTTCTGGGGCGGGGTGAACGTGACGCTCGGCCTGCCGATCGTGCGGACCTCGCCCGACCACGGCACCGCCTTCGACATCGCCGGCCGCGGCGTGGCGCGGCCCGACAGCCTGATCGCCGCCATCCGCCTGGCCGACGAGATCGGCCGCCGGCGGGCCGCCTGATGGACCTCGCCGACCTGCCGCCGCTGCGCGAGGCGCTCGCCGAGCACGGCCTGATGGCGAAGAAGTCCTTCGGCCAGCACTTCCTCCTCGACCTCAACATCACCCGCAAGATCGCCCGCCTGGCGCAGGTGGGCGACGGCGACACGGTGATCGAGGTGGGCCCGGGCCCCGGCGGCCTCACCCGCGCCCTCCTGGAGACCGGGGCGAAGGTGATCGCCGTGGAGAAGGACGAGCGCTTCCGGCCGCTGCTGGAGGACGTGGCGGCCGCGTCCGGGCGCCTGACGCTGGTGCTGGGCGACGCGCTGGCCGTGGACGAGGCCGAGCTGGCCCGGGGCGGCCCGGCCCACGTGGTCTCCAACCTGCCCTACAACGTCGGCACGCCGCTCTTGATCAAGTGGCTGACCGGGCCGTGGACGCCCGCCTCCCTGACCCTGATGTTCCAGAAGGAGGTGGCCGACCGGATCGCCGCCGCGCCGGGCGCCTCGGCCTACGGGCGGCTGGCGGTGATCGCCCAGGCCACCAGCCACGCCCAGCTGGTCATGGACGTGCCGGCGCGGGCCTTCACCCCGCCGCCGAAGGTGGACTCCGCCGTGGTGCGCCTGACGCCCCGCGCCGACCGGCCGTCGCCGGAGCGCCTCGACGCCATGCAGAAGCTCACCGCCGCCGCCTTCGGCCAGCGCCGCAAGATGCTGCGGGCCAGCCTCAAGGCCCTGGGCGGGGAGCCGCTGATCGCCGCCGCCGGCCTCGATCCGCAGGCCCGCGCCGAAACGGTCGACGTGGCCGGTTTCCTGCGCCTGGCCGACGCCTGGCTGGCGCGCCGGACCGGCTAGTCCTCCTCGTCGGGCCTGCGCTCACGGCCGGGGGGATCCCAGGCCGGCGGGTCGCTGGCCGGGAAGGATTCGACGCCCGCCTCCTCGACGATGTCGCGGGGCTCGTCGTCGTCGTCGCGCGGTTCACTCATCGCCTGGTCTCCTCCCCGCCAACCTACGGCGTTGCCGAAGGCCGCTCCAGACGCTCCTATGGCCCCACAGCGGATTCTGAGGAGCCTGGATGCTGACCCTGCTGGGCGTGGCCGTCGTCGTCCTGGGCTTCGCCGCCCGCTTCAATCCGCTCCTGGTGGTGGTCGCCGCGGCCTTCGTCACCGGCCTGGCCGCGGGGCTGGGGCCGGTGGAGGTGCTCGCCGCCTTCGGGAAGGCGTTCAACGAGAACCGCTACGTCAGCGCCGCCCTGCTGGTCCTGCCGGTGGTGGGCGTCGTCGAGCGCGCCGGCCTGCAGGAGCGGGCCCGCACCCTGATCGCCCGGTTCCGGGGGGTCTCGGTCGGCCCCTTCCTGATCGGCTACCTGGCCTTCCGGCAGATCACCTCGGCGCTGGGCCTGACCTCGATCGCCGGCCAGGCGCAGAGCATCCGGCCGATGGTCGCCCCGATGGCCGAGGGGGCGGTGGAGGCGCGCAGCGGCGAGCTGACGCCCGAGACCCGCCAGGCGGTCCGCGCCCAGGCGGCGGCGACCGACAACATCGGCCTGTTCTTCGGCGAGGACATCTTCATCGCCATCGGCTCGATCCTGCTGATGGTGGGCTTCCTGGCCGCCAGCGGCATTACGCTCGATCCGATCCAGCTCTCGGTCTGGGCGATCCCGACGGCGATCGTCGCCTTCCTGATCCACGGGGGCCGACTGATCCTGTTCGACCGCCGGCTGGGCCGGGAGGCCGCCCGGTGATCAAGCTCGGCGCCGTCTACCTGCTGGCCGGCCTGGTGTTCGGCGCCTTCTCGCTGCTGAGCGCCACCGACCGCAACAATCCCAAGCGCTTCGGCAACGCCGCCTTCTGGGGGTTGGTCTCCCTCAGTTTCCTGGCCGGCGACCACCTGGGCGACGTGGGCAACGGGCTCCTGGTCGTGGGCCTGGCGCTGATCGCGGGCTTCGGCTGGCTGGGCCGCGGCCAGCCGGCCACCACCTCCCCGGAGGCGCGCCGCGTGCTCGCCGAGCGCTACGGCGAGAAGCTGTTCGTCCCCGCCCTGACCGTGCCGGTGGTGGTGATCTTCGGCGTCCTGGTGCTGAAGCCGCTGACGGTGGGCGGTCAGCCGCTGCTCGACCCCAAGCAGGCGACGCTGCTCTCGCTGGCCCTGGCGGCCGTCGTCGCCACGATCGTGGGCCTGGTCCTCCTGCGCCAGCCGCCGCTGAGTCCGCTGCAGGAGGGCCGGCGGCTGATGGACACGGTGGGCTGGGCGGCCCTGCTGCCGCAGGCGCTGGCGGCGCTGGGCGCAGTCTTCGCGATCGCCGGCGTCGGCCAGGTGATCGGCGACCTGGTCACCGCCTGGATCCCGATGGACACCCGGCTGGCGGCGGTGGCCGTCTACTGCCTGGGCATGGCCGGTTTCACGGTGATCATGGGCAACGCCTTCGCGGCCTTTCCGGTGCTGACCGCCGGGGTCGGCCTGCCGATCCTGATCCAGCGGTTCGGGGGCGACCCGGCGGTGGTCTGCGCCATCGGCATGCTCTCGGGCTTCTGCGGGACGCTGATGAC
Organism: Phenylobacterium sp.; assembly: GCF_036821595.1. Classification (GTDB taxonomy): domain Bacteria; phylum Pseudomonadota; class Alphaproteobacteria; order Caulobacterales; family Caulobacteraceae; genus Phenylobacterium. The sequence continues at coordinate 13,850 of NZ_DAISJG010000019.1, forward strand.
GCCGCTGGCGGCCAACTTCAACCTCGTGCCGCCGGCGCTGCTGGAGCTGGACGACCGCTATTCGGTGATCAAGGCGCAGATCCCCACCGCCATCCCCCTGCTCATCGCCAACATGGGTCTGATGTATGCCTTCGCCTTCTGAGCGGCTGACGATCGAGCAGGCCTCGCTGTTCGCCCGGCTGGCGCTGGGCCACGTGACCCGCGAATACCCCAACAAGCTCGACCACGTGCTGGAGGGGCCGCAGGACGCCCGGGGGCCGCGCGACCTGCACCCGATCTTCTACGGCAGCTTCGACTGGCACTCCTGCGTGCACGGCTACTGGACGCTGGCGACGGTCCTGCGGCGTTTCCCGGCGATCCCGGAGGCGGCCGCCATCCGGGCGCTGTTCGACGAGGCCTTCACGGACGGCAAGGTGGGCCGCGAGTGCGCCTATCTGGCCCGCCCCTCGGCCCGGAGCTTCGAGCGGCCGTACGGCTGGGGCTGGCTCCTGAAGCTGCAGGCCGAGCTCCTGGCCCACGACGCGCCGTGGGCGCAGGTGATGACGCCCCTGGCGCACGCCTTCGCCGACCGCTTCCGGGACTTCCTGCCGCGCGCGCCCTACCCGATCCGCACGGGCGTGCACTCCTCGACCGCCTTCGGCCTGGCGCTGGCCAGCGACTACGCCCGGGCCGCGGGCGACCGGGCGCTCCTCGACCTGTTCGGGGAGAAGGCGCGGGAATGGCACCTGGCGGACAGCGACGCCCCGGCCTGGGAGCCATCGCTGGACGACTTCCTGTCGCCGACCCTGATGACCGCCGAGTGCCTGCGCCGCCTGCTGCCCGCCGACGAGTTCGCGTCCTGGCTGGCCGACTACCTGCCGCATCTGGCGCACCGCAAGCCGGCCAGCCTGTTCGCCCCGGCCGTGGTCAGCGACCGCACCGATGGCAAGATCGTGCATCTCGACGGGCTCAACCTGTCGCGGGCCTGGTGCTGGCGCGAACTGGCCGCGGTGCTGCCGCCGGGTGGGGCCCGACAGGCCGCCGAAGAAGCCGCCGCCGCCCACCTGGCCGCCAGCCTGCCGCACGTGGCCGGCGACTACATGGGCGAGCACTGGCTGGCCTCGTTCGCCCTCCTGGCGCTGACGGCCGGCGAGACCCCCTAGCGAGGCTCCGGGGGATCGGACCGCAGCCGGGCGCGTTTGGGGCCGCGGGACGCCGAAAGGAGCTCAACGACCATGCGCACGCATGCCCTCGCCATGGCGGCCGCCGCCGCCTCACTGACCGTCGCCGCCGCGCCCGCGCCGGCCGCCGCCCAGGGACTGGGACTGGGTTCGCTCTTCAAGTGCGACAACGGCGGCGGCAAGACCGGGGCGATCGTCGGGGGCCTGGCCGGCGCCCTGGCCGGCAGCCAGGTGAGCAAGAACGAGCGCACGCTCGGCGCCGTGGTCGGCGCGGGCCTCGGCGCCTGGGCCGGCAACCAGGTCGGCTGCCGCATGAACGATTCGGGCCGCGACCGGGCCGAGACGGCCTTCGAACGGGCCCTGAACACCGGCCGCACCCAGACGTGGTCCGACCCGCGCACCGGCGCATCCGGCCGGGTGGAGGTGGTGTCCGGCGGCTTCGACAGCCGCCAGGCGGCCTACGCCGGCGAGTATTCGCGCCCGGTGTCGGCCACCGACCTGCGCTATGCGCGCGGCGTGCAGCGGGTCCGGACCGGCCTGCGCCCCGCCGCCCCGGTCTATGAATCCCCCGGCCGCGTGAACGTCCGGTCCGCGCCGGAGATGAACGCCCCGGTGGTCGATCGCCTCCGGGCGGGAGAGCAGATCCGGGCGGCCGGCATGACCGGCGACGGCTGGCTGGCGGTCGAGGCGGACGGCCAGGTGCGGGGCTATGTCTCCGCCTCGGCCCTGCGCGCCGTGCCGGCGGTGACCTACGTCCGCAACATGGACAGCCCCTACGAGTGCCGGATCGTTCAGCAGACCATCAGCCAGCGCGGCTACCGCGCCGAGCCCCAGCGCTTCAACGCCTGCCGCGACGCCGGCGGCGAATGGCGCCTGGAGCCGGTCTAGGACCAGGCGGACCCGGCCAGGAGCTCGCGCGCCTGGCCGGTGAGCGCCCAGCGGCTGGCGCAGGCGGTCCCGCCCGGCGGCTCGCCCTCCCAGCCCATGAAGCTCAGCCAGCCGCGCTCGCCGAGCGCGAAACAGCGCCTGTCGCGGTCGAAGCCGACCTCCACGCGCGCGCCGTCCGCATAAAGCACGTTGATCAGGTGGCCGGCGGGCAGCGCCTGCATCAGTAGGGCCCGGCTGACCGGCGAGAGGCTGTCGACGTTCATGTCGTCCACTCCGAGATGCGGGCAGAAGGAGGCGCCGAGTCCGGCGCCGGCGCAAAGCCCCCGGTGCGCGGTTCTGTGGATGACCGCCTCCCCACATGGGGACGACACGGCCAAGCCTGTGCACGGCGATCCGCCCTCGCCGGATATGCGCGCCGCACGGCCCCAGAACGCCGCCAAAATGCAGGCCGCTCAGACTACGCTTTCCCCGGGGAGCGGAGGAATGCTGTCGGAGACGCCTATGAAACTTTGCGGCCAGATCTCGGTCGAGCTGACCGTCGGCGACTATGTCGAGGCGGCGGAACATCAGCGGCGGCTGCAGGAGATCCTCAGGCAGGTGCGCGACGCCTATCCCGAGGCGACCCTGGCGGTGCGCGAACGCCGGCGGCGCAAGCCCACCCTGCCCCGTCTGCCGCACGGCGCCCCGGGCACGCCCCAGACGTGAGCGGCAGTTCACGCGCACAGACGTAACAATCCACGGGAGATGTTACAGGCCCGGACCAGGACAACTCGGGCCCATCCGAAGCTGAAGCGCCCCGCGACATCTGATCGAAACAAGTCCAGCCGCTGGCGAATACGCATTCCGCCGCCACGCCGGGCCGGATGAACGCGAGTTAATTGTGAGCGCGCCGATTCCTGTGGTTCGTTCCCCGGGCTGCCGGGAGCGCGACGTCATGGCCTACCCTCTCGATCGTCTCGACATACAGATCCTGGCGGCGCTGCAGGAGAACAACCAGGCCACGGCCCAGGCGCTCGCCGAGCGCGTGCCGCTCTCGCCGTCCGCCATCCTGCGCCGGATCCGCCAGTACCGGGAGGAAGGGGTGATCGCCGCCGACGTCTCGATCCTCGCCCCGTCCACCGTGGGCGAGCGCATCTCGGTGCTGATCATGGTGCAGCTCGAGCGCCATTCGCCCGCCGACGTGGCGGCCTTCCGCGCCCACCTGAGCCGTTCGCCACACGTGCAGGTCTGCGTGGAGATCTCCGGGGTCTACGACATCTCCTGCATCGCCATCTTCCGCGGCATGGAAGAGTTCAACGCCTTCACCGACAGCGAGATCGCCGAGCACCCCGCCGTGCGGCGCTACGAGGCCAGCTTCATCAAGAAGCGGGTGAAGTTCACCACCGCCGTCCCGCTCTGACGCCCCGGCCACGGCGATGAGCGATCACCCATGCGCAGTTACATGCTTCCTCGACTATGGTTTAGGCGATAGCGAATACAGTACTGTTTGTGTCTATAACGAGACAGTTTCTCGGTAACTCGAGAACTCTCTGCTTCGTCGTTTGACCTTCCTTTCAGCTCCCCAGTAACTCCACTGTAACCGCGCCCCTTCCGGGGTTCGGGACCTGAACCTTTGTGGGGAGCAGGCCGGCGCCTTCCGGGCGCGGCTGCTGGAGGATGTAGACCTTGAAAATCAAATCCATGCGGGAGCGCCTGCTGGCCTCCTCGATGATCTGCAGCGCGGCCATCCTCGGCCTCGCCGCCACCCCGGCGCTGGCGCAGGACGCGGAGGGCGAAGTCTCCGAAATCGTCGTCACCGGCACCCGGATCCCGTCCCCGAACCTGGAGAGCGTGAGCCCGGTCACCGCCATCGGCGCCGCCGACATCAAGGCCCAGGGCATCACCCGGGTCGAGGACATGGTCAACAGCCTGCCCCAGGCCTTCGCGGCCCAGGGCGCGGCCCTGTCCAACGGCTCGACCGGCACCGCCACCGTGAACCTCCGCGGCCTGGGGGCCACGCGGACCATGGTGCTGATCGACGGGCGGCGGCTGATGCCGGGGACGCCCAACACCCTGGGTCCGGCCTACGCCGCCGACCTCAACTTCATCCCCTCCAGCCTGGTCGAGCGGGTGGACGTGCTGACCGGCGGCGCCTCGGCCGTGTACGGCGCCGACGCCGTGGCCGGCGTCGTCAACTTCATCATGCAGCGCGACTTCGAGGGCGTTCGCCTCGACGCGCAGTACGGCATCTACCAGCACAAGAACGACAGCCCGATCGCCGACGTGGTCCGCGCCTCGGCCGCCGCCTCCGCGACGCCCGAGTTCTTCGGCCTGCCCGACGAGAACGTCCGCGACGGCGAGAGCTCGGAAATCACCCTGATCCTGGGCGTGAACGCCCCCGACGGCCGCGGCAACATCACCGCCTACGCCGGCTACCGCCACGTGGAGCCGATCCTCCAGATCAACCGCGACTTCAGCGCCTGCACGCTCAACTCGGGCGACAGCTTCGCGGAGGCCGGCTGCGGCGGCTCGGGCACCGCCTTCCCGGCGCGCTTCGGCCCGCTCAACGGCGGCCTGATCGTCGACCTCGACGGCCCGGGCAACACCTTCCGGACCTCCACCGGGGCCGACGTCTACAACTTCGGCCCGCTGAACTACTACCAGCGGCCGGACGACCGCTACGTCATGGGCGCCTTCGCCCGTTACCAGGTGGCGGACTGGGCCGAGGCCTACGCCGACATCATGTTCATGGACGACCGGTCGACCTACCAGATCGCGCCGGGCGGCATCTTCGCGGGCACCTTCAGCGTGAACTGCGCCAACCCGCTGCTGTCGGCCCAGCAGCGCGCCCTGCTCCCCGCCGTCGGCGGCGGCAGCTGCGCCGACAATCCGGCCGGCACCTTCACCGGCACCGTCGCGCGCCGGAACATCGAGGGCGGCGGCCGCCAGGGCAGCACCGAGCACGTCCAGTACCGCTACATCCTCGGCCTGCGCGGCCAGCTCGGCGAGAACTGGAACTATGACGCCTTCCTGCAGTACGGGCGGGTCTCCTACAACCAGGTCCAGACGGGCTTCTTCCGCACCACGGCGATCCAGAACGCGCTGAACGTGGTGATCAACCCGGCGACCGGCCAGCCGGTGTGCGCCTCCGTCCTGTCCGGGACCGACGCCGCCTGCGTGCCCTACAACATCTTCCAGATCGGCGGGGTGACCCCGGCGGCGCTGAACTACCTCGAGACCCCCAGCTTCCAGACCGGCAATCTCCACGAGCGGGTGGCCAACATCTCCCTCGGCGGCAACCTGACCGAGTACGGCCTGAAGAGCCCCTGGGCGGCCGACGGGGTGGGCGTCTCGGTCGGCGCGGAATACCGCCGCGAGCAGCTCGACTTCGCCGCCGACTTCGTGGCCTCCGCCGGCCTGCTGAACGGCTCCGGCGGCGCCAACCCGCCGGTGGACGGCAGCTACGACGTCTACGAGCTGTTCGGCGAGGCCCGGATCCCGCTGATCCAGGACATGCCGTTCGTGCGTTCGCTGACCGCCGAGGCGGCCTACCGCTTCTCGGACTATTCCTCGAGCGGCATCACCCACACCTACAAGCTCGCCGGGGACTGGGAGCCCGTCGAGGACCTGCGGCTGCGGGCCAGCTACCAGCGCGCCGTGCGCACGCCCAACGTGCTCGAGCTGTTCAGCCCGCAGAACGTGGTCCTGAACGGCACCACCGACCCCTGCGCCGGCCTCGCCGCCGGCGACTCGCTGGTGGCCCGCTGCGCCCAGGCCTTCGGCCTCAGCACGGCCCAGGTTCTGGCCATCGAGGAGAACCCGGCCAACCAGTACAACGGCCGGGTCGGGGGCAATCCGAACCTCGATCCCGAGACCTCGGACACCTATTCCGTGGGCTTCGTCTACCAGCCGTCGTACCTGCCGGGCCTGAACCTCTCGGTCGACTGGTTCGACATCAAGGTGAAGGACTACATCCAGCAGGGCATCAACCAGGACCTGGTGCTGACGCGCTGCCTGGACAGCCTGGACCCCTTCTTCTGCGGCCTCGTGAACCGCGACGCCCAGGGGTCGCTGTTCCTCTCGCCACAAGGGTTCGTGGAGGCCTCCTGGCTGAACTCGGGCGCCCTGCGGACCTCCGGCGTGGACATCAACGCCGGCTACCGCACGGACCTGGACCGCTTCGGCCTCGACAACATGGGCGGGATCTCCTTCAGCTTCGTCGGCACCTGGCTCGACGAGCTGTCGACCCAGCCCCTCCCCGGCGACCCGTACTACGACTGCGCAGGGCTCTACGGCGCGATCTGTTCGTCGGCCAACGCGCCGAACCCGAAGTGGCGTCACAAGGCGCGGCTCACCTGGAACACCCCGCTCACCGTGGGCGACTGGGTGAACAGCCTGGGCGTGTCGGTCCAGTGGCGGCACTTCGACAGCATCTCGCTGGACGCCTTCGACAGCGACCCGCAGCTCAGCAACCCCGACGTGGCCTACGAGAGCGACCGGGTTCTGGCCTCGCGGGACTACTTCGACCTGACCGCGACCTGGACCATGAAGGACAGCGTCAACTTCCGGCTGGGCGTGAACAACGTGTTCGACAAGGACCCGCCGCTCACCGGCTCGTCCAACTGCCCGACCGGGCCCTGCAACGGCAACACCTGGCCGCAGATCTACGACGCCTTCGGCCGCTACATCTTCCTGGGCATGACCGCCGACTTCTAGGCGGGCGTCCGGAGGGCCTTCAGGGGGCGGCGGAGCGATCCGCCGCCCCTTTTCCTTTTTCCGACTAGCTCACCGCGGCCGCGTCCAGGCGCCGGCGGATGAAGTCGGCGGCCAGCAGGATGGACTGCCTGGCCTTGGCGGTGTGCATCCGCTCCCAGACGTGGGTCTCCTCGGTCCACAGCCGGACCGTCAGGTCGCCGCCGCCGTCACGGACCTTCTCGGCCAGCCGCACGGCGTCGTCGTAGAGGATGTCCCCCTTGCTCGCGTGGATCAGCATGGGCGGGAAGCCGGCGAACGAGCCGAACAGCGGCGAGGCCACCGGGTCCGTGGCCGAGCGGCCGTCGAGGTAGAACCGCGCCACCAGCGCGAGGCTCTCCATGGTGTAGGGCGTGGTGCCGGTCAGCGACGCCGCCGTCACCGACCAGCTCTGCAGCGACAGGTCCACCCAGGGCGAGAGCAGCACGATGCCGCCGGGCAGCGGCGCGCCCTGGGCCCGGGCCTGCTGCAGGGCCGCCAGCAGCACGGCGGCCCCGGCCGACTCGGCCAGCGCCACCACCGGCTCGCCGGGCCAGGTCTCGTGGAACCAGGTCCAGGCGGCGACGATGTCGTCCACCGCCGCCGGACAGGGATGCTCCGGCGCGAGGCGATAGCTGGGCGCGAAGACCCGCGCCTCGGCGGTGGCGGCGAAGCGGGCCACCAGCTGGGTGATCCGGGGCGACCGATCGGCGACGAACGAACCGCCGTGGACATAGAAGACGAAGCCGCGGCCCGCCTTCCGGCGCGGCGCGAACCATTCCGACGGCGACGGCGGCGCGGCCAGCCCCGGCCCCGGCCCGCCCTGGCGGACCGCCTCGGCCTCGACCATCGGCAGGATGGGGGCGTCGAACCGAGCGTGCAGGCGGCGCTGGCGCTCCACATAGGCGAGGAAGGCCTCGGGCCCCTCCGCATGCGCCTTCACGGCGGCCCGCATGGAGCCGGTCACCAGGCGCTGCATGGTCCGGTTCGCCAGGCGCCGGGCCAGGGTCTTCAGTCCAAGCCCGCCGGCGCCGTCCATGTGGCGGACCTCGAGGCGGCCCGCCAGCGGCTGGTCAAGGCTACGCGCAACACTCATTGTCTACTCGACTCCGACTAGGGCGTGACCATGAGCGACGAAGACCCGTTCGACCAGCGTCTCCTGAAGACGGCCCAGACCTATGCGCGCACCTATCCCAGCGTGCTCGTCCGGCTGCGCGCCGCCTACGAGGCGGGCCATCCTCTCGTGCGGCAGGTGGCGCGGGCCATGGACGCGGCGCTCGACCGCTCGGAGGCCGAGCGGGAGCGGCGCCTTCGCCACGAGCACGGCCTGAGCCCCCAGGAGACGCGGATCGTCCTGCATCTGGTGGACGGCGGGACCGTGCAGACCTGCGCCGCGACGCTGGAGGTGGCGGAGAGCACGGTTCGCAGCCACCTGAAGTCGATCTTCCTCAAGACCGGGGTGAAGCGCCAGGCGCACCTGCCGACCCTGCTCAGCGGACCGGCGGAGGCGCGACGGTCCGACTAGGCCGCACTTGCCGCCGATCCACGTTCGGGTATCGTCCGTATCCGGTAGAGTTGGCGTCAGTTTCGGGGGTTGGTTGCTTAGTCTGGGGCTTGCGGGGCGCGTGGGGACGCGGCCCGTCACGCGGCGCGCCGCCGCATGATCGTCAACAACGAGCACTGGCTGGCGGTGGCCGACCTGTTCAGCGCAGCGGCGCTGGACGGCGACTGGCCGGCGGCCCTCAACGCCTTCGCGGACGCCTGCGGCGCGGAGCGCGGCGAGCTGATCGGCATCGGCGCGGACAAGGCCGTGCCGTTCAACTGGACGCCCCGGCTCGACCCGGCGGCGCTGGACGAGTTCGTCGCCATCGGCGGCGGCGATCCCGGGCTCAACCCGCGTGTGCGCATGGGGCTGCGCGCGCCCCTGCTGCGGTCGTGGCACGACGTGGCCTGCTCCACCGAGGCGGAGCTGCGGCGCAACTTCGTCTACGCCGACTACTGCCGCCGCCACGACATCCCGTACGGCAGCCAGACCAACCTGATGCATGACGACAGCATGCTGATCGGCCTGGCGACCCTGCGGAGCGAGCGCCGGGGCGCCCCCGAGGCCGAGGACCGGCGGGCCTTCGAGGTGCTGGCGCCGCATGCCCGGGCGGCGGTGCGGATGCAGCTGGCGCTGGAGGGCCGCGGCGCGGACATCGTGAGCGGCGCGCTCGACGGACTGGAGATCGCCGCCTTCATCTGCGACGGGACCGGCCTCGTGCGGGCGCTCACGCGGGCCGCGGAGGCCGCCCTGGCCCGGGGCGTCCTGCGGCTGCGCGGCCGCCGCCTCGGGGCGACGGACGCCGAGGAGTCGCGGGGACTGGAGGCAGCCGTCGCCGGCGCAGCGGGCGGGCGATTCGCGCCCGGCGGGGAAACCGTCCGCACGGTGCTGGTGCGGCAGGCAGACGGGCCGGCCGCCTTCGAGGTGGTGGACGTGATCGCCCTGCCCCCGCGGCCCTATGCCTTCGGATTCGAGCCGCGCGCGATCGTGGTGGTGCGCGGCGGCCAGCGGAGCCACCGCGAACTGGCGGGCCTCCTGGGCCTCGCCTTTGGCCTCACACCGGCCGAGGCCGACGTCGCCGTGCGCCTTGCCGAAGGACATACCCGCGAAACCATCGCCGAGGAGCGCCGCGCCTCGCTGGAGACGGTGCGCAGCCAGATCAAGACGGTGTTCGCCAAGCTCGACGTCCGTCGGGAGACCGAGCTCAGCGCCCGCCTGAACCGTATGCGCTGACGCCGGTGTCGCATCCCCCATTTGGGGGAAGCGCCGCTCCGCCGGACCCTTCTAGGGTCGCCCCGACTGTTCCGGGAACCTGCAAGTGGCTGTTTTTCAGATCGTTTCGATCATCTCGCCCGCCTGTGCGGGCTCGCCTGCGGGCAAGCCGACTCCAGGGGCCTGACGGACGTGCCCAGCTACTACGCCTCCCAGAGCTTCGCCGTTCCGGTCCGCGCCGGCTACGAGAACGCCTCCCTGCACGAGGTGGCGGTCGGCGACTTCGACGGAGACGGCAAGCTCGACGTCCTGCAGACCTACTTCCTCTATCCCCTGGAGGACCGCGGCACGCCGGTGCGCTTCTTCTCGGGCGACGGGGCCGGAGGCTTCACGGACCGCACGGCGGCCATCACCGGCGGCGCGCCCACTACGGTGCACGCCCGCGAGGTGGTCGTGGGCGACTTCAACCGTGACGGCCGGCCCGACGTCTTCGTGGCCGACCACGGCTATGACACCAACCCGTTCCCCGGCGCCCAGAACGCGCTGCTGCTCTCGAGCGGCCCCACGGGGCTGAGCAACGCCACGGGGCAGCTGCCGCAGGTCTCCGACTACAGCCACTCCGCGGAGGCCGCAGACATCGACGGCGACGGCGACCTCGACATCTATGTGGGGAACGGCGGCGGCGGCACGGCCTGGGTCCGCCCGTTCTTCCTGATCAACAACGGCTCCGGCGGCTTCACCCGCACCGATTCGAACCTGCCCGGCTCGCTGCGCGCAGCCGGTGGGCCGAACCACTGGGCCGAGGCCTTCATCGACGTGGACGGCGACGGCGACCAGGACCTCTTCCTGGGGTCGAGCACCAACACCGGCTCGCGTCTGCTGCTCAACGACGGCCAGGGGGTGTTCACCGACTCCGGACGCAGCCTTCCGCGTGGCCTCCCCAACGCCGACGCCGTGGACATCCAGGCGTTCGACGCCAACGGCGACGGCCGCCTGGACCTCGTCGCCAACTACACCGTGCCCACCGGCGGCGAGATCCACCGCCAGATCCAGCTGCTGCTGAACGACGGCGCCGGCGGCTTCACGGACGCCACGGCGACCAGCCTGCCGGCCTCGATGAACACAGGCGTCTGGGTGCGGCGCGTGCACCTCGCCGACGTCAACGGCGACGGCCTGCTGGACATGGTGCTGTCGGACCGTTCCAGCGCGCCGTTCTACCTGAACGACGGCATGGGGAACTTCATCCAGATGCCCTCGCTGCTGCCCGGCAACGAGTATGACCAGATCACGCCGGCCGACGTGAACGGCGACGGGCGGACCGACTTCATCGCCTGGCGTGGCAAGTGGGACGGCCAGGAACAGCTCCGCGTCGACCTGGGGACCGATCCGGGGACCAGCCAGCAGGGCGCGCCGGCCGCCGAAGGCTTCATGGGCGACAACGACGCCGAGACCATCAACGGCGGCGGCGGCGACGACGTCATCGTCGGCGGCGGCGGCGAGGACTACCTGCGGGGCGACGAGGGCGACGACCGGATCGCGGGCGGCGACGGTTTCGACGACACCCACGGCAACATGGGTAACGACACCGTCTCGGGCGGCCGGGGTCCCGACTGGGTCGTCGGCGGCAAGGACAACGACCTGCTGTTCGGCGACGCGGACCACGACGTGGTCTACGGCAACATGGGCGACGACACCTGCTCCGGCGGCGACGGCAACGACGTGGTCCGCGGCGGCCAGAACGACGACGACGTCCGCGGCGACGCCGGCGACGACTACGTCTCGGGGGACCGGGGGGACGACACCGTCACGGGCGGCGCCGGGGCCGACCTGTTCCACACCTTCGGCGCCGCCGACATCGACCGCGTCCTCGACTTCAACCGGGCCGAGGGCGACCGCGTCCTGCTCGATCCCGGCACCACCTACACCACGGCCCAGGTCGGGGCGGACGTGGTGATCACCATGGGCGGCGGCGGCCAGATGATCCTGGTCGGCGTGCAGCTCGCCAGCCTCACGGGCGACTGGATCATCGGCGCCTAGCCCCTTGTCAGTGGAGTAACTCGCATGACCACCCTCACCGCCGGCGTTTCCGGCACGGACTTCGAGACCCTCAAGATCAGCGACCTGCTGCTCGGAGACCCGATCACCGAGACCGCCACCAGCTACATCCTGAAGGACGGCGACTGGACCTACGAGTTCACCGGCCAGTTCACCTACACCTCCGGCGAGATCTCCGGCGGGACGGTCACGGGCTGGCGCGAGACCTTCAAGGGCGAGATCACCTTCGACGCCAGCGGCTTCTCCGTCCCGGTCGCCACCATGGTGGGCTGGGCGCAGACGGACGCCAACGAGACGGCGCGCAGCACCCTCCTGGCGGGCGACGACACCCTGATCGGCTCCGCCGCCGCCGACCGCATGTACGGCTACGCCGGCAATGACACCATCGAGGGCGGGGCCGGCCAGGACTACCTGCGCGGTCTCGACGGGGACGACGTGATCCGCGGCGGCGCGGACTTCGACGACGTCCACGGGAACGCCGGGAACGACACCGTCTACGGCGGGCTGGGCGACGACTGGGTGGTCGGCGGCAAGGACAACGACGTCCTGTACGGCGACGAGGGCTGGGACATCGTCTACGGCAACCTCGGTTCCGACACCGTCAGCGGCGGGGCGGACTCCGACTGGGTCCGTGGCGGCCAGGACAACGACAGCGTCAGCGGCGGCGCGGGCGACGACTGGCTGGCCGGCGACAAGGGCGACGACACCATCTCCGGCGGAACCGGCGCGGACATCTTCCACACCCACGGCGAGGCCGGACTCGACCGGGTGCTGGACTTCAACCACGCCGAGGGCGACCGCGTGAACCTGCTGGCGGGCACCACCTACACCACCGCCCAGGTGGGCGCCGACGTGGTCATCACCATGGGCGGCGGCGGCCAGATGGTCCTGGTGGGCGTCCAACTGGCCAGCCTGACCGGCGACTGGATCTTCGGGGCGTGAGGCGGCGCTACGAGGTGCGCTGGTCGCGGGCCATCGAGATCCTGGCGCTCCTCGTCTCGCTGGCGGCGTTCGTCGCCTGGCTGCGAATGCTCTAGGCGTCCTCGACGGCGCGGCGCATCACCAGGCGGGAACCGAGCCACAGCTCGGCCCGTCCGGCGGGCAGCGGCAGGGCCAGGAACCTGGCCTTCGCCGCGGCGTCGTCCGGGCAGTTCAGGGTCGCCCCGACCACCAGCCCGCCCCTGTCGTCCAGCACCTGCACGCGATACGCCGCCAAGGAACCCGCCCCTTCTCCGAAGGGAGGACCCTAGACGAGCCGCCGGCGAGTCCTTTGTCCCGCAGCCGACAGACTGGCCGCGGGGCGGCTATTTCTTCTCCAGCAGGATCTGGCCTTCCTTCTGCAGCCGGCCCTTCAGCTTGCCCGCGATCATGGCCAGCAGGTTGGGCAGCAGGACCTCGAGCTTCACGGCCGTCTCGGCCACCTCGATGGAGCCGGAGATCGCCTGGCCCATGGCCTGCAGCGAAAAACGCAGGACATCGCCGTCCCAGCTCTTGGTGAAGGCGCCGGCGGCGGCCCCCATCTGGCTGGAGAAGCGGCTGAACCCCTCCTCGATCCGGCGGCGGGCCTCGGCACGGCCGAGCTCGTGGGGGATGTTGACGGTGATCGCCTTGCTCATGCTTCCTCAACGCCCGGGGCGCGCCGGGGGGTTCCGCACGGACCGGATCGCCCCTAGAGCGTAGGCCCAGGAGGAGGCCGATGAGCGAAGACCGCAGCCTGTTCGGAGACGGACGCTATCCCGAAGCGGGGCCGCTGGCTGTCCTGGCCCGGCTGTCGCTGCTGGGCGCGGGACTGGCCATCGTGGTCGCCAAGTTCCTGCCGCCGGAGCTGGTGCCCGACTTCGTCCGCTCGCCCAACCTGCAGCACTTCGCCGCCTTCTACGTCCTGGCGCTTTGCGCGCTGGCGGCGATGCCGCGCGCACGGCTGCGCACGGTGGCCGTCGGCGTAGCCGGCTTCGCCACCGTGCTGGAGGCCCTGCACCTGCTCAGCGGCGCCCCGCTCGGTCCCCTGACCGACAACTGGGTGGCCGACCTCGGCGGCGTCAGCGCGGCGTTCGCGCCCCTGATCGTCGAGCGCTTCCGCCGGCGGTTCCCGCGCGGCTAGATGAAGGTCCAGCCGCGGTCGCGGACGCGTAGGTTGTTCTGCACGTGCCGGACGCCGTCGATGTCGGCGATGTCCTCGATCCGGCGGCGGTCCTCCTTGCGGCGCACCGTGCCGTTGAGGGTCACCTCTGCGTCCTCCACCACCACGTCGACGTCGCGCAGGTCGAGCCGGCGCTCGTCCTCCAGCCGCTCCACGATCACCGCCCAGAGCACCCGGTCGGACGGACCACGCCGGCGGGCCGGGCGCTCGTCGGTGCGATCGCGGCCGCCGAAGAAGCCTCCCGCCCGCTCCATCCAGGACCGGCCGCCGTCCGTCCGGTCATGGTCGCGCAGGTCGCGGCGTTCGTCGTCACGGCGGTAGTCGCCAGCGTCCATGCGCCGGCCGTAGTCGCGGTCGTAGTCCCGATCGTCTTCCGAGAACCGGCGGTAGGCGCGGCCACGCTCCTGATCGTAGGCGTAGTCGCTGGAATAGTCGGCCTGGCCGTAGTCGTCCGAACGGAAGCTCGCCGCCTCGTCGGCCCGGTAGCCGGCCCGCCGGCGGGGGTCGTAGCCGTAGTCGGTGGAGTAGTCCGCCTGGCCGAAATCGTCCCGGTCGCGCACCCGTCCGAAGCGCTCCCGGCGCTCGTCGTCCCGCTCCCGCCAGTCATCGCGCGGCATGGCCATTCTCCTCCTTGGAAAGGGATCCGGGGCTTGAAACCTGCGCCGTGGGCATCGGTTCCCGCCAGCCACGCAGGCGTGACGGCCCCCGCGACTCCTGAGACACCAGGGCCGTGCCGACCTCGCACCCGCCGCCGCACGCACAGACCTCCGCGGACCACCCGCTGGAGGACGAGTTCGCCCAGGCCCTCCCCGACCGCCGCACGACCCTGCCGGCCCTGATCCGCCGCTGGGCGCTGCGGCTGATCCCGGTGATCCTGCTCGGCGCGGCCGGCTATGTCCTGTGGCGCGACTACCATGACCTCGCTTTCGCGGACGTCGCGGCGGAGGTTCGCCGCTGGGGCCATCGCGCCATCCTGGGGGCGCTGGCGCTCTCGGCGGTCAGCTTCCTGCTGATGGGGGTGGTGGAGAAGGTGGGCCTGCGCTGGATGGGCGCTCGGCTGCCCTGGGGCCCGACCCTGGCGACCGCCTTCATCGCCAACGCCATCGCCCATTCGCTGGGCGCCAACCTGCTGGTCTCGGGGGCGGTGCGCGCGAGGCTCTACGACCGTTACGGGGTCGGCCTCACCCAGGTGGCGGGGGCGACCCTGTTCCAGGGGTTCTCGTTCGCCGTGGGCATCGCCACCCTGGCCGGCGTCGGCCTGCTCATCGCCACCCCACAGGCGCTCGCCGCCTCGGCGATCGCCACGCCGGTGGCGCGCACCACCGGCACGGTGCTGCTGGCGGGCGTCGTCACCTACCTCCTGACCTGCGCCCTCCACCGCTCGCCGCTGCACGCCTTCGGCCGAACCCTGGCCCTGCCCTCGCCCGGCAAGGCGCTGGTCCAGCTCTCGGTGGGCGCGGCCGACAACGCCACCGCCGCGGCGATCATCTGGATCCTGCTGCCGCCCGGGACGGTGGACTACCTGGCCTTCGTGGGCGCCTACGCCATCGCCTGCGTCGCGGGGCTGGTCTCCACCGTGCCGGCGGGCGCCGGCGTGTTCGAGGGGACCCTGTCGGCGCTGCTGCCGCGCGCCCCGGCGGCGTCGCTGGCCGCCGCCTTCCTGGGCTACCGGCTCGCCTACTTCCTGCTGCCTCTGGCGATCGCCCTGATGGCCCTGGTCGGCGACACCCTGCGCCGCCGCTGATCCGCCGGACGGGGGAACTGCAGCCATTCACATTTGTTGTGGCGGACTGGGACTGGGCGGGCTCCACGACCGCGGGAGGCGGCGCATGGACCTCAACACCGCAAGCCTTGCGGCGCTGACCAAGCTCGTCGGCCTGGAAAGCGCCTACGACCTGATGCTCTGGCGGCCCTACCTCAACTGGGACGAGGTGGCCTGCGTGCCGGGGTTCGACCCCGGTCGCGTCGCCGAGCTGCGCGCCGCGGGCGCGCACATCCGCCTCCCCGGGGACCCGCGGACCCTGCGCGACGTGGAGGCCCGCTTCTAGCTGGCGAGCAGCATCCGGACCTGATCGGCCAGCTCGGTGGCGGAGAACGGCTTGGGGAACATCAGGGCGTCCTCCACCCCGTGCTTGGACAGGTGGGCGGCGTGGCCGGTGATGTAGATGACCTTGATCTCGTCGTTCAGCTGTCGCGCCTTGCGGGCCACGTCGAAGCCGGTGACGCCGACGCCGAGATTGATGTCCGTCACCAGGGCCGCGAAGCTCCGCGCCTCGCCTTCCAGCGCGGCGAGGGCGGCCCGGTCGTCCAGGGCGACCTTCACGTCGAGGCCCACGTCGGCCAGGGCCTCCTCCACGAGTTCGGCCACGTCCGGCTCGTCTTCGACTAGGAGAACGCTGGTCATCCACTCACCTCGCGGGAGGCGCGGCGCGGCCGAGGTCCACGGATCGACCCGGATCGCCGCCGGCCTGCGGCAACGGCCGCCGGAAAAGACGAGGCCCCGTCGTCCACAGGGACAGACGGGGCCCTGCTGCGGCTACCGGCTCGGGGGGAGCGCCTGCCGCTGCAAGGTGGGTAACCGCCGACCTCGCCCGCAGGTTCCCACCCGGGCGAGCGAGAGCGATACCGCCTGGAACCAGAGCCGACGAGCGTCCCCTGCGCGCGCCTCCGGATCGCCCATGGGCTGCGGGTGACGGAATGTCGCGGCCCGGCCCCCCCTGTTCTGACCCAAAGTGGGCTTCCCACAGGTTGTGGCAACTCTCCCTTGGGGCGAAATTCACCTCGCCGATTTACCTCCGAAGGGTGTTCGGCTCGGTAAGCGGGACAGAGCCGAAGACATCGCCCGCAGCCCGGCTACGTCCCCCTGGACAGGGAGCCGGCCGCCCCCGGGGAGCGTCATGCCCCGTCTTTTTCCCTCAGTGCGGCCGCATGGCCTCGACCTCCGCGGCCGTGACCGGCTCGCGGTACTCGTTGCCGAAGTGGGTCCGCAGATAGGTGACGAGGTCGGCAACCTGGACCGGCGTCAGGGCGCTCCGGAAGCCGGGCATTCCGCCCTTGCCGTTCTCCACCATGTAGATCGCGTAGGCGGCGGTCCCCAGCCGCTCGTTGCGGGCGAGCGCCGGGAAGGTCCCGGCCCCGCTGGCGCCCGCGGCGTCGGCCATGTGGCACGCCTGGCAGTACATCCGGTAGACCTCCTCGCCGGTCTTCGGCACGGGCGGCTTCGAGCCGCCCGGACCGGGCTCGTCGGCGAGGCTGGGCGCCGCCACGGCCAGGGCGAGGACGGCGAAGGCGAACAGGCGGACTCGCATCTCAGGCCTCCAGGGCGCGCTTGTGCAGGCGGGTGATGGCGTCGAGGGCGGAGAGCAGCGAGCCCTCCATCCAGCAGCCGACGTAGGAGGCGTGCTCGCCGGCCAGGACCACGCGGTCCTCCAGCGCCACCAGCTCCTGGTAGTGCTCGCGACGGGTGTCCTCGTTCCAGCGGGCGCAGCAGCCCATCACCCAGGGCGTGCGGCTCCAGGCGACCGAGGCGCCGCTCAGGAACTCCCGGCGGTAGCTGTCGGGATGGAAGACCGCGCCTTCCCGCAGGGCGACCTCGATCCGCTCCTCCGGCGTCATGCCGCTGAGGTTGTAGCCGCCGGGGCCGTTGGCGAAGGCGCCCAGCAGCACCGCCGGACCGTCCTGGAAGAAGTTGTTGTTGGGATAGGAGACGAGGCCGATCTGCTGGTTGGTGAAGGAATGGCCGCCGTAGATGTCGGAGTCCTCCTCCCAGAACCGCCGGCGCATCTCGAGCCCGATCTTCACCGAGTTCGAATAGGGCACGGCCTGGATGGCGGCGTTCTTCTTCGCCGAAAGGTTGTTGTCGATCTGGCTCAGCACCGTCAGCGGGATGGTGCAGACGCAGAAGTCGGCCTTGGCCTCGGTCACCGCCCCCGTGCCGGTGTCGGCATAGGTCACGGTGACGCCGGAGCGGTCCTGGCGGAGCTTCGTCACCTTGGCGTTGTAGGTGATCAGGTGGCCTACCTGCCGGGCGAAGCCCTCGCCGATCTTCCCCATGCCGCCGACCGGCTGGAACATGGTGGTCTGGAACTCGTCGTTCATGAAGAACGACATCTGGGCCCAGACGCCGGACTTAAGCACCTCGTCGAAGGGGAAGAGGTCGGAGGGCCGGGGCGCGCCGCCCACGCCGCCGCCGGGCGGCAGGTCGAAGCCCCGGTGGCTGGAGGACCGGGGTCCCTTCACATAGCGCATGTCCCCGTCGAGCATGCCCCAGCCGCGCAGCGCCTCCTTCAGGCGGTCCACGTCCTCGGGGGTGAGCCGGGTGTCGAGCGCCTTCTGGTCGATCGCCTTGCCGAGCAACTCGGCGACGTTGCCCTCGAAGTCGGCGGCCAGCGACCGGAACCTCTGGGGAGCCCCGCCGAACGCCTCGGTCGAGTGGACATAGGCGTTGTGGTTGAACTGGATGAAGGGCTCCAGCGCCACGCCGAAGGCCTTGCAGTAGTGCAGCAGGGTCCGGTGGTGGTGCGGGATCCGCCAGGGGCCGGGGTTCAGGTAGTTCCCCTTGGCGAACCGCACTTGCTGGGTCGCCCCGCCCATCTCGGTGTAGGTGTCGCCCCCGTGCAGCGACCAGTTCCGGCCGCCGGCGCGGTTCTGGTACTCGAGGATCCGGACCTTGTAGCCCGCCCGGGTGAGCTCGTGGGCGGCGAGCATCCCCGCCAGGCCCGCGCCCAGCACGATGACCGAGGCGCCCTTGCGCGCGCCCGAGAGGTCCGGCGGGCCGTCGAAACGAGTCTCCGCCGCGTGACCGAAGGTGCTCATCATCTGGTAGATCGCAGCCGTGCCGCCGATCATCCCGATGGCCTGGAAAAGCTGGCGCCGTGTCGGCGCCTGTCGTTCGGAACCCATCCCCAACCCGCCCGCTGCTGAACTGGGCTCAGGCTAGTGAACGGCGATCAGGCCGCGCGACGGGCGAGCGCCCGCGGCGGCGCAGAATCCTCAGGATGGACGGAACTCCACCGCCCGCTGTCTAGCGGTTGGGCAGAGAGCCCCGCCTAGATGGTCTCGTCCAGCAGGCCTTCGACGAACTCCGGCAGCCAGGGGTTGCGGCCGGGCTTGAGCCGCTCGGCGCGGTAGATGTGGCTCAGGTCCGCATAGGCGCGGTCGAAGTCCTTGTTGACGATGACGTAGTCGTACTCGCCCCAGTGGGTGATCTCCCGCTTGCCCAGCTCCAGCCGCTGGTTGATCACCTCGACGCTGTCCTGGGCGCGGGCGTGCAGCCGGCGCGCCAGGTCCGGCCAGGAGGGCGGCAGGATGAACACCCGCACCGAATCGGCCGGCGTCTGCTCGGCGATCTGACGGGCGCCCTGCCAGTCGATGTCGAACATCACGTCCTTGCCGGCTTCGAGCGCGGCCATCACGGGGGCTTTCGGCGTGCCGTAGAGCTGGCCGTTCACCTCGGCCCATTCCAGCAGCTCGCCGGCGGCGATCATCGCCTCGAACTCGTCGCGCGACTTGAAGAAGTACTCGCGCCCCTCCTCCTCGCCCGGCCGCGGCTTGCGGGTGGTGGCGGAGATCGAGAGCGTCATCCCGGCGAAGTCCGCCACCAGGCGGCGAGACAGCGAGGTCTTGCCGGCGCCGGCGGGGCTGGAGACCAGCATCAGGAGGCCGCGGCGGACCGTCTCCCACGGCTTGGCGTGATGGTCGTCGTGGGTGCTCAAGACGCCCTACTCCACATTCTGGACCTGCTCGCGGAACTGCTCGATCACGGCTTTGAGGTCGAGCCCGACCGTGGTCAAGGCGGCGATGGCCGACTTCGAGCACAGGGTGTTGGCCTCGCGCATGAACTCCTGGGTCAGGAAATCGAGCCGGCGGCCCACGGCCCCGTCCCCGCCGACCAGGGCGCGCGCGGCGGCGATGTGGCCAGACAGGCGGTCGAGCTCCTCGCGCACGTCGGCCTTCACGGCCAGCGCGGCGGCCTCCTGCAGCACCCGCTCCTCGGGCACCACGTCGCCGGCCAGCTCGGCCATGCGCCGCTCGAACCGCTCCTTGATCGCCAGGGGCTGGGCCGCGGCGTGCCCCTCGGCGGCGCCCACCAGTTCGGCGATCCGGTCCATCAGCCCCGCGAGCACGCCCGCGAGCGCCCCGCCCTCCTCCCGGCGTGCGGTCAGGAGCCCGTCGAGGGCCGCGCCGATCGAGGCCGCCATGGCCGCCTCCAGCGCCGCCTGGGCCTCGGTATCGTCCAGGCCGTCGGCCGCCTCGATGACGCCCTTCAGGCCCAGCAGGCCGTCCAGCCTGGGTGGGGCGACCATGCCGGTGGCGACGTAGGGCCCGCCGGCCGAGAGGTAGCGCTCGAGCTGGTCGACGTTGACGCGGACGGCGCCCGCGCCCTCGGTCCGGCGGGCCTGCAGGCCGACGGTGAGCTGGCCGCGCTGGAAGCGGGCCTGCGCTCCCTCACGGGCGGCGCGCTCCAGGCCCTCGAAGCCCGGCGGCCCGCGGAACCGGACCTCCAGGTTGCGGCCGTTGACCGAGCGGGCCTCCACGGCCCAATTCCAGGCGCCCAGGGCGCCCTCCGCCCGGCCGAAGCCGGTCATCCCCGATATCGCCATGCCTACCGCCCCGTCCCCGCCTGGGCCGCGCGCTCACGCTCCACGCGCCGCCACTGGGCCACGTTGCGCTGGTGCTCCTCGAAGGTCGAGGCGAAGACGTGCCCGCCGGTCCCGTCGGCCACGAAGAACAGCTCCGTGCTGCGCGGCGGGTTCAGCACCGCCTCGATGGACGCCCGGCCCGGATTGGCGATCGGCGTCGGCGGCAGGCCGTCGATCCGGTAGGTGTTGTAGGGCGTCGTCGCGGCCAGTTCCGACGCCAGGATGCCCCGGCCCAGCGGCCGGCCCCGGGAGATGCCGTAGATGATGGTGGGGTCGCTCTCCAGGCGCATGCCCTGGCGCAGCCGGTTGACGAACACCGCCGCGATCCGGGGCCGTTCGGCCGCGATCCCGGTCTCCTTCTCGACGATGGAGGCGAGCGTCAGGGCCTCTTCCGGCGTGTCGAAGGGCAGGCCCGGCTGACGCTTGGGCCAGAGCTCGGCCATGAGCCGGTCCTGGGCCTCGGCCATCCGCTGCAGGACGGCGGCGCGGCTGTCGCCGCGCTGGACCTGGTAGGTGTCGGGCAGGAGCGCGCCCTCGGCCGGCGTCGGGGCCTCCCCGGTCAGCACCGGCTGGCGCTGCACCGCCTCCCAGGCCATCTCGCTGGTCCAGCCCTCGGGCACCGTGATCAGGTGGCGCACGACCCGGCCGGCGCGGATGTCGTCCAGCACCCGGGCCATCGAGGTCCCGCTGCGGAATTCGTACTCGCCGGCCTTGAGGCTGGCCGCCGCGCCGCTGAACCGGGCCGCAGCCATGAACAGAGCCCTGGAGCGGATGACGCCCGTCTCGGAGAGTTTGCCGGCGATCTGGGAGAGGCCGGAGCCGCGCTCCAGCACCACGGTGGTGGCCGCCCCCCGCGGCGCCTGCGGCCCGGGCCCGCCGTAGGACCAGGCCACCCACGCCCCGGCGACGACCAGGACGGCGGCCAGCGCCGCGAGCACGCCGCCCAACCTCCGCAGCGGCCCCGGCGGGGACTTGCGCGGGACGGCGCGGCGGCGCGGGCGCGGGCGTCGGGTCACGCGACCTTCTTGAAGACCACCGAGGCGTTGGTGCCGCCGAAGCCGAAGGAGTTCGACATGGCGACCTTGATCTCCCGCGGCACGGCCTTGTGCGGCGCGAGGTCCAGGGGGGTCTCCACCGACGGATTGTCGAGGTTGATGGTCGGCGGCGCGATCTGGTCGCGGATCGCCAGCACCGTGAAGGCGGCCTCGATGGCGCCGGCGGCGCCCAGCAGGTGGCCGGTGGCCGACTTGGTCGAGCTCATCGTCACCCGGGAGGCGGCGTTGCCGAGCAGGCGCTCGACCGCGCCCAGCTCGATCTCGTCGCCGAGCGGCGTCGAGGTGCCGTGGGCGTTGATGTAGTCGATGTCGGCGGGCTCCACGCCCGCGTCCTTGATCGCCGCCTTCATGGCCCGGAAGCCGCCGTCGCCGTCATCGGCGGGCGCGGTGATGTGATAGGCGTCGCCGGCCATGCCGTAGCCCGCCACCTCGGCGTAGATCTTCGCCCCGCGCGCCTTGGCGTGCTCGTACTCCTCGAGCACCAGGATCCCGGCGCCCTCGCCCATGACGAAGCCGTCGCGGTCCTTGTCGTAGGGACGGCTGGCCTTCTCGGGGGTGTCGTTGAAGCTGGTGGACATGGCCCGGCAGGCCACGAAGCCCGCGATGCCCACGGGCACCACCGAGCCTTCCGCCCCGCCGGCGATCATCACGTCGGCGTCGCCGTACTTGATGATCCGCGCCGCGTCGCCGATGGCGTGGGCGCCGGTGGCGCAGGCCGTCACCACCGAGTGGTTCGGCCCCTTGAAGCCCCAGCGGATCGACACCTGGCCGCTGGCCAGGTTGATCAGGGCCGAGGGAATGAAGAACGGCGAGATCCGCCGGGGGCCCTTCTCGTGCAGCTCGATCGCGGTGTCGGCGATGGCGCCGAGGCCGCCGATGCCGGAGCCGATCATGACCCCGGTGCGCTCCCGACCCTCACGGTCGTCCTCGCCCGGCATCCAGCCCGAGTCGCGGACCGCCTCGTCGGCGGCGGCGATGGCGTAGAGGATGAAGTCATCCACCCGCCGCTGGTCCTTGGGGGCCAGGGTCTTGTCGGGATCGAAGGAGCCCGGCACGTCCGGGCCGCCGCCGCCGCGGCCGTCCACCCGGGGCACTTCGCAGGCCACCTGGCAGGCGTAGGCGGCGGGGTCGAAGGCGCTGATGCGGCCCGCGCCGGACTTGCCGGCGAGGATTTCTTTCCAGGTGTGCTCGGTTCCGGTCCCCAGAGGGGTGACGAGGCCGATTCCGGTGACGACGACTCGACGCATGGCGGGTCCTCAAACGAGAACCGCCGCGGCTTCGGGTGGGACCCTCGGCGACGCGGCGGTTAAAATTCCAAGCAGATTGAGGCGCTTTAGGCGCCCAGACGCTCCTGGATGAACTTCACGGCGTCGCCGACGGTCTGGATGTGCTCGGCGGCGTCGTCGGGAATCTCGATGTCGAATTCTTCTTCGAAAGCCATGACGAGCTCGACGTTGTCGAGGCTGTCGGCGCCCAGATCATCGATAAAGCTGGCCTTCTCGGTGACCTTCTCGGGATCGGCGTCGAGGTGTTCGATGACGATCTTACGGACGCGTTCAAGGACGTCGGACATTAGGTAGGTCCCTCAGGCTTAGTCGGTCATTTGCATTCGGCGACAGCGACGCTGGTGTCAACTGTCGCCGAGGTGGATTGGTTCGGGCCGCCCGGTAGCATGTTCGTTTCCGGGTGGCGAGGGCTAGATCATCACCATGCCGCCGTTGACGTGCAGGGTCTGGCCGGTGACGTAGGCGGCCTCCTCGCTCGCCAGATAGACGCAGGCGGTGGCCACGTCGCGGCCCGCGCCCAGCCGGCCGGCGGGGATGGTGGACAGGATCTGGCCCCGCTGCTGCTCGTTGAGCGCGTCGGTCATCGGGCTCTCGATGAAACCTGGCGCCACGCAGTTCACGGTGATCCCGCGGCTCGCCACCTCCTGGGCCAGAGCCTTGGAGAAGCCGATCATGCCGGCCTTGGAGGCGGCGTAGTTGGCTTGGCCCGGATTGCCCATGACGCCCACGACCGAGGTGATGCCGATGATCCGGCCCGTCCGGCGGCGCATCATCCCCTTCACCGCGGCGCGGGACAGGCGGAAGTAGCTCTCCAGGTTCACCTTGATGACGGCGTCCCAGTCCTCGTCCTTCATCCGCAGGAGAAGGCCGTCCTTGGTGATGCCGGCGTTGGCCACCAGGACGTCGATCGGCGCGCCGGCCGCCGCCTCGGCGGTCTCGATCAGGGCGTCCACGGCGGCGGCGTCGGAGAGGTTGGCGGTGACGGTCGAGACGCGCTCGCCCATGCGGGCGGCGGTGTCCTGCAGCACCGCCTCCCGGGTGCCGGAGAGAACCACGTGGGCGCCCTGCTCGTGCAGCGCCCGGGCGATCTCGGCCCCGATTCCGCCGGTAGCCCCGGTGACGAGGGCGGTCTTTCCGGTCAGGTCGAACATGGGCGTCCTCTCTAAAGGGTCTTGGCGAAGGCTTCGAGGTCGGCCGGGGCGTTCAGGGGAACGGCCTCGGCGTCCGGGGCGATCCGCTTGACCATCCCCGAGAGCACCTTGCCGGCGCCCGCCTCGGCGAAGCGGGTCACCCCGCCCTCCCCGGCCAGCCACAGGACGCTCTCGCGCCAGCGGACCCGGCCGGTCACCTGCTCCACCAGCAGCCGGCGGATCGCCTCCGGGTCGTTGGTCGGGCGGGCGGTGACGTTGGCCACCACCGGCGCCTTGGGGGTCAGGATGGTCGCTTCCGCCAGGGCCTGGGCCATCTCGTCGGCGGCCGGCTGCATCAGCGGGCAGTGGAAGGGCGCCGAGACGTTCAGCGGGATCGCCCGCGCGCCCAGCTCCTTGGCCTTCTCGATCGCGCGGTCGACCGCGGCCTTGGCGCCGGAGATCACCACATTGCCCTGGTTGTTGTCGTTGGCCACGACGCAGACGCCCAGCTCGGCGCCGGCCGCGGCGGCCTGCTCCGCCAGGGCCACGTCGGTCTTCGGGCCGATCAGAGAGGCCATGGCCCCCGCGCCCACCGGCACCGCCCGCTGCATGGCCTGGCCGCGCAGCTTCAGGAGCCGGGCGGTGTCGGCCAGGCTGATGGCCCCCGCCGAGGCGAGCGCCGAATATTCCCCGAGGCTGTGGCCGGCCACGAAGGCGGCCCGCTCCATGCCGACGCCGAACTCGCGCTCGAGGGTGCGGGCGACGGCTACGCTGACCGCCATCAGCGCCGGCTGGGCGTTCTCGGTGAGGGTCAGCTGGTCCTCGGGACCTTCCTTCATGAGCCGGAACAGGCCCTGCCCAAGGGCGTCGTCCACCTCCTGGAACACCTCGCGCGCGGTGGCGAAGGCCTCGGCCAGCTCGGCCCCCATTCCGACCGCCTGGCTGCCTTGGCCCGGGAAGATGAAGGCGAGGCTCATGGGCCGCTCCGTCAGGTCTCAAGAATCCGAGCGGCGAGGGTTAGGGGATAAGGCTATCGTGGGCAAGCAGCAGGGGGAGGACGCCATGAGAGCGGTCGTGCGACGCAACAGGCAGCTGGTCTGCGACGAGATCCCGGACCTCGAGCCGGCCGAGGGCCAGGTGCTGGTCCGCACCCTGGCGTGCGGCATCTGCGGTTCGGACCTGCACGCGCTCCACCACATGGAGCACATGATCGAGCTGTCGCGACGGGCCGGCGGCCTCGACAACGGCTTCGACCCGACGGCGGACACGGTGTTCGGCCACGAGTTCTGCGCCGAGGTGCTCGACTTCGGCCCCGGGACCAGCCGGACCCTGAAGCCCGGCGCGCGGGTGGTCAGCGTGCCGGCCACGATGACGGCCTCCGGCGTCGAGCTGCTGGGCTTCTCCAACCGCCTGCCCGGCGGCTTCGCCGAGCGGATGCTGCTCACCGAGGCCCTGCTGCTGGAGGTTCCGAACGGCCTGCCCACCGACCAGGCGGCCCTCACCGAGCCGTTCGCCGTGGGCCTGCACGCCGTGGCCAAGGCGCGCATGGA
Source organism: Phenylobacterium sp. (assembly GCF_036821595.1). Lineage (GTDB taxonomy): Bacteria > Pseudomonadota > Alphaproteobacteria > Caulobacterales > Caulobacteraceae > Phenylobacterium. The sequence continues at coordinate 39,220 of NZ_DAISJG010000019.1, forward strand.
TCCGAACTCCGTGGCGCTCGTGGTCGGCTGCGGGCCGGTGGGCCTGGCGGTGATCGCCGCCCTGAAGGCGGCGGGCCACGGGCCGGTGATCGCCGCCGACTATTCCCCTCGCCGCCGGGCCGCCGCCGAGCGGCTGGGAGCCGACATCCTCGTCGATCCGGCGGTCGAGTCGCCGCACGACCGGTGGGAGGCCCTGGGCGTGCCGAAGGCGCGCGCCGCCCAGCAGATGGTGCGGATGATGGGCGGCGGCTTCGGCCGGCCGGTGATCTTCGAATGCGTAGGCGCCCCCGGCGTGCTGCAGGGGCTGATCGAGGCCGCGCCGGCCGGGGCCCAGATCGTGGTGGCCGGCGTCTGCATGGAGACCGACCGGATCGAGCCCTCCATCGCCATCACCAAGGAAGTCGAGCTCACCTTCGTGTTCGGCTACACGCCCGAGGAGTTCGCCCAGACCCTGCGCCACCTGGCCGAGGGGGTGATCGATGTCTCGGACCTGGTCACCGGCCAGGTCGGACTGGAGGCCGTGGCCGGCGCCTTCGAGGCGCTGGGCGATCCCGAGGCCCATGTGAAGATCCTCGTCACGCCCGGCCACTGACGATCGGCGAACAAAGCTCTGCCGTCAGGGCAGAACTGGCTGGAACTCGCCCGCGGAAGCTTAGCTACAGGGTCGCAGAGGCGTCACAATTTGACGCCGCTCAAAAGAAGACCTGCGCGCGTGTGTCAGATTGCCACGGCGTGAATACTTCCGATTTCAATTCGCAGTCGACCACAACCCGGATTCCGCGAACTGCGTTCGCCCATTCACTATACTTCTACACCAACGGGTTGTCCGGCTGATGTGCGGCGCTACCAAAAGGAGAGTGAACAAGTAACCCGCCCCGCCTTCCCCACCGCCTAAAGTCGGCAAGGTCTCAGGGAAAACAAACCTGCTCCTGTCCTTCCCGAGCACAGCTCTTGCAAAACCTGGATTGCTCCAGGGCCGGTGTTCCAGTTCGGGACTTTGACCTTGGAGCCCCTCTAGTGTGGTTACCGCAGACCACCAATCTTGACAGTAGGCGGCGACACCTCTAGAGGGCGCATGGATAATCGTCGGTTAAAGTGGCGACTTGCAACCAGAAGTTTCGAAGGTAACCGCCGCGGTAGATGGCGGTCCCCGAGAAGTCTTCAAAGTCTCCCGCAGACCAGTCAACGCGTTCAACAGATCAACCTCAGCACGCCAGGGGCTAAAATGAACACCCTTCGGAATATCCTCGTTGCCGCCGGCAGCGCCGCCATCCTGGCGGGCATGGCCACCGCGGCCAGCGCCCAGTCGACCGCGTCGGACAGCGCCACGGTCAACGCCAGCATCATCCAGCCGATCGCCATCACGAAGAACAACGACGTGAACTTCGGCACGGTGGCCCGCCCGAACACGGCGAGCACCTCGACGATCGACCTGGACCCGACCCTCGGGGCCAACCCGATCACGATCAGCGGCGGCACGGCGGTCGTGCAGGTTCAAGGCAGCCGCGGCCAGTTCACCATCACCGGTGACGGCGGCCGCTCCTACGCCCTGACCGGCTCGACGACGGCCTTCAACCTGACCCGCGCGGGCGGTTCGGAGACCATCTCCTTCACGCCGGAATTCGCCGTGGACAGCGGCACGGTCGGCGGCCTGCCGGGCGCCGCCTACTCCGCGGCCACCCAGCTGCTCTACGCCGGCGGCGCGTTCGACATCACGAACACGACCGTCCCGGGCGCCTATTCGGGCACGATGACCCTCACGGTCACCTACAACTAAGCCTGCGCTTTCCGGAGCTGGACGCCCCGCGCGTTCAGCTCCGGTAAACCGCTGCGGGCCTAGGTGATGACCATGAAAAGAGCGCCTCTCCTGATCGGCGTCGGCCTTGCAGCGCTCGCGTGCTGCGCCCAGGCGTTCGCGCTCAGCCGCGCCGACGGGATGGTTTCGGCCCAGATCACCCAGGGCGCTGGAATCGAGATCGTCAGTCCGCTCGTCCTGCCCAGCGTGACCGCGACGGCCGTCGCGCCGAACGCCCGCCCGTCGGCGGTCGCCGGCGGCGCAACCTCAGGTGCAGCCCCCTTGAGCAACGCCACTTTAACCATTAGTGGTCAGGCTGGGGATGCAGTGTCGATGGCCGTGCCTCAGAGCTTCACGGTCGTCCGCACCGGGGGGACCGAAGCCTTGACCGTCAAGACCAACACCAACGCCGAATTCGGCCTGTCGAGCGACGGCGTCGTGCTCGCGGGCTCGATCATGGGCGGCAACACCATGAGCGTGAACGTCGGCGGAGCGATCTCGCTCGCGTCGTCCGAACGCCTGGCCCCCGGCGCCTACGAAGGCCTTCTCGTCGTCGTGGTCCAGTACAATTGACCCGCGCCGCCTTCCCCGCCGTCCTCGCCGCCGTGGCTCTGCTCGGCGCGCCTGAGGCCTTCGCCCAGCCGGCCGCCCCCGCGGCGCCGCCGGCCCCCACGATCACCACGGTCGGCGCGAACCTCAACATCTCGCCCAAGCGGGTCACGTTCGACCGGAACCGCCGCTCGGCGACCGTCTACATCTACAACCAGGGCAACGCCGCGGCGACGTTCGACGTCGCCCTGGTGGACCGCGCCATGCTGCCCGACGGGCAGATCGTGGCGGTCACCGACGGGACGCAGCGGCCGGAAGCCGCGCCCTTCATCGAGAAGGTGAAGTCCGCCCAGGGCATGCTGCTGATCTCGCCGCGCCGCGTGACGCTGGCGCCGGGCCAGGGCCAGACCATCCGCCTGCGGGTCACCAATGCGCCGGAAGGCGCGCCGGGCGAGTACCGCAGCCACCTGACCATCACCACCATCCCGCCGCGCGACGCGGGCCTCACCGCCGAGGCCGCCGCCGGCATCGGGCCCAACGAGCTCCGCTTCCAGATCAACTCGGTCTTCGGCCTGAGCATCCCGGCGATCATCCGCGTCGGCGAGACCGACGTGCGCGCCTCCATCGAGAATGCGCGCCTCGAGTACGCCGACCTGCCGCAGGAGGGCCAGAGCGCGCCGCGCCGCACGCCGATCATGGCGTTCGAGGTGGTCCGTCAGGGTGCGAACTCGCTGTTCGGCAACATCGAGGTCCGGCCGGTGGGCAAGACCGAGGTCGTGGGCATCGCCCGCGGCGTCGGCGTCTACCCGGAAGTGGACCGTCGGACGATCCGGATTCCGCTCACCCGCGCGCCGGCGACCGGGGAGAAGCTCGAGATCACGTTCACAGACGACGACACGTCTCCGGGCAAACTCCTTGCGAAACAGGCGCCGTAGGTGCGTTGCGTGGTCTGCCACCGCCGCACTTGCCATTCTCCGCGCGACCGGCGCGGCCGCTGAGGCCGCTCCGCCCGTTGCTGCGCCGGCGCCTGCCCAAGCTTCCCCCGACCCCGTAGACCAGCCGGCCGCGATCGATCCGGCCACCCTGCTGCTGTTCTCCGTCGAGCTCGACGACCTCACCCTGACTGACGGACTGGCCGCGTACGACGCGCCGGACGACCCATTGCTGCCGGTGGGTGAGCTCACCCGGCTGCTGGAAATGGACGTGGAGGTCCTGCCCAACGAGCGCCGGATCATCGGCCGCCTTGGCGAGGAACGCCGCTCACTCGTGGTCGACCTGGCCAGCGGCACCGCCAAGGACGGCGGCCGCAATGTCGCGCTGTCGCTCGCCGACGTGGCCGTCACCGACACCGAACTCTACATCCGCGCCTCGGCCCTGCAGCGCCTGCTGCCGATGACCTTCGAGGTCGACCCCGAGTCCCTGGCGATGAAGATCACGGCCAAGGAGCTGCTGCCGGTCCAGGGCCGGATGCAGCGCATGGCGCGGCGGCGCGACAGCCTCCAGAACTTCCAGCAGAAGGACGAGATCTTCAAGGTCGAGACGCCCTACCGGCTGTTCAGCATGCCGGCCTTCGACGTGGCGTACGGAATGGGCCTGGAGAACTCGGAGAACCGCACGCCCGTGCGCTACGACGTCCGCATCGGCGCGGACCTGCTCTACACGGGCTTCCAGGGCTATGTCGGCTCCGACGAGCGGGGGGAGCCCTCCACCGCCCGTTTCGTGCTGGAGCGCCGCTCGGTGGAGGGACGCCTGCTCGGCCCCCTCAGGGCGCGCACCGTCAGCGTCGGCGACGTCTTCACGCCGGGCCTGGCGGTGGGGCCCCGCAGCATCGGCGGACGCGGCGCGATCATCTCCACGATCCCGCTCGACCAGACCAACATCTTCAACCGCATCGACCTGCGTGGCGAGCTGCCGCTCGGCTACGACGTCGAACTCTACGTCAACGACATCCTGCGCAGCGGCCAGAACACCCCGGCCCAAGGCCGCTACGAGTTCCTCAACGTGCCCCTGTCCCAGGGCATCAACGTGGTGCGCGTGGTCACCTATGGCCCGCGCGGCGACCGCAGCGAGAACACCCGGATCATCAACGTCGGCGGCGGCGTGCTCCGCCGCGGCGAGGCCACCCTCGAGCTGGGCGTCGTCCAGCAGGAAGAGCCGCTGGTCGTGCTGCGCCCGCCGAACCCGGAGGAGCAGATCAGCCCGGCGCGCGGCGGCTGGCGGGCGGTGGGCTCGGTCAACTACGGCCTGACCTCCACCCTGACGCTGAGCGCCGCGGCGGCCCTGATCCCCACCGGGGCGCCCGACAGCTACCGCCAGCTCTACAACGTCGGCGTGCGGACCTCGCTCTTCGGCTTTGCGACCCAGGTGGACCTGGCCTACGACGACGACGACCGCTCGGCGGTGGCCCTGGGCCTCGCGGGCCAGGTGTTCGGCGTCTCCACCGTGTTCCGCCACGCCGAGTTCCAGGGCGGCTTCATCGATGAGAACGGCCCCGGCGCGGATCTGACGCGGGCGATGGCGCGCCGCACCGAACTGACCTTCGACGGCAACCTGGAGATCGCCCGCCGGGTGGTGCCGCTCTCGGTGCGGGGGCTGCGCAACGAATATGCCGACGGGCTGGTGGACTTCGCCGCCTCTGCCCGGGCCTCCACCACCGCGGCCAGCATCCTGGTCTCGACCGGGCTCGAGTACCAGCGCACCACCGGCCTCGGGAACACGGTGCAGCGCCTGAACGGCTATTTCGCGGGCTCCACCTTCCGGGGCTACAAGTGGCAGCTCCGCTCGACGGTGGACTTCGAGATCCTGCCGGAACTCAGGGCCCGCTCGCTGGCAGTCACCGCCGACCGCGACATCTCCGAGACCGTGTCCCTGCGCCTGGGTCTCGGCCAGGCCCTGAACGACGCCTCCAGCTTCAGCCTCACGGCGGCCGGCATCTTCAAGCTGCGGATGGCCGACCTCTCCGTGAACGGCGACTACAACAACAGCGACCAGAGCTGGCGGCTCGGCGCCCAGGTCAACTTCGGCCTGAACTACAATCCCGTCGCCGGCGGCTACCGGATCACCCGCCCCGGCCCCGGCTCGGGCGGCAGCCTGCTGTTCGAGGCCTTCCTGGACCGGAACGGCAACGGGGTGTTCGACGGCGACGACCAGCCGGTGCCGAACGTGACCCTCGAAGGGGCGGAGGTGAAGGTCCGCACCGGCGCCGACGGCCGGGCCTTCGTCACCGGCCTGGGCGCCGGGCCCACGGGCCGCCTGCTGGTCGGTCTCGACGAGGTGGAGAACACCCAGGTGCAGACCCCGCCCAGCACGATCCAGTTCTCCCCCCGGGCCGGCAGCTTCACCACCGTGCGCTATCCGATGAAGCCCACCGGCGAGGTGATCGTCACCATCCAGCTGCGCCGGCCGGACGGCGCCATGGTCGGCCTGTCCGCCGCCCAGATCCGCCTCGTGGGCGACAACGGCTTCGTCGCCGACGCCAGCACGGAGTTCGACGGCTCGGCGGCGTTCCAGAACCTTCCGGTGGGGACCTACCGGCTGGAACTCGACCCGGACCAGGCGCAGCGGCTGCGCATGAGCCTGACGGCGCCGGCCACGGTGACGATCACGGGCGACGGCGGATTCGCCCCCGACATCATGGCCGAAGTGAAATTCGCGCCGCGCCCGCAAGAGAACGGCGAGCAAACCGAATAGATCTGACGCGACTTGTTTGGGTGCACTTGCTGCACAGAAGGTGTTATGAGCCCCCCTATGCGTCCGACGACGAGTATAGCGCAACTCTCGATTGCAGCATTCCTGCTGGCTAACGCCGGCGGGGCCGCCGCCCAGACCCTGGGCGTGGGGGTGTCGGGCAGCACGCCGAACCTGGGCAAGGTGGCCTCCGCCGCTTCGGGCGACACGGTCTTCCGCATCACGCCCTCCACCGGCGCGATCACCAAGCAGTCCGGCGCCGGCGCGCGCGTGACCACCGGAACCTCCCGGGCGACCGTCACCGTAAGTTGCGGAAACCAGAACAACTGCAACACCAAGCAGGTGAACGTCCGCATCGGCTCGGGGACCTGGGGGGGCCGCGGGCGGCAGCTCTCCAACTTCAAGGTCTCCATGGGCACGGCCACCCAGGCCGTCGCGCCGACCGGGACCGACCCGATCAACTTCCGCATCGGGCCGATCGGCAAGAACTCCTCGAAGACGTTCTACGTGGGGGCCGACTTCCCGATCGCCGGCGACAACTCCGGCTCCACGACCGGCTCAGCCTATTCGGCCTTCTACGTGTGGGTCGCGGTGGCGCCGGGCACGCCCGACGGCTCGGTGTCCGGCTCGGGCACAGCGGTGGCCAACGTCTTCCGCTCGATCTCGCTGGCGAAGACCTCCGATCTCTACTTCGGCCGGATCGTGCGGCCGCTGAGCGGCACGGCGACGGTGGGCCTGGCCGCCTCCAACGGCGCCAAGAGCTACCCCGCCGGCGTCGCGTGGATGAACCTGCCGCAGCCGACCCGCGCGGGGTACACGGTCACGGGCGAAGGCGGCCAGACGCTGTCGATCAACATCCCGTCGACGTTCAACATGACCGGCCCGTCCAGCTCGACGCTCACCGTGACCACGAACAACAACCTGACGGCCACCCCGACGCTGAGCTCCATCCTGGGCAATTCGGGGACCTACAACTTCTTCGTCGGGGGATCCTTCCCGATCAGCTCGACCACGCAGTCGGGGGTCTATTCAGGGACCTTCGCCGTGACGGTGGCGTACAACTAGCCTGGCGGCGCATCTCTTGCTCCGCCGCGAACCAGACCGTCCTTACCGCCATCATGCGGCTGGGGCTGTCATGAAATGAGACACCTGGGGGACGACCCATGCCGATCACGATCCAGTTCGAAAACATCCCGGCCGGACTGTTCCCCACCTACGCCGAGCAGGGCTTCACCTTCTCCACCGCCGTCACCCAGAACAACGGCTACTCCGACGCCTTCTGGAACCAGGCTTCGATCAACGACCTGGGCACCGGCGGCTACCTGATCAACCAGTACGCCACCGACACCGTGATGGTGACGGCCGCCAGCGGCGCGGCCTTCGGCGCGACGTCGATCGCCGTGAACGGCTTCAGCTTCACGGGCTGGGACGGCACCACGCCTCTGACGGGGACGTCCATCGTCGAGTTCTACTTCACCGGCGTGAAGGCCGACGGGACCCTGGTCACCTACCAGTTCACCACCGACGACATCGACAGCTTCCAGACCGTGGCTCTGCCGGCCGGCTTCGCCGCGGGCCTGGTGGAGCTCAACTGGTTCACGAACCTGGGCACCGGCTGGGGCGCCTTCGACAACCTGACGCTCAACCTGAACAATCCGCCGGACGCCGATCCCTTCACCGGCCAGACCACGGGCGGCCAGACCTACACCGGCAGCCTGGTGGCCACCGACCCGGACGGCCAGGCGCTCACCTTCCTGCCGCTCGGCGCCCTGCCCGCGGGAGTCGTGCTGGACGCCGACGGCACCTTCTACGTCCAGCCGCAGCCGGGCGACGAGGACCTGACGTCCCCGCGGGTCGTGAGCTTCCAGTACCGCGCGTTCGACGGGTCTGAGTACTCGCCGGCCGAGACGGTGACGGTGACGCTGAACCCCGTGGGCCTCGGCCCGGACATCCGCGGCGGGAACCATCCCCAGAACCTGACCGGCACGGCCCAGGGCGAGCGGATGTTCGGCGGCAACAGCGGCGACACCCTCTGTGGCCTCGGCGGCCCGGACACGCTGGACGGCGGCAACGGAACCGATTCCCTGTGCGGCGGCGACGGCAAGGACAAGCTGCTCGGCGGCAACGGCAGCGACTGGCTGGACGCCGGCGCGGGCGACGACCGGCTCGACGGGGGCAACAGCCCCGACACCCTGGCCGGCGGCGCGGGCGCCGACACGATCACCGGCGGCAACAGCCCGGACCGCTTCATCTTCGGCGCGGACTTCGGCCGCGACGTGATCACCGACTTCGACCCGAAGAATGAGGTGATCCAGATGTCTCCCGCGATGTTCGGGAGCTTCGCCGACCTGATGGCCAACGCAGCGCAGGTGGGGAAGAACGTGGTCATCACCTATGACAGCGACAACATCCTGACCCTGCAGAACGTGAAGCTGTCCTCGCTCGGGATCGACGACTTCCTGTTCGCCTAGGCTCGCTTCTCCGCATCCGCCGGGCTAACCTCGCCGTATAAGGGCAGGTGAAGCCTCCGGGAGAACGTCGTCATGAAGCGTCTTGCGTCCACCCTCGCGCTCGCCGCGCTCGTCGCCACGCCGGCCTCCGCGGCCCTTAAGGCGGGCGACAAGGCGCCCGATTTCACCGCCCCCGGCTTCCAGGCCGGCAAGCCCCTCACCTTCTCGCTCGCCCAGGCGCGCAAGAAGGGGCCGGTGGTGCTCTATTTCTTCCCGGCGGCGGACACCAAGGGCTGCAACCTGGAAGCCAAGATGTTCGCCGACGCCATGCCGCAGTTCGCGGCGGCGGGCGCGACCGTGATCGGCGTCACCGCCGGCAACCTGGACAAGCTGCAGCAGATCTCGGCCGACAGCGACAAGTGCTCGGGCAAGTTCCCCGTGGCCGCCGACCCCGGCGCGAAGATCGCCAAGACCTACGACGCGGTCCTGGCGGCCAAGCCCGACTGGTCGGACCGCACCTCCTACGTGATCTCGCCGGCCGGCGAGATCGTGCACGCCTATTCGAAGCTGGACCCCAGCGAGCACGTCGCCCAGACGCTCGGGGCGGTGAAGTCCATCAGGAAGAAGTAGCCCCTCAGGTCACGAGCGCCTTCACCACGAGGTAGAGGCCCGCCCCCAGGGCGACCGAGAGGACGGCGGCGAGAATCCGGTTGCGGCGCATGGGGAGCCTCCTTGCGGCGAGCCTCGGCCATGCCGTGCGGCGCCGCAAGGGCGAAGACCCTTGCTCGCACAGCGTTTTTCGCCTATTTGCCCGCCTCTTCACGGAAGGCGGTCTCACGCGGAACGCGAATGGGTCGGGAAACTCCCGGCCGCCGCGCAGAGAGCCATCGTTTCCGGCGGACTTCCGCCGCCGGACGCGCCGCCCTCCACCAACGGAAGAAGGAACCTATGGCCCTCTACGAACACGTGGTCATTTCGCGGCAGGATATCTCGCCGCAACAGGCCGAAGCCCTCAACGACACGCTCAAGGCCCTCATCGAACAAGGCGGCGGCAACGTCGCCAAGATCGAGTACTGGGGTCTGCGCAACCTGACCTACCGGATCAAGAAGAACCGCAAGGGTCACTACTCCCTGCTCGCCATCGACGCCCCGGCCGACGCCGTGAAGGAGATGGAGCGCCAGCTGTCGATCAACGAAGACGTGCTGCGCTACATGACCGTCCGCGTGGAGGAGCTGGACCTCGAGCTGTCCCCGATCCTCGCCCGCCGCGATCGCGACCGCGAACGCCGCGATGACACGCCCGCTCGCGAAGGGGCCTTCTGATGACCGACGTGACCACCGACGCCCCGGCCGCTCCGGCCGCCGGCGCTTCCGCGGGCGGCCAGCGCCGTCCGTTCTTCCGCCGCCGCAAGGTGTGCCCGTTCTCCGGCGCCAACGCCCCGAAGATCGACTACAAGGACGTCAAGCTCCTGCAGCGCTACGTTTCCGAGCGCGGCAAGATCGTGCCGTCGCGGATCACCGCGGTGTCCGCCAAGAAGCAGCGTGAGCTGGCCAAGGCCATCAAGCGCGCCCGCTTCCTGGCCCTGCTCCCCTACGTCGTGAAGTAAGGAGCACAGGCACATGAAAGTCATTCTGCTCGAACGCGTGGAAGGCTGGGGCGGCCTCGGCGACGTCGTCAACGTCAAGGACGGCTACGCCCGCAACTACCTCCTGCCGCGCTCCAAGGCGCTGCGCGCCACTTCCGCGAACCTGAAGGTCTTCGAAGGCCAGCGCGCCGACATCGAGGCCCGCAACGCCAAGGCCAAGGCCGCGGCCGAGAAGTCCGGCGAGAACCTGGACGGCACGTCCTACATCCTGATCCGTCAGGCGGGCGAGTCCGGCCAGCTCTACGGTTCGGTCGCCGGCCGCGACGTGGCCGACGCGATCAACGCCGAAGGCGGCACGAAGGTCGAACGCGCGATGGTCGTGCTCGACAAGCCGATCAAGACGCTGGGCGTCCACGAGGTGAAGGTCCGCCTCCACGCGGAAGTCACCGTGACCGTCACGCTCAACATCGCCCGCAGCCAGGACGAAGCCGAGCGCCAGGCGCGCGGCGAGAACGTCATCAGCTCGCAGTTCGAAGAAGAGCGCATGGCGGCCGAAGAAGCCGCGGCCGACCTCCTCGAAGGCGGCGCCGGCTCGATCGAAGGCAACTACGTCGAGGCCTGATCCCCGACGGCCCTCGAGGCAAGGAAACGACGGCGCGGAGAGCGATCTCCGCGCCGTCTTTCTTTGTGGGTCTACCGCTCGTCGTGGAGCCGGCGCAGGACGGCGGGGGCGAGGCCGGGCAGGTCTTCCGAGATCAGGCCCGGGCCGTGCAGTTCGGCGGCCTCGGAATGGATCCAGGCGGCCGCGCAGGCGGCCTCGAAGCTCTCCATGCCCTGGGCGATGAGCCCGCCGATGAAGCCGGCCAGCACGTCGCCGGAGCCGGCTGTCGCCAGCCAGGGGGAGCCGTTGAGGTTCACGGCCGCCCGGCCGTCCGGAGCGGCCACGACGGTGTCGGCGCCCTTCAGCAGGACGACGGCCCCTGCCCGCTCGGCGGCGCGGCGGGCGGCGGTGATCCGCTCGGGCCCGGCCGCCAGCAGGCCGGGGAACAGCCGCTCGAACTCCCCCGGATGGGGCGTCAGCACGTCGTCCCGGTCCAGCACCGAGAACAGCTCCTCCGGATCGTCGCGGAAGACGGTGATGGCGTCGGCGTCCAAGACCAGGGCCGCGCCGGTGCGCGCCAGGGCCAGCACGTTCAGCAGGGTCGTCTCGCCCACCCCGGCCGCGGGCCCGATCACCGCGGCGTCCACCTCGGCGGCGGCCTGCTCCAGCTCCAGGTCGGTCTCGAACGGCCGCAGCATGACCGCCTCGAGATGGGCGGCGTTGGGGGCCAGCGACTCCGGCGGGGCATGGATGGTGACGAGGCCGGCGCCGATCCGCAGCCCGCCGCGCGCCGCCAGCCGGGCAGCCCCGGTGCTCCACGCCTCCCCGCTGACCACGATCAGCCGACCCCGGGCGTGCTTGTGCGACAAGGCGTCGGGCCAGGGAAAGCGCTCCAGCCATAGCTCGGGGCCATTCTCGAACAGCTGGGCGTGGGTCTCGCCGAGCCCGATGTCCGCCACCACCACCTCGCCGCAGGCGCCCCGGCCCGGCTCCAGGACGTGGGCGGGCTTGCGCCCGTGGAAGGTGACGGTCAGCGCCGCGCAGAACGCCGCCTCGCCGAGCGGCCGGCCGGTGTCGCCGGAGATCCCGCTGGGCACGTCGATCGCCACCACCCGGTCGCGCAGGCGCTGGCTGGCCCGCGCCAGGCGCGCCGCCTCGCCCTCCAGCGGCCGGGCCAGGCCGGCCCCGAACAGGCCGTCGACGAAGAGCTCGGCGGCGCGGCCGGACTGCCCGAGCGGCAGGGTCTCACCGGTCCAGGCCGCCGCCGCGGCGCGGGCGTCGTCGGTCGCCGGCGCGGCGAGTCGCTCGACCCAGACGTCCCAGCCCCGGGACTTCAGCACCCGGGCCACGACATAGCCGTCCCCGCCGTTGTTGCCGGGCCCGGCCAGCACCGCCGTCGGCTTGGGCCGGAAACGCGCGCAGATGGCGTCGGCCACGGCCGTGCCGGCCCGCTCCATCAGCACCGCGCCCGGCGTGCCGGCGGCGATCGCCGCCCGGTCCGCCTGGGCGGTCTCGGCGGTCGTGAGAATCTGGCGCGCCGGCAAGCCCGACTCCGTGTCTAGAGGACCCCGGTCGTGGCTTCGCGCCCCTTGGCCACCAGCGTCAAGCGTTCGCCGTCGGTTTCCAGCACGGTGACCGAGGCGTGGTCCGGCCGGAAGGTGACCACGCGGGGGTCCTCGGTGAGGTGCGAGACCACCGCATTGATCGCCACGAAGTGGGAGAAGACCGCCGTGTCGCCCCGGCGGTGCAGGGACGCCACGATCTCCCGGCGCCAGGCGTCGTAGTCGAGGTCGCCCTGGATCTCGCCCCAGGTCCCCTGGAAGGCCTGGCGCAGCCAGTCCGGCCGCTCGCGGGCGGCGAGCGCCTGCGGCGTCGGGATCTCGCCCACCATGGGATCGACCTCCACCGTCACCCCGAGCGCCCGCGCGGTGGGCGCCGCGGTCTCCTGGCAGCGGCGCAGGGGCGAACTCACCACCCGCTCCGGCCGCTCGCCCGGCGGCAGGGCCAGCAGCCAGTCGCGGGCCGCCTCGGCCTGGGCCCGGCCGGCGTCGTCGAGTCCCGGATCGTCGTCGGCCCCGCCCCAGGTGGAGGCCGGCTTGCCGTGGCGGATCAGGTAGAGGCGCGGCATGGGCTCAGTCCGGGACGAAGAGGTTGGTCTGGCCGTCGTCGGCCTGACGGACGGTCCCGGTGCGGCCGACCTGCTCCTGGGCCTCGAAGGCGGCCAGGAAGCCGGGGTCGTCGGGGGTGTTGGCGGCGAAGCGGCGGCCCGCCTCGTCACGGCCCACCACGATGCCCAGGAACGGTCCCTCCCGCTTGTGGACGACGGTGTAGGTCTCGATCGTCCCCCGCCCGCTCGGCCGCTCGACGATCTCCGGATGCGGCAGGGCGTCGATCTCCCGCTGCAGGACCGCCGGGTCCTCGCGCTCGAAGGGCTTGTCCGGCCGCTTCGTGGAATAGATGCCGGTCGACTGCTTGGTCAGGTACCAGCCGTTGCCGGTGATCAGGCCGTAGGCTCCGGGCCGGGCCCGCAGCTTCTGCAGCATCACCGCCACCGAGTGCATGACGTAGTTGTTGCCCGGCCCGCCGGCGTACGGCAGCCCGCCGGTGACCGTCAGCCCCCGCGGGTCGTCGAGCGACAGGCCGAGTTCCTCGGCGCCGATCTCCACCGCCACCGGGAAGCAGGAGTAGAGGTCGATCAGGTCCACCTGCTCTAGGCCGATCCCGGCCATGGCAAAGGCCTTCTGGCCGGTGCGGCGCATGGCCGGGCTGGAGTGGAAGTCCTGCCGGTCCAGCGGGTGCCAGAGGTCGGCGGCGTCGGCGCAGCCGTGCAGATAGACCCAGCGGTCCTCCGGCACGCCCAGCTCGCGGGCCTTGCGCTCGCTGGCGATGATCACCCCAGCCGACTGGTCCACCTCCATGATGGCGTTGAGCAGCTTCGGATAGGGGAAGCCGATCATCCGGTTCTTCTCGGAGACCGTCACCAGCTCTTCGGCGGTCCGCCTGGTGGGGAACCAGGCCTCGGGATTGTCGACGGCCACTTCCGAGAAGCGGGCGAACAGCTCGCCCATCCGGCGCTGGTGCTCCGGGATGGAGCGGCCGTCGCGGGCGCGGAGCGCATTCTCGAAGATCGGATAGATGTTGATCGGCCGCGAGAGCCCGTGGCGGATCTCGTAGGCCGTGGAGCCGGCGCGGGGGTCGCCGATCCGCTGCGGCGCCGGCAGGTCCTCCGGCTCGTCGGCGATCCAGTCGTCGAACGAGAGCCCCTTTCCCAGCCGCTTCATGGCCGAGCCCAGGAACTCGCAGCCGACGGTGAGCGCCAGGTCCGCCTCGCCCCGCGCGATGCGCTCGCAAAGGGTGTTGATGAGGTACTGGGGCGTGTTGCCGCCCATCTCGGAATAGACGCTCCAGCGGGGGTCCGCGCCGATCTGGCGGGCGAGGCTGGCGGGCGGGTTGACCGAGTGCGGGATCATCCCGCGCTTCGAGCCGGGGCTGTCGATCGTGTAGCCCACCACCGCCAGCGCATCGACGCCGGCCAGGCCCGCCGGCCCGATGCCGGCGTCCAGGGCGGCCCGTTCCGCCGCAATCTTCAGCAGGGCGGTCGGCGACGGCGAGGCTGCCGGATCGCCCCGATACGTGAATTGGCCCGCCCCGATCAGAACTGGGGTGTTTTCACCCATCTCAACCCGCCTCCCGACACACTTGGTCCGCGATCCTAGGGGCCGAAACCCGCCTCACAAGGCGATTTCCGGCGTGATCGATTTTTGATCCGATGGCGCCTGTTTCTTAGGCGCCTGCTCATTTTCACAGGTGGCCGCGACGGCAAGCAACCGGATCGGCTTGTGGCGCGGACCCGCGCCGTGCTCCGTCCGCGGCGAGCGCCGGGGCGGCGCATCCCAGTCTGACGCCGGGGCCCATGAAAAAGATCGAAGCCATCATCAAGCCGTTCAAGCTCGACGAAGTGAAGGAGGCCCTGCAGGAGCTGGGCGTCCAGGGCATGACGGTGATCGAGGCCAAGGGCTACGGCCGCCAGAAGGGCCAGACCGAGCTCTACCGCGGCGCCGAGTACGTCGTGGACTTCCTGCCCAAGATCAAGATCGAGGTGGTCATCGCCGACGACCAGCTGGACCGCGCCATGGAGGCCATCTCCACGGCCGCCCGCACCGGCCGCATCGGCGACGGCAAGATCTTCGTCAGCGACGTCGTCGACGTCATGCGCATCCGCACCGGCGAGACCGGGCCCGCGGCCGTCTAACCCAGAACCATCGAGACCGGACCAAAAAGGGGATCACGAACATGGCTTCAGCCAAGGACATCCTGAACCAGATCAAGGAAAAGGACGTCAAATACGTCGACGTGCGCTTCACCGACGTGCGCGGGAAGATGCAGCACGTGACGTTCGACATCGACCTCGTCGACGAGGACTTCCTCACCGACGGGACCATGTTCGACGGCTCCTCGATCGCCGGCTGGAAGGCGATCAACGAGTCCGACATGAAGCTGCGGCCCGACCTCGCCTCGGCCCACATCGATCCGTTCTACCAGCAGACCACCCTGGTGCTGTTCTGCGACGTGGTGAACCCGGATACGAACACGCCGTACAACCGCGACCCGCGGTCGATCGCCAAGCAGGCGCTGAACTACGTGAAGTCGGCCGGCATCGGCGACACGGTGTTCTTCGGCCCCGAGGCCGAGTTCTTCGTGTTCGACGACGTGCGCTGGGACACCGCCCCGCACAACACCTTCTACTCCTACGAGTCGACCGAACTGCCGGTGTCGTCCGGCAAGGCCTATCCGGAAGGCAACATGGGCCACCGGCCCGGTCCGAAGGGCGGCTACTTCCCGGTGAACCCGGTGGACTCCGGCCAGGACCTGCGCGGCGAGATGCTGGCGGTCATGGGCGAGCTGGGCATGCAGCCCGAGAAGCACCACCACGAGGTGGCGCCGGCGCAGCACGAGCTGGGGCTGAAGTTCTCGGACCTGATCACCATGGCCGACCGGATGCAGCTCTATAAGTACGTGATCCACAACGTGGCCCACGCCTACGGCAAGACCGCGACCTTCATGGCCAAGCCGATGTTCGCCGACAACGGCTCGGGCATGCACGTCCACCAGTCGATCTGGAAGGACGGCAAGCCGATGTTCGCGGGCGACAAGTACGCCGGCCTCTCCGACCTGTGCCTCTGGTACATCGGCGGGATCATCAAGCACGCCAAGGCGATCAACGCCTTCTCGAACTCGACCACCAACTCATACAAGCGCTTGGTGCCCGGCTACGAAGCCCCGGTGAAGCTGGCCTACTCGGCCCGCAACCGTTCGGCCTCGATCCGCATCCCGCACGTTGACAGCCCGAAGGCGAAGCGGATCGAAGCCCGCTTCCCCGACCCGATGGGCAATCCCTACCTGACCTTCGTGGCCCTGCTGATGGCCGGCCTCGACGGGATCGAGAACA
>NZ_DAISJG010000020.1:0-52835 GCF_036821595.1 Phenylobacterium sp.
GGGATGGGGCGTGGGGAAGCCGAGGCGACGCCGCGCGCCGTCGCGGGAAAGGATCACGTGGTCGGCGGCGACGGCGGCGAGCACGACGTCCGGCTCCACCTCCTCCCCCACCGCCACGGAGCGCTGGGTCCCGCCGATGGAGAGGATGGCCGAGCCGCGGCCGCCGGGCGCGGCGCGCACGCCGTGCAGCACCGGGGCCCCGCCCTCGCCGCCGGCGCCGTCCGGCGAGGCCGCCGCGCCGGAGACGCGGAAGAAGGGGTCGAAGCCGGCGAGGATGGAGAGGTCGGCCGGGGGCCGCACCGGGGCCTGGGCCATCGCGGCGGAGCCGAACGGGCCCAGCGGGGTGACGAGCGCCCAGGCGAGCCGCGCGGCCTGGGTCGCCAGCGCCACGGCGAGGGCGGCCTCGAGCCCTGCGAGCAGGGTCCGCGGCGGCGGCGCGCCCAGGGCTTTCAACTGGAGCTTCAACCTATCCCCCGTAGCCGCCGATCAGGGCGGGACGGCGGACTCTTGGCGGACGACGCCGACGTTCCCGTGAAGCTTGGATGAAGCTCCCGTGACAGTCGGCGGCCCGGCCTCAGAACCGCGTCGACAGGCTGACGGAGACGCTGCGGCCGAGTTCGTAGTTGTTGAGCTTGATGACGTCGCCGCCGCGCGACTGGCTCTCGTCGAACTCCTCGCCCAACAGGTTGCGGGCCTCCAGGCCGAAGGTGAACTGCTGGGCCCGGACGCTGAACTTCTGCCGGAAGGTGAAGTCCAAGAGGACGCCCGGGTCCTGCACGAAGTCCGGCGCGCCCGACTGGCCGCGGGCCGTGGTCCGTTCGCTGGCGTAGTTGGCGAGCAGGGTCGCCTGGGTGGCGCCGTCGGCGCTCTCCAGGCCGAGCTGGACGTTGGCGAGGTGCTCGGACTGGCCCTGCAGGCGGCTGCCGTCGATGACGAAGTTGGCGGCCGGCGCGGGCATGCCGTTGTTGGTGATCGGGAAGACCAGGTCGCCTTCGTCCACCTTCACCTCGGCCTTGGTGTAGGTGTAGTTGGCCGCCACCAGGAAGCGGACGCCGCTCATCCAGCCGAGGTCGAACCCGGGCTCGAAGAACTTCTTGAACTCGGCCTCGGCCCCGTAGAGCACCGCGCGCGGCGCGTTCAGGAAGGTCTGCTGCAGGCCGGAGCCGGACTCGTTGACCACCGACTCGATGGACTTGTCGATGTCCTTGTAGAAGACGCCCAGCGTCGCGAACTGGCCGCGGTCGAAGTAGTGCTCGTAGCGGGCGTCGAGGTTGATCAGCTCGGAGTCCACCAGGAACGGGTTGCCGATGAAGGTGCGGTCCGACTCCGGGTCGAGGTAGAGCTGCGGCGCCTGCTCGCGGAACTGCGGGCGGGCGATGGTCTTCGACGCGCCGAAGCGGAGCTGCTGGTCCTCGGCGAAGTTCCAGGTGACCGTGCCGGCCGGCAGCAGGTAGTCGTTCTCGATCCGGTTGCCGGTCAGGGCCGCGGCCGGATTGAACAGGTCGATCGCCTGGACGGTCTGCTCGCCGCTTTCGTAGCGGGCCCCGAAGGTGGCGCGCACGGCCGGCAGGATCTCGCCCTCGCCCTGCAGGTAGAAGGCGCTGGTCTTCAGCGCCGCCTCGTAGGCGGCCGCGCCCTCGGAGCCGGTGACCTCGCGCAGGATCAGGCCGTTGGGGCCGATGTTGAAGTCCGAATAGAGGAAGTCCACCCGCTGCATCTGGAAGGCGATGGAGGGCGTGGAGTTCATGGTGAAGCGGAATACCCGGCTGTCGGCGAACCGCTCGTTGTCGTACCAGGCGTAGCCGCCGGAGACGGTGAAGTCGGCGATCAGCGGGTTCTCCAGCCGGTAGCGGAGGTCGACGCCGAAGCCGGTCGCCTTGTCCTCCAGCTCGCTGAAGCGGATGAAGTTGGCGTCGGACTGCGGGTTGTGCAGGTAGACGTCGTCCACCCGGCGGTAGCGCACCTGGCGCTCGTAGGGCACGTCGCGCTCGGTGCGGGCGTAGGAGCCGCGCCAGTCGATCTCCAGGTCGCCGAAGCGGTGCTGGCCGGTGAGCTGGGTGTCGATCAGCTCGCGCTGGTACCAGGCGGTGGAGTCGTCGCGGATGTAGTTGGACGCCCGCGAGCTCTCGCCCTCGACCGAACGGGCCTCCTTGGTGACGTTGCGGACGTAGAAGTTGGTCCACTTGAAGGTGTGGTTGTCGAGCTCCAGGGCGACGCTCGCCAGGCCGTTGATGACGATGTCGTTCTGGGTGGAGTTGGACCGCAGGTCCTCGAGCACGGCCAGGCCCTCGAGGCTGACCACGCCCTCCTGCTGCACGGCGCGCCGGGTGGACCAGCTGGAGTCGTAGCCGCCGACCGCGACGAAGCCGATGTTCCCCCAGTCGAAGGTCCAGGATTCGCCGCCCGAGATGTCGAAGCTGCCGTTGATCGGCACGTCGTTGGTCGACTGCAGGAGATTGATGTTGGCGTTCTGGAAGCTCCGCCCCATGGCGGTGAGCTGGTCGGACGAGAAGTTGGCGGAATCGATCCGCTTGCCGGTCTCGATGCCCTGGCGGATCAGCGCCGGCAGCTCGCGCGTGCCGTCGTCGACGCCCAGCCAGTCGGAGTCGCCGCCGTAGTAGGTGAAGCCCTGCTTGAGCGAGGTCTCGTCGTTCATGCCCAGGCTGACGCCCATGGCCAGGAAGGCTTCCTCCGGCACGTCGATGGTGCGGAGGTCGATGAGGCCGCCACCGAACTCCCCGGGGTAGTTCACCGAATAGCTCTTCTGGACGTTCACGCCAGCCAGGACGTTGGACGGGAAGAGGTCCAGCGGCACGACCCGCTGCAGCGGCTCCGGGCTGGGCAGGGGCGAGCCGTTCAGCAGCGCCGAGGAATAGCGCTCGCCCAGGCCGCGGACGTAGACGAAGCGGCCGCTCACGACGGAGAGGCCGGCCAGGCGGGTGAGCGCCTGGGCCGCGGTGTCGTCGCCCTGCCGGACCAGGTCCTCGGGCGTGACGATGGAGGTGACCTCGGAGGTCTCCCGCATCACTTCCGGGATGTATTTGCCGCGCACGACGATCTCCTCGACCTCCGTGTCCGCCGCGCCCGACTGCTGGGCGTGGACGAGGCCCGGCGCCATCAGCGCGGTCGTGCACAGGAGCAGCCCGCTGAGCGGGCGGATGAGCTTGATCATGGGGGTCGCTTTCAAGATGTCGCCGGCGTGCGGGAAGGGCGGAGCCCGACGGGCCCCGCCCCGCGGGATCAGCAGCTCGAGCCGCTGGCCAGGCCGCAGGTCCAGCCCTGCCACCAGGTGTCGCTCGCGTCGCGCACGGCGCCGATGTAGGTCGTCGTCGTGTAGAAGGCGCCGAGCGTCGCGGCGTTGAAGGCGGTAACCGCGTTCTCGTTGGCGCCGTTCACGAAGCCGCCCGCGAGCGTGTTGGTGAAGCTGGCGTTGTTGTTCGTGCCTGCGCCGAACAGGGCCGCCGTCTCCGCGCCGTTCACGTCGGAGTCGTTGCGGAAGTTGATGGCGCAGGACAGCACCACCGAGTCCCAGCGCGGCGCGGCGGCCACGGTGGAGGCGGTGTCCACGTCGACGCAGGCCGTGGCGGTATTGGCCGAGACGTGGACGCCGTTGACGAAGCGGCCGCCGGTGCCGGTGTTCAGCACCTGGATGTCGCCGGCCCCGGTGCGGCCCGAGCCGATGGCGGTGTAGTTGGCGATGGTCGGGCGCGAGTTCAGCGAGGCCTGGACGCCGGCCGAGCTCTGCTCGAACACCCGGTCGCCGCCGTTGGCCCGCTGGCGGGCGATCAGGAACTGGATGCCGCCGCGCCAGCCTTCGTCGGTGTCGATGCTGTCGTCGTCGGCGCCGGTGATGACGATGTGCTTCAGCTGCACCGTGCCGCCGAAGAACTCCATGCCGTCGTCCGAGCTGTTGTGCACCTGCACGTGGTCGACCACCGTGCCGGAGCCGACGCCCAGGAAGCTGATGCCGTTCAACTCGCGGTTCGGCTGGATCTCGAAGCCCGGGTAGCGGACCTGGACGTAGCGGATGCGGCCGGAGTTGTCGGTCGGGCTGTTGCCGCCATAGAGCGAGACGCCGCCTTCGAAGGTGGCCACGCAGTTGATGTTCGGCGGGGTGGCGCCGGACGGGCAGCTGGCGATCGGCGCGCGGCCGGCGATGACGATGCCGCCCCACTGGCCGATCAGGTCGGCGCCGGAATTGCCGTCGAGGTTGGAACGGCTGGTGAAGATGATCGGGTTGGTGGGCGTGCCCTCGGCGAAGATCTGCGAGCCGCGCTGGACGTTGATGTAGTCGAGGCCGCCCGACCCGTAGAGGCGCACGCCCGGCTCGATGGTCAGGATGCCCGCCTGGGCGCCGGCGATCGGGGCGTTTGGATCCGCGCCGCGGTCCTGGCCGACGTCGACCCGGCCGCTGATGGCGTAGACCGTGCCGGCGCGCAGCGGCACCACCAGGTTGCCGGTGATGGTCTGGGGCAGCTGGCAGGCGCGCAGCGTACCGTTGGCCACGGTGCCGACATTGGCGAAGCCGGTGGGGCAGTCCGCCGCCGCCTGGCCCGGAGGCGGCTCGGTCGTGCCGCCGCCCGTCCCGCCCCCGCTGGTCGGCGGGAAGGCGCCTTCGCCCGGGGAGGCGACATTGTCCGCGCCGCCGCCGCCGCAGGACGCCAGGGCGACCGCGCTCAGCGAGGCGAGAAGAAGGGTTTTCAGCTGGGTGACGCGGGTCATCGAAGGTTCTCCCACCGTGGCTCATCGACGGCGCACGCGAGAGTTCCGTCCCCGGCCCGTGCCGGGCGCCCCGCCTGCCCTTGGCCGGGTTCTAGGGACGAGCCATGACAACGACCCGACAGAAGCGTGACAGCTGTGTTGCAGAGCTTGCCCGTCTGGCCGGCGGGGTCACGCGGGCGAGTCCGAACCGACACGGGCCTGTCGCGAAGGTTGTGTAGAGCCCCGCCCACAGCTGCGGAGTGGGTGACATGCGGCAGATCGTTGTACGGCGCACCGACGGCGCCTGGGCCCTGCACGCGGGCGCGGGGGCCGTCTACTTCAGGACCGGCGCCCAGGCCGAGCGCCAGGCTCGGGCCCTGGCCGCCGACCTCGCGGCCCGGGGCGAGCCCGCCGAGGTGGCGGTGTTTGACCTCTCCGGACAGCCGGTGGGCCGCCTCACCTTCGCGCCCGCCGCCGCGGCCTGAGCGCAAAGAAGGGAGGACCCGGACGGGGGCCCGAATCCTCCAAGGCGCGGGGTACAGACCTCTGAAACGCGAGATCAGGGCGCGGCCGTTCTAGCGGCCGGCCGTGACGGCGCCGCTACAGGCGCGCGAACAGTTGCTGACAGCGCAGCGGGCGGTCAGCCCTCGCCGGCCGGCGTGGCGGATTCGGCCGGGGCCGGGGCGTAGCGGGCCGCGAGGTCGGCGTGCTCCGCCTCGCGGGTCGCGCGGGCCACGTTCAGGCGGGTGTAGAGGCTGGCGCCGCGGCGGATCTCCGCCGGCTGCTCGCCGGCGGCGCGGGAGAGGTCCTCCGTCGCGGCGACGGCGACCACCTTCACCCCCTCCCCCCGCGGCCGGACCACCACATAGTTGCCGGCGATGGGGACGTGGGCCTGCCCGTCGGGCAGGAGGCGGAAGCGGTAGGCGGCGCCCGAGGCGCCGACGAGGTCCAGGAACGGCTTCATGGCGCGCGGGTTAGGCGAAGGCGCACCTCCCGTCGAGCCCAATCCGCCCCCGGCGACGTCCGGTGGGACCGGAAGTCGCGATCGCGCGGACCCGGCGGCGGGCTCGCGGGCGTCTCATCTCCTGGAAAAGGGAAGTGGCTGGGGAACTAGGACTCGAACCTAGAATGACGGTACCAAAAACCGCAGTGTTACCATTACACCATTCCCCAGCAGGAACGGCGCAGAGGGGGCTCCCCTCGCGAGAGGCGGTGAGATAGCGCAGTCGCCCTGTCGATGCAACGCCCCTCAGGGCCGCTTGCGGGGGCGAAAACACTCCCCTATAAGGCGCCCTCCCAAGTCGGAGTGTGGCTCAGTCTGGTAGAGCACCGCGTTCGGGACGCGGGGGTCGCAGGTTCGAATCCTGCCACTCCGACCATCTCTTCCCGCGTCATCCCAACATCCTGAAATCGCGGCCCTTCCCGCGTGCGGGATTGTATGCGACAGGCCGTCGCACGGCCGCCTCCCCGCGGCCGCGCCCGAGGTTCGATCGCGGTCCATGAAGCAGTTCCTGATCACCGCGGCCGGCGTGTTCGCCGGCCTGATGATCTTCCTGATCGGCGTGCCCATCGTGCTGATCTCGATGGCCGCCGGGGCGGCGGGGCCCGCGCCCGTGCCGCAGCGCACGGTGCTGGAGCTGGACCTGCGCGATCCGCTCACCGACCAGTCGCCGCAGAACCCCTTCGCCGGCATCGGCCGCCGCAGCCAGTCGGTGATGGCGATCGTCGAGGGCCTGCGCCGCGCCGCCTCGGACGACCGGATCAAGGGCGTGCTGGTGCGCCTGCCCGAGGACGGGCTGGAGCCCGGCATGGCCGACGAGATCCGGCTGGCGATCAAGCAGTTCCGCGCGTCCGGCAAGCCGGTGATCGCCCACAGCCAGGGTCTCTATCCGGCCGGCGTGATCACCGCGACCTACATGGTGGGGGCCTCCGCCGACGAGCTGTGGATGCAGCCCGGCGCCTCGTTCCAGGTGACGGGGATCGCCAGCGAGGACCTGTTCCTGAAGCGGTTCTTCGACCGCTACGAGGTGAAGCCCAATTTCGAGCAGCGGCAGGAATACAAGAACGCCGTCAACGGCTTCCTCCAGGACGACTACACGCCGGCCCACCGCGAGGCTCAGCTCTCCTGGATGACCTCGGTCTACCAGTCGGGACTGGCGGCCGTGGCGGCCGACCGCAAGCTCGACGCGGACGTCCTGCGCACCCGGCTGGAGGCCGGCCCCTACCTCGCCGAGGAGGCCCTGCGCGAGCGGCTGATCGACCGGCTGGGCCATGTGCGCGAAGCGCAGCTCTCCCTGCTGAGGCGGGCCGGCGAGGACGCCGAGCTGGTGGAATTCGAGGACTACGCCCACGGCCGGCGCGACCGCCGGCGGGCGGGCCCGACCATCGCCGTGATCGAGGGCGAGGGCCCGATCGTCACCGGCCGCGACGGGACGGCCAATCCGTTCGCCGGCGGCTCGACCATCTATTCCGACGACGTCGCCGACGCCTTCCACGCCGCGATCCGCGCCAAGGACGTGAAGGCCATCGTCTTCCGGGTGAACTCGCCGGGCGGTTCGGACACCGCCTCGGAGCAGATCCTATCGGCGATCCGCGCGGCCAAGGCGGCGGGCAAGCCGGTGGTGGTCTCCATGGGCACCTATGCGGCGTCGGGCGGCTACTGGGTGGCCTCGGAGGCCTCCCACATCGTCGCCGAGCCCACCACCCTGACCGGCTCGATCGGGGTGTTCGGCGGCAAGTTCGCGGTCGGCCCAGCGCTGGCCCGCTACGGCGTCGACATGCGCCAGCTGGAGGTGGGCAGCACCTACGCCGGGGCCTTCGGCCTGGGTCAGGAGTTCACCCCGGAAGAGCGGGCCGCCTTCTCACGCTGGATGGACCGGATCTACGAGACCTTCGTCACCCGGGTCTCGGCGGGGCGCAAGCTGCCGCCGGAACGGGTGCGCGAGATCGCCCGCGGGCGCGTCTGGACGGGGGCGCAGGCGCTGCGGCTGGGCCTGGTGGACGAGCTGGGCGGCTTCTACCAGGCGGTGGACCGCGCCAAGGTCCTGGCGAAGATCGAGGGCGAGCCGCACCTGCGCCGCATCGGGCCGTCGGCCTCGCCGTTCCAGGCGCTGGAGCGGATGCTGGGCGTGCAGGCGAGTTCGGCGCGCACCCTGGCGGCGGCGGCCTGGGTGTTCGGCGACCCGCGCGCCGAGCGGATCCTGGACGAGCTTGCCCAGGCCCGCCTGCGCGAGCAGGGCGCCACGGTGCTCGCGCCCATGCCCCTCCCCTAGGGCTCTCCTAGCGCGGGCGCCGGCCCGGCGGGCGGGGCGTGAAGGTCACGTGCTTGCGGCCGAAGTCGAGGGTGACGTCCTGGAAGTGACGCAGCACGTCGACGCCCACCAGGATGGCGGGGCGGTCGGAGAGCTTCCACAGGTCGAAGATGTGCAGGTCGGCGAAGACGCCCAGCACCTGGTGGATGGCGAGGCCGCCCAGGCGCACGGTCGGCAGGGTGGCGAACTCGCCGCGCGCGGTCTGGCCGGTGGCGCTGATCAGGGGCACGGGCGCGAGCCGCACGCCGAACTCGGGCCGCAGCCGCACGGCCGCGTCGCGAAGGGCGCGGTTGCCGACGGTGACCTGGGAGCCGGAATCGATGAAGGCGCTGACCTTCACGTCGCCGACCTCGGCGTCGAGGATGACGAGCTGGCCGAAGCGGTACTGGGCGGGCACGCGCACCGGCTCGTTCGCGGCGCGGATGCGGCTGTCGGTGCGGCGGCCGATCTCGGCCCCGCCGCCGGAGGGGCTGATCTCGAAGCGGTTCTGGCCGAAGTCCATGCGCACGCGGCGGCCGCGGAACACGTCCACGCCCAGCAGGCCGTCGGCGCCCAGCCGCGTGCGCGGCAGGACCGGCAGGGTCAGGCCGCTGGACTGAACGGAGCCGACGCGCAGGCGGCGGACCTGGGCCAGGTCCGCCGGCTCGACGCCGGCGATGCCGTGGACGGCGGCCGTCCCGGCCGGCGCAAGGCCGCAGTCCCGCGCAAGCTCGCGCGAGACGACGGTGCGGTTGGCGCCGGTGTCGATCACGAAGGGATAGGGGCCCTGGCGGTCGATATAGACCGGCACGGTCATCCGTCGCGCCTCGTCGAAAGCGGTCTCCAGGAGGGCGGCGTCGGTGGGCGGCTGCGGCGGCGGTTCGGCGTCCAGCAGGTTCACCGAGACGAGCGGCCGCTCGCCAGGCGTGGTGGCGCAGGCGGCCAGCAGGCCGGGCGCGAGCGCGGCGGCGAGGCCGCGGCGGGTCCAGTCGGCCGTCATCGCGGCGCCTGCGGATAGGTCTCCAGCACCGGGCCGAGCGCCGCCTTCAGCGGCTCCAGCCAGGGCTCGAAATGCCGCCAGTGCTCGGCGGCCCCGGTGTAGATCGGCTGGCGCACCTGCTCCGACGACGCGGTGCGCACGGCCCGGTCGTTCTCGTAGAAGCGCAGGCAGGCCGCCTCGAACGGGAGGCCGCAGTGGTCGAGCAGGGCCCGGACCTGGGCCTCCGGATTGACGACCATCTCCTCGTAGATCACCCGGTGGACGCGTCCGGGCAGGACGGCGTCGAAGTGCGCCATCAGCTCCACATAGTCGGCGTAGTACCGGCCGATGTCGGCGAGCGAATAGCTGAACTCCTGCCCCTCGGCGAAGTGCTGCTTGAAGGCCGAGAAGCCGCAGCCCAGCGGATGGCGCCGGGCGTCGATGATCCTGGCGTTCGGCAGGGCGAGCTGGATGAGACCCACATGCGCCCAGTTGGTCGGGTTCTTGTCGATGAAGAACGGCCGGCCGAGCTTGCGATGGACCTTCGCGCGGCCGAGGTACTCCTCGCCCAGGGCGGCGAGCTCGGCGGCGGAAAGCGCGGCCAGGACGTCGGGATAGGCGCTCTCCGAGGCGCGGCGCGCGCGGCCGCCGAGCCGCAAGGCGAGCGCCGGCAGGTCCGGCAGCTCCTGGGTCCCCTCCACCTGGGAGTGACTGGAGAGAATCTGCTCGATCAGGGTCGAGCCGGCCCGCGGCAGGCCGACGATGAAGATAGGGTCCGGCGCGGCGCAACCCTGCCCTTCCCGCGCGGCGAAGAAGCCGGCGCTCATCAGCGCCTTGCAGCGCCGCATGTGCTGGGTGGTCTCGGCGGCGTCGTAGCCCAGGCGGGCGCGGCGCAGCGCATTGCCCTCCTGGTAGCGGGCGAACGCGGGGCCGTAGCGGCCGGCGTCCTCGTGCGCCTTGCCGAGCGCGAAGCAGAGGTGGAACCGGTCGTCCTCGTCGAGGTCAGACCTGGCCAGCTCGGCCTCCATCACCGCCACCTCGGCCTCGTCGAAGCGGACGGTCTTCAGGTTGGCCAGGCTCCACCAGGCCTCGCCCAGGCCGGGCTGCAGCTCCACCCCGCGGCGGTAGGCGGCGACGGCGTCCGGCTGCCGGCCGAGAATCCGCAGGACGTGCCCGTAGCTCATCCAGCTCAGCGGCTGGTCGGGATGGTCGGCGAGGACGGCGGCGTAGGTCGCGGCCGCCCTGTCGTAGTCGCCGACCCGGACGAGGGCGGCGGCCTTCAGATGGCGGTAGATCGGGTGGGCCGGCGCCTCGCGCAGAAGGGCCTCGGCCTCGCGCAGGGTCTCCTGGGGCCGGTTCTGGCGGTGCAGGACCAGCGCCAGGGCGTAGCGGGCGCCGGGGAACCGCGGCGAGAGCTCCAGGCAGCGGCGGAGCAGGCGCTCGGCGTCGGGCAGCCGGCCGATCCGCGCCGCCACCTCGGCCAGGATGCGGACGGCCGCGGCGTCGGCGGGGCGCCGCTGCAGGACGCCGCCCACCAGCCGCTGCGCGTCGGCCAGCCGGTTGTCGTGCAGGGCGTCGGCCGCCTCGACGAGCTCGGGATCGGCGACCCCGGCGCGGAGCTGGCGGGCGTAGGCCCGGTCGGCGCCGGCGAGATCCCCCGCCAGCCGCAGGCGGTCGCCAAGCGCCGCCCAGCCGGCGGCGTCGGCCGGTCCGGCGTCCCGCGTCTCGCTCATTGCGGCTCGTAGCCGAACCGCTCCACCCAGGGCGTCAGCGTGGGCAGCACGGGCGCGAGCTGCTCGCGGTAGCGCCGCCAGGAGCCGACGCCCTCGGCCGACAGCCCGCCGGCCAGCTGGGCGCCGGTCGGCGTGGCGATGCCGCGGTCCCTGGTGCGGTCGGCGAAACCGCGCATGGCCTCGGTGAACGGCAGGCCGACGGCGGCGCAGACCTCGCCCACGACCCGGTCGAAGTCGGCGATCAGGGATTCGTGGCGGACCACGTGCAGGCGGTCGCCCAGCACCGGGGCGAAGCGCTCGGCGAGCCGCATGGCCGCGTCGTAGTAGCCGGCGGTCCCCGGCAGGGTGAGGAGCTGGTAGGCCGAGCCGCTCATGGCGAAGCGGCGTCGCCAGGCGGCCAGCACCACGTCGCGCGGGTCGCGGCGGGCCAGCAGCACGACGGCGTCGGGGAACAGGCGGGCGATCAGCGGCAGCTTGAAGGTGTTGAGCGGGTGCTTGTCGACGAACACCTTGCCCGAGGGATCGGCGCCCTCGGCCCGCACGCGCTCCCAGTAGGCGGCGCGCAGTTCGGCGAGCTCGGCCTCGCCGGCGGTGGCGAGGTTGGCCACGTCGCCGGGCGCGGACATGAAGGCGCGCATGGCGTCGGCGAGGGTCTCGCGCTCCTCGAGAGCCTCCACCTCGGGGTGACTGGCCAGCACCTGTTCGAGAAGGGTGGTGCCGGAGCGGGGGAAGCCCAGCAGGAAGACGTGGGCCTTCACGCCCGGCGCGGCGCCGGCCGGCGAGCGCGGCCAGGTCTCCGGCCCCGCGAAATCGAGCGCCTCGGCCATCTCACGGACAAACTCCAGCGCGCCCGGCCCCTCCTGGAACGCGGCGGCATAGGCCCGCCAGAGGCCCATGTTGCAGGCCGCGTAGGCTTCGTAGGCCTCGGCCGGGCGGCCCTCGGCGTCGAGCACGTCGCCCAGCAGGCCCTGGGCCAGCGCCCGCTGCTGCGGGGTCAGGCGCGGCTCGGCGATCAGGGCGTCCAGCCGCGCGCGGGCCTCGGCGGTGCGGCCGTCGGCGAGGTCGGCGGAGGCCAGCACCATCACCGCGTCCGGGTAGTTGGGCTGCGCGGCCAGGACCCGCTCGGCCAGCGGCCGGGCCTCGGCGTGGGCGCCCCTGCGGCTGAGCAGGTTGGCGAGGCCGGCGACGGCGCCGAGGTTCTCCGGCTGCAGCTCCAGCGCCCGGCGGTGGGCGGCCTCGGCCTCCACCAGCCGCCCCAGGGCCTCCAGCGCGGCGCCGCGGGCGCAGTGGGCGCCGGCGAAGTCGGGCTGGGCGGCCAAGGCCCGGTCGAACTGGGCGAGGGCCTCGCCGTAGCGCTCCAGCCGGTGCAGGCAGAGGCCCAGCGCATTGCGGGCGGCGAAGTCGTCGGGGGCCAGTTCGCAGGCCCGCTCCAGGATGGCGAGCGCCTCGTCGAAGCGCTCCTCCCGCTCGAGCTTCAGGGCCAGGAGATTGAGCACCATGGGGTGCTCGAGGCCGCGCTTGTGGGCGGCTTCGGCAAGGGTCGAGGCGCGGTCGAAGTCGCGCTGCTGGGCGGCCTCCTGGATGGCCCGCAGGTCGGCGCGGTCACGCTCCACCTGCGCCTGGGAGGGCGCCACCTGGGGCATGCCCAGCCCGCCCACCTTGACCTTGATCTGTCCGACCTTCCAAACGCCGCTCAACGCCGCCTCCTGAACTCGCCGGCAAGGTAGCCCAGGCGGGGCGCCCCCGCCACCCGAGGGGCGGCTTGGCGGCAGGGGCGGGTTGCTCTACCTCAGCCGGGCAGACGGGCGGAACGCCTGGACGAGGGAGCAGGACATGGCCCGCGCGCCGGGATCAGAAAAGCGGCCCGGCTGGCACTGGAGCGAGTACTGGCGCAGCGGCCGCGCCGACGTGCTGAGCGTGGAGGGCCCGAACGGCCCCGCGCCCCTCGATCTCGGCGACCTGTGGCCGGCCTTCTTCCGCACCCTGCCGGACGGCGCGCGGGTGCTCGACCTGGCGACCGGCGGCGGCCAGGTGGCGCGGCTGGCCTGGGACACGGCCCGGGCGGACGGGCGCCGCGCGGAGGTGGTCGGGGTCGACTACGCCGACCTCCCGCCGCCGTCCGGAGAGGGCCCGGTGCTGATGGGCGGGGTCGCGCTGGAGAAGCTGCCGTTCCCGGCGGCCGCCTTCGACGCGGCCACGTCGCAGTACGGCATCGAATACGCCGAGCCGAAGGCCGCGCTGGCGGAACTGGCGCGGGTCCTGCGGCCGGGGGGGCAGGCGCTGATCCTGGCGCACCACGCCGATAGCGCGATCGGCGCGTCGGCGGCCGGCCAGCTCGACGCCTTCGACGCGACCATGGGCGGCGGCGAGGCGCTGCGCCGGGCGCGGCGGCTGTTCGCCGCGATCCTGGAGCGGCGCAGGCCCGAGGTGGTCCAGGCGGCGCACGCGGCGCTGCGCGAGGCGGTGAGCCGGGCCTCCGCCCGCCTGCCGGGCACCCCGGAAGCCGAGTTCGCGCGCTACATGGTGCACTACCTGGCCGATCTCTCGCAGCGGGCGGGGGCCTATGAGCCCGCCAGCGTGCTCCGGCGTCTGGACGAGGTGGAGGCCGGCAACGCCGCCTGGCGCCAGCGCCGGCGCAATCAGCTCGCCGCCGCCCTGGACGTCGCGGGCGCCGACGCCTTCCTGCACCGCGCCGGCCGGGCCGGGCTCACCGCCGTCGAGCGGGCGGAAGCGCGCGACGCCAACGGCGCCCTGATCGGCTGGCGGTTCCTGCTGCAGCGGGCCTCAGAAGACCCGCCCCGCCCGCCGCGGGCGGACACCCGATCGACGGACAAAGAAAAAGGGCGGTGGGTCACCCCACCGCCCTTCAGTCCTTGCGGACCCGTCGACGACTAGAAGTCGGCGGTCAGGCCCACGAACACGTAGCGGCCGAACGCGTCGTACACTTGCGGCCAGGTGTTCCCGTTGCAGGGCCCGGTCGGGCAGTTCGACGAACCCGTCAGCGGCGGCGACTTGTCGAAGACGTTGTTCACGCCGAGACGGAAGTTGACGCTGTCGCGCATGGTCCACGTCGCCGTCAGGTCGAAGTAGTCACGCGCGGCCAGGACACGGTCCGACTCGTAGGCGATGCCCGGGTTGGCCAGCGCCGGATCGGCGTCGAACGCGTCCAGGGTCACCTTGTTGAAGTGACGCCATTGGACCGAGAGACCCAGGGTGTTGATCCAGTCGCCGTAGGCGAACGGGGTGTTCCAGGTCAGACGGGCCTTGTGGCGCCATTCCGGGTTCGGGATACCGCAGATCGTGCCGTAGAGGCCCACGCAGTCATAGGCGGGGTCGCCCGGCAGCGGCTGGGTTTCCAGGGTGTCGAGCCAGGTCCCCACGAAGGAGAACGAGATCCCGCCCATGTTCTCCATGCCGAAGGTGTCGAGATCCGTGCGGTAGCCCACGTTGAAATCGACGCCCTTGGTGCGGAGCGAACCGGTGTTGAGGCTGGTGTTGACGATGTAGCCCTGCGGCGAGAGGTACAGCGAACCCGAGTCGTCGCGGTTCACGAGGCCGCAGAAGAACGGATCCAGGGACTCGAGGCAGCGGTTGATGATCAGGTCAGCACCGATGCCGGAGATGTAGTCCTCCACCTTGATGTCGAACCAGTCGACCGAGAGGTTCAGGCC
Source organism: Phenylobacterium sp. (assembly GCF_036821595.1). GTDB lineage: Bacteria > Pseudomonadota > Alphaproteobacteria > Caulobacterales > Caulobacteraceae > Phenylobacterium. The sequence continues at coordinate 14,375 of NZ_DAISJG010000020.1, forward strand.
CGGCATGAACGACGGCTGGTAGACGGCGCCCAGCGAATAGGTGTCGGAAGTTTCCGGCTCCAGGTTCGGGTTGCCGCCGTTCAGGCCGTTGTACTGGTTGGCCGGGTTCTCCTCGATGGCCAGGACCTGAGCCGTGGTCAGGCCGAAGGCCTGGGCGCAGCGGGCCACCAGTTCGTCACCCGCCGACAGGCCGGCGCAGGGATCCTGCGAGCCGTCGAGTACGACGTTCTGCGGGCTGAACAGCTCGATCACGTGCGGCGCACGGACCGCGCGCTGGTAGCTGGCGCGGACCCGCAGGTCCTCGACCGGCTCCCAGTCACCCGCGAGCTTGTAGGTGTGGGTGGTGCCGCTCTCCGAGTAGTCCGAGAAGCGGTAGGCGGTTTCCAGCGTCAGCGAGCGGGCGAACGGCATGTCCTGGATCAGGGGGATCCGGGCTTCGCCGAACAGCTCGTAGACGTCGTAGCTGCCGTTGACCGGCGGCGAGGCGCCGCCCGAGCCGTTCAGCAGGCCGGCCGACGACACGAAGTCCGCCGCCGAGTCCAGCTGCTCGCGGCGGTATTCCGCGCCGAACGAAACGCCGACGCCGTCTTCCGCCCACGGGCTCTTCACGCCGTAGTCGCCGAGCAGGCCGCCGACCGTGATGTTGGCGATCCGCTCGTAGGTGTTGCCGGTCGAGTAGCTGGGGGTCTCCAGGTAGTCGAGAGCTTCCTGGGTGACGCCGCCGAGCCGGAAGATGTTGTAGGGCACGCAGGCGGTGTCGGTGCCGTCGAGCACCGAGGCGCAGACCGGCTGGCCGGTCGTCGGATCGGTGACAACGTTCAGGGCGCTGTTGATGGCGGTGGTGCGGAAGAAGCCCGTCTGCACCTGGTTGAACGACACACGGCCGTACTGCAGGTAGGCGTCATACGACCAGCTGTCGCTGATGTCGCCGCGCATGCCGAGAACGTAGCGGTACTGCTGGTGCTCGGTGCGGCCCTGACGGCCGCCGCCTTCGATGTTCCGGCGGGCCACGACGCCGCGGAAGGTGCCGGCGGGGTTGGACGCGCAGGTGCCGCCGCCCGTGGCCGCCGTGGCGGTCAGCAGAGCGCGCTGCTGGTCGGAGAGCAGCGGGTTGGCGCAGTTGATGTTGAAGTTACCGGCGAAGATGCCGCCCGGGGCGATCTGGTACGTGGACACGTCGTCCATGTACATCACGTCCATGTAGGCTTCGGCCCAGTCGGCGATTTCGTAGTTGGCGAAGGCGCCCAGCACATAGCGGTCGTCGGGGCGCTGGTAGTAGTTGGACGGGCCGTAGTTGTAGACGGTGCCCGAGCCAGCCAGCGGACGGAAGGTGTTGCCCGCCGGGTTGGTCACGTCGACCACGAAGCTGCCGACGCGGGCCGGATAGGCCGTGCCGGAGCCGCCGCAGCCGAACTCGTCGAAGGTCGCGCCCGAGAACAGCGAGCAGGACGAGTAGTCGCGGTTGCCCTGCAGGATCGGCTCGACGTGGCGGTAGCCGGCGTAGGCGGTCACGTTGCCGCGGCCGTCGGGCGCGTTCACGCCGACGGTCAGGGTGATTTCGGAGGATTCACCGTCCCAGACGTTCTCGTCGGGCAGGGCGTAGCCTTCCGGCGTGGCCGAGCCGGCCGCGGCGTCGCGGACGATGCCCTGGACGTAGTCGTTGTCGTTCTTGTGCTGGTAGATGCCGTACTGCGCGTCGAGGCGGACGCCTTCGAAGTTGCGCTGCATGATGAAGTTGACGACGCCGGCCACGGCGTCGGCGCCGTACACGGCCGAGGCGCCGCCGGTCAGGATGTCGACCCGTTCAATCAGGGCGGCGGGGATGAAGTTCAGGTCGGCCGCGAGCGCGCCGCCCGAGGTGTTCGGCGTGCCGGGCATCAGCCGGCGGCCGTCGATCAGCACCATGGTCCGCGTGGCGCCGAGGCCGCGCAGGTCGACGGTGGCGGTGCCGGTCGAGCCGTTGGAGAGAGCCGCGCCCTGGGCCGCGAAGGCCTGCGGCAGGCTGTTGACCATGTCCTCGACCCGGGTGATGCCCTGGGCCTTGATTTCGGCGGCGCCGATGGCGGTGACCGGGCTCACGCTCTCCAGGTTCGGAGACGGGATCCGGGTGCCGGTCACGACGATCTCGGAGACTTCACCCTCCTGGGCCGCCGCCTGCGTGGCGGAGAGGCCGAGCACGGCCACACCGCAGATCATGGAAGACGCCAGCAGGCGCTCCCGCATGGTTTTGATTTTCAAGGTCTACATCCTCCAGCGGCCCACCGTTCGCAACGAATGGCGGACCCGCTCCCCAACAAGGTTCGGTCCCGGGAACGAAGTCGCGCCCGGTTACGGTGGAGTTACTGGCGGATCGAAGTGGGGGTCAACGAACAACGACGTGCGGCAACGTAGACGGCGCCGACGTGTCGCATTCTGGTCACAGATTGTCGCACCTGCCCTCAAGCGAGCACGTTTCGACCTGCCAAGACCCGAGCGCCTGGAATCCGCCGCTCGGGTCTTGCCGCGAATCGGGGGCGGCGGCGGGCCGCCGCCCCCTGGTCCCTAGAACCGGACGCGCACGCCCGCGTAGTAGCGGCGGCCGATGGCGTCGTAGATGTCCGGGTAGGTCGTCCAGCCGGTGGTCTGGGCGGGCACCAGGCCCGAGGTGCCGCCGACGAACTGGTACTCGTCGAAGATGTTGTCGACGCCCAGGTAGACGTTCGCCTTCTCCGTCACGTCCCAGCGGACCTGGGCGTTGTGGAACGCCTTCGCCTCGAGGGGGACGTTGTAATAGAAGTCGTTGACGTCCTTCGTGACGACCACCTCGTCGATGTACTGGGTGGTCCAGGACATCTGCACCGGGCCGCGCTGGTAGATGAGGTTCAGCGTCCACTCGTTGGTCGGCGCGCCCACCGTGCCCGCGTCGCGGATCAGGTCGGCGGGATCGGCGCCCTCGAACGGCGTGGTGGTCAGCTTCTCGAGGTAGCCGTAGGCCAGGCTCGCGGTGAGCACGCCCTTCTCGCCGCCGTAGAGGCCGTCGAGGAAGCCGAGGTCGTCGAGGTTCTGGCGGTAGCTCACCTGCACGTCCCACCCGCGGGTGTCCGTCTCGGCGAAGTTGTCGCTGACCTGGTTGACGAACTCGAGCGCGCCGACCTGCGGGCCCGTGCCGAAGCGGCCGACGGCCGAGCAGAACGGGTTGGCCGCATTGAAGCCGGCCGGGCCGTAGCAGCCCGTCAGCAGCCGGTCCTCGCTGATCGTGGTGATCCGGTCCTTGATCTTGATGACGTAGTAGTCGACCGACAGCGAGAGGTTGTCGAGCAGGCCCAGGCCGCGCGGGTTCAGCAGGAAGCCGACGGTGAAGCTGTCGCCCTCCTCCGGCTTCAGGTCGGGGTTGCCGCCGTCGAAGCCGGTGACGCCCTGCTGCTCGATCTGGGTCAGGGCGAAGCCGCCGTCCCGCGCCACGCGCGCCGCCACCGCCGGGTCGGCGAGGCAGGCCGAGGCCACCGCGTTACCGACCGTCGAGGCGTTCACGCCGCTGGCCAGCACGGCGGAGGGGTCGCCGATGTTGGTGCGGGTGTTGAAGAACGCCGCCTGCCCCCCGGCCGTGCGGGTGACCCCGGCGCAGGGGTCGTTCACGCCCGGGAAGTCCTGCGACGCCGGCGAGTAGAGTTCCGAGATGTTCGGGGCGCGCACCGCCTTGGCGAACTGGGTGCGGAACTTCAGCCAGTTGACCGGCTGGTACTCCAGGGACGCGGCGTAGGCGTTGGTGTCGCCCACGGTCGAGTAGTTGGAGTAGCGGCCGGCCAGGTTCAGATCGAGCGCCTGGACGAAGGGCAGGTCGGCCAGCAGCGGCACGCGCAGCTCGCCGTAGACCTCGGCCACGTCGAACTTGCCGCGGGTGGCGGGGGTGGCGTTGCCCGAGGTCTGGCCGAGCTGGGTCAGCAGGTCGGGGACGTCGTGCGACCGTTCGCGGCGGTACTCGGCGCCCGCGGCGTAGCCGACCCGGCCGGCCGGCAGCTCGAAGAGGTCGCCACGCAGGAAGCCGCCCACGACGAGCTGCTCCACGAAGGCCTCGCGGGAGGTCGGCACGCGGACGTAGTCGGCGGCCTCCGCCGAGATCGAGCCTTCGCCGAACGGGTTGAGCGGCACGCAGCCAGCGGCGCGGGCGGCCGGGTCGGCGCAGACGGTCTGGCCGTTCACCACGACGGCGTCGAGCGCCTGGCGGAACCGGTTGGCGTCGATGTCGCCCGACGACACCTGGCTGTCCTCGGTGCGGCCGTAGTTGATGGAGAGCTCGTAGGCGTGGTTCTCGCCGAGGTCGCCCTCGAAGCCGGTCACGATGCGGAAGGTGTCGCGGTCGATCTCGTTGCCGCGGTTACCGACCTCGGTCAGGCGACGGCGGAAGCCCACCACCAGGTCGTCGTCGGCGACGCCCGGGTTGGCCGTGCGGACCGCGGCGCGCAGCGCCTCGGGGACGATGGCCGAGGTGATCGGCACGCCGTTGGCGCAGGTCCCGTCCTCGCAGAAGGCGAAGGCGCCGTAGACCTGGTCGGAGCCGAGCGGGGTCGGCTCGATCTGGGAGCTGAGCTTCGACTTGACGTAGTTGAGTTCGGCGAAGAACCGGGCCGAGGGGTTGAACTCGTAGTTCAGGTAGCCGGCGAAGTTGCCCTGCTCCAGCGGCACCTGCAGCAGGCGCTGGGCCTGGCGGTTGTAGCCGAAGGCGGCGTTGGAATAGGGCTGGACGCCGGACGGGGTGACGACGCGCAGCAGGTTGGAGCCGCCGCCGATGCGCGGGATCTCCACCACGCCCGCGGGCGTGTAGGACGAGAACAGGCCCGTCGTCTGGCTGCGGATCAGGTCGTAGTTGGCGGGGTCGCCGTCGTAGTCGTCAACGGCGTCGAGGGCGAGGCCCTGGTCGGCGCGGTCCTTGGCCCAGATGGAGCCGAGCTCCTGGTAGCCCGCCGAGACCAGGAACGATCCGCGGCCCTCGTGGAAGGTCTTGCCGCCGGTGACCGAGAACTTGATCTCCTCGTCGTCGCCGCGCTCGGAGAGGCCGTACTGGCCGGTGACGATCAGGCCGTCGATGTCCTTCTTGGTGATGATGTTCACCACGCCGGCCAGGGCGTCGGAGCCGTAGGTCGCCGAGGCGCCGCCGGTGACCACGTCCACGCGCTCCACGAGCTCGGTCGGAATGGTGTTGAAGTCGACCACCTGGGTGCCGACGAGGCCGGCCACGAAGCGGCGGCCGTTGACCAGCACCAGGGTGCGGTCCTCGCCGAGGTTGCGCAGGTCGACGGTGGTGATGCCGTTGGCGGCGGTCTGGAAGCCGGAGTTGGTGGGCGTGATCGACGACACGCCGGCGGCCGGCAGGGTGCGGATCACGTCGCCGGTGTTCACGGCGCCGGTGGCCTCGATCGTGCGGGCGTCGATCACCGTAACGGGGGTGGGGGCGTCAAGATTCGGCCGCGCGATCCGCGATCCCGTAACAACGATTTCATCAACCGCAACGTCCTGAGCAAGAACAGGGGTCGCCGAGAGAGCTGACATAACACCGATCAACATCGACGAAGTCAGCAGATACTGCCGCCGCACTTTCATATTCTACGCCTAAGCTTGAAACCGACCTGGAAACGCGGTCGGGCGGACGTAGCTGACGGCGCTGCTCGGGGGTCAAGCCGCGCGCACCGGCGCCCCCTGGCCATAACGGCGTGTGTCACATGGACGTCACACTTTCGCCGGCTCGGGGGCGGCCGGCGCCCTACTCCGCAGCGCGGCGTTCGCCGGCCCCCGCTACGCAAAGGAAGCGGGTGGGGTGGTAGTCGACGAGGTTGGCCTTCCAGCCGGTGATCTTCGGGCTGACCAGGTTCTTGTTCACGTAGAAGTAGGTCGGCACCACCGCCGCATCGTCGAGGATGAGCTGCTCGGCCTCGGCGAGGATGGCGGCGCGGCGGGCGGCGTCCGGCTCCTGGTCGGCGCGGGCCAGCAGGGCGTCGTAGGCCGGGTTCTTGTAGTCCCCGTAGTTCTGCGCCCCCGTCGAGGACTGCATCAGGTAGAGGAAGCTCATCGGGTCGTTGTAGTCGGCGATCCAGGCCGCGTCGGCGACCTGGAAGTCGCGGGCGCGGTAGGAGGCGTAGGCGATCTGGGTCTCGTTCTGGGCCAGCACGGCGTCGACGCCCACCTGCTTCCAGTCGGCCTGGATGGCCGGCATCAGCAGCATGGGGTCGGGCGAGTTGCGGTGCTTGATCTCGATCCGCAGCGGGTTCTTCGGCCCGTAGCCGGCGGCGGCGAGCAGCCGGCGCGCCTCCGCCTGGCGGCGTTCCAGTGGCCAGGCGGCCCAGGCCGGCGGCTTGGCGCCCGTGTAGTTGGCCACGCCGGGCGGCACGAAGGTGTAGGCCGGGGTCTGGCCCCCGCGCAGCAGCTTCGCGGAAATGAACTCGCGGTCGACCGCCATGTTCAGCGCCTGGCGCACCCGGCGGTCGCGCAGCGCGGGCACGTTCGCGTTGAACGCCAGGTAGGCGATCCCGAGGTAGGTGTGGGTGTGGACGTAGCCAGGCATCTGCTCGCGCAGGAAGGCGATGCGGTTCGACTGGATGTCGGTGTTGATGTCCAGCTCCCCGCGGCGGACCCGCCGCTCGGCGCTGACCGCGTCCTGGGTGGGGTAGTAGTAGACCTCGTCCACGCAGACCTGGCCCGCGTCCCAGAACCGCTCGTTCTTCACCGCCTTGACGTAGTCGCCCAGCCGCCAGGCGACGATCCGGTAGGGGCCGTTGGAGACGTAGTTCTCCGGCCGGGCCCAGGCGTCGCCGAGCTGCTCCACCTTGTGCTTCGGCACCGGGTACATGGTCTGGTGCTTGGCGAGCTCCGGGAGGTAGGGCGCGGGATGCTCCAGGGTGATCTCCAGGATCCGCGGCGAGAGCGCGCGCACGCCGAGGCTCTCGGGCGGGGCCTTGCCCTCGTTCACCGCCTGGGCGTTGCGGAACAGGTAGAGGAGCGAGGCGTACTCGGACGCCGTCGCCGGGAGCAGGATCCGGCGCAGGGAGAAGACGAAGTCGTCGGCCGTGACCGGCACGCCGTCGGACCAGACCGCCTCGCGCAGGTAGAACCGCCAGGTGAGGCCGTCGGCGCTGGCCTCCCAGCGCTCCGCCATGCCCGGGATCGGCTCGCCGTCGGCGTCGTCCTGGGTGAGCCCGATCAGGTTGTCGAGCAGGATACGGTGCTCCCAGGTGCCCTGCACCTTGTGCGGATCGAGCGAGATCGGCTCGGAGCCGTTGCCGATCTGCAGGCAGACCTTGCCGGCGGGACAGTCGGGCCGCACCGGCGCCTGTGGCGAGCAGGCCGTGACGCCCAGAAGCGCGCCGAGGCCGAGGATCAGATTGCGCGCGGGCGCGCGGGTCGCTTCAATGAGCGTTCGCAGGGACATGGGACCGAAGGCATGACGATTTCTGGCGCGCGGGCAAGTCTTGGAACGGTCCTGATCGCGGCCGTGGCGCTCTTCGGGGCGCCGGCGCTGGCCCAGGGCAAGCCCGAGGCGCGCGCCGCGGCGCTGCAGAAACTGACCGACTGCCGCAAGGTGGCCGACAGCGCGGCCAGGCTCGCCTGCTACGACGCGGCGGCCGCCGAGATCGACGTGGCCGAGGCCAAGGGCGACATCGTGGTCGTCGACCGCGAGCAGGCCCGCACGGTGCGCCGCCAGGCCTTCGGCTTCTCCATGCCCTCGCTGACCATCTTCGAACGCGGCGAGAAGCCGGAGGAGGTCGACACCGTCACCGCCAAGGTGGCCGTGGCCAGCATGAACGGCGCGGGCAAGTGGGTGATCGAGCTGGAGGACGGCGCCGTCTGGGTGCAGGTGGACGCCAACGAGGTGCCGCTGACGCCGAAGGCCGGCGACCCGGTCCGCATCCGCCGGGCCTCCCTCGGCAGCTATCTGATGAGCGTGAAGAACCAGCGCGCCTTCCGCGCCCGGCGGCAGGAGTAGAGGCAGGTCCCTACCGGTCCTTGGGATCGATGGCGTCGCGCAGGCCGTCGCCGATGAAGTTGAAGCTCATCAGCGTCACGACCATCACCAGGGACGGGAAGATCAGCAGCCAGGGAGCGAGCTCCATGTCCTGGGCGCCGTTGGCGATCAGGGTGCCGAGCGAGGCCATGGGCGGCTGCACGCCGAGGCCCAGGAACGACAGGAAGCTCTCGGCCAGGATCACCGCCGGGATGGTCAGGGTCACGTAGACCACCACGGGCCCCAGCAGGTTGGGCACGATGTGGCGGGCGATGATCCCGCCCTGCCCGACGCCGGCGGCGCGGGCGGCCTCCACGAACTCCTTGTGCTTCAGGGTCAGGGTCTGGCCGCGCACGATGCGGCTCATGGTCAGCCATTCGACGGCGCCGATGGCCACGAAGATCAGGATGATGTTCGAGCCGAAGGTGACCATCAGCAGGATCACGAAGAAGATGAACGGCAGGGAGTAGAGCACGTCGACGACGCGCATCATCACCTCGTCCAGCCGGCCGCCGACGAAGCCGGCGACGGCGCCCCAGGCCACCCCGATGATCAGCGACACGACGGTGGCCACCAGGCCGATGGCGAGGGAGACGCGCAGGCCCATGAGCAGGCGGGCCAGGAGGTCGCGGCCCAGCGAATCGGTGCCGATCAGGTGGCCGTTCTGCAGCGGGCCAAGCCAGACGTCGTTCTTGTTGATCTCGTCGTAGGCGTAGGGCGTCAGGTAGGGGCCGACGAGGGCGGCCACGACGAGCAGGGCCAGCACGATCATGCCGGCCACGGCGGCCCTGTTGCGCAGGAGACGCCGGCGGGCGTCGTCCCACAGGCTGCGCCCCTTGAGCGCCGCCTTCTCCATGCTTTCGGCGCCCTTGCGGGAGCCCGGGACCAGGACGGACGACGTCACGACAGCCTCACGCGGGGATCGAGCGCCGCGTAGAGCAGGTCGGCGATCAGGTTCAGGACGAGGATCAGGGCGGCGTAGAAGATCACCATGCCCATGACGACGGTGTAGTCGCGCTGCAGGGCGCTGATGACGAAGAACTTCCCGAGGCCGGGGAGGTTGAAGATCTTCTCCACCACCAGGGAGCCGGTGATGAGGCCGGCGCAGGCGGGGCCCAGGTAGCTGACCAGCGGCAGGATGGCGGCGCGCAGGGCGTGCTTGCCGACGATCCGGTGCTCCGGCAGGCCCTTGGCCCGGGCGGTGCGGATGTAGTTGGAGTGCAGCACCTCGATCATGCCGGCGCGCGTGAGGCGCGAGATGATGGCGATCTGCGGCAGGGCCAGCACGGTCACCGGAAGCACCATGTTGACCAGCGCCCCGTCGTTCCAGCCGGCGCTGGGCAGCCAGCCGAGCTTGGAGGCGAACACCAGGACCAGCAGCGGCGCGGTGACGAAGGTGGGGATGCAGACCCCCAGGATGGCCACCGTCATGACGCCGTAGTCGAGACTTCGGTTCTGGCGCAGCGCCGCCAGCACGCCGAGGCTCACCCCCATGATCGCGGCGATCAGGATGGCCGAGAGCCCGAGCCGCAGGGACGGCTTGTAGTTCTCCTGCAGGATATCGAGCACGGTCTTGTCGCGGTACTTGAGCGAGGGACCGAGGTCGCCGCGGGCGACGCCGGCGAGATAGTCCACGTACTGCTCGTGCAGCGGCTTGTTCATGCCGAACTTCGCCAGGACGTTCTTCTCGATCTCGGGCGAGAGCTTGCGGTCCATGTCGAAGGGCGAGCCCGGCGCCGCGCGCATCATGAAGAAGGCGACGGTGATCACCAGGAAGAGCGTCGGTATCGCCACCAGCAGGCGGCGGCCGATGAAGCGGAACATCTGGTGAAGGAGCCTTGCGTGGAGCCTTTGGAGGGCGGGGCGTTGCGAAACTTCCACCGGCCTCCGATGATGTCAACGAACCCCCGTCCCCGCAGCGCAGAGTATAGCCATGGCCGACTTCAGACCCGTCACCGAGGATATCTCCGTGGCGCCGCAGATCACCGTCGAGGACGTGGGCGAGGCCGCGCGGCAGGGCTTCCGGACGATCATCAACAACCGGCCCGACAACGAAGAGCCGCATCAGCCGTCGAGCCACGACATCGAGGCGGCGGCCAAGGCCGCGGGGCTCGAGTATTTCCACGTGCCGGTCCGCGGCTCGCCGACGCCCGACCAGGTGGACGCCACCAACCGCATCCTCGCCGAGGCGCCCTCTCCCGTGCTGGCCTTCTGCCGCTCGGGCACGCGCTCGATCATCACCTGGTCGCTCGGCCAGGCGGTGTCCGGCGCCCGGGGCCGCGACGAGCTGAAGGCGCTGGGCCGCGAGGCCGGCTACGACCTCTCGGGCGTGTTCGGCTGATGATCCCCTATGTCCGGGACATCGCCTTCGAATACGGCCGCTGCGACCAGCTGAGCCCGCTGATCCGGCGGGTGATCGCCAACAATCCGGGGCCGTTCACCTATGTCGGCACCGGCACCTACATCGTCGGCCGCGACGAGGTGGCGGTGATCGACCCGGGCCCGGACGATCCGGCCCACCTGGAGGCGATCCTGGCGGCGATCCCCGGCGAGCGGGTGACCCACATCGTCATCACCCACCACCACTCCGACCACTCTCCCCTGGCCGGGGCGCTGAAGGCGCGGACGGGGGCGCCGGTCTACGGCTGCGCGGTGGCGACACCGGACGAGGACGACGGCGGGGTGAAGATGGAGGCCGGCCACGACGCGGGCTTCCGCCCCGACGTCAGCCTGTGCGGCGGCGGCGAGATCGCCGGACCCGGCTGGACCCTGGAGGCGATCCCCACGCCGGGCCACACCTCCAACCACCTCTGCTATGCGCTGAAGGAGGAGAACTGCCTGTTCTCCGGCGACCACATCATGGGCTGGTCGACCACGGTGATCACCCCGCCCGACGGGGACATGACCGACTACCTGCGCAGCCTGGAGGCTATCCGCGAGCGGGGCTTCTCCACCCTGTGGCCGACCCACGGGGCGCCGATCCGCGAGGTCAGGCCGTTCATCGACGCCTACCTCGCCCACCGCCAGGAGCGGATGGACCAGATCACCACGGCGCTGGCCGCCGGTCCGGCGCGGATCCGCGACCTGGTGCCGAGGCTCTACGCCGACGTGGACGCGCGCCTGCATCCGGCCGCGGCGCGCTCGATGCTGGCGGCGATGATCCACCTGACGCGGCAGGGCGTGCTGGCCGCCGACGGCGAGCCCGGGCCGGACAGCACCTACCGGCTGGCCTGAGCGCTCAGAGCGACCGTTCCAGGACCACGAATTCCAGGTCGTCGCGCAGGGGCCGGCCGAAGCGGTCGTCGCCGTAGGGGAAGGCCCGGGTCTCGCCGGTGAGGCGGTAGCCGCGGCGCAGGTACCAGGCGATCAGGGCCTCCCGCCGGTTGATCACCGTCATGCGCATGCGCCCGGCCCCGCGGTCGCGGGCGTAGTCCTCGGCCGCGGCCAGCAGGGCGCGCCCGAGCTTGCGATCCTGGCGGTCGGGCCGGACGGTGAGCAGGCCGAGATACCAGGCCCCGCCCTCGGCCGGCTCCAGCCAGACGTGGCCCAGGTGGTCGCCGCCCTCGTTGCGCCAGATCAGCAGGTGGGCGTGCGGCTTCTCCGCGAGGTCCCGGCGCAGCAGCTCGGCGGTGATCCGCTCGCCGCCGATCATGTCCTCGACGTTCCAGCTGGCCTGCGGCCCGGTCTCCCGGAAGGCGCGGTTGGTCAGCGCCACGATCTCGGGATGGTCGGCCTCGGAGGCCGGCCGCAGCCCGCTCATGCGGTGACGGGCTGCCTGGCCGTGGGCAGGACGTAGCCCTCCATCCGCTGGCGGATCAGCTTCTTGTCGATCTTGCCGGTGGCGCCCAGCGGGATCTCGTCCACGAAGACCACGTCGTCAGGCGTCCACCACTTGGCGATCTTGCCCTCGAGGAACTGGAGGAACTCCTCCTTGGTGGCGGTCTGCCCGTCCTTCAGCTTGACCAGCAGGACCGGCCGCTCGTCCCACTTCGGGTGGGCCGCGCCGATGACCGCGCAGATGGCGGCCTTCGGATGGCCCATGGCCAGGTTCTCGATCTCGATGGAGCTGATCCACTCGCCGCCGGACTTGATCACGTCCTTGGCGCGGTCGGTGATCTGCATGAAGCCGAACTCGTCGATGGTGGCCACGTCGCCGGTGTCGAAGAAGCCGTCCTCGTCGAGGATCTCGCCGCCGTCGCCCTTGAAGTACTCGCCGACCACGAAGGGCCCGCGGACCATCAGCCGGCCGAAGGTGGCGCCGTCGTGCGGCAGGGGCTCGCCGGCGTCGTTGACCAGCTTCAGCTCCATGCCCACCGGCGGGCGGCCCTGCTTGAGGGTGAAGCGGAGCTGCTCGTCGTCGCTCATCATCGAGATGGCGCGGGTCGGGGTGGCCAGCGTGCCGAGCGGCGAGGTCTCGGTCATGCCCCAGGCGTGGGTGACGGAGACGCCGAACTCGTCGCGGAAGCCGCGCACGATGGCCTCCGGCACCGCCGAGCCGCCGATGACCACGCGCTTGAGCGTGGTGAGCTGGCCCCTGGTCTCGCGCAGGTGGGTGAGCAGCATCTGCCACACCGTCGGCACGGCGGCGGAGAAGGTGACGCCCTCGGTCTCCAGCAGCTCGTGCACCGAGGCGCCGTCGAGCTTCGCGCCCGGCATGACCATCTTCGCGCCCACCGCGGGGCAGGAGAAGGCGAGGCCCCAGGCGTTGGCGTGGAACATCGGCACCACCGGCAGCACGACGTCGGCGGCCGACAGGCCCATGACGTCGTGGCCCATGGTCACCAGGGTGTGCAGGAAGTTGGACCGGTGGGTGTAGAGCACGCCCTTCGGATTGCCGGTCGTGCCCGAGGTGTAGCAGAGCCCGGCCGGCGTCTCCTCGCCGAAGCCGCCCCAGGCGACGTCGGGCGAGTTCTGCTCGACCAGGTCCTCGAAGCAGAGGGCGCCGGGGAAGTCGACGCCCTTCATCCCCTCGCGATCCGTCATCACCACGAAGTGCTTCACGGTCGGCATCTTGTCGCGATGCGCGGCGAGGATCGGCAGGAAGGTGAGGTCGGTGAAGAGGACCTTATCCTCGGCGTGGTTGATGATGTAGCAGAGCTGGTCCGCGAACAGCCGCGGGTTCAGGGTGTGGCAGACCGCGCCGATCCCCATGATGCCGTACCAGGCCTCGATGTGGCGGCCGGTGTTCCAGGCGAGCGTGGCGACGCGGTCGCCCTGGCCCACGCCCATGGCCTTCAGGGCGTTCGAGAGCCGCTTCGCCCGCTCGTGGATGGCGGCGTAGGTGGTGCGCACGACCGGTCCCTCGATCGAGCGGCTGACCACTTCTGCCCCGCCGTGCCAGGCCTTCGCGTGGTCCAGGATCCTGTCCACCGTGAGCGGCCAATCCTGCATCCGGCCCTGCATCGACGTTCTCCCAACTAAACTTTGTTCACTTCCCGATACGCTAGTTTCTCAAGGGCTTGGACGCAAACGGAAGCGGCGTCAGCGGACCACGGAGATGCAGCCCACCACCTTGTTTGGGACCGGCACGGTCCCTGCCTCGATCTTGATCGCCTCGACGATGTAGGTCCCGGGGCGCGAGAAGGCGAAGACCTGCTCCTGGCCGCCCGGAAGGGTCGCCTTGATGTTGGCGCTGTAGTTCGCCTGCGGTCCCTGGGGCGGGCCCGGCGAATGGATCATGACGTGGGTCGGGGACTTGAAGAGGCCGATCGTCAGCAGGCCGCCCCCCGGGAACTGCGGGAACTCGAAATACCCCGGCCCGCCCGGCTGACAGGAGGCCTGGGGCGGCGCGGGATTGGGCTGCGCCAGGGCGGGCTGCGCGAGCATACCCAGGGCTGCGGCGAGCACGGCGGCTGTCGTCGTCCGGTCGATCATTCCACTTCCCCCGTCTGGACCCAGAGAGGCCTTCCCCCGAGCCTGACCGCATGGAACAGCCTCGCGGGCCGGGCGTCCACCGCCGTCGATCAGCTCAGGCGAAGGCGCCCTGCAGCCAGCGCGCGGCGGCGGGCTCCACGGGGCCGGTGGCGTCGACCCTGGGCCAGGCGACGTCGTCGCCCAGGCGGGCGATCTGTCCGCGGAGCACCTGCACGGTGGCGTCGGAGGCGTCGCGGGTGCGGCCCGCCACCCGCGCCTCCAGCACCTCGGCCGGCGCGTCCAGCCACACGCCCTCGAACGGGACGCCGCACTCGCGGGCCAGCGCCTCGGCGCGGCCGCGCAGGCCGGGATCGATGAAGGTCGCGTCCAGCACGACCGAGGCGCCGCCGCGCAGCAGGGCGCGGGCGTTGTCGATCATGGTGTCGTAGGTGCGGCCGTAGAACTCCGGGGTGTAGGTCTCGCTGTCCATCCGCCGGGTCGGCGGCACGTTCAGCAGGCGCTTGCGGATCTCGTCGGTGCGCAGGATCACCGCGCCGGGCGAGGCCCCGAGCGCCGGGGCCACGGCGCGGGCGAAGGTGGACTTGCCCGAGCCGGAGAGGCCGCCGACGGCGAGCAGCCTCGGCGGCGGGGGCGAGAGGTGGGCGATCCCCGCCTCCACATAGCGGCGGGCGGTGTCGGGGTCGGCGCTGTGGGCCATGACGTGGGCGCGGACGCCGGCGCGCACCGAGAGCATCAGCGGCAGGGCGGCGATCCCGTCCCAGAGCTCCGGCGGGAAGCTGCGGGCCGCCTCGTCCAGATAGGCCGACAGCACCCGGACCGCGGCGTCGCGGCGGCCCCGGAAGTCGAGGTCCATGAGCAGGAAGGCGAGGTCGTACTGGATGTCGAGGTCCGACAGCAGGTCGTTGAACTCGATGCAGTCGAACAGCACCGGGCGGCCGTCCTCCACCAGGATGTTCCCGAGGTGCAGGTCGCCGTGGCACTGGCGAGCGAAGCCGGTGGCGCTGCGATGCGCCAGCAGCGGGGTGTGGCGCTCGAACTCCGCCTCCGTGAGCGCGATCAGCGTCTCGACCCTGTCCGCGCCCAGTTCGGCGCCGAGCTCGCGCAGGAGCTGGGCGTTGGAGCCGACGGTGAAGGCGAGCGCGGTGAGCCCGCCCTGCGGCTTCAGCGGCGCCTTGGCGTGGAAGCCCGCGATGGTGCGGCCCAGCGCCTCGGCCATCTCGCCGTCGATCGCCTCCGGGGTCTTCGAGAGCACGGCGTCGTCGTCGAAGCGGCGCATCTCCAGGGCGTAGTCCACGGTCTCGCCCGGGCCCTCCCACTCCAGCCCGCCGCCGGCCGCGCGGGTGATCGGACGCAGGCGGCGGTAGATGTCGCAGGTGCGGGCGTTGAAGGCGAGCTCGCGCTCCAGCGCCCACAGCCGGCGCTCGGGCGTGCCGAACTCGACGTAACCAAGGGAGACGTGGCGCTTCAGCTTGTAGGCCAGGGTCTCGCCCAGGAAAACGCGGGAGATGGCGGTCTCGATGGGCTTGCCGATCTGGCCGGTCAGCCAGCGGACGACCTCGGCTTCGGCGCCGTCGGCCGGGGCTTCCGCGCCGCTCAAGGATAGAGCCTGTGGGTCGTCCAGCCGTCGCCGGCGCGCTCGAACACCAGCCGCTCGTGCAGGCGGAACGGCCGGTCGCGCCAGAACTCGATGGTCTTCGGCGCCACGCGGAAACCCGACCAGTGCGGCGGGCGCGGCACCTTGCCCAGGCCGAACCGCAGCCCGACCTCGGCGATCTTCTTCTCCAGCCCGAGACGGTCGGCCAGCGGCCGCGACTGGTCGGAGGCCCAGGCCCCGAGCTGGGCGGGGCGGGCGCGGGTGGCGAAGTAGGCGTCGGCCTCCTCCGGCGTCACCGGCGAGACGGTCCCGCGGACCCGCACCTGGCGGCGCAGCGACTTCCAGTGGAACAGCAGGGCGGCCTGCGGATTGGCGGCGAGCTGGCGGCCCTTGGCGCTGCCCAGGTTGGTGTAGAAGACGAAGCCCGCGGGATCGACGTCCTTCAGCAGCACCATGCGCACGTCGGGCAGGCCGTCCGGATCGGCCGTGGCCACGGCCATGGCGTTGGCGTCGTTGGGCTCCTTCGCCAGCGCTTCCGTCAGCCATTCGGCGAACAGGGCGAAGGGGTCGGTCTCCGTCAGCAGGGGCGGCGGCTCGGCGGTGGTGACCTGCCGGACGTACTCGTCCTCGCTGGGCGACGGGGGGATCAGGGTCTTGTCGGTCATCTCGCGCGGCATATAGCGCGCACGCCCCGGGGACGGCGAGCCGTAACGCGGCGTTCACCATGTTCGGGTTCCCTCGCGGGGATGGCCGACGCCGCTTCCCCGACCACCGCCGCGATGACCGCGAGGGCCGCCCGCGACGCGCTGGGCGTGGGTCCGCTGGCGGGCCCTGGCGAGATCCGCCGCGCCTTCCGCGAGGCCGCCAAGCGGGCCCACCCCGACCGGCCGGGCGGCTCGGCCGAGCGGTTCCGCCAGGTGGTGGACGCCTACCACCTGCTGCAGCAGGGCTGCCCGCCGGCCGAGCGGATCGTCCAGCCCCCGGCGCGCGGGGCGCCGCTGCCGACGACGCTCTCGATCTCGCCGCTCGTCGCCATGCAGGGCGGGGCGGTCGACCATCCCCTGGCCGACGGGCGCCTGATCCGCCTCACCCTGCCCCCCGGCCTGCGGTCCGGCGACACGGTGCGGGCGGGCGAGAGCCGGCTCACCGTCACCGTGCGCGGCGAGGCCGGCACCATGGTGCGGGGCGACGACCTCTGGCTCACCGTGCCTGTCCCCCCACGCACCCTGGCCGAGGGCGGGCGGCTGGCGCTCGACACGCCGCTCGGCCGCCGGATCGTCTGGGTGACGAAGAAGGCCGGCGAGCGCGGCCTGGTGCGGCTGGAGGGCCAGGGCCTGCCGGCCCGCGGGCGCCACGGCCAGGGCCACCTGTTCCTGCGGCTTTCACCAATGAAGAGCTCCACCGACTCTGCCGCCCGCAAGCTGCTGCGCCGGTTCGCGGCCGCCTGGGCGGCGTGATCCTCCCCCTCCCCCGACCGGGAGGGATGGGCTAGAAGCGCCGCCATGTCGCACAACACCTTCGGCCACCTGTTCCGCGTGACGACCTGGGGCGAGAGCCACGGGCCGGCGCTGGGCTGCGTGGTGGACGGGTGCCCGCCGGGGATCCCGCTGACCGCGGAGGATATCCAGGTCTGGCTCGACCAGCGCCGTCCGGGCCAGGGGAAGTTCGTCACCCAGCGCCAGGAGCCGGACGCGGTGCGCATCCTCTCCGGCGTGTTCGAGGACGAGCGCTCCGGCGGCCAGGTGACCACCGGCACGCCGATCTCGCTGATGATCGAGAACACCGACCAGCGGTCGAAGGACTATTCCGAGATCGCCCAGGCCTTCCGGCCGGGCCATGCCGACTACGCCTACTTCGCCAAGTACGGGGTGCGCGACTACCGCGGCGGCGGGCGCCAGTCCGCGCGGGAGACGGCGGCGCGGGTGGCGGCGGGCGCGGTGGCCCGCAGGATCCTGGAGGGCGTCACCATCCGCGGAGCCGTGGTCCAGATCGGCCCGCACGCGGTCGCGCCGGACCGGATCGACTTCGCCCGCACGGGAGAGAATCCGTTCTGGTGCCCCGACCCGGACATGGTCCCGGTCTGGGAGGCGCACCTGGAGACGGTGCGCAAGTCGGGCTCGTCCACCGGCGCCGTGGTGGCCGTGGAGGCCACGGGCGTTCCGGCCGGCTGGGGCGCGCCGGTCTACGGCAAGCTGGACGCCGAGCTGGCGGGCGCGCTGATGTCGATCAACGCCGCCAAGGGCGTGGAGATCGGCGCGGGCTTCGCCTCGGCCGCCTTCTCCGGCGAGGAGAACGCCGACGAGATGCGGATGGCCAATGACGGCCCGCTGTTCACCTCCAACCATGCCGGCGGGGTGCTGGGCGGCATCTCCACGGGCCAGCCGGTGACCGCGCGGGTGGCCTTCAAGCCGACCTCCTCGATCCTCACCCCGCGCAAGAGCCTGAACGAGCAGGGCGAGGAGATCGAGCTCAGGACCAAGGGCCGCCACGACCCGTGCGTCGGCATCCGCGCCGTGCCGGTGGTGGAGGCGATGGTCGCCTGCGTTCTCGCCGACGCCTTCCTGCGGCACCGGGGCCAGACCGGCGGCGGGGCCTACCAGCCGGGCGCTGCGAAAGGCCGCAGCTGACCGCCATGTTTCGGCGCCGGGCCTGGGGCAGTATCCGCCGCCAAAGTCCGGGGAACCTTCAGATGACCGCCAAGACCTTCTTCCGCGCCGCCGCGCTCACGCTCGCGGGCTTCAGCCTGTCCGGCTGCCTGGCCGTCGCCGCCACGGGCGCGGTGGTGGGAACCGCCGTGGGCGTCACCGGCGCGGCCGTGAAGACCACCGCCAAGGGCGCGGGGATGGTGGTCGGCGCCGTGGTCCCCGGCGGCGGCGACAAGGACGAGCGCTAGGCCACCCGCAGGGCGCAGCTCTCGCCGATCGTCGGGCGGGAGACCACGATGCGCGAGAGACCGGGGAACCGGGCCTTCAGGCGATCGGCGAAGTAGAGGCAGATGTGCTCCAGCGTCGGACGCTCGAGGCCCGGCCTGTCGTTGAGCAGGCCGTGGTCGAGCTCGGCCGCGACGGCCTTCAGCGCCTGGTCGAGATCGGCGAAGTCGGCGACCCAGCCCACTGGCTCCTGCGCGGGGCCGGCGACGGTGGCCTCCACCTTGAACGAATGGCCGTGCAGGTTCGTGTAGGGCCGGTGCTCCGGCCCCTCGGCGATGTAGTGGGCCGCGTCGAAGGTCGCGGTCTTGGTGATCTCGAAGATGTGGGCGGTCATGGAAAAGGTCAGGGGCGGCCTGGGCGGGAGGCCTCAGGCGATGCCGAGGTATTTGTGGGTCTGGACGCTTAAACGCCAGCGGGGATGGGCAAGGCAATAGGCGATGGCGGCGCGGGTGTTCGCCTCGCGGTCGGGGCCGTCCATGGGCTGGAGGAGGAAGCGCTCGAAATCGAGGTGCTCGAAGCGCTCCGGATCGACGCCGGGCTGCGGATAGACCAGCTTCAGCTCATGCCCGTGGGTCTGCACGACCTCCGCGTCGGCCTTGGGGCTGACGCAGATCCAGTCGACGCCCGGCGGGACCGGCAGGGTGCCGTTGGTCTCGAGCGCTATGGAGAAGCCGCGGGCATGAAGCGCCGCGACCAGGGCCTCGTCCACCTGCAGCAGGGGCTCGCCGCCGGTGAGCACCACGAGCCGGTCCTCCGCCCCGCCCCGCCAGGCGGCCTCGACGGCGCGGGCGAGGTCGTCGGCCGTGGCGAAGCGGCCGCCGCCGGGGCCGTCCATGCCCACGAAGTCGGTGTCGCAGAAGGTGCAGACGGCGGACGCGCGGTCCTGCTCGCGGCCGCTCCACAGGTTGCAGCCGGAGAAGCGGCAGAACACGGCCGGCCGGCCGGCCTGGCCGCCCTCCCCCTGCAGGGTCAGGAATATCTCCTTGACCGCGTAGCTCATGCCTCCACGGCTCCGGGTCGCAGCACGGGGCGGTCCTGGGCGACCCAGCCCTCGTAGCCGCGGGCGCGCAGCTCGCAGGCCGGGCAGGTCCCGCAGCCGTAGCCCCACGGGCGGCGCACGTCGCGCTCGCCGCGGTAGCAGGTGTGGCTCTCCTCGAGGGTCAGCTCGACCAGGGCCTCGCCGCCCAGGCCCTTGGCGAGCGCCCAGGTCTCGGCCTTGGTCAGGCGCATCAGCGGCGTCTCGATGCGGAAGTCCTGGGCCATGCCGAGGTTCAGGGCCCGTTCCATGGCGTCGATGGCCTCGCGCCGGCAGTCGGGATAGCCGGAGAAGTCGGTCTCGCACATGCCGCCCACCAGCACCCGCAGCCCCCGCCGGTCGGCGAGCGCGGCGGCGTAGGCGAGGAAGACGAGGTTGCGGCCCGGCACATAGGTGGAGGGCAGGCCCTTGGCGGTGATCTCGAAGGCGCGCTCGCCGGTCATGGCCGTGTCGCCGATCGCGCCGAAGCCGCGCATCTCCAGCATGTGGTCCTCGCCCAGGCGTGCGGCCCAGTCGGGGAAGGCTTCGGCCATGCGGGCGCGCACGGCCTGGCGGGCCTGGAGCTCCACGGCGTGGCGCTGGCCATAGTCGAAGCCGACGGTCTCGACGCGCGGATAGCGGTCGAGGGCCCAGGCGAGGCAGACTGTGGAATCCTGCCCGCCGGAGAACAGGACGAGGGCGCCGGTGGTCTCGGTCATCGGCCCCATATGCGCCCTGAGGCGCCGCGGGGGAAGTCGGCGACCGCGGGCCCGGCGCCGGTGGGTGAGCAAGAATCACTTTGCGAGACGCGAAGCTCTGCGCAGGTGCAACTGAAGCGCGATACCGGATGTTCAAAGTCTAGACTCAACATAACGCTGTTATATTTCTGCACATTTCCGCAACGGAAGCTTCAATTTGGGATCGCTTTCGGCGCGAAGATTGATTTTCGCCGCATTTCCCCCTCGGCGAGGCGTTGACAGGACCGCGATCCCGGCTGAGCTTGAGCCATTCGGCGGAAACCGGGCCAACAGAACCCGGACGCCTCTGGGAGAAAACGAATGTCAAAAACTCTGCACCTGCGGAGCCTGCTTGTCGCGGGCGCTTCCGCCATGACCCTCGGCGCGATCGCCCAGCCGGCGCTGGCCCAGACCGAGATCGAGGAACTGGTCGTCACCGCCGAGAAGCGCGAGCAGTCGCTGCAGGACGTGCCGGTGGCCGTCACCGCCTACACCAGCGAGCGCCGGGACATCCTGGGCGTCAACACCGTCGAGGACCTGGCGCGGATCACGCCGTCGCTCAGCTACACCAACAACGACCGCCTCTCGATCCGCGGCTTCGGCCGCCTGACCAATGCGATCGGCACCGATCCGTCGGTGGCGCTCTATTCCGACGGCATCTTCTCCAACTCCATGGCGGACGCCTCGACCCCGCCGCTGTTCATCGAGCGGACGGAGATCCTGCGCGGACCGCAGGGCACGCTCTACGGCCGCAACTCGATCGGCGGGGCGATGAACGTCATCGCCAAGCGTCCCACCGAGGACTTCGAAGGCGAGGTCCGGGCCCAGGCGGGCAACTACGACTTCTACCGGGTGGACGGCCTGATCCGCGGGCCCATCGCGCCGAACCTGCGCTTCCTCCTGGGCGCCTCCATGGAGAAGCGCGGCAAGGGCTTCATCGAGAACGTCGGCCCGGCGCGCGACACCGCCGAGGTGGACCGCTGGATGGTCGAGTTCCAGATCGAGGCGGACCTCGGCGAGAACACCACCGCCCGGCTGCGCTATTCCAAGTTCGACTGGGACGACAGCTACGGCGTCGGCAACACGCTGACCAACATCGTCTCGCCGTACGACGTGACCTCGCCGACCGGCTCGGGCACCTCGGCGCTCTACTACAACACCGCGCTCGGCTACACGGGGACCAACCCGGCGGTGGCCGATCCCTACCGGATCAACACCAACCACGACGCCTACGGCTCGCTGGACAACCACCACCGGGTCCACCTGGACGTCACCCACGACCTCGGCTGGGGCACGCTCAAGTACCTCGGCGGCTACCAGCAGTACGACTACAACACCTCGTCCGACTCCGACCTGACACCCCGCGTCGGGCCGCAGAACCTGCCGTTCCCGGACCTCGACGGACCGGGGCCGCTGACGCCGTTCACGGCGACCAACGTCTCCACCGACGCGCGCACCTTCTACGAGGAGCGCCAGAGCTGGATGTCGAACGAGATCAACCTCTCGTCGAACAGCGACGGGCCGCTGAACTGGATCGTCGGCGTGTTCCAGTACTACCAGGAGTACGACCAGCCGCAGGGCATCCGGGTCGTCGGCGACCCCGGCATGTTCAATCCGGTCAGCCTGACCGGCGCGCCCGTGCCGGCCAACCCGCGCGGCGCCTTCCTCTATGTGGACGGCCATCTGGAGACCAAGTCCTACGCCGCCTTCGGCCAGATCGACTGGGAGTTCGCGCCGGCGCTGACCCTCACCGCCGGCCTGCGCTACACCTACGACGAGAAGAGCGGCTACGACGTCGCCCGCTACGTGGCGCGCCTGCCGGCGGCGGCGCTGCTGCAGGGGCTGGTGGCCGCGGGCGTGCCGATCTCGGTGGCCCAGGGCCTGTCGCTGGACCTCACGCCGTTCCAGGTGTGCGGCGGCTTCACCCTGGCGGCGTGCGCGGCCAACCCGCTGACCGCCGACCTGTTCCCGAACCCGAGCGGCGGCCTGCGCCGCGACCTGTCGGGCGACTGGGACGCGCTGACCGGCACGCTCGGCCTCCAGTGGGAGCCGGACCCGGACACCAACCTCTATGCGCGCTACAGCCGCGGCTACAAGTCGGGCGGCTGGCTGGGCTCCAACGGCCTCACGCCCAGCCCCTACGCCGACCCGGAGTACGTGGACTCCTATGAGCTTGGGGCGAAGAAGAACTTCGGCCGCCGGCTGCAGGTGAACAGCGCCCTGTTCTTCTCCGACTACAAGGGCTTCCAGACGCCGCTCACCGTAGCGCTCGGCAACATCACCGGCAGCCGCTTCCTGAACCTCGACGCCGAGGTCTGGGGCGCGGAGCTCGAGGCCCAGTGGGCGCCGGTCGACAACCTGCAGCTCCTGATGAACTACGCCTACCTCAACGCCGAGGTGAAGGAGGGCTGCTGCTTCGTCGACACGCCGGACCCGCGCGCGCTCGCGCCCGGGGCGCGGCCGTTCGGCGCGCCGCTGGCCAACGGCAGCCAGCCGCAGTCGCTGGTGGGCAACGCCCTGCCGCTGACGCCCAAGCACAAGGTGACCCTGGGCGCCACCTACACCTGGCAGTTCGACGCGGGGAGCCTGATCGCCAGCGGCACCTACACCTGGACCGACGACCAGCAGTCCACGATCTTCAGCAACCCGGTCTACACCTCGCCGGCGTTCGAGATCGCCGACTTCCGGATGCTCTGGAAGGACGGGGAGGACCGCTACACGGTCATCGGCTACGTGAAGAACGCCTTCGACGAGGTGGGCTACCAGAGCTCGACCGCCGGCTCGCCGACCGCCGTGGGGCCCCGCCGGACGGTGATCCTCAACTTCCCCCGGACCTACGGCGTGGAGTTGCAGTATCGGTTCTGACGAGCAGGTACAAAACGGCTCGGCAGGGGGCGGCGGGGAGACCCGCCGCCCCTTTACGTTAGGTCCGCTGCTTCGCCAATTTTGTCACAGGCGAGCATCTAAACAGTGATCGGCTAACGATGTTCTGTTGACAGGACCCCTCCTCGTGCCGCGTGCTTGGCCATGGCTGTCGGGGGGACTCGCCGCACCCCTCAGCGCATTTCCGCGAGCGGCGAACGTCACGGGCCACAAGAGCCCGGCGTGTTGGGAGGAACCGATGGACAAAGCAATCACCCTGCGTCGCATGCTCGTGGCGGGCGCTTCCCTCGCGGCCATCGCGGCGACCACGCCGGCGGCGGCCCAAACGGTGATCGAGGAGCTCGTCGTCACCGCCCAGAAGCGCGAGGAAGCGCTGCAGGACGTGCCGATCGCGGTCTCGGCCTTCAACCAGGAAGCGCTTGAGAAGGCCAAGATCGACGGCGGCCCGAACCTGGTCCTCGCCGTGCCGAACGTGAACTTCTCCAAGGGGAACTTCACCGGCTACAACTTCCAGATCCGCGGGATCGGCTCGAAGCTGGTGGCCGCCTCGGGCGACGCCGGCACCGGCATCCACCTGAACAACGCCCCGCTGATCGCCAACAACCTGTTCGAGACCGAGTTCTACGACATGGAGCGCGTCGAGGTGCTCCGCGGTCCGCAGGGCACCCTCTACGGGCGCAACGCCACCGGCGGCGTGGTCAACCTGATCACCGCCAAGCCCACCGACACCTTCTCCGCCCACGCGCGGGCCGAATACGGCAACTACAACACCATGAAGATGCGCGGCATGGTGAACATGCCGATGGGCGACATGCTGGCCCTGCGGGTGGCCGGCAGCTACCTGAAGCGCGACGGCTACGGCGAGAACCTGGCCACCGGCAATGACGCCGACGACCGCGACCTGTGGGGCGGACGGGTCACCCTGTCCTTCTCGCCGACCGACAACTTCCGCAGCTGGCTGCTGTTCGACCACTTCGAGGAGGACGACAACCGCTCGCGGATCGGCAAGCAGCTCTGCACCAAGGACCTCGGCCCCGGGAACATCGGCGGCCTCGGCTATTCGGCGATCCCGCCCGTGGGGCAGATCCAGCGGGGCCTGTTCAGCCAGGGCTGCCTGCCCACCTCGCTCTACGATCCGAGCGCGCTGGGCACCGTGAACTCCCAGGCCACGCTGGGCGGCCTGTTCGGCGCGCTCGGCGGCTTCCAGACCGGGGACGCCTACGCGGGCAAGATGCAGACGCCGGACGTGCGGGACATCGAGTCCCTGTTCGACCCGATCTACAAGTCGAAGACCGATATCTACGAGTTCAACGCCGAGTTCGACGTCACCGAAAACGTGACGATGAACTGGCTGAGCGCCTACACCTACTACAAGCTCTACACGCGGCAGGACTACAACCGCTACCTGCCATCGTCGAACTTCAACACCACCCCGAACCCGGTGAACGCCTTCGCCGCCGCGCCCATCCCGGGCGGCTACGCGGCGGTCTACGGGGCCCTGTTCCCCGGAGGCGTGATCAACGATCCGCAGAACGGCGCGCAGAACCGGTTCACCACCAGCGACATCTCCTCGGGCTACACCGAGCAGTGGAGCCACGAGGTGAGGTTCCAGTCGAACTTCGAGGGCCCGCTGAACTACAACGTCGGCGGCCTGATCACGAAGTACAACTCGACCGGCGACTACTACGTGATGTTCAACACGGGGACCGGCTACTACCAGATCAACAATCTGCTCACGGCCGGCAATCCGAACTGCGTCGGGGCGGCCCCCTGCGTCTCGGTGGATCCGAACGCCGACCCGACCCGGCTGGGTCACAACTACTATGACAGCTACGGCCCCTACCGGCTGCTGTCCTACGCCGCCTTCGGCGAGCTCTACTGGCAGATGAGCGAAAACTTCAAGTGGACGCTCGGCCTGCGCTACACGGTCGACGACAAGCGGGTCACCGCCCACTCCGTGGCGCTCGGCGTCCCGGGCCAGGGCCCGATCCCGATCGGGCTGCAGAAGGCGAAGTTCAAGGAGCCGACCGGCCGCTTCGGCTTCGACTGGCAGCCGGACGTCGGCTTCACCGACGACACCCTCATCTACGCCTTCTACACCCGCGGCTATAAGGGCGGCGGCCTGAACCCGCCGTTCAGCCCGGGGATCGGCGTGGTGCCGGTGCCGGCGACCTTCGAGCCGGAGTTCATCAACGCCTACGAGGTCGGCACGAAGAACACCCTGATGGGCGGCTCCCTGCAGCTGAACCTCACGGGCTTCTACTACGACTACAAGGGCTACCAGGTCTCCAAGATCATCAACCGGACCTCGATCAACGAGAACATCGACGCCCGCGTCATGGGCCTCGAGTTCGAGTCGATCTGGCAGCCCCTCGAGAACCTGCGCCTGAACGCCCAGATCGGCTGGCTGGACAGCGAGATCAAGGACGCGGCCTCGATCGACACCTTCAACCGGACCCAGGGGATCGCCGGCCTCACCCTGGTGAAGTCCAGCGCCGCCTCCAACTGCGTGGTGACCACGGCCGCGGCGCAGACCGCGCTGGCCATCTCCAACGGCCAGGTGCCGGGCTTCACCCCCAACCCGTTCAACCTGCTCGGCGTCTGCACCCTGGCTTCGGCCGCGGGGGCCGGCACGAACATCGGCGGGGGCGCGATCGCGGCCGGCACCAACGCCTTCGGCGGCCTGGTCTCGGAAGGCGTGCCGGTGGACCTCGACGGCAACGAACTGCCGAACTCGCCGCACTGGACGGTCTCGCTGGGCGCCCAGTACACCATGGACCTCAGCGCCTCGTGGCAGGCCGTCCTGCGCGGCGACTACTACAAGCAGGGCAAGACCTACGCCCGGATCTACAACAGCAACGCCGACCGCATCCGCGGCTGGGAGAACGTCAACCTGACGCTGACCGTGGAGAACCCCGAAGCCGGGCTGGAAATCGGCGCCTTCGTGAAGAACGCCACCGACGAGACGGCGATCACCGACTTCTATCTGACGGACGACTCCTCGGGCCTGTTCCGCAACGTGTTCTACACCGAGCCCAGGACCTACGGCGTCTCGATCTCCAAGCGCTGGTAGCCAGCCAGCCGGCGGAGACAAAAGGGGGGCGGCGGGGTGACCCGCCGCCCCTCTTCTTTTGTCCGGGCTCCACCATGTTCGTAGATTCGGTACGGCGAGCGAATTTCTGACGCTGCGTCAATTCCCATAACCGCTAGGGTTCATAGAGCGGCGTTCGGTTTTGTACGTCGTATTCGAAAGTGCGGTATTTCGGTCACGTCCACGGCAAAGTTGGCTTGAAAGCCGATAAGTTATCGCTGTCCAGTTGACCCGCCCCGCCGGGCGCCGCGAGGGTCCCGGCCCTTCGGGCGCCTCCCCGCGCCCGTCCACAGCAAAGCGAAACGAAGCGGCGCCGCGCCTCCGCGCGCGCGTCCCGGGAGGACTGCATGTCTCTGAACACCCTGCGGCTTCGCAGCCTGCTCGCCATGGGCGCGTCGGCTGTTGCGCTCACCGCCCTGGCCCAGCCCGCCCTGGCCCAGGACGCCAGCGGCATCGAGCTCGAGGAACTGGTCATCACCGCCGAGAAGCGCGAACAGTCGCTGCAGGACGTGCCGGTGGCCGTCTCGGCCTTCACCTCGGAGCGCCGCGACATCGCCGGCATCACCGGCATCCAGGACTTCGTGAACTTCACGCCGGGGATGAACTACTCCGGCACCGACCGGGTCAGCCTGCGCGGCGCCGGGCGCAACACCTTCTACATCGGCAACGACCCGGGCGTGGCGTCCTATTCGGACGGCTTCTACTCCGCCTCGTCGTCGGAGCTGTTCAAGTCGCCGCTGTTCATCGAGCGCACCGAGATCCTGCGCGGGCCCCAGGGCACCCTCTACGGCCGCAACGCCATCGGCGGGGCGATCAACCAGATCTCCAAGCGTCCGGACCAGGAGTTCGGCGGCGAGATCCGCGCCGGCTACGGCAACTTCGAGCGCACCAAGATCGAGGGCGTGGTCTCTCTGCCGGTGGCCGACAACCTGCGCTTCAAGGTGGGCGGCAGCCAGGACTGGCAGCGCGACGGCTTCATCAAGAACATCGGCGGCGGCAAGGACGGCGCCACGATCAAGCGCACCTACTTCGAATTCCAGGTCGAGGCCGAGCCGACCGAGCGCCTGACCATCTGGGCCCGGTACAACCGCTCCAACTGGGACGACACCATGGGCGTGGGCGACCGCCTCGCCAACCTGGTGACGCCTTACGACACCACCCTGCCCTTCGGCCCGATCGGCCAGCTCGTGCCCAACGCCCAGTTCGGCTACGCCACGGCCAACCCGGGCGTGACCGACCCGTACGTCACCAACACCAACACGGACGGCTACGGCCAGCTGCGCGGCAACCACGTGCTGGCGACCAACGTCAGCTACGACCTGGGCTTCGCGACGCTGAAGTACATCGGCGGTTTCCAGCAGTACAACTACCAGACCGGCGGCGACTATGACGGCACCAGCCGCACCGCCGCGATCTCGATCCCCGGCATGGCGGTCCCGTACTTCCCGACGACCACCACCGACTTCGACGAGAACAAGCGGTACTTCTCGAACGAGGTGAACCTGACCTCGAACTCGGACGGCGCCCTGCGCTGGATCCTCGGCCTCTACCAGTACCACGAGGAGTACAAGCAGCGGATCCAGCTGGCGAACCCCAACCAGGTCCAGCTGGCCAACCCGCTGACCCTGCTCGGCGCCCCGGCCGCCGCCAACCCGAGCCGCAACTTCGCCGACGGCCGGGCGAACCTGGAATCCAAGGCCTGGGCGGTGTTCGGCCAGGGCACCTACGAGTTCAACGAGCAGTTCGCGCTCACCGCCGGCCTCCGCTACACCAAGGACAAGAAGTCGGGCTTCGAGACCCAGCGCCTCATCATCCTGTCGCCGGCGATCGCCAGCGGCGCGGCGGCCTTCGACGTCTCCACCGACATCGACGGCAACCCGGCCAACGGCGTGCAGAACTTCCGCTCGCTGTCGGACAGCTGGGACGCCGTCACCGGCACGGTGAACCTCGACTGGACGCCGGACGACGACACCCTGGTCTACGCCAAGTACAGCCGCGGCTATAAGTCGGGCGGCTTCCTGCTCGGCACGCTCGCGCCCGACCCCACGGCCGACCAGGAACAGGTCGACGCCTACGAGATCGGCCTGAAGAAGAGCATCGGCCGCCGCTTCCAGCTCAACGGCGCGGCCTTCTACAACGACTTCAAGGACATGCAGCTCAACCTGTCGCAGCTGAACGCGGCGGGCACGGCGGCGGCCAACAACTTCGTCAACGTCGACTCCGAAGCCTACGGCGTCGAGCTGGAGGCGCTGTGGCGGCCGATCGCCAACCTCGACCTGTCGGCGAGCTACGGCTACCTGCACACCGAGATCACCAAGGGCTGCTGCTTCTACGATCCGGCGGACCCGGGCGCGCTCGATCCGAACGCCACCCCGTCGGGCGGCTTCGTGGTCTCCAACGGCACCCGCCTGGTCTTCCAGACCCTGGAAGGCTCGCGGATCTACCAGTCGCCGAAGCACAAGTTCGCCGGCAACGCGAACTACACCTTCAACTTCGATCCGGGTTCGCTGATCCTGTCGGCGACCTACACCTGGACCGACGAGACCACCTACCAGCCGTTCAAGAGCGCGGCGAACAAGGTCCCGGCCTACGACGTCACCGACTTCCGGGTCCTGTGGAACGACGCCGACGACCGCTACACGCTCATCGGCTACGTGAAGAACGCCTTCGACGAGCGGGGCTACACGTCCAACGGCTCGACGACGCCGACGGCGATCTTCGACATCCCCAACCCGGGCCCCGGGCTCGTCCAGACGCGGACGGCCATCACGCGGGGGCTGATCCAGCCGCGCACCTACGGCGTGGAGCTGCAGTACCGGTTCTAGAAAGGCGCGTTTCCTCCCTAGCGCCATCTTGGGCGGCGGGTCTCCTGCCGCCCTTCTTTTTTGGGGAACGGGTCCACTTAACGACTGCTCAAAGCCTTGGCGGCATGATCGCCTCGATCTGATCACCCCAGTCGGCGGCCCATGTCCCTGCCAGCGTTCTTCTTAGACCGGGTCAGCGCGGAAATCCGCCAGCAGATGGACGGCGTGCTGGCGCTGGCCGACCAGTTGTCGCGCCAGCGGCTGGCCCCCGACGCCCAGGCCTGCGTGGCCGGCGTGGCGGAAGCCGCGGCGGGCGTGCGCCGCACCCTCGACAACGCGCTGGACCTGAAGGCCGTGGCGACGGACGGCCTCGCCCTGTCGCCGGTCCCGATCCGGCTCTGCGAACTGACCGACACGCTCGGCGACCGCTGGCAGGCGCGCGCGGCGCAGGCGGGCGTGACCCTGCTGGTCTCCTACGACGGCGATCCGGAAGCCTGCGTCATGGGCGACCGCGCGCGGCTGCTGCAGGTGTTCGACGGCTTCATCGGCGAGGCGGTGGCGAGCGCCGGCCGCGGGGCCGTGGAGGTGAGCCTCAGGGCGGCCCCCGGCTCCGCGGATACGGTGAAGCTTCGCGGCCGGGTGCGCGGCGCCCGCAGCGCCGCCTGGGAGGCGCAGGACCTGGAGGGCCGGGTTCGCGAGGTCGCCGCCCGGTTCGGCCTCGAGGTGGCCATCGGCGCCATGCTCGCCCGTCGGATCGTCGCCGGCCACGGCGGGACCATCGCCGACGAGCCGCAAGCCGGCGCGGCGCAGGCCGTGGCGTTCGAATTCCCCCTGCCCCGGGCCATCCAGGCGCCGGAAGGACCGGCCGAGGCGAGCGGCCGCGCGGCCCACATCCTGATCGTCGACGACAACGCCACCAACCGCGTGGTCGCCCAGGCGCTCTGCGAGATGCTCCAATGCACCACCGAGACGGCCGAGGACGGGCTGCAGGCGGTGGAGACGGCCCGCAGCGGCCGCTTCGACCTGATCCTCATGGACATCCGCATGCCTGGCATGGACGGGGTGACCGCCACCCGCGAGATCCACGCCCTGCCCGGTCGCGCCGGCCAGACGCCGGTCATCGCGCTCACCGCCAACGTCGATCCGGACGAGGTGCGCGGCTACATGGACGCCGGCATGGTGGGCGTGATCGAGAAGCCGATGAAGCCCGAGCACCTGCGCGACGCGCTCGCCAGCGCGCTGGGCGAGACCCGGGACGTCGAGGCCGCCTAGCCCCTCGTTGCGGCTGCAACTTTCTTGCGTCGACCGGCCCTATTGCGCCCGGCCGCGCAATGACCTAGGTCGCGACCCTGCATTTTCGGGGGAGAAAATGGCCGACGCCGAGACCACGCCCGCGACGCCTACGCTGGACGAGGTCCGTGCGCGCATCGACGTCATCGACGCCGAGCTCCTGAAGCTGCTGGACGAGCGGGCCGGCCTGGCCCGGGTGGTGGCCGCCGCCAAGGCCGCGGCGGGCGAGGCCGGCCGGTTCGGCCTGAAGCCCGGCCGCGAGGCCCAGCTCCTGCGCCGGCTTCTGGCCCGGCCGCGGACGGGGGCGAGCGCCGCCCTGGTGGTCCGGGTCTGGCGGGAGATGATCGGCGAGAGCCTGAAGCTGCAGGGCCCCTTCCACCTGGCCGTCTGGGGCGGCCGCGATCCGGCCCGCGCAGTGGAGCTCGCCCGCCTGCGGTTCGGCGCCGCCCCGCCGCTGCGCCAGGTCGCCAAGCCGGAGGACGCCATCGCCGCGGCGAAGGTCCCCGGCGGCGTCGCCGTCGCCGCCCTGACGCCGGACAGCGCCTGGTGGGGCCGGCTGCTGGCGGAGCCCAAGCTGCGGGTGTTCGCCGCCCTGCCCTGCCTCTCCGCCTGGGGGCCGCTCTCGGCGCTGGCCGTCGGCGAGGTCGAGGTGGAGCCCACCGGCGGCGACGTCACCTTCTGGGTCACCGACGCCCCGCA
The DNA here is from genome assembly GCF_036821595.1 of Phenylobacterium sp. GTDB lineage: Bacteria > Pseudomonadota > Alphaproteobacteria > Caulobacterales > Caulobacteraceae > Phenylobacterium. The sequence continues at coordinate 45,264 of NZ_DAISJG010000020.1, forward strand.
TTCCGCCGCGGCGGTGGAAGAGGCGCTGAGCCGCGACGGGGCGGCGGCGACCCTGGTGGCCGAGGCCGGCGGCCTGAAGCTGTTCAGCCTGGCCGGCTTCTATCAGGCGAACGACCCGCGCCTGGCGCGCGCGCCGGGCCGGCTTTCCGGCGTCATCGGGGCTGCGCCCGCGCCGCTGGACGTGTAAGAGGCGACGCTTCCCGGCCCGGTGGGCCAAGCTGAACTCCGACGGTCCGATGTCCGACGACGCCCCGCTCAACGACCGCGCCCGCGCGGCCCGCCCGCTCCCCAAGCCCGGCGTCATGGACATCCACGCCTATGTGCCCGGCAAGGCCAAGGCGGAGGGCGTGGAGCACCCGATCAAGCTCTCGGCCAACGAGAACATCCTGGGCTGCAGCCCGAAGGCGCGGGAGGCCTACGCCGGCGCCGCCGACCAGCTGCACATGTACCCGGACAGCCGCACCAGCCTGCTGCGGGCGGCGGTGGCCGAACGCTACCGCCTGGAGCCGGAGCGGCTGATCTTCGGCCAGGGCTCGGACGAGGTCTTCCAGCTGCTCAACCAGGTGTTCCTGGAGCCCGGCGACAACATCGTGCAGGGCGAATACGGCTTCGCCGCCTACGCGATCGGCGCCTACGCCTGCCAGGCGGAGGTGCGCCGCGCGAAGGAGCCCAACTACACGATCGACGTGGACGAGATCCTGAAGTGCGTGGACGATCGCACCCGGCTCGTCTTCATCGCCAACCCGGCCAATCCCACCGGCACCTGGATCCCGTTCTCCGAGATCCTGCGCCTGCACGCGGCGCTGCCGCCGAGCGTCGTGCTGGTGCTCGACGGAGCCTACGGCGAGTTCTGCGAGGACCCCACCTTCGACGACGGGCTCGACCTGGCCCGCACGGCGGAGAACGTGGTCGTCACCCACACCTTCTCGAAGCTGCACGGCCTGGCCGCCCTGCGGGTGGGCTGGGGCTATGCGCCGGCCGAGATCTCCGCCGCCGTCGACCGCATCCGGCTGCCGTTCAACATCTCGATCCCGGGCCAGGCGGCGGCCATCGCGGCGCTCGGCGACGAGGACTTCCAGCGCCGCTCCATCGACCATGTGGAGCAGTGGCGTCCCTGGCTCGCCCAGCAGTTCGGCGGCCTGGGCGTGGACGTGGTGCTGCCGTCGGCGGCGAACTTCCTGCTGGTCGGCTTCCCCGAGACGCCCGGCAAGACGGCGAAGGAGGCCGAGGCCTTCCTCGCCACCAAAGGGCTGCTGGTCCGCGGCGTCGGCAACTACGGCCTACCCGGCCACGTGCGGATCACCATCGGCCTGGAAGAGCACAACCGCGCCGTGGTCGACGCGCTTGCGGAGTTCATGAAGGCCTAGGCGCCTTCTCGACCTGCTCCAGCAGGTCCTCCGCCTGGCGGACGAAGGCCTTCACGACCTCAGGGGCGTACGGGTTCTGGGTCTGGATGGCGGTGAACAGCTCGAAGGTGTCGGCGCCGATCAGGCCGCAGAGCTCCAGGAGGTGCTGGTAGGACTGGGTCGCCAGCCGCTCGTCCGGGATGCCGAGGTTCACCAGGCTGCGGCCGATCAGGTGGGTGAGCGCCTGGACGTAGGCCATCTCCTGGTCGTGCTCCTCCGGCGTCGTGACCGTGACGGCGAGGCCCAGCTCGCGGCCGAAGGCGGCGACCCTCTCGTGGCGGTCGCCGCGGATCGGGCAGACCACGAAGCGCAGGCCCGGCAGGCCGTCGCGCGCCACACTCTGCGGGCCGAACAGCGGGTGGGTGGCGACGATGTCCACGTGGGACGGCAGGAGCTCGCGCATCCACTGGGCCGGCAGGACCTTCACCGAGCCCACGTCCACCACCAGGGCGCCGGGCTTCAGGTGCGGGGCGATCTCGCCGATCACCGCACGCATGGCGGCCACCGGCACGGCCACGACGACGACGTCGCGGGCGGCGGCCTCCTCGATCGAACCGAAGGCGACGCCGAGCTCGCGGGCCCGCTCGCGGGCCTCCGGGGCCCGGTCGGTCACCAGGACGTCGAAACGGGTCTTCAGGACCCCGGCCGCCAACTGGCCGAACTGGCCGAAGCCGATGAGACCCAAGCTTTTCATGGGGGCTGAGTAGCCTATTCGGCTTCGGGGGTCAGCGGCGGCGGCAGGACGCCCAAGGGCCCGTCGTCGAACGGGAAGTCGACGTCCTCCCCCTCCTCCAGCTTGGCGTAGATCAGCCACTGGAAGCCGCGGATGGCTGGCTTGTGCACCGCGTAGATCCGAAGGCCCGCGCGGCGATAGAGCGAGCGGACATAGGCATGGTCGTAGATCACCGCATTGGTCGGATCCGTCGCGTTGACGTAGAGCGCGTTCTGGAAATCCTGCATCATCGGCATGTAGGCCTTGTCGAACAGGAACCAGGTGGCGCGCAGCACCCCGTCCGGCTCCAGCGAACGGCGACACTCCTCGAAATAGAACTCCACCTCATCGCCGATGATGTGAGTGAAGACCGAGTGGGCGTTGACGAGCGAGTAGCGGTCATCCGTCGGGATGCGCGCGCGCTGCTTGCCCTTCGGGTTCAGGCTCAAGTTGGCGACGTTCATGTGTTCGAACCGGAACGCCGGGTCGAAGCGGGTGAGATGGTCGCGGCACCACCTGATCGACGGCTCGTAGAGATCGACCCCAAGGTAACGGCCGGGGCGCGCCTGCTTCTGCAACATCATCTGGCGGGCGACCCGTCCGCAACCGCAGCCGAAGTCGAGCACACTCGCGTAGTTGCCGATCGGCACGTCGGCGCCGAAGGTCAGATCGCCGTAAGGATTCTCGAAATCCCGCGTGCCGTCGTGGCCGACGGAACGACGCAGCTCCAGCGGCGGCATCGGCGGCTCGGCGACTGCATTCAGGTCTACTGACATCGTCAGGCTCCGGTTCGGACGGCAACCGCCGCTCCTAACATCGGCCGTGGCCACTTCCCAACCGCCATCCGCGCCTCTACCGCAGGCGCGGGGCTATGGGCCGGCCAAGAACGCCTGCACGCCCTCGATGGCCTCGACCAGACTGACCCGTTGCAGCTCCACGCCCTCCGGCAGGGCCGAGAACAGGCGGGTGGGCGAGGAGGCGTCCAGCATCACGAAGACGCCCTTGTCGTCGGCGCGGCGGATCAGGCGGCCGAAGGCCTGGGCGATGCGGCCCCTGGCGATCGCGTCGTCGTAGCCCTTGCCGCCGAAGCGGGCGCGGCGGGCCTTGTGCAGGATGTCGGGCCGGGGCCAGGGCACCCGGTCGAAGACCAGGCAGCGCAGGGAGCGCCCGGGCACGTCCACGCCGTCCCTCACCGCATCCGTGCCGAGCAGGCAGGCGTCCTCCTCGGCGCGGAAGATGTCGACCAGCGCGCCGACCTCCAGCGGGTCCACATGCTGGGCGTAGAGGGCGAGGCCGCGGTCGGCGAGCGGGGCCGCAATGCGCTCGTGCACCGCGCGCAGCCGGCGGATGGCGGTGAACAGGCCAAGTCCGCCGCCGCCGGCCGCCAGGAACAGCTCGCGCATGGCCGCGGCGATCTGGCGGGGATCGTCCTTGCCGACGTCGGTGACCACGAAGCAGCGGGCCTGGGACGCATAGTCGAACGGCGAGGCGAGGCGCAGCGTCTTCGGCCGGTCCGGCAGGCGCGCGGCGCCGGTGCGCATCTCGGCGAGCGCGAAGGGATCGTCGAGCGTCTGGTCGGCGAGGGTCGCGGAGGTGACCAGCACGCCGTGGGCCGGGGCGATGACGGCGTTGGTCAGGGGCTCGGTCGGATCCACCCAGTGGCGGCGGCAGGCGGCGTCCACCACCCGACCGTAGAGGAAGGTGGCGTCGAACCAGTCCACGAAGTCCGGGTCGTCCTCGGCGTCCTCGTCGATGGCCCGCAGCATGGAGCGCCAGGCCGGCAGGGTCATGCGGGCGCGGCGGTCGAGGCCGCGCAGCGCGCCTTCGATGCGGGCCCGCTCGGCCGAGCCCAGGGTGGCGGCCTCCTGGTCGAGCACGTCCTCCAGGGCGCGGGCGAGCGCCAGCAGCGGCGCCTCCACCCTGGCCAGGGCCGCGGCCGCCTCGCGGGCGGTGTCGCGCACCAGGTCCAGCGCCGGCCGGGCGGCGCATTCCATGCCGACCTCGGAGGGCGCGGCGCGGGCACGCAACTGCTCCAGCACGGCCACCAGGAACTGTTCGATGGGGCCGATGGGGTTCACCTCGCCGTTCGGCGGGGCGATGCGGCCGGACCAGCCCTCGCCCGGCAGGGCGGCGGCGGCGTGAGTGGCCTGGACCAGCGCCTGCTTGGCCTCGTCATGGTCGCCCAGCACCTCCATGAGCCGCGCCTCCAGGCCCCGGCCGCGGCGGCCGCGCCCTTCCGGTCCGCGGATCCAGCGGCGCATCTCGGCGCTCTCGGCGCCCGACAGGGCGGCGGAGAAGGCGCTGTCGGCGGCGTCGAACAGGTGGTGGCCCTCGTCGAAGACGATCCGCTTGAGCTGGGTGGTCTCGGAGTCGGCCTTGGAGCCGCGGGCGGCGCGGGCGCCGTCGAAGGCCGCCTGGGTCATCACCAGGGCGTGGTTGGCGATGACGATGTCGGCCCGGCGCGAGCCGCGGATCGCCTTCTCCACGAAGCAGGTGCGGTAGTGCTGGCAGCCAGCGTGGATGCACTCGCCGCGCCGGTCCACGAGGTTGGCGGCGCTGGCCTGGGCGGCCGGCGGGACGGCGAACAGGGTGGGCAGCCAGGCCGGGAAGTCGCCGCCGGTCATGTCGCCGTCGCGGGTGGCCCGCGCCCAGCGGGCGGCGAGCCCCATGCCCACCAGGTCGGCCCCGCCGAGCTGGGCCTGGTTAGCCTGGTCCTGGAAGTTCAGCAGGCAGAGGTAGTTCTCGCGGCCCTTGCGGACCACGGCCTTCTTCGCCCGGACCTTGGGATCGGGGAAGACCGAGTGGCTCTCGCGCTCGATCTGACGCTGCAGGGCGCGGGTGTAGGTGGAGACCCAGACCGCCGGTCCATTGGCCTCGGCCCAGAGCGAGGCCGGCGCGAGGTAAGCCAGGGTCTTGCCGGTGCCGGTGCCGGCCTCGGCCAGCATCATCCTGGGCTCGCCCTCCTTCTCCCGCGGCTGGAAGGCGTAGGCGGCCTCGGCGGCGAACTCGGCCTGCGCGGGGCGGGCCTCGTCGAGGCCGGAGCGGTGGAGCAGTTCCTTCAGCCGGTCGGCGGCATGCCCGGCGGCCACCGGCCTTGAGCCGGCCTCGCCCGGCGGGGCCTCCGCCTCCCACTCGACCATGCGCATCCAGACGTCGAGGCCGGACGAGCGGAACATGTTGCCCACGGGGGCCGAGCGCAGGGCGGCGATGGCGGCCTGGCCCCAGGCCCAGCCGGCGCGGGCCAGGGTCTCGGCCACGGCCAGCGCCTCCTCGCGGGAGGGCTCCGGCGCCGCCGCGAGTTCGGCCAGCAGGATCCGGCAGGCCTCGCCGAGCGCCAGCGCCTGGGCCTCGGCGCCCCGGGGCTCGGGCATGCCCAGCGCCTGGGCGAGGCCGGCCGCGGAGGGCGCGCAGAATCGCGCCGGCCGCACGAAGGCGAACAGCTCCAGGGCGTCGAAGATCCGCGGCGACCGGGGCAGGGCGTTGAGGCCGAGCCGCCGCGCGGTCATGGCCGCGTGCGCCAGGAGGACGGGCGCGGCCTCCACGAGGTCGCGCGCGTCGGGGGCCCGCAGCGTCCGCGCGCCGGCCCCGTCGGCCACCGCCGCGCGCGGGCCGGGCAGCACCACGAGGGCGGGCGCGAGATCGACGGCGGCGAGGGGAGCGGTCACCCGCGGAGTTTACCGGAGTCGGCGCGGAACGGAAGGCGAACCCGCAGGCGACGACGCCGCAGGCCGCCTCAGGCCGGGACGATCTCCTTGCCCACCGGCGTGAGCGACAGGACCGCCAGCTTCACGTGCTGCCAGGCGAAGGGAATGCCGATGATGGTCACCGCGAGCCCGACGGCGAGGACCAGATGATGCAGGGCCAGCCACCAGCCGGCGAGCAGCAGCCACAGGAGGTTGAGGAGCACGCTGGTCACGCCGGGGTCGCGCTCGGCCACCACCTTGCCGAACGGCCAGTAGCTGAAGCCGGCGATGCGGAAGGCGGCCGGCGTCCACGGCAGGCCCACGATGGTGATCGCCAGAACGAGGCCGGCCAGCAGCCAGGCTGTGCCGGAGATCCAGCCGCCGAGCACGAACCACAGAAGGTTGAGCAGCAGTCGCATGTGTCCTCCGCCTCCGGCCGCGAGGCGGCGGGGGCGACGCATCTGGAAGCGCCATAGGGGTGTACAGTCAAGCTCGGGGCGACGGGCTCAGACCGGGCGGGGCCCCACCGGTTCGCATTCGCGCAGGATGCGCAGGGCCCGCTCGCGGATGGCGCGCTCGACGGCGCCCGAGGTGTCCAGGCCCGCCTCGATGGCCCGGGCGATCTCCTGCCGCACCTCGGGAGGGTCCTGGGCGACCCTCAGCGACACCAGCAGCTCCAGAGCCAGCACGTATTGCTCGGGGTCGGTCATCGGTACGCTCGCAAACTGCGCGCCGGAATCCGGCGCCATCCAGGGTCGTTACAGCCGGCCGCGGGGCCGGATCTCAGGCGATCTCCCGGCCCTTGGCGGGCGAGACCCTGCCGTCGTCCAAGTCGTAGCGGGCGGCGACGATCTTCAGCGAACCGGCCAGCACGCGGCCGCGCAGCGGCTTCGAGCCGGCGAAAATCTCGGCCGCGGCGTGGGCGGCGTTCAGCGAGACCGCGGCGTCGACCTTGTCGACCACGCCGGCCGGCACGGCGCGGACGGCCGGCGCGATCAGGGCGGCAAGGGCGCCGATCTTGGTGTCGGCGTCGTCGGGCGAGGGGTGGCCGTCGAGGGCGTCCGCGGTCGCCTTGACCGCCCCGCAGCGCTCGTGGCCCAGCGCCATGACCAGGTTGGCCCCCAGGTGGATCACCGCATACTCGATCGAGGCGAGGACGGCGTCGTCCACCACATTGCCGGCCACGCGGACGACGAACAGGTCGCCAAGGCCCTGGTCGAAGATGAGCTCGGGGGCGACGCGGCTGTCGGCGCAGGCCAGCACCACGGCGAAGGGATGCTGGCCGGCCGCCACCAGCCGGCGGCGGGCGGCGTCGCCGTTGGGATGGGTGGCGCGGGCCGCCACATAGCGGGCGTTGCCGGCCATCAGCCGGGCCATGGCGGCCTCGGGCGTGAGAGCGGGCGCGGCGTGGCCGGCGGCCGGCTTGGCCTTGCCGGGCTGGGCGGCGAAGGCGGCGGGCGCGGCCAGCACGCCGGCGCCGGCGGCGAGGATGAGGCCGCGCCGCGACAGGCCGGTCCGGGACTGGTCTTGCATCGGCGGTACGCCCCCCCGGGCGCGTCGTTGAACCGGCGGCCATCGAAGCTGAAAATCCCTAAGATGCGGTGGAGCCCGGCGCGGCAAGGCGCCGCGTCTGGACCCGCGCACAAAAAGTCCGCCCGCCCCGGGAACGCCGTTCTGCCGGCGACGTTCTTGCTCCCGACCGCACGAAGCCCCCCCCGTCGCGCGGTCGGAACGGCCGGCCCCGCGGGGGCAGTAGGGGGGATGCCAGGGG